>NZ_JBNPVW010000004.1:0-689449 GCF_050434125.1 Nocardia sp. GP40 | reverse complement strand
TCACACCGCCGTCGTACGGCGTCGAGGACGCTCCAGCCGACGGTAGGTCAGCGTGACATCGAAGCAGAAGTTGCCAACAGCGTTGGGGGCGTAATCACCCCGCCCTGTGGAGCACCCTCCTCGGTCGGAGCGAAACGACCCCGGTCGACCACGCCCGCGGTCAGCCACTGCTGCACCAGTCCCCGGGCGGGGAACGTGCCTAGCGAGCCGACGATGTGGCCGTGGTCGAGGTGATCGAACGCGGCGGCCAGATCAGCGTCGAGGATCCACACGCGTTTAGAGTCGGTGCGGCTGACGGTGGTGTGGATGGCCACGATGGCGTCGTGGCATCCCCGGCCCGGCCGGAACCCATAAGATCGGGGTTCGAACCGGGCCTCCCACTCGGGTTCCAGCGCATTGACCACCAACGCTTGCAGTGCCCGGTCGGCGATCACGGGAATCCCCAACCCGCGGCGTCGCCCATTGCTTTTCGGTATGAACACCCGCTTGACCGGTCGCGGCGACCACGCGGCGGTGCGATGCTGCAACCAGTCGACCATCTCGGTCTTCTGCTCCGCATCGGTCACCACCTCGCCGTCGATCCCGGCGGTCTTGCGGCCCGCATTGATCTCCGTGACCCGCCGCACCGACATCAGTGCGTTCGCGCGGGAACGAAGCATCAACTTCTGCAAATTCCGGACCTTCTTCAGGTCCCCTACCTGTGTTGCCGCGAAGATCCGCTGCCGCAACCGCCGTACCTGGTCCTCAATCGTGCGCCAGCGCACACTATCCCAATCCAGGACCGGGTCTCCGGGTCCGTTCACCAGCAGCGTGGTGTCCAACTTGCCCCTCGAGTTCTGACGATTCGGTCATTGGAACTCCGCAGGCTCACCCGGCTCGCGTCAGCACCCTTTCAGGTCGGGGCAGCCGCCCCTATCCGGCCAGTTATGCGGGCACCACCAGCGGAGGAACTGGTTGCGCGGCACCCGGTTTCCTACGGCCTTTCGGCCCACCGGCATTCGCTTCTCGAGCCATCCTGCCCCCGCTGCGGAATTCAGCCTTCCTCACAGTCGGCCTACCAACCTCGAAAGAGGTTGGACCGCATCGGGATTGTCACGTTCCGCATGAGACAGACACGACCGGATTGGGTGCCCTCTGTACCCCGGGGACGGTGGTGCGCACCCGCCCGGCCAAATTCGTCCGGACGGCACCTGTCGTCTCACAACGAACGGCCCCTATTCTCCCGCTGGAACATCCCACCGGCGGAAGTGCTGATGACGAGGCGTCGACGAGGGTTCACGCGATTCACCCGCCCGGTCTTCCCCAGCCTGTAACCCCCGGATGGAACAAGGGTCCTTGGGCCGTGCCCTCGGGCTTCGCACCCCACGGTCACCCATGACGCACGCCGAGGCGGGGACGATCCACGCGCACGGGATCGGGAACTACGTTATCGGCATCGGCCGATCCCTCCTTCTACGAGTTCCACTGTTACTCATGCGACTTCGTGTCGCACCACCTGGTTCAACCACGACGAATAGGTGGGTGTGAAGTGCATGTTGAAACGTGGATGTGCCGCAAGCCATTTCGCGACCGCGGGCGCCTTGTGGGTGGAGTAGTTGTCGCAGATCAAGTGGATGTCGAGTTCGGCGGGGACCTGCTTATCGAGGGTGATCAGGAATTTCTTGAACTCGACCGCGCGGTGGCGACGGTGTATCTCGCCGATCACCTCGCCGTTGGCGATGTTGAGCGCGGCGAACAGGGTGGTGATGCCGTGGCGGATGTAGTCGTGAGTGCGTCGCTCGGGCATGCCCGGCATCATCGGCAGCACCGGCGCCGACCGGTCCAGGGCCTGGGTAAGTCGGCGGCGGGAGTCTCACCCGCCGCCGCTCTCAGAACCGTGCGTAAACCTCTCGGTTTACACGGCTCCCATCGTCCAGTCGCTCGCGGTTAGGGCTTAACGAGCTTCCAGTGGGCGAACAGGCCTGTCCAGATCCTTGCGTGCCTGGCCAGGGCCTCGCGAGCCCTCGCTCGTTTCCGTTTGAACCGCTTGTACTTGCGGACGAGCCACCTCACCAGATAGTCGTTGATGCGGTTGAGGCTGACCAACAACGCGGACCGATGGAAGCGCCCGAAGTAGTTGATCCAGCCCCGCACGACCGGGTTGATCTCCCGGGCGAGCTGCTCCAAGGTCGTGTCACTGCGCAAGTGCAGTCGCCAGCGGCGGATCTGCGCCCGGATGTGTTTGGCAGCTTCGTCACTGACAGCCGGATTGAAGCCGAAGAAATAGTCCCCCCGCTTCGTCCGGAGCCTGCGGACACGAAACCCGTACCCCAGGAACGTGAACGACGTGTGCTCAGCCGAGCCACGCCTGTTCCTGTCCTTGCAGTAGACGATGCGGGTCTTCTGGGGATGGAGCTCCAGACCCCCGCATGCGGCCAGCCGCTCGGCGATCGCCTGACGCACTCGGTGCGCCTGGATCTCGTTGCGGCAGTGGACAACCACGTCATCGCAGTATCGATGCACAGCACTGTTTCCAGAAGCGCCTACATCAACGCCTCCTTCAGCATTCGTGGCACACGATCTGCGACTTCTCATCCACGCACAGGACCAGCGCTTTCTCCGGCGGATTCAGATACAACCCGACCACATCACGCACCTTGTCGACAAACTGCGGATCGTTCGAGACCTTGAATTCGTCGACCCGATGGGGCTGCAACCCGAACGCGCGCCAGATCCGGCCCACCGTCGACTTGCTCAATCCGCTCTCGGCGGCCATCGACGTCCGCGACCAGTGCGTGGCATCAGCCGGCTGCCGCTCCAACGTCGCCACCAGCACCGACTCCACCTGCTCATCGGTAATCGTCGGCGGGCCACCAGGTCGCGGCTCGTCGACCAGGCCCTCCATACCCCGTGCCACGAACCTGTTGCGCCACTTACCCACCGTCTGCGGCCAGATCCCCAACTCAGCCGCCACCTCCTTATTGGATTTTCCTGCCGCGCAACCCAATACGATGCGGCATCGCTGCGCCAGGGCCTGCGACGACTTCGCTCGCCGCGCCCACCGCTCGAGCGTCTGCCGCTCCTCGCCCGTCAACACCACCTCGGCCACCGGCCGACCCGTCCGTGCCACCGGACAACCCTACAACTCACTTATTCAATGGATTCCCAGTCTTCTTGCACAATGCGGCGAATATCCGATTCATGTTCCGGAGTTCGATCGGGCGACCCGGTTCGGTCGTGAATACCAGATCCGTTTTCTTCCAGTCCTTTCCGGCCTTGAACTTCTCCTCCAACTGCCGCTTTCGGTGCTGGCGAAGGATCGCCACGAGTTGCCTGGAGGAGCCGGCGTTCACCCACGACGGCGTGCCTGCCGTCACCGCCTGCATGTGGCGGGAGATGTCGGATGATCAGTGGCACCACGGCACGATCGAGTTCCCCCTGGACGATGCCGACCCAGATGGGTCGACAGATCTGTTCCAACTACTCGTCGACCTCTCACCCGAAGCGTTCCAGCGATTCGCCGAGGACACGACTCGGGGTCGCCCGGGCCTGGGTTCAGTGGAGGGGGATTTGGGGGAGTTCGGTGCGGGAGAGGATGCCGAGCTTGGGGTAGGCCTTGTAGAGGTGTGCGCCGATGGTGCGGGGACTCAGGAACAGTTGGGCGGCGATGTCCTTGTTGGACAGGCCTTGCGCGGCTAGGCGCACGATCTGCAGTTCCTGCGGGGTCAGGACGGCGGCGGCGGGACTGACGGCGCGATCGTCGGCGGGGCCGGACCGGGTGGCCGAGGTTCCGGTGGCGGTGAGTTCGTTGTCCGCGCGCCTCGCCCACGGCACCGCGCCCAGTCGGTCGAAGGTTTCCCGCGCGGCGGTCAGGTGAATTCGGGCCTCGGCCTTGCGTTTTGCACGGCGGAGCCACTCGCCGAACAGTAGCTGGGTTCTGGCGTGCTCGAATGGCCGGTCTTCCGCGTCGCTCAGTGTCAGGGCCGTCCGGAAGTGGTACTCGGCCTTGTCGTCGGTGGACAGCAGGGCCCGGCCGCGATGCACCAAAGCCGCCGTCCAGGGCTGTCCGGTGTGGGTGGCCCACTTCTCGAGCAGCGCCAGTCCTTCCGCCGCATGCTCGGTGTGGCCCACTCGAACTGCGGCCTCCACGAGATCGGGGGTTGAGCGTGTGGCCGGAATATGGAAACCGCGCCGCCCGCCGTCCAGCTCGACCAGCCGGTTCAGTGCCGATTCGGCGCGCCCCGATCCCAGGTCGACCAGCCCGGCCGCCCAGATGGCCCATGGCGCCCGCCACGCCATATCGCTGCGGCGCGCTCTGGTTGTGGCGATCAGATCCGCCACCCGCGTCTCGTCGCCTTCGATGGCCGCCAGCATGGCTTGCAACTCGGCGAACTGCGCCAGCCAGTGCTGCTGGCCGGTCGCCGTGGCGAGGTCCACGGCCTCTGCGACGGTCTGTCGAGCCTCGGTGACCCGCCCGCCGTAGAGCTGTGCGGTCGCCGCGTAGAACAGTGTGCCGGGCAGGGACCCGATGAGTCCTCGGCGACGGAGTTGTGCGGCGAGGTCGACCGCGAGGCGCTGGGCGATCCGGTCCCGTCCCAGGAGCAGCGCCACACCCGCGATCACTACCAGGCTGAGGTCGGCGGCGTTGTCCTGCGCTGCGGCCACCGCGGCCGCAACGGCTTGATCGGTCTCGGCCGCCTCGCCGGCAGGTCTGCCGATGACCGGGGACACGGCCCGGATCAACAGCCGGGCCAGCGGCGCGGGGCGCTGGTCGGGGTCCAACGGTAGCGCTTCCAGCCGTCCGACGGCGTCGGCGAGTTCGTCGGGGCCGGTGTACCAGGCGGCGTGTATCGCCTCGATCAGCAGTGTGGCCGCCAGCGCCGGATCCGTCGCGGCGACCCGGGCAGCGGCGTCGGTCATGCGTCGATGAGCGGATGCGGAATCGCCGCTCAGGAAATCGGTGGTCGCCCGCACTTGGGCGAGCCTGGTGGCGAGCGTGTCCGCCTCGGCCGGATCGGCGAACAGGGCGGATTCGGTGCCATCGAGCAGGCGGAGGGCGCGTTCGGCCAGCTCGACGGCATGATCCTGCTCGCCGGACTGTGCCATGGCCTCGGCGGCGAGGGTCAGACGACGGGCCCGGTCCGCGGGGTCGGCGGACAGGTCGGCGGCGCGCGCGTACCAGACGCCTGCGGCTCCGTTGCGCTCTTGCGCGCGCGCCGCGGTCCGTTCCAGCTCGGCTGCCACCTCTTCGGACTGGCCTTCGGTGGCGGCGGCGAGGTGCCAGGCGCGACGATCGGCGACCTCGGGGCCGTCGAGGGCGGCGGCTACCGCACGATGCGCGGCACGGCGCGCGGACAGCGCGGCGGCGCGATGGACGGCGGCCCGCACGAGGGGATGCCGGAATGTCAGTGTGCCGCCGGAAAGTTCGACGAGTCCGGCTTCGCGGGCGGCGTCGAGGTCGTCGCTCGACGCGCCGCACTCGACGGCGGCCCGCAGAATCACCTCCAGGTCGCCCGCGCCCTCCACCGCCGCGATCAGCAGCGCGGTGCGAGCGCTTGCGGGCAGGACGGTGAGCCGTCCTTCGAAGGCGCGGCGGAGTCGTTCGGTCAGCGGCAGCGGATCCGCGTCGACGCCGCGCAGACCGGCGGCGTCGGCTGCGACGGCGCGGGGCAGTTCCAGCAGCGCGAGTGGATTTCCCGCCGCCTCGGCGAGAATGCGGTAGCGCACCTGTTGGGGCAGGTCGCAGTCGTCGAGCAGGCTCACCGCAGCGGACGCTGTCAGCCCGGTCAGCGGCAGTTCCGCGAGCCCGTCGGCTCGGAAGTCGCCCTCGGTCCTGGTGGCGAACAGCGCGACGATGGCCTCGGAGTCGAGTCTGCGGGCCGCGAACAGCAGCGCGTCGGCCGAACTCTTGTCCAGCCATTGGGCATCGTCGACCACGCAGAGCAGCGGCTGTTCGGACGCCAGCTCGGACAGCAACGACAGCACGGCCAGTCCGATCAGGAAGCGGTCCGGCGTCACCGCTGAGGCGGTCAGGCCCAGGGCACTGCCCAACGCGTCGGCCTGGACCTGCGGTAGCGCGTCGAGGCGGTCGAGTCCGGATCGCAGCAGCAGGTGCAGGCCCGCGAACGTCAGCTCGGCCTCGGTCTCGACGCCGGTCACCCGGATGACACGAAAGCCGTCTGCTCTGGCCACCGCCTCGGCCAGCAGCGCGGTCTTGCCTATCCCCGGTTCGCCCCGCAATACCAGGGTGCCGCTGGCACCGTTATGGGCTCGCTCGATCAATCCCGTTACGACCGACAGTTCCGTCTCGCGTCCTTGTAGCACCAACGAACGTTACCTATGTCCTTCGATTCCGATCGAACCAAATACCTAAGCATGCCCGATTCCCGGATCTCGCAGTCTCCGTAGCGTTCTGATCAGCAAGAAAGCGCCGAACAAGGAGAACGACATGACCGAGCACGACAACCTCGTCACCGAGTACCTGCAGACCTGGAACGAGACGGACGCTGTTGTCCGCCGCGCTGCGATCGACGAGCTGTGGGCGGCGGACTGCACCTACACCGACCCGATCGGGGTCGCCGAGGGCCGCGACGCGATCGACGCGACCATCGCCGCGGTGCAGGGCCAGTTCGCCGGGCTGGAGTTCAGCCTCGGTGGTCCGGTCGATGCCCACCACAACATCGTCCGCTTCACCTGGAACCTCGGCCCGGCGGGCGGCGAGGCCCTGGTCGTCGGCTTCGACGTAGCGGTGCTGGACGAGCACGGCCGGATCAGCAAGGTGCACGGCTTCCTCGACAAGGTCCCCGCCTGACGGTCGACCCCATGGACCGGCCCCGGCCGTCACGGCCGGGGTGGCGGTCCGATCTCATTCAGCACGAGAGGAACACAGCAGACATGAGCACCACCGTCGCCCCCACCGCGGGGCCGCAGGAGCGGGAGGTCGGCCGCCCGTCGTGGGCTGCCTTGGCCGTCCTGCTCGCCGGGATCTTCATCACCACCCTCGACTTCTTCATCGTCAACGTCGCGCTGCCCGCCACCCAGGCCGACCTGCACGCCAGCTCGTCGCAGATCCAATTCATCGTGGCCGGATACGGATTGGCGCTGGCCGCCGGACTGATCACGTCGGGACGACTCGGCGACCTCTACGGCCGTCGCCGACTGTTCGGCGCCGGAATGGCGTTGTTCACCCTCGCGTCGCTGGCCTGTGGCATTGCGCCCAACGCCGGAATCCTGGTCGGCGCCCGAGTTGTGCAGGGGCTCGCGGCGGCACTGCTTATGCCGCAGGTGCTCGCCATCATCAACACTGTGTACACCGGCGAGCTACGGGCCAAGGCCTTCAATGCCTTCGGGCTGGCGATCGGGTTCGGTGGCGTGTTCGGGCAGCTGATCGGCGGTGTGCTGATCGACGCTGACATCGCCGGGATGGGTTGGCGATCCATCTTCTTGATCAACGTGCCGGTCGGCGCGGTCGCGGTGCTGCTGACGCCGCGCCTGATCCCGGAGTCGAAGGCCGCGGCCGGCGCCCGGCTCGACCTCGTGGGCACCGTGCTGGTGGCATTGGGCCTGGTCGCGATCGTGCTGCCGCTGGTGCAGGGGAGGCAGCAGGGTTGGCCCGAGTGGACCTGGCTGTGCCTGGCCTCGGCCGTGCCACTGCTCGGCGGATTCGTCTACTCCCAGCACCGGCTCGGTGTCCGCGGTGGTTCGCCGCTGATCCAGCTGAGCCTGTTCCGCCAGCGGGCATTCAGCGCGGGGATGGCCGCCAGCCTGGTCTACTCGATGATGATGGCCTCGTTCTTCCTGGTCCTCGCCCTGTATCTGCAGAACGGTCGCGGACTGACAGCGCTGAGCTCCGGCCTCATCTTTCTGCCGCTGGGCGTCGGCTACTTCGTCGCCTCGGCCATGTCGGGCAAGGTCGCCGAAATCCTGGGCCGTCAGGTGCTCGCCCTCGGCGCCGCGGTTGTAGCCCTCGGCTACGCCCTGCTCGCGGTGACCGCAGACGAGATCGGCGCCCACGGCAGCGTCGGCTGGCTGATCCCTGGTCTGCTGATCTCCGGCGCGGGTATGGGCTTCGTGATGGCCCCGCTGCCCGCGATCGTGCTGGCCGGCGTGGAGCCAGAGGCGGCGGCCGCGGCCTCCGGGGTGCTGTCCACCTCGCAGCAGGCGGGCGGTGCGATCGGGGTCGCGATCATCGGAGTCGTCTTCTACCACGCCCTCGACGCCCACCGGGCCGCAGGTGGCTTTCCGCACGCCTTCGGCCTCGGCCTCGAGCTGCTGATCGGCCTCGGAGTCCTGGTCGTCGCCCTGGTCCAGCTGCTACCGAGAACCGCCGAATGACAGAGTCCCCAGATCGGGAACTTCGCGAAGCGACCAGCCGGACAGTCTCGGCTCGGTCGCTTCGTCGTACTTCGCCGGCGTGGTGCGGCGTCGAGGTGGCAGGCGCAGTGGAGGGGGCGGCTGTCGGTCTTCGCCGACCCGCAGCGAGTGCTGTGGGCCGTGCGGGGCTCCCGATCAGTGACTGCGGTGGGCGGTCTCCGGGCCGACGACACGCAGGAGCTCGAGAGCTTCGACAGAGGTGGATCCGGGCGGCGGTGTGAAGAGGCGAAGGCGCTGGTCGGTGGCTTGCGTCTGCAGCATCTCGAAGTCGAATTCGACGGTCCCGACGGCAGGATGCACGACGCGCACGTGGTGGTTGCGGCGCCTGGCAACCTCGTGCTGGTGCCAGATGGCGGCGAACTCCTCGCTGGCCGCCTCGAGCCGCTCGATCAGCGCGGTCGCGGGGCGATCGTAGCCGCGATGTGTCGCGGCGGCACGCAGGTCCGCGACACGCACGCGGCTCAGGTGGTCGTGGTCCTGTGCGGGGTACGCCTCGCGTACGTGTGGGTCGGTGAACCAGCGCCACACGATATTGCGGTCCTGCTCGTCGATGTTGCAGACGCACCCGAACAGCGCCTCGGCAAGGGCGTTCTGCGCGAGCAGATCACCGAGGTCGGTGATGATCTGGGCCGGGGTATTGCCCAGCCGGTCGAGCAGGTAGAGCAGTGCGGGGCGGACTTGATATCCGGCGCGTGGTCCTTCAGGCGGGCGGTGGCCTGCCAGCAGGTAAAGGTGATCTCGTTCGTCCTCGGTCAACCGCAGCGCTCGCGCGAGCGCGGCCAGGAGCTGGGTCGAGGGCTGGGAGCTACGCGCCTGCTCGAGCCGGATCACGTAGTCCGCCGATACTCCGGCCAGCTGGGCCAGCTCCTCGCGGCGGAGGCCCGGTGTGCGGCGCCGCGGCCCGGCGGCGAGGCTGACCTGCTCAGGCTGGAGCCGCTCGCGGGAACGGCGGAGGAAGTCCGCCAGTTTGGCCCTGTCCATTGTCATTCCTCCATCTACAGCGCACCGGGCGGTTCGCGGCGCGTCGACTGAGAGTGCCGATCCTAGGGAATCCGCTCCTCTGCTCATCGCCACCAGATCCTGGCAACGTCTGTGGCTATCAGTTCTACGAAGGGAGACAGTCATGCGGGAGATCACAGTGGGTGCCGCGCGGGTGCCGTACCGCGTGCTGGGCGCGGGCCGACCGCTGGTCCTGGTACATGGGGGCAGCCGAGGCTCGCAGGGCTGGGATCGCGTGGCCGAGACGTTCACGGAAACCAGAACGATAGTGCTGCCGGATCTTTCGGGCAGCGATGCGGCGCGCGACGACGGGGGCGCACTGACCGTCGAGTTGCTCGCCGAGCAGGTCGCCGCCGTGATTTCCGATCTCGGGCAGGGGCCCGCCGACGTGGTCGGGCATTCCATGGGCGGCGCGGTGGTCGCCAGGCTCGCTGCAGTCCGGCCCGACTTGGTCCGCCGCCTGGTGCTGGTCTCGGGATGGACCGGGCAGGGTGACGAATACATCCGCCAGGCGTTGTCCCTCTGGCGCGATCTCGCCGATGACGCGGCGGCTTTCGCCCAATACACGATGCTGATCGCCTTCAGTCGTGCGTATCTGGAATCGCTCGACCCGGCGGCCGTGGCAGAGCTCGCAACGTCCTACCGGCCCGAGCCCGGCAGGCTCCGGCAGATCGATCTCGCCCTGCAGCTGGACGTCCGCGACCTGCTGCCGCAGATCCAGGTACCAGCACTGGTGATCGGGTGCCGCCGCGACGTACTGGTCTCCGCGGAGTATTCCCGCGAGCTGACGGCCGTTATCCCGGGTGCTACATATGCGGAAATCGACGGCGGGCACATCGTGATGGCCGAGCGGCCGACCGAGTTCGCGAAGCTCCTGCGCGACTTCATCGACTGAGCGTTGCTGTCCGTAGGTCCTTCCGCGGGTCGGCCTCTCGAGTGTCTTGACCGAGTTCACAGCCCGCCGGTCCGGGGCACTGCACTCGAACACACTTCGAGGCGGGTACGTCCTCGCCCGTACCGTAGGCAGCGCAACTCCTTTCGGGCCGACGGTCGAGGCGGTCCTGCGCTGCTCGACAGCCATACCGTCCGCTGAACATCGAACAACACAGAAATTGCGAAGGAAGCCCGAAAGCATGCGTATATACCGCGCACCGCACACCAGCGTGTCTGCATCATCCGAGTGGATCACTGGTGACGCCCGCATCGAAGAACTCGCCGCCCCCGCCGCGCCGTCACGGACGCAGGTCGACAGCGTTCACTTCGCGCCGGGTGCCCGCACACGCTGGCACCGTCACCCGGTCGGGCAGGTGCTCGTAGTGACCGACGGCACGGGGCTCGTGCAGCGCCGCGGAGGACAGGTCGAGACCATCCGCGCCGGTGACACTGTACGGATCGAGCCCGGCGAGTGGCATTGGCACGGTGCAGCACCCGACAGCGCGATGACCCATGTGGCCGTAGAAGAGCTGCCGGCGGATGGGCGGACGGCGGAGTTCGCTCAGGTCGTGACGGACGCCGAATACGGCGGTGAAGGTGCAGAACAGGCCGAACCGACACCCCGAACGAGCCGTGTGATCGTCATCGATCAGAAGCTGCCCGCGGTCTTGGCCACCGAGCGCGTCGAGATTCGGCGGATCACCATCGCTCCCGGGCACGCAGCAGGGCTGCATATCCACAACGGGCCGGTCTTCGGCAACATCGAGTCGGGTTCGGCGATCTACCAGATCGAGGGTGAGCCCGAGACCAGGCTCGAGGCCGGCGACGTGTTCTACGAGCCCGAGGGTATGCGCATCGCACGCTTCGACGCCCAAGCGGATGGCGTCACGTTCCTCGGGTACTTCCTGCTCGCCGATGGCGTGAACGCCGAACTGGTCTTCCCCGAAGTCCGATAGCCCACTCCGCGAGGTGCTTGTCGTGAGTGGGGAGTCGGGAGGCCAGATGTGGGCCGATAATACCGCTGACGAAGGCGGTTTCGTGCCGTTGGTAGATCAGGCCGGTGCGCGGGTGGGCTTTGCCCGCTGGTGTCGACGATGGCTGGACCGAAGCGAAGCCGAACTCGGGATTCGGCCGCCCACCGCACAGTAATGCCGCATCGAACGTCCGCTTCTGCCGCATATCGCGCGGTCGGACGACGAAACATGCTGCGTCTCAACATATCCGCTCATGCCGATTGCAGTGCAATCGGCTCGGTCGAGCCGGGTTCCCCCGGAACCGAGCGCACACCGACGGTTGTCGGCCGCATTCGGTACTCACTTCTCGGCGTTGACATCCTCGACCGGATGCCATCGGAACCACATACCCGTTCCGCCGATGCGATAGAAATCCCCGCTGTCATATTGCAACTCGGCCAGAAGCTTTCGCGCATTGTCGGGAGCTTGACGGTACGGAGTCAGGAGGGTGGTCAGCTCGTCGTAGCGGGGATCGATGCCGCCGTGGCCAGGATGGCTGTCGACGGCGGCTTCACCTGCGCGATAACGCTGATCCCAACGTACATAGATCGCCCACTGCTCGAGCTCCCAAGCAACAGCTGCCTCGCCGGCAGGCCAGACGTAGTACGCGTCCATCTCGTCAGCCCAGTCGAAGTCCCTGCCTTCGAAGTAGTGCGGCTTACCCTCGACATCGGCGACCCCGGCGCGCGGCCCGTCGTAGCGTTCCGACTCGATATACACACGCTCGAAGCCTTCGGCAATCAGGTCTGCCTCTTCCCGCTTTCTTGCCACGTCCGAATGCTAACCCGAAGCGGGACATTCACCCATCCCACATCCGCTCATGCCGCTTACCACGCTTTCAGCGCGGCTTTGCCCGATCCGTGGCGTCGGTATGCGGCAGCGGTGTCATTCGACGTTATCGAGCAGATGCCGAGGTGCGGCCTGTCGCCACGAGTCAAGAACGATGGTTTCCAGCTCGTCTCGGTCGTCGATGGCGGCGAGGCGCACTCGAACCCAAGCGTTGTTCGCCTCGTGTGCGGCGATCCAGAATTTGTCCGGCTCGGCGGCCACGAGTTCGTCGCGATCGATGATTGGGCAGCGGACCGCCGCCGACGTTTCGGCCTCCGGAAGGGTGAGGAATAGTTTGCCGGCGACCCGGAAAGTTGGCATACCCCACGTGAACTGCTCAGACGTCTCGGGCAACGACAAAGCAAAAGCGCGGACATCGTCCCCAACGGCACTCATGCGCCGAATCTTTCCAGATCGGACACTGGCCGCGGGCGCATCCGCCTGTTAGCCCCAGGGCGCGAGACGGCGTCGACTGTGTAACCTGCGGTTTCGATCTTTCAGTGATCGGCCTCCGTTGACTATTGCGCAACTGAGGCGACCACGGGCCAGGTGTCGTACACGGCGAATCGGGCGAGCGGGTGGGTTTCTTGTACACGTCGCCGCGAGCGAGGGTCCTCGCCCGGTGGTTGCGCAGGGCGGAGTTGACACATCCGGTGGCGGTGATTTTCCGCGCCCAGAGATCACGGTGTTGTCGAGCAGCGTGACTGGGCCTGGGTATGCGCGGAAATCGCAACCCTGGACGGCGAGCCAAGGGACAGGAGGGTCGGTTGTCCGGGGTCGACGCACCGAGAATCAATACGAAACGCTTCATCTCAGCTGGGTTCGGTCAGTACGCCACGGTGAAGCGTTCGCGCACGAAGAGCCCTGCTTCGAGAGCATCCACGATCGCGGAAGCGTAGTCGCCCACGGTGATTCGGCTCTCACCGTGCGCGTCGGTGATCGGGGTGTCGCGGGCCTCGGTGCGGTAGTGGCCGGTGCGCTCGCCGGGTTCCAGGTGGACCGGCGGCGGGCTGATATACGTCCACTCGACCGGAGTTTCGGTGCGGCGGAAGATCTCCAGCGCGGCGCCCTGGTCGAGGGCGGTCTCCAGGTATTGCGCCGGGAAGTTCGGCGAATCCACGAACCGTTGTCCGGGCGCGTATTCCAGGCTGCCGCCGCCACCGAGGAACAGTAGTCGGTGCACCCCGGCGACCGGCAGTGCCTCCAGCAGGGCCGAAGCGCCGCGCGGCACCAGGTGGTCGGGTCCCTTGATGGCGGCCACCACGGCGTCGTGGCCGGCGACCGCGTCCTTGATCGAGGCCGGATCCGTAACATCCGCGGTCTGCCGATCCAGCCGGGTGACCCGGTGTCCACGGGCGAGGGCCTCCGCGGCGACCGCGCTACCGAGGTTCCCGCTCGCGCCGATGACTGCGATGTTCATGGCGGTGTTCATCACAACATCCTTCTGTAAACCATTGACGAAATGTGCTATGAGAGAGGCGATCTCGGGAAGGTTCTCCTCGAGAGCGAAGTGCCCGGTGTCGAACAGGTGAACCTCGGCGCCGGGCAGATCGGCGAGGTAGGCGCGGGCACCGGCCTCGGGGAAGAAGGCATCGCCACGACCCCACACGATGAGCGTCGGCGGCTGGTTCTCGCGCAGCCACCGCTGCCACTCCGGGTAGCGGGCGACATTGGAGTGGTAATCCAAGGCGAGCGCGACCTGGGCCTCCTTGCGGCCCGGCAGGTCCAGGAAGTGTTGATCCAGGGTCCAGCCGTCGGGTGAGACCAGTTCGACGTCGGTGGTGCCGCCCTCGTATTGACCACGGGTGACCGGCAATTCGAGGATCCCGCGAACGTTGGTCTCGGCGTCGGGCACGCCGGGACGGTTGGCGATCATGCCACGAGCCAGCTCGGACAGCCCTTCGTCGTAGGCGTTGGCGTTCTGCACGATCAGCCCGGCGATCCACTCGGGATGCCGGGTGGCCAGCCGCAGACCGACCGGACCACCGAAATCGAAGGTGTACATCACGAACGACGTCAACCCCAGCCGCGTCACGAAGCCCTCGACGATGTCGGCCAGCCGGTCGAAGCTGTAGGTGAAGTCTGCGGGCGCCTCGGTGTACCCGAACCCCGGATAGTCCGGGGCGATCAGACGATACCGGTCGCCGAGCGCGTCAAGCAGCCGCCGGAACTGATGCGATGCCGACGGAAAACCGTGCAGCAGAAGCAGAACCGGCGCATCCGCGGGACCGGTCTCCCGATAGAAAACCCGGACCCCTTCGACGTCCACGAACCGGTGCGCCACGCGGGGTGAGGCAGTCATACATATCTCCTAGCCAATGGTGCTTCCGACATCAGGTGTGGGTCCTCGCAGCGGGGAGCGACGGTAGGATTCCACGATTGCCTCCGAGTTGCCGACCAACAGTGCCACAGGCACCGTCATGCCGCAGTCCAAGTGGGATGGAATTCGATGACCTGCACGGCAGCGGCCCCCGTCCGCACGAACGGGTCCGAGGCGACCGCAGCCTCGATGTCGCTGCGGTCGCCCTCGGCGACGATCAGTCCGCCGGTTCTCGGCTCCAGGCGGCCGGCCAGCCGGACCAACCCCTTCGCGAAAACACCCTCGGGGTTGGCGTAGTGCTCGTCCTTGAGGGAGTCGATCGTCTCGAGCGGCGCTTGGTAGGTCAGCATGATCAGGAACATGTCTCTATCCAACGGCCGCGCACCCCGCCTCGGCCAAGACCAAATCCTGGAGCCGCTATAAGGTCTCACCTATAGCGGCACGTGGAGGGCCAGAAATGGACGAGATCCCAGACATCGAATTCCGGCATCTGCGCAACTTCGCCGTGATCGCCGACGCCGGCACGATCACCGAGGCCGCCGCCAGGCTGCGCATCGCCCAGCCGAGCCTGAGCCAGCAGCTCAAAGCACTCGAACAACGCGTCGGCGCCAAGCTTTTCGACCGCACACCCCGGGGCATGACCCTGACCAGTGGCGGGCGGGCCCTCCTCGACGGAGTACACCGGGCGACCGACGAGCTCCGCGCCGGCCTCGCGCTCGTCCGCGACGAGCCGCTGCACGCGCGCATCGGGCTGTGCCGCGGGGTACCGCAAGCGGTACTCGCCCGGGTCCAGGACATCGCCACCGCACGACGGCCCCTCGACATCACCTTCGGACCCGCCGACTCCCACCGGCAAGCCGACCTACTACGCAGCGGCCGAATCGATTTCGGTGTCCTGCGCCCGCCGATCGACGACACCGGCCTCGTCACCCGCATCGTGAGCGACGAACCGCTCGGACTTGTGCTCGATCGACGCCATCCCCTCGCCGACCGCCCCACCCTTACCTGGACCGAACTGACCGGACTGCGCCTGCTGTGGTTCTCCCCCACCCGCGCACCCGGATACGCCGCCGCCATCATCGCCCGCCTGCGCGCCAACGGCTGGACACCGTCGATCACCATCGACGACCACGCCACCCACACCCTGTTCCGCCACGCCCTGCTCACCCACCGCGACCTGGTGGCCCTGCGCCCCCGCGCGCTCGTCGCCGACGACACCGAATTGGTGTGGCGCGCGATCGAACCCGATGCGCCACACGAGCAGCTCGCCCTGGTCGCCCGCGCCGACACCATCTGGGCCCGGCTGTTGGCACCCGATGCCGAAGACCATCCGTGACGTCGTGTCGCGAGTGTTCGCCTCGGCGGGGGAGTCAGGGGCCTTCGCCCTATTCGGCTACGGGCTGTGGATCCGCGGCCGGCAGGTCCGGCTTCGATCGCCGCTCCAGAACGGCCATCACCACGGTCGGCAGCGCGGCGACTATCGCCGCCGCGAACACCCAGGAAAAGGTGGTGGCGAATGCGGCCGCCTGGTCGGTGTGCCGAGTCTCGTTGCCTTGCAGGTGTTGATGGAGAACGGCAACGAAAACGGCGGTCCCGATCGATCCGCCGACTCGCTGCATGACGTTGAGTTGCGGTGTGGCGTCGCTGATCTGGTTCGGTCGCAGCGTCCGTAGCGCGGCGGTCATCGCGGGCATGACCGCGAGCCCGATGCCGAGGCCGCGCACCGTCATCGCCGCGCCCAGCAGCCAGTAGGGGGTATCGGCGCTGATCAGCATGAACGGCACGGTGGCGACAATGCCGACCACGCTACCGATGACACAGACCCGGCTACCAATCTTTTCGAAGATCCGACTCGACAGTGCCATGGCGATCGCGGCGCCGACGCCCTGCGGCGCAAGCAACATGCCGGTGTGCGCGGCGTCTTGATCCCGGACCAGCTGAAAGTACAACGGCATCAACACCATCCCGCCAAAGGTCGCGGCACCGAACACGAAGGTCGCGAGAGAGGCCGAGCTGAACATCAAGTCACGATAGAGCCGGACATCGAGCACAGGATGCGGCACCCGCAGCGAGCGCACGACGAACCCTGCCGTCAAGGCGGTTCCGGCCAGCAGCGGCAGCAGCACCTGCGGTGTGGTGATGCCCTTCGCGCTCACCTCCGCGAGCCCATAGGTCAGACCGATCGCGCCGAGTGAGACCAGCGCGAACCCGAGCACGTCGAGCGGCCCGGCCGGTTCGGTGCGCTGATCGGCGGGCAGCAGCCGAACCGCCAATGCGAGCCCGATCAGACCGATCGGCACATTGATCAGAAAGATCCATTGCCAGCCCGCGTGTTCAAGCAGCAGGCCGCCGATGGTCGGCCCGAACACCGGGGTCAGCACCATCGGGATGCCGACGGCCGCCATGACTCTCGCCAGCCCCCGTTGACCCGCGGCGGTGACCAGGATGATCTGTCCCGCCGGGATCATCGCGCCGCCGCCGATCCCCTGGGCGATGCGGGCGGCGATCAGTTCGCCGACATTGCCGGACAGGCCGCAGGCGACCGATGCGAGCGTGAACAACAGCAATGCGGCGACGTAGAGGCGTTTGGCGCCTACCCGCCGTGCGGCCCAGCCGGTGACCGGCAATACCGCGGCCTGTGTCAGCAGATAGACGGTGACGATCCACTGGATCGAATCGAGCGAGCTGTCCAATTTCGCGGACAGCGACTTCAGGGCGACATTCACGATCGTGGCATCGAGGAAGGCGAGGATCGCCCCGACAAGGACGACGACGATGGCCCGGCGCGCCTGTGGTGAGAGGCCCGGCTGATCGGTCACGTCATCGGAAAGGTTGGAAACGGCAGTGCCGCGCGTCGCCCGCGGCGCGCGCCGAATCCCGACGAGCGCCGGCGCGATGCCGAGCGTTCCAGGCAGGCCCTGATGAACGCGGCCCTGGACGAGTTCGCCGAGAAGGGGTTCGACGGTGCCCGCATCCAGGACATCGCCGACCGCGCCGGCGTCAACAAGCAGTTGATCGCGTATTACTTCGGCGGGAAAGAGGGCCTCTACCAGGAGGTTCAGCGCAGCTGGCCGGAAATCGAGGCCGAGTTCGCCGACCCCGCCCTACCACTGGACGAGGTGGCAGTCCGCTATCTGAGTGCCGGCCTGGCAGACACGCGGCCGGCGCGGCTGATGATCTGGCGCGGCCTGACCGGCAATGACACCGACATCGATGACGACGAGACCACCGTCGAAGCAGACCTCGCCAACCTGCGCCACGCCCAGGAACGGGGCGAAATCGCCGCAGATCTCGACCCGGCCTTCGTCCGTATGGCCGTCATGGGCATGGTCCTGGCACCCGTCATGCTGCCGCGAACGATACTGCGCTCCACCGGAACCGAGCCCGGCTCACCGGAATTCGAACACTACTGCCGCGAACAACTGCGCAGGCTGATGCGACACCTCGCCGCACCCGACACACCCGGAAAATGACTCGACGTTGGCGGGCTCACGCCCGGTCCGGCTGCCAGTTCGGATCGCGGCCCAGCAGCGCTGCGATATTGTCCATCGCGGGCAGCGCCTGATCCTCCTCGAGCCGCGGGTGGTAGACGCCGTTCGGGCCGTTGAGGCGACTGCCCGGCGCGGTGATCGACCGAGCGATCGGCAGCGCGAGAGCGGTGAGCCGGTCCGGGACCGGGCAGGGACGGCCCAGTGCGCGCGCCAGATCCCAGCGGTGCACGAGCATGTCGACGAAGTGGACCGAGAGCACCAGCTCGGTCGTCAAGGGGCCGGACTGCGGCAGGTTCACCACCTCTCCCGAAAGTTGCATTGCCACAACCCATCTCGCGGCAGTGAGGGCGAAGCCGTCGCGGGGATCGGCCGCCTCGTCGTCGAGCGGCGCACAGACGGTCGTGATGACGGCTTCGTGCCGTTCGTTCATGTGGTTGATCAGGTCGGTGACGGTCCACCCGATACACGGCGTGGGCAGCGCGAGGTCGGCGTCGGCGAGGACGGCCACATCGTGGCCGATCACAGCGAGGGCGGTCGCGTCAAGTCGCAGAAGATCGCTCATGGTCCACTCTTTCCAGAATTAGCGTCCGATCGTTCGCTAAACACTATAGCGAACGATCGGACGCTATAGTGACCGTATGTCTCCGCGCCGCTCCCTCGTCGACGCCGCCCGCACTCGGGAACGGATCATCCGACTCGCCGTCGACGAATCCTCACGAATCGGGTTGGAAGGGTTGACGATCGGTTCACTCGCCGACCGGCTGGGGATGAGCAAGGCGGGTGTCATCGGCCCCTTCGGATCGCGTGCGGAATTGCAGATCGCCACGTTGGAACATGCCGGGCAGATCTTCCGGGCGGCCGTCGTGGACCCGCTCGCCGACCTACCCCCCGGCACGGCCCGCCTGGCCCGGCTGATCGATATCTGGATCGACTACCTCGCCGACTGCCCGTTCCCGGGAGGATGTTTCGTCACCGCCGCATCGACCGAACTCGACAGCCGACCGGGCCCATTGCGCGATCGGCTCAGCGCCACAGTCATCAACTGGCGCGGCGTCATCGCCGCCGAAGTAGCTGCCGCACAAGCAGAAACGGCGCAACCACAGCGCCCCCCGGACGAGATCGCCACCGCCCTCATCGGCATCTCGATGGCCGTGAACCAAGAAGTCCAACTACTGGCCGACCCCACCGCCCCGGCACGCGGCCGCGCGGCAATGCGCAGCGCAGCCGGACTCCCGGCGACCTAACACGCCACCTCGGGCCCACGGTGCGGCGACCCGTCGCGTCTGGTCGAGCCAGACACCAGAGCTGCCGCGGCGGTGCGAACCCACGAGGTGGGTGTCGACCACGCCGATCGCTTCCATGAGCGCGAACCGTGGTCGGGCCGACGAAGGCGAACCCGCAGCGGCGTAGTTCCTTGGCGAGGGCGCGGGAGTAGCTGGATTCGGTGGGGATCTCGGCGAAGGTATGGGGCATGGGAGTGGTCGCCGGTTTGTGGGACCAGATCAGCTGGGACAGGCCGCCCTGTTGCCGCAACCGGATGGTGGCGCGGGCATTGGTTATAGTGGCTTCGATCTTGCAGCGGTTGCGCACGATCGCGGGGTTGCTCATGCGCCTGTCGACGTCGGCGGCGGTGTAGTCGGCGACGATGTCGGGCTGGACGACTCCGGGGTCGGTGGTCGCCGTGGTCGATGTGTTGTCGCTGGTCATGGTGTCCTCGTGGTTCAGACGGTCAGCGGTCGGACAACGCCCTCGGCGACGACCCAGGCCATGCCGTCGGCATGCGCGCCCACGAGTTCGTCGAGATGATGTCCGCCCACCAGCTGCAACGCCTGTGGGGTGCCGATGCTCGCGGTACCGAGGGTGAGGCGCGGGGTCCAGGATGTCGACCACAGCAGTCGCCGGGTCATCTGGCCCCGGCCGGTCGCCGGTCCGGTCATCACCCACAGGTCCGCTGCGGCGGCCGCGAAGCGAGTGGCCTGACGCAGCCAGGACGCTGCGGCTTCCGGCCAGGTGACGGCGTCAGCGACCTGCCCGCCTGCGTCCCACCACCGGGTCGCGAGTGCCGCGGCGGTGGCCAGCGCCGCCGGTGTGCGACCGGAACCGATCATGATGACGCGAGCGCCCGGCGCCGGGCGAGTTCGATGATCGTGGCCAGTTCGGCGTCGGTGGCAGTGGTCCGGGCGGCAAGCCGCGCAGGGCCGATTGCCTACGGCCACTGCCGATCACGGGTCAGCCGTTCTCGGCCAGAACAACCAGGACTGCCGAGGTGTCATGGTAGTAAGGTCGAAATTCGGCGATCAGACCGTCGGAGAACCGGATCCACTGCAGCAGCGACGTTTCCAAAATCCGGCCCGTGCGCCGGGCGCGCAGCTTGCCACTGCTGTAGACCACGATCCGGTCGTCCTCGCTGAGGAACTGCTGCTCGTCGAACCACAAGCCGTCCCAACTGTTTCCCATGGCGGCGAGGAATCCTCGGATTCCCTCGTGCCCGCGCCACCGGCCGCCGTAAGGCAGGCTCGATGCCTGATGCATGACGACATCCGGTGCGAGATACCGAGCCATCTCCTCGAACCCGGCCCCCTCGGTAAGGTAGGCGGCCTCCGCCGCATAGAAGCCTCTCAGCGCCGTCATCGCATCCGTTGTCATGCTCTCGATCGTCGTCGACACCGACCATCCACGCTGGCGGAAATAAGCCGCCGCGTCCGTTGCGACGACCACTGCCATGAATTTCAGCGACTGCGGGCCGCGCCCCCCACCGAATTCCAACGCCGCAGCCTCGGTTTCGTACTCGACCGATGGTTTGCGGCCCAGTCGATGCATCAAACACTGCCGAGGCGGGCGGACAGACCACGGGGAAAGTCACACTCACCAACATCTACGAAAACGGTCGGTGTACCAAATATGATGGACCGACCGTTCCAGTGGAGCTTGGGGGAGCTTACTACAACACGAAACACCAGGTAGAAGCACTGGAGGGAATGATCCGGAAGCTACCGGACCCCAACGCGCCCGCGCCGCAGACCACTGATCAGCCCAAAGCCCGGCGCGCACGTCAACTCGATACTGCCGAGATCGCCGAACTGATCGCTGGCTATGAAGGCGGAGCCACGGTGTACCAACTGGGCGTTCACTTCGGTATCGAACGCCGGACAGTCAGCCAGATCCTCCACCGTCAGGGAGTATCGATGCGCCGCAGAGGACTCTCGCCCGAGCAGATCGACGAGGCGTTCCACCTGTACGAGCTGGGCTGGTCACTGGCCCGAGTCGGCAGACACCTTGGTGTCGAACACTCCACCGTCCTGGCCAAACTACGCGAGCGCGGCATACCCACCAGAGACACCCACGGACGACCGCGTACATGAGCGGAGCTGCGTCGGCGAACAACTGGACCAGACGCGGGTGATCCTCGCGCTCGTGTGGCACCGGTAGGAGGTGCCACGAGACGCAGAGCGGATCAGCGCGGAGTTCGACCGACGAGCAGCAACGTACGACGCCAACACCCTGCACCACCGGTGGCTGGCGCAAGAAGCCGTCCGCTTCGGCCGCACCGCGCCCACGCGCGTGGGTCCTCGATGTCGCCACTGGAACGGGGCTGGCCGCACGGGAGGCCGCGCCGCTGACGGGCAGAAACGGCGGCGTAATCGGCGTGGACATCTCACTCGGCATGATTCAGGCTGCCGTCGAGCGCTCGCCCGGCAACTGCTTCTACGCGCGCGCCGATGCCCACCGGCTCCCGTTCGACACAGACCGCTTCGACCTCGTCCTGTGTGTCTCCGACCTCCCCTACATGGACGCCCCCGCCGCAGTGCGGGAATGGATCCGGGCCGCCCGTCTCGAGGCGGCGATCGTGTTCACCGTCCCGGCAGCCCAGGGCGTCAGCGTCAACCGCTTGGCGGGCGAGACCGCCGAAGCCGAAGGGATCCCGCTGCCGGACCCGCACGGCGAGCTGGGCACCCCCGATCGGCTGCGCGAGCTGGCCGGCTCGATAGGCCTCGAGGTGGACGACATCGAGCGGGTGCAATGGGAGGACCTTGCCGGAAAACGACATCCACCAACTGCGGCATTTCACCTACGACAACGGGTAGTTGGCTTCGACCACCAACTGACCAACCGATGACCGCAGGTCATCCCCGTTCCCATGTTCGATGTGCCCCGCCGAGGGCACAAACCGACAACAAGGTTTATGCAGGTCAGCCGACTGAGGCCACAAGTCACCTGGCGGGATTGGCGACATACGCTCAGGTCGGCTGGTGTCGGTTCAAATCCCCCCGGGGCCTAGCAGTTCGCCAGGAGTGCGTCGCGCATAACGCGGAAATCGCCCGGGCCGGCACCGGGAGTTCGAAACGCCCACACATCCTCAACCCGGAAATCAGGAGTGAACTCATGGATGCGCCACGGGCGGTCGGTGTGCTCGGTCTCGGAGAGTTTCCTGGACATCCAGACCTCCTGTTATACGGCCGCGTATAACACCTAGGTTAAGGCTGTTATACGGAGGCGTACAACCAGTCGACCGCGTGAGGCGGAGCACGCCCCGGGCACCCGAAGACCCTCACGGCGCCTTGGTAGCCCAAAGGATGACGTTGGTGCCGAAGAACTTCTTGTGCCATCCGATGTCGCGAAACCCCATACGGCTCAACAGGTCCGCGATCTGGCGCGGCGATTCGAAAGCGCGCGTGCTGGATTCGAGATAAGCGTAGGAAGACCGGTCACCGGACACCACCTGCCCGAGCAGTGGGACGATCGTGCGCAGACCCCACTCCACGACGGACTTCACCGGCCCGCTGGGCGGGCAGGTCTCGAGGACGACGAGGCGACCTCCGGGTCGGAGCACCCGATTCTGTTCACGCAACACCACCTCGAGATCGTCGACGTTGCGCAGCAGGTAGCCCTCGGTGATCGCATCGTACGATTCGTCGCCGAAGGGCAGGCTCGCAGCGTCGGCATACTGCCACCGCACGGCGGCGGCCCCCGGTTTGCCCCTCGCACAGGACAGCATCTGTTCGGAGAAGTCGGCACCGGTCACGATTACAGAGGGATACCTACGAGCCGCTTCCAGGGCGATAATGCCGGTGCCGGTGGCAAGATCGAGCAGGTTGCCACCCTTGGGCGGCGCCGCGTGCGCGGCGACTTCACGACACCATCGGCGATGACGACCGAGGGTCATGATGAAGTTCATCCGGTCGTAGTACCTGGCAATCCTTTGGAAGATCCCGTGTACCTCAACGCTTTTGCCCTGCGGCATTCGCTCGGCTGCCATCTCACAGACCCTCGGATCGGCTCGTACGGTTGAGGATCAGATCACCCGCGCGGGCGATGACCTCCTCACGGGTTCGCCCGCGATGGTCGGCGGCCAGGAAGTGGCTGCCGATGGCCACACAGAAGGCCAGCAGGCTGCGGGCTTCGACCTCGTCGGGATCCGAGCACATGGTTCCGATCGCGTCGCGGAGCAGATCCATACGCCGGTTGTCCACTCCGCGTAGGCGTTCGGCGACGGCGGTGTCTCGACGGGCCCAGTCGCGGATGGCGAGGTCGATGGGGAGCAATCGGTCGCTGGAGAAGGTGAGACGACCGGCCTGCTGGGCCTTGTCGAGCGCATTCCCGTCGATCCGCTCAATCGCCTCGAGCACATCGTCGACCGCTTCCCGCTCCCAGGTATCCAGCATTGCCGTCAGCAACGCCTCACGATCAGCGAAGTAGCCGTAGAACCCGCCCTTGGTCACTCCCAGCGCCTTGGCGAGCACCTCGATGCGCACGGCATCGACCCCGCCCGTGGCCAAAGCCTCCAGCCCCGCGTCGATCCATTTCTCGCGTGGTGTGCGCAGCGCGCCCATGTCGTGATCCACCTCACTCCATTGTTGTACGGAACCGTATAATGCATCTAGACTCGCATTATACGCAACCGTATAACCGATCGAGGACGGTGTCATGTCCAATCGCCTCCCCCGCTCCGCGCACATCGAAATGCCGTGGCGCATCCATGAAATCGTGCCGGACTTCCAGGTGCAGGACGTCTGGGCCTTCCACGCACCAGGTGCCGGACCTGATGATTTCCCGGCCGTTCTGGCCGCGCTCCGCGCAGGCGATGGTCCCGCGACCGCCTCCGCACCGGTCCGCCTCCTGTTCGCGGTGCGCTGGCGGCTGGGTGCCTTGCTGGGCTGGGACGAACCCGGCGCGGGTCTCGGCACCCGAGTCCGGTCGCTGCGCGATCGGCTGCCCGACGATCTGCGTCAGGAGTCGACCGAGTCGGCGGTGCCGCACACTCCGTTCACGACCTTGTACGAACGTCACGATGAAGCGGCGCTCGAACTGGCCAACAAGACCGTGCACGGGGTAGCGCATCTCGGCTGGGCAGCGACCTGTGCCGGGTACGAGCTGCGAATGGCGGCCCTGGTCAAGCCGAACGGACTGTTCGGACGGCTGTATATGGCTGGGATCGCGCCTTTCCGTCACCTGATTGTCTATCCGGCGATGCTGCGACGGTGGGATCGCGTATGGCGCCAACACGATTCGGCCCCACACTCCGAGCCCCTGCGCGCAGCCGACGAGGTCCGGTGATCGCGTGGGCGGGCCGGCTGATCGTGCTGTTCGGAGCCGCGCACACCATGCTGGCCCTGACATGGATGCGCGCCGCACGCTATGCCGGTGACTGGTACACCGGGGCACTGTGGCACGACGATCTGACCGCGATGAGCCCCGCGAACAGCGCATTGTGGTTGTCGCTGGACAGCTTTGGAATTCCGCTGGTTCTGGTCGGATTGACGGTGCTGTGGTTGGACCGCCGCGGCATGACACCGCCCCGATTCATCGTGTGGGTGCTCGGACTCTGGACCGTACATGGTGCCGTGGTCCTTGCACTCACACCGTGGCCGATCATGGCGGCAGCCGTCGTCTTGCTGATCGTCGGCACTCGGCGCGCCACCCCGACCCCCGAAGCAGCGCGAACAGCGTGATGGTTGCACCGAGAGAGGGTTCGACGATTTGCCGTCGAACCCTCTCAGGCCGCGCCGGTCTGGAGCCTTGCATAGCGGTGCCGGGCGTCGGCGGCGGTCACCGCGAGGACCAGAGGCTCCCAGGCAAGCAGCGGCGCGTAACACACCGGTGAATCCCACATCAACCCGAATCCGGCCGCGACTCGCCAAGCGCACGACGGAATCGCGCACCCGACTGCCGCCCACGCGGCGAGCTCGGCCCAGCGCGGGACTTCCCATCCGCCATCAGGCATGGCGGGCTCACTCTCTTCTGCGAAAAATGTAGGAGCGGAAGATATTTCCGAGTTATACGTTGCGTATAACGCCTGGGTTCAGAGTATCGAACCCCGCACCGGAAAGTAAGGGCAGAATCCACCGCCTTCTCGGTGGCGGTGGACACACCCTATGGCGAGCCGTCGACCAGCCCCGCGAAACATCGTTGCCGGAACGACGTACTCGCAGGTAGATGGATGCACCCGGAAGGGAGATTTCGGCGTAACTCGACGTTAACCCAATACTCCGCCGCGTAACGGCGCGAGCACGCAACCTGGCGACATGCACGATCATCGACAGCACCGAGCGTCGAGTGCGGGCAACGGCGACCGGTCCGGCCGTCCGACGCTGCGCCGAATCGACCAGTTGATGCCCGGCGCCGCCCATTTGGCGGCGCGACGGGTGCGCGACCTGTTGCGGGCCGAGATTCGCCGGGGTGCATTCCTCTATGGGCGACTGCCGGGTGAATCCGAGCTCATGGCGCACCATCGGGCGTCTCGGAAGGCGGTGCGCGAAGCGCTCGACCTGTTGCGCCGGGACGGACTCGTCGAACGACGGCGAGGCGTCGGCACGATGACGGTCCGCGAGGAGTACGTGGTGCCGGGTGTTCTCCCGCCGCAAGGCGATCCGTTCGAGACCTATCTGGCGCACGGCCACATCACCCCGCGGCTGCTGCACTGGACCTGGATGCCCGCGCCGAGCGCGGTCGCCACTCACCTCGACGGCGTCGCCGTCGGCGACGACTGCCTGTGCATCGAGTACGTCTTGCTCGTCGACGATCAGCCGATGGCCTTCTTCACCAACTATCTCCGTTCACCCGAGGCGTCGAAGGTCGACCAGCAGAGGTTCCAGACCGACTTCTACTCCCTGCTGCATTCCAGCGACGTCGCTGTCGCGGGATTCGATCTGTCGGTGCAGGCCGCTGCCGCCGACGAGTGCAGCGCCGCGTTGCTGCACATCGCACCGGCCGAGCCGATCCTGCTGTGGGAGCAGATGATTCGCGAGCCCGACGGTCAGGCGGTCGACTACGCGCTCGGCGCTCTTCGCGGTGACGTCGTCATGGCCTTCGGTGACATCCCCCGCATCGATCTGACCCGATCTCTGACCTCGCAACCCCGCCGATGAGGACACCCATGACTACGACCACCCGGATCACCACCGTCACCGAGGCCGCCGCAGCCCTCCGCCACGGCGACGTCACCGCGAGGGAACTCCTCGAACAGTGTCTGGCCGCCGCCGACGCCCTCGACGATCGCGTCGGGGTGTACCTGGCCCGATTCGATGATCTCGCCCGTGAGCGGGCCGCCCGGGTCGATGACAAGATCGCAATCGGGCAGCGGCTGGCACCGCTGGAGGGAATCCCGTTGGGCATCAAGGACATTCTCGCCTGCGAGCACGGACCGACCACCGGGCAGAGCCTGGTGCTCGACCCCGACTGGGGTGCGACCGTCGGCAACGCCGCGGTGGTGGAGCGGCTCGAGCGCGCTGGTGCGATCATCACGGGCAAGACCACGACCATGGAATTCGCCGTCGGCGTACCGGATCCGGACAAGCCCTTCCCGGTCCCGCGCAACGCCTGGGACACCGAGCGCTGGGCGGGCGGGTCGAGTTCCGGATCCGCCAGTGGCGTCGCGACCGGCATGTTTCTGGCGGCGATCGGCACCGACACCGCCGGCAGCATTCGAATTCCCTCCGCGTTCAACGGAACCACTGGGCTCAAACCCACTTTCGGTCGCGTACCCAAGTCCGGCGTGGTGCCGCTGGGGTACACCCTCGACCACGTGGGGCCCATGGCCCGTAGCGCGGCCGACTGCGCCCTGCTGTTGTCGATCATCGCCGGGTACGACCCAGCCGATTCCTACAGCGCGCCGGCACCGATCGACGACTACACGGGCGCACTCACCGGCGATCTCGAGGGCCTCACCATCGGAGTCGACGACCTCGACCGCTACGCCGGCGGCGGCATCGACCCAGTCCAACCCGAGCGGTTCACCGCAGCCCTGGACGTCCTCGCCGAGGCCGGTGCCCGCATCGTCCCCGTCGAGGTGCCGATGTACCCCGAGGTGGTGGCCATCGATGTCATCGTCATGCTGGCCGAGGCCCACGCCTACCACCATTCCGCATTGCGCAGCCGCTGGGAGGACTACGGACGCGCCACCCGAATCATCCTGGCATCCGGGTCGGCCGTTTCCGCCGCGGATTACCTACAGGCGCAGCGCGTCCGACGGATCGCCGCGGCCCGAATGGCCGAACTGCTCGCCAGTGTGGATCTCGTCGTCACCCCGACCGGGCACCTCGGCGCGCCCCGGCTGGACACGATCGATCAGTTGCGACCGCTGGATGTGCTGGCATCCCTGCACACCCCGTACTGGAACCCGCTCGGCAACCCCACCCTCGCCCTCCCGATCGGGCTGTCGGACGATGGCGTACCGCTGTCGATGTCGATCAGCGGCAAGCATTTCGACGAAGCAACCGTGCTGCGCGCCGGCGACGCTTATCAGCGCCGCACCACTCACCATCTGGCCATCCCCACCATTCGGTGACACACGATTCGGAGCCGATGATGACCGAACCGACAATCTGGTCCCCGGACCCCGCCGAGAACACCTCGATAGAGAACCTCGGCCAGGCCCTGCACGCGATGACCGAACTGCTACACCGGGTGAACGACGCCCGATATCTTGCCCCCGCAGGGGGTTTCGACAGCCTTCGTTGACGATCGGACCTGGGCGGAACAATGCGCTCGACCATCGCCCCCGTCAGGGTCGGCGCTCAGAATCCGCAGCGGCGTCGAATGGAGTGACACCGTGGGCATCGAGCGCCTCGCGGACGATTCGGTCGACGGCCTCGGCGGCGTCGGCAAGGTCGGCGTCGTCCTTACGCGCGCATCGCCGCACGGCCGCATGGGGCAACTCGATGATCAACAACGCCAACCGTTCCCGATCGGCCAGGCTGCGATAGCCCAGCCGATCGCCGAGATCCCGTACGGCATCGTCGATTCGGGCCTGCTGCGCCGCGGCCATATCCTGGGATTCAGCACTCCACGCCGCGAACCCGAACGATCCCGGGCCCGCGAGCAATACCGCAGCTTCCATCGGGTGTTGTCGCGACCAGTGGGTCACGTGATGGGCGGCTTGCGCGGCGGCCTGCTGCGGAGGATCGATCCGCAACGCCTCGAGGAACCCGCTCTGGAATCGATCGACCGTGCGCAGCCACAGCCCCGCAAGCAGCGCCGCCCGGTCGGGAAAGCGGTAGTAGACCGAGCCGCTCGGCGCGCCCACGGCGGCCGCGACCGCGCTCATGGTGACCGCGGCGGCGCCCTGAGTCGCGGCCAACTCGGCGGCGGCGTCCAGCAGTGAGTCCAGGGTATGCGTGGGTTTCCTTGACACGTATTGGAGATTACCCTCTAATTGCAATTAGAGAGCAATCGCCAAATGAAGGGTCCAGACCATGGTGCGCAATATCCACAGCCGGGTGATCGCAGCCGATGCCCAAGCGGCGGGCCGACTGCTCGACACGCTGTCGAGCGACGACGACCGACTCTGGCCGGTCCAGCAGTGGCCCGCAATGCGATTCGATCGGCCGTTGGGAGTCGACGCCGCCGGTGGCCACGGACCGATCCGCTACACCTGCGTCAAATACGTTCCCGGACGCGAGGTGATGTTCCGGTTCCACCGTCCGGCCGGTTTCGACGGGACGCACGCATTCATCGTGGAAGAGCTGGACGCCACACACACCCGCCTGACACACGAGCTCATCATGCGAACCCACGGAAAAGACCGGTTCACCTGGGCGCTGGCGTGGCGCTGGCTGCACGACGCCGCACTAGAAGACTCACTCGACCTCGCCGAGACCGCACTGGTTCCGGGGACGACGCCCAGAAGCCGCCACAGCCGCTATGTCCGCTTCCTGCGCGCGCGGATCCACAGCGATCAGGTGCGCAAGAGCAAAGTCCACCAGTAATCACGCCGGACGATTCGACACGACTTCACGCCGTGGCGCGCACCGCGCCCGCTGCGCAGACGAAGGGATCGATGTGAACTCCATGATGACCGGGCTGGGCAGATCGCTGACGCGGCTCGCGATCGCGGGTGCCATTGCCACGGTCGCGCTCACTGCCTCGACCAGCCCGGCAAGCGCGGAGCCCGCGACGAAGGTGACGCCATCCGACCCGCAGCAGTACAACCTCGCCGACTGCGATCGACCAGAACTCCAAGACGACAAAGCTTTCCAGGACTGATGTGCCAGCGTTCGCTGGGCCATCGACCCGGCCAACCCGCTCAACCCGACTAATCCAGATAATCCGGCAAACCCGGCCAACCCGCTCAACCCCAACAACCCGACGAATCGGCACTGACAGCCTGACCGGAGCAGCACACAACGACCGGCGCGCCCCATCTGGGGGCGCGCCACACTAACGAATCCGAGCCACTCGATGACCACCGCCGCTCCTCCCCCGATATGGCCCGCGCTATGCTTGCCGCCCAGCCGTTCAGTGTCATGGTCGGCGCGGAACTCACCGCCTTCGGCCCCGACGGCGCCACCCTGGAGATCCCGATTCGCGACGATCTGCGCCAGCAGTTCGGCTATGCCCACGGCGGCGTGCTGGCCTATCTCGCCGACAACACCATCACCTACGCCGGTGGCGCGGCCCTCGGTCCGAACGTGCTGACCGGCGGCTTCACCATTACCTACCTGCGTCCGGCCAATGCCGCCCGCCTACGCGCGTTCACCCGCGTCATCGACGCCACCCGCCGCCAGGCGGTCTGTGAATGCCAGATCTTCGCGGTCCCCGCCGACGGCGATCCGGTGTTGTACGCCGACGGCCCAGGGAACGGTTCGAGCGATCGAACGAGAACTGGCCGGGCACAACAGCAACTAACGAGGACGGGGGCCGCCGTCAATCCTGCGGCGGCAGCCCGATGAGCTTGCAGTAGGCGTCGGCGATGGCCGCGGAATCGAGCGAGCCATCCTGGTGATACCAGCGATGGCTTTCGCTGATCATATTGAGAATCGCGAAGGTGATCACTGATGACGGCGCGTCCGGAAGCTGCCCCAGCGCCTGCACCTTTTCGACGACGCTCCGGACGGTGGCGACGAATTCGCGCTCATCGCGTTGCACCTGTTCGGCCACCGTCGGCTCCAGCCAGCGCTGCTCGCTTCGGTAGACGGCGAAGGTGAGATGGTTCGTGATCACCGCGGAGGTGAATCGGGTGATGATCGCTCGCAGCTGGGTGACCGGATCGCTGCCCGCCGCCAAGCCGTCGCGCAGCGCGGTCGTCATGTCCCGATCGACCTGTAATGCGATCTCACGCAACAGGTCTGCCTTCGATCCGACATAGTGGTAGATGGACGGCTGGCTGAGATCGAGCTGGGCCGCGATTTCTCTGGTGGTGCCCTTGCTGTAGCCACGCGAGGAGAAGACGGCCGCGGCGCCGTCGAGAATGCGGCGCCGCTTGTCCTCCCAGGCCGATTCCCCCTCGACCGGCGTTGACGCAGCCACGCGTGGGCCTCCCACCATTGGTTCCTCCGAAGTCGACACGTCAGCTTAGCCCGCAAGAGAATCCCGGAAACCCGCCGGAGGGCTGGGCCGGTCTCGGCGCCTTCAGATGTCGGCTGCCATGTTGCGCAGCGCGAGTCGATCTATCTTGTTGGCAGCGGTCTTCGGCAGTTGCTCCACTACTCGGATGTCTCGGGGTTGCTTGTAATGCGCCAGACTTGTCGCGCAGTAGTCGGCCAGCGCCGCCCGATCCAGAACCGTACCCGCATCGGTGACGACGAACGAGATCGGACGCTCACCGCGCCGTTCGTCAGGCACTCCCACGGTGGCGGCATCGATGATTCCCGGGAAGTGGCACAGTGTCTCGTCGATCTCCCGCGGATACACATTGAACCCACCGACGATGAGCATGTCCTTTTTGCGGTCGACGATGAACAGATAGCCGTCCTCGTCGAGATAGCCGATGTCTCCGGTCACGAGCCAGCCGTCTGCGAAGGCCCCGTCGTTCTGTGCCGGATCGTGATATCCGATGGTCATATGCGGTGCTCGAACCTGGATTTCACCGGCTTCCCGGACATCCGCCAACCGGTTCGGATCGTCTGGATCGATCACCTGGACCTCGACCGAGACCGCTGGCAGCCCAACCGAACCCAGTCGCCCACGGGTATCCGAGCGATTGCAGGTGATCGGCGCGAGTTCGGTCATCCCGTATGCCTCGCGGATATCCACACCGGTCCGACGCAACCACCGCTGGTGCAGCGCGGCCGAGAACCTCGACCCACCACCGGGGCAGACACGCAGGGTCGCCAGGTTCGCGCGATTGGTGTGCTCACTCGACAACAGACCGGCGTAGATCTCGGCCGGCCCGCCACCGAACACGGTGACGCCGTGATCGCGGATGGCCGTGGCGACCGCATCGGGCTTGAATCTCTGGCAGATCACGACCGTGGCCTGGCCGTAGACCGGATTGAGGATGCCCATCAGCAATCCCCAAATATGAAACGAGGGCGCCACATTCAGCCACACCTCGGCACCGAGCCGGGTCGGCCAGCATGCCTCCATCCCGGAAACGGTGAGCATCAAGGTGCGGTGGGTGTGATCGACGCCCTTGGGCACTCCTGTGGTGCCGCCGGTGAACATCATGGTCGCCAGTCGATCCGGCGGAGGCAGCTGGTCGTCGGTGATGGTGAGCGTCTCGTCGCCGCACCAGGATTCGAGGGCCAGCTCGCCGGTGCCGACCTCGATGAGTTCGAGACCGAGCGACTCCGCCGCGATGGAGATCTGATCGGCGGCCTCCGCCGTAGCGAGCACCGTGCCCGCCCCGGATCGTTCGAGCAGTACGCGCAGTTCCCGGCCGGTGAAGCCGGGATTCATCAGGGCTACCTGCGCACCCGCCAGCCAGGCGGCGAAGATCGCGGTCGACAATTCGGGGCCGTTGGGCATGATGACCGCGACCGGGCGTCCGGCCACCACCGATCCGGACAGGCGGCGCGCCAAACCCACCGCCGACCGACCCAGTTCGGTGTACGTCAGCGTCCGGTCGCCGCAGACGATCGCGGTGTGATCCGGTGTCTCCGCCATTGCCCGGCGCAGGCATTCGACCACGCTCGCGGACGGCTCGCGTTCCGGGCGGGCCGTCATCTCCTCGGTAGTCACAGCGGCCACCACAACCTCCAGTAAAGCGAAGACAGAATTTGTCGAGTTCTTGCGGGGTGATCAATCGGAAAGGTGCGCGACGGAGGGCGCGAGTTCGGGAATCGTGCCGACTCCGATGTCCGCCAGCGCCGCGTCGTATTCGGCGCTGAGTGCGGAGACGACCTCGGCCACCGATTCGGGACCACGGACCGCGCCAACGCCTTCCCCGGCCGACCACACATCCCGCCAGGCCTTGGAGTCGGCGATGGCGCCGGAGAAGTCGATGCCGGTCGGGGCGCTGGCCAGCGCCCGGTGCCGATTCAGGCTCGCGGTGAGCCAGTTCGCGGCGACCCCGGTCACGCTGTCGGAGGTGGTGATGTCCGCGATCGTCGCGTCGATCACCATCCGGCGATGTCCCTCGGGCGCGCGGCTCTCGGTGGTCGCGAGCAGCCTGGTGCCGACGGTGACGATGTCGGCGCCGAGGACGCGCATGGCGAGAACGCCGGCGCCGGAAGACACCGAGCCTCCGGCGATCAGTGGCCCGTCCCAGAATTCGCGAATCGCGGCAATCAGTGCGAAGGGGCTGTATTTTCCCGTGTGTCCCCCGGCGCCCGAACAGACGGCGGACAGACCGTCAGCGCCTGCGGCAATGGCGCGACGGGCCTGTTCGGGTGTGCTGATGTCCGCGAGTACCAGGCCGCCCCAGCGATGGACGGCGTCCAGGGCGCGTTGCGGAGTCCCGAGCGCGGTGATCACCAGGGGCGGCGCTGCCCGTCGCAGTAGTGCCAGTTCGGCATCGAGTCGGTCATAGGTGCGGTGCACGATGAGGTTCACCCCCCACGCCCCCGCCTCGGCTCCGGCGGTGATGGTCTCCAGCATGGCGCTCAGGTCGTCGATGGTGCGCGCATTGGCGGCCGGAAATGTTCCGATGATCCCGGAACGTGCTGCGGCGGTGACCATTTCGGCGCCCGACACCAAGAACATCGGAGCCGCCATCACCGGTATCCGCAACGATGCGACGAGCTCGGCGAACTGTCGACTCGTGGATTTCATGACCCTTTCCCTTCACCATTGCATTGCACCGATTTCCGATCGGTCCGGCGCCTGCAGCGCCTTGCGGGCGCGACGGACGAGATGTGGTGCGTCGAGCGCCAGCACGGCGGTCGGACGCCCGCCTCGGAACCAGGTCACCGCCTGTCCCGCCCGCGGATCCGGGCAAATCTCGGCTGTGTCCGCTCGGCCGTGGCGGCCGATATAGTGCAGGCTGTGGCCCAGTTGGTGTGACCAGAAGTAGGGCAGAGGATCATAGGACTCGTTGGCGCCCAGGATGTTCCGCGCCGCGACTTGCGCGGAGTCGGCCGCATGATGCCAGTGCTCGAGATGCATGTCGCATCCGTATCTCGCCGAGCGCCACGCGATCGCGTCCCCGGCCGTGTGGACGCCGGGCAGGTTGGTGCGCAGATATTTGTCGGCGGCGATGAACCCCGAATGATCCAGGCTGATCGGGGAGGCGTCCAGCCACGAGGTCTCCGGTGACCCGCCGATTGCTGCGACGACCAAGTCGGCGGCACGACGGCTGGAATCGCTGAGCAGCGCTCCCGCGGAGGTGGTTTCGAGGACTTGAACCCCGGTCGTCAGCCGGATCCCGAACTCGCTGTACCACCGTCGGATCTCATCGAGCACCGAATCGGGTACCGTGGACAGGGCGGGGCCGAAGTCGGGACCGACGACCGAGACTCGGCAACCGGCGGCGGCTGCCGCAGTCGCCACCTCGGCCCCGATCAGGCCCGCCCCGACTATCAGGACCCGCCGGCCCGCGATCAGCTCGGTGCGTAGCCCGACGGCGTCCTCGAGATTCCGCAGGACCCGAGCCGGTGGTGCTCCGGGGCCACTCGGCAGTCGCCGAGGCCGCAGACCGGGAGCGAGCACCGCCGCGTCGAACGGGAATTCGCCAGCCGTGGTGAGGATTTCGCCCGGACGGATGCCGACCGCGGCGGTTGCGGTATGCAATTCGACGTCGAGATCGGCGAGGCCGGGGCGCAGTGTCGGCTGAATCGCCTGTCCCGCCAGCAATTCCTTCGACAGCGGCGGGCGATCGTAGGGCTCGACCGATTCTCGCGTTATCAGCGTGAGCCGCCCCTGGAAGCCATACGAGCGCAATGTCACTGCCGCGGTGTGCCCGGCCAGACCCCCTCCCACCACGACCACTCTTTCCGGCGGGGCCATCACGACTTCTCCCCGCTGGTTGGGCGTGCGGCCCGCCGCCCGCGTACTTCCAGCCCACCGTCGCTGGGAAGGACTGCGCCGGTGACGAATCCGGTGTCGGCGGGGCAGGCCAGCGCGACGTAGAGACCGGCGTGCTGTTCCGGCTCGCTCACGAATCCGAGCGGAATCGTCCTGGCGATGCTGTCGAGCAGTCGGGTCTCCTCGCGCAGGTGGCGGTCGCCACCGAGTCCAGCGACACCCGTCAGACCGGTGCGGGTGGCCCCGGGGGCGACACCGTTGACCCGCACGTCCGGCGCGAATTCGTAGGCGAGTTGCCGGACCAGCCCCACCACCGCGTGTTTGGACGCCACATATAGTGCACCGCCGCCGCCTGCGTAGGAACCGCTCGACGAGCCGGTGAGAATGATGGAACCCCGGCTGCGACGCAAGGCGGGACTCGCCGCCCGCACACCGAGCAGGTAACCCAGCACATTGATGCCGAACAGCTCGTGGAAATTGCCAGGCAGCTCGCAGAGCTCCACGTCGTCGAGCTTGGCGCCGTAGTCGTACGCCCCGACATTGCCCACGTAGATATCCAGTCGCCCGAACACGTCTAGCCCGCACGCGGTGGCCGCGAGGTGAGCGGCGGGATCGCGGACATCGCCGACGACGGCGGCGACGCGGTCGAAATGCGTCTCCTCGAGCGCGGCGGCCAGCTGCTTGTCTCGTTCCAGCACAACGACGTTCGCGCCCTCGCGCACGTATCGCTCGACCACGGCGCGCCCGATGCCGTCACCGCCGCCGGTGACGAGGGCAACCCGCCCTTCCAGTCGACCCATCAGAGTTGTCCTATCAGAAGAAGGTGTTGATGTTCTTGGCGGGCAGCGTCGCGTGGCTGAGTACGACTTTCCGCGCCGCGATCCGCAGCCGCCCGTCGAGGCGGCGCAAGCGGTCGACCCGCCTGCCGTAGAGCACCGCCGAGTCGGTGCCGCCTTGGCCGCGGTAGTTCACGAAGACCGAGTGCACGGTCAATTCCCCAGGGACGTCGCACAATTCGACCTCGATATTGGAGATGACATGCAAATGCCGGGTCGCCGGATCCTCGCCCCACGCCGTCGGCACGGTGAAGCGGTCCACCCGGTGCCGGAGATCAGCGACGGTGTCGTCGAAGTACGCCATGCGGTGCGGTGCGTAGGTGCCCGAGCGGTCGTGACGGCCCCGATTCTCGATGCCGGGCACCCAGTAGGTCGCGTCCTCGGTGAACAGCGCCAGCCATTCGGGATAGCGTTCTTCGTCGAGCAGTCGCGCTTCCCGCGCCGCGAAGGCCATGACCTCGAAATAGAGTTCGCTGTCCACGGTTTCGGCCGATTTGGGGTCAGCGGTCGGTGTCATCGCGAGGCCCTTTGTCCAGGAGTTCGTCCCAGTCGGTCGAGGTCATCATCTTCGACCACTGGAGGTAGAACGCTCGTTGATTGGCGTCATTGATCTGTCCGCGGTAGACATTGCCGGGCAGTTCGGGGTGCTCCACTCGGCTTTCCAGGCCGAGTCCGTAGTGCAGCGGCTGCTGCCGGGTCACGAATCCCCGATTACTGTGCGTCGAGCCCTCCCAGTTCTCGCCGTCGTCCATTTCGAAGACACCGGAGGGCGAGAAGGTCAGCATCGCGCCCTTGCGCCAGGCGTCCTTGACCTCTTGCGGCGCATTGCGGTTCACCAGCACCCAGGTGCGCAGCTCGGTTTTGTGCGGGCCGAGCGGCTGCCAGGTGCGGAAGGTGTTCTGGCCGGGCAGGAACGAGAAGTTGGGGAAGACATTGGCCGAGCTCACCGAGCCCACCATCTTCGCCCGGGTTGCTCCGAGCCGGGCCTCGAACGCGCCGCGCTGGTCGCGCAGGTAGCTCAGAATGCGTTTGTCGCCGAGCGTGGCCGCGTTGCCGACACCGTCGAGGTTGAATTCCCAGCAGTGGCCGTTGACGTTCACGTGGTAGCTCTCGCTGGCCTCGTCCCCGAGCGTCGCCACCGGCCCACCGAGCATCGCCTCGGCACCGGAAGCGTGCGTCCATCCGGCGTGCAATGCGTCTCCGGCGAAGTTTTCGGCGGCGATCTTCCAATTGCAGCCGAGAATCGAGGAGATGCAGCCGCCTGCGAATTCGGTTCCGCCCGGGTCGTTGTCGAGCATGACGTCGAGGTAGAAGGTGAAATCGCCGAGGAATTCGGTGAGCGGCGGCGCGCTCGGGTCGAAGGTCGCGAACAGCAGGCCCTTGTAGCTATCGACCTGGGCCACCGGGGTCAAGCCCACCCGGGAGCGGTCGAAGCTGGGTTCGCGGTCGTAGGAACCCGATTCGTGCATGCCGCGCAGCGACCCGTCCAGGCCGAACGACCAGCCGTGGTAGTTGCAGACGAATCCGCGTGCGACCCCGACCTCCGCCGAGCAGACGCGGTTGCCCCGGTGTGGGCAGCTGTTCAAGAACGCCCCCACCGCGCCGTCGCGGTTGCGGACGACGATCACCTCGTCCTCACCGATGCGAGTGGTGAGGAATGAACCGGCTTGCGGGAGCTGGCTTTCGTGGGCGATGAACACCCAGGCGCGGGCGAAGATGCGCTCGAGCTCGAGCTGGTAGATCTCCTGCGACCAGAAGATATCGCGGGGCAGCCAGCCCTCGTTCAGCAATCGCGGGTCGACGGCCGCCGATACCGATTTACTCATAGTTCGTCACTTCCATTGCTACTGGTCCTGCGCACGGAGATCTGGCCGTCTTCGACCGACACCGCGAACGTCGCCAGGGCCTGGGTGGCTGGAAAACACAGCGCGCGACCGGTGCGGATATCGAATTCGGCCCAGTGCACCGGGCAGACGATCGTGTGGCCTTCCAATTCGCCCTCCGACAAAGAGGCGGTGGCGTGGGTGCAGGTGTCGGCGGTCGCGTAGATCTCGCCGTCGACGCGGTAGATCAGCAGCGGCGGCCATCCCTCCGGAGTCACGCGCACCATCTCTCGGCCGTCGAGCAGACCGACCGGCCCGATGTTGCACGCCGCCGACGTGCTGGTGGTCATGACGGGATCCGTTCGACGGCCCGGGTCGGGACGAGTTCGGCGAATCCGAGGCCGGTAATCCATTCCGGCACAGCCTCATAGGCGATGACATTGCCGGTGCACGGGCCGAGCGCAGCCATGGCGGCGACGAAGTTCCGGATCTCCAGGCCCCCGTTGCCGCCATGCTCGAGGATGTACTCATCGCTGAACGAGACGAGGGTCTGCACATCGCCCGCGGCCACGAGATCCAGGACCATGCGATCGAATTGCTCGTTCACCCGGCCCATGTCGCCAGTGCCGACCCAGTGGCTGATGCCACCGCTGCCGATGACGACCACTCGCTCGTCCGCGTCCCAGCTCTCCACGGCCGCCTTCAGGTTCTGCCCGATCTGCTCGGCCCGCCGCAACGGCAGCAGCGGCTCGACGCCGCAGGCCAGATAGATCGGCACCACCGGAAGCTCCGCGTCCGCACCGATCCGGAAGTATGGGATCGCGACCGAATGGTCGACGGTCAGCGAATCGGCTACCGCCCAATCGATTCCGGTGCGATGTCCGTGACTGACCAGATGGCGCGCCAACGCCTTGTTGTCCGGAAATTGCCGCTTGCGCATGCCTGGAAGACGTTCCAGCGGCCCGTCGACATCCCCGCTGCCGATCAGCGCCTGCGGCAGGCAGCCGGGGCCGAACAGCAGATAGTGGTCGGTGCCGATAATGATCAGCGTGGTGGCCGCGAGATCCGCCACCCGCCTTGCCACTTCGGCGTACGCCTCAGAGATCCGCTCCCGGACCGCCTCAGGCGGCGCCTCCGGATCGGTGAGGACCATCGGGTCGTGCGGCACGAGGAAGCCGCCTACCAGCTCAGCCATTCTTACGGTCCTTCCGAATCGAGAGGGTATGGCCGCCTTGGAGTTCGGCCAGATAGCCCGGCAGGCTGCGATCGCCGAAGGTCATCCACAGCCCCCACAGCAACATGGGGTTCGCACCGCGGTCCCGGAGCGCCGGGAGGTCGATTCCGCCGACGGCCGCGCGCTCGTCCGGGTCTAGCCGGTAGCGGTCGAGGAATCCGGTGGTATCCGAGACGAAGCCGTCACGCGCCTGTTTGCCCGCGACGATGTCGTAGAGCGCCTTGTCCAATCCCGATCGGCTCATCACAGCCCGCCCAGGAAATCGCGTACCTCACACAGGAATTCGCTGCGCCGCTCCAGCTGCACCCAGTGACCACACCGCGAGAACACCTTCAGATCGGCATTCGGGATGTGGTGCTCGGCCCGCCAAGCCAGCTCGACCGGAATAAAGCGATCCTCGCGACCGTGCAGGATGAGCGTCGGCTGGGTGATGGCGCGCAGCGACTCCTCCGGCACGCCCTTGACCGGCGTACCCTCCGGACCCGGCTCGGGAATGAGCCGCCGATAGGCCTCCTGCGCGCCGGGACGCGCGCTGGCCTGGTACCGCTGCCGGACCAGATCCTCGGTGACCAGAGCCGGATCGTGCGCCATCATCCGCAGGATCCGGCGCATTTCGCCTTCGTCGGGCTCGTAGTACCAACCCGACCGCAGACCTTCCGTCATCTCGAAGGTGCCCACCGGGGTGCCGAGCAGGACGAGCCCGTCGACCCGCTCCGGATGCCTCAGCGTCGCGGCCAGCGACAGCCCGCCACCGAAACTGTTGCCCAGCAACGTCGCCGAAGGCAGTTCGAAGGCATCGAGTACGTCGACGAGCCACCGCACCCACAGCTTGGTCCCATAGGTGGTGTTTGCAGGCCCGACCGAGGCTCCGAAGCCCGCGATATCGGGTGCGATCACCAGGAAATCCTTGGCGAGTTCGGGGATCACGCTGGACCAGTTCGCCTCCGCGGAGACGCCCGGGGCGGAACCATGAAGCAGCACGATGGGTCGGCCCGCTCCCGCGGTCAGGACCTTGGTCGGAATTCCTCCGGCCTCGACGACGCGCGTTCGCGTGACGTCACGGTCGGCAACGCTTTGCGACATGGATACGACCCCTTCCAGGCGTTCGATTGATCAATTGATTGATCGAACGATAGAACCGGCCGCCGTCGGGAGTCAAGGGTGGGAGGTCAGCGCGGATTCGGCCGCGTCCGTCGGGCCAGCATGGATTCCACGCCGACCGCGGCGGCGCGCACCGGACCGATGTGTTCGCCGGGCCGGAAGCGCGAGGTGGGACCGGTGACCGAGATCGCGGCGAGGGGTTGGCCGTCGACGCCGAGGATGGGGGCGGCGACGCAGGCAATCCCGGCCGAAGACTCTTCGTACTCGAAGGCGACGCCCTCTTCGAGCACGCGGTCCAGTTGGGCGCGCAGCAGGCCCGGTCCGACGATCGTGCGCGGGGTGCGCCGGATCAGGCGGCCGGACAGGATCCGGTCGACGATCGCCGGTTCGCAGTGGGCGAGCAGAACCCTTCCGATCGCCGTGCAGTACAACGGCATTCGGCCGCCGACCCGGGAGGGTGCGGGCGCCTGCCGATGACCACCGATCTTGCTGATGTAGACCACCTCGTCGCCGTCCAGCACACCGAGGTGGACGGTCTCGCGGGTGCGGGTGTACAGGTCCTGCATGAAGGGGACGGCCACCTCTAGCACGGTGCGTTCGACGGACGCACGCAAGCCGAGTTCGAACAACCCCCGCCCCAGGCTGTAGCCCGCCGGGGACGACGTGAGCAGGCGCGCGGCGACCAGGTCCTGGCACATCCGGTGCACGGTCGCCTTCGGCAGGCCGGTTCGCCGGGCCAGCTCGGACAGGCCGACCGCGTGGTCCTCGACCTCGAACGCGTCCAGAATCAGCACGATCCGCCCCAGTACCGAGCGCGGATCCAGGCTCGAAGTCATGGGAATGCCTCATTTCCGGCGACCGGTCCACTCACCGGACCGGATTTGCTGCGCGGGCCACAAGGGCCGAGGTGGACTGATCGCCGCCCTCACAGTACGACACGAAAGGAGGTTGTCGTGTCATCAGTTGTCGACGAGGCGATCGTCGCCCGCGCGGCGCGACGCCTGGCGGAGGCCGCCGCGACCTACCGCCCCTGCGAGCCACTGCGCGATCTGATCGACCCGGACGACGTGCACACCGCCTACCGAATCCAAGAACGCTTCAACGCCATCCGAGTCGGCGCGGGAGCCGACGTGGCCGGCCGCAAGATCGGCGCGACTTCGGTCGCCGTCCAGCAGCAGCTCGGCGTGGACCAGCCCGATTTCGGAGTCCTGTTCTCCGATATGGCCTTCGGAAATCGCGGCGAGATTCCGATCGCGCGGCTGTTGCAACCGCGAGCGGAGGCCGAGATCGCGTTCATCCTCGCCGAGGATCTCGCCGACGGGCCGCTCGACGATGCCCAGTGCCGCCGGGCCGTCGGCGCCGCGGTCGCCGCGCTGGAGATTGTCGACAGTCGAATCATCGACTGGGACATCTCATTTGCCGACACCGTCGCCGACAACGCGTCCAGTGGTGTGTACGTGCTCGGCGAGGAGCAAAAGACCCTCGATGAACTGGAACCGGCCGCGGTGACCATGAGCATGGAGATCGACGGCGAGGTGGTTTCGACCGGCACCGGGGCGGCGTGCCTGGGCGATCCGCTGCACGCGCTGTCGTGGCTCGCGCGGCAGGCAAGGACCTTTGGGAATCCGCTGCGGGCCGGGCAAGTGATCTTGTCCGGTGCCCTGGGACCGATGCGTCCCATTTATTCGGGCGCGGTCGTCGACGTGCACATCCATGGACTCGGCCAGGTGTCGGCGTCCTTCTTGTGAAAGGAAATCCCTTGAGTGACAATACTGTTCGCACCAAGATCGCGATCATCGGGTCCGGGAACATCGGCACCGATCTGATGGTCAAGATCCTGCGACGCTCCCAACTCCTCGAGACGGCCGCCATGGTCGGCATCGACGCGGAATCGGACGGGCTCGCGCGGGCGGCGGCCATGAATGTTCCGACGACACACGAAGGCGTGGAAGGGCTGCTCCGCATGCCCGGCATCGATGCGATCGACATCGTCTTCGACGCGACGTCGGCGAAGACGCACGAGCACAACCACGCTCGGCTCGCACCGCTGGGCAAGCGCATGATCGATCTGACACCGGCCGCGATCGGGCCGTTCGTCGTGCCCGCGGTCAACCTCGGCGATCACCTCGACGCCCCGAACGTGAACATGGTGACCTGCGGTGGCCAGGCCACCATTCCGATCGTGGCCGCCGTCTCGCGGGTGGCGCGCGTCGCGTACGCCGAGATCGTCGCCTCCATCGCGTCCCGGTCGGCCGGCCCCGGCACGCGAGCCAATATTGACGAGTTCACCGAAACCACCTCGCACGCAATCCAAGTGGTGGGCGGCGCCGAGCGCGGAAAAGCGGTGATCATCCTCAATCCGGCCGAGCCGCCGCTGATCATGCGCGACACCGTCTACTGCCTGGTGGAGGCCACCGATCCCGGCAGCCACGAGCGGATCCGGGCGTCGATCGAGAAGATGGTCGGCGAGGTCGCGGCCTACGTGCCCGGCTATCGCCTCAAACAAGAGGTCCAGATCGACCCGATTCCATCCGATCAGCCGGTGCACACCCTGCTGGCCGACGATGCTCGCCGCGCGCCCACACACCGTGTCTCAGTATTCCTGGAGGTCGAGGGCGCCGCGGACTACCTGCCCGCCTACGCCGGGAACCTCGACATCATGACCTCGGCGGCCGTCCAGGTGGCGGAGCGAATCGCACAGTCGCAGAAGGAGAATGCCCGATGAGCCCGACCAAACTTTTCATCCAGGACGTCACCCTGCGCGACGGCATGCACGCGGTTCGCCATCGGATCGCGCCGGAGGACGTCGGCGCGATCGTGGCCGCCCTCGACGCCGCGGGTGTTGACGCCATCGAGGTCGCCCACGGCGATGGCCTCGCGGGCGGATCGGTCAACTACGGTCCCGGTTCACACAGTGATTGGACCTGGCTCGAGGCGGCCACCACCAATATCACCCGAGCACGCCTGACCACGCTGCTGCTACCCGGCGTCGGCACGGTCGAGGATCTGCGCCGCGCCTACGAACTGGGTGTCCGATCGGTGCGCATCGCGACCCACTGCACCGAGGCCGACGTTGCCGCCCAACACATTTCGACCGCGCGCGAGATGGGCATGGACGTCGCCGGCTTCCTGATGATGAGCCACATGGCGGCATCCCCGCAGCTGGCCGCACAGGCGAAACTCATGGAAAGCTATGGCGCGCACTGCGTCTACGTCACCGATTCCGGCGGTCGGCTCACCATGGACGATGTGCAGGCACGCATTCGGGCATACCGCGATGTTCTCGCCCCCGGAACCGAAATCGGCATTCATGCCCACGAGAACCTCTCGCTGTCGGTGGCCAACTCCGTCACCGCCGTCGAACACGGCGCCATCCGTGTCGACGCCTCGCTCGCCGGACACGGCGCCGGTGCCGGAAACACGCCGATCGAGGCATTCATCGCAGTCGCGAACCTGCTGGAATGGCGGCACGGCTGCGACATCTTCGCCCTGCAAGACGCGGCCGACGACCTCGTCCGCCCGCTCCAGGACCGACCGGTCCGCGTCGACCGCGAAACACTGACCCTCGGTTATGCGGGCGTCTACTCGAGCTTCCTGCGGCACGCCGAAGCCGCCGGCGCCCGATACGGCATCGACGCACGCACCCTGCTCATGGAGGCCGGTCGACGGCGACTGGTAGGGGGCCAGGAGGACATGATCGTGGATATCGCCCTGACCCTTGCCGCAGCGCGAGGCCCGGCCTAGGCCCCTGAAATAGTTTGTCGAGTAGCTTGCACCCGATCGCTGTAATTGCCTGCGGCAGTGTGCATTTCGTTGCGATAATTGACATCGCTGTCGTTGTCGTGGAGGTAGGCCGTCGATGTTGAGGGTCGCGGATCAGCAGATCTCGTTGCGGGATGTGGTGTTGCCGCCGGAGATGGTCCAGCTTCGTCGATGAGTTGGCTCGCATCGACGCCTACCTCGACGACGAACGGTTCATCGCGCCGTGGCATGGGATGTTCGATGCCCGTTTGGGGCGGCCGTCGGTGCCGGTCGACACGCTGCTGAGACTGCTGTATCTCAAGCACCGCTACCAATTCGGATACGAGACGCTGTGCCGGGAGGTGGCCGACTCGATCACCTGGCGGAGGTTCTGCCGGATCTCCCTGGAAGCCCGCGTGCCGCATCCGACCACGTTGGTAAAACTGGTCGGGCGGGCCGGTCCGGAGGTGTTCGAGCAGCTCAATGCCGCGCTGGTAGGCAAACTGACCGAGGACAAGGTGCTGCGGGCCCGCAAGCTGCGCATCGACACCACGGTCGCGGAAGCCGACATCGACCACCCCACCGACGCCGACCTGCTCGACCACGGCGTCCGCAAGCTGGGCGCGCTGGTGCGGCGCATCAAGGCGGCCGGCGCGGCGCAGCGGACAGCGTTCCGCGACCGCAGCCGCTCGGCAGATCAAGCAGATCAGCCGCACGCTGTGCCGCCGGACCGGCCAGGCCCTCAGCGAGATCGACCGGCTCACCGGTGAAATCGCCGACATCGCGACCGCCACGGTCACCGAGGTGGCCGCGGTGACACGCAGCGCCCATCGGACGCTGGGTCGTCGCCCGTCTCGGCGGTTGCAGCGGCTGGTCACCGACCTGGAAGACACGGTCGCAGGCACCCGACGGCTGCTGGCGCAGACCGCGCAGCGGCTGGTATCGCTCGCCGACCCGGACGCACGCCCGATCCGCAAGGGTAAGCCCCCGCACCCGACCCAGTTCGGCTACACCGCACTGATTGTTGAAGACGACCGTGGTTTCATCCCGTTCCACCAGGTCAACAAGGGCAACCCCAACGACGCGCGGCAACTGGTTTCCGCTGTCGAGCAGGTCGTCACGGCTACTGGCCGCGTCCCGGCCACAGTGGTCGGCGACCGCGGCTTCGGTAGCGCGGCCAACGACAAAGCCCTGGCAGAACTCGGAGTACGACACATCGGCCTGCAACGCAGCGGCACCCTGAGCAAGACCCGCCGTGAACACGAACACACCCGCTCCTTCCGACGAATGCGGAACTGGCGCATCGGCGTAGAAGCCCGAATCAGCCACCTCAAACGAGGATTCGGACTGCGCCGCACCCGGATGCGCCGCCACAGCGGAGCCCGAACCTGGATCGGGCTGGGTATCTTCGCCTATAACCTGCAGCGGATGACCGTGATCACCCGGTGAACACACCCCACGGCCGACGCAGGTCCGAAAACCACCGGAGTCGAAACCCAACCAGCGACCCGCCCTGGACTCGCCAAGCCCTCCGACGACTATTTCAGGGGCAAGTAGCTAGAGGAAGACCCGGTTCCCCGATGGCCCGAGGAACTGGTTACCCAACGCGACCAGGTGAATTCGGCACTAACGGATGCCCTGCGGGCCTGTGCCGGACGGCATCCCGACATCGACTACGAGCGAATGGTTTTCACGGTGGTCGACCTCCCCTACGGAGCTGCACGAAGGTATCTGCTCGCCGAGCAGCCCATGCCAGCAGACCTCGACCAACTGATCACCGTGACCTGCCACGCGGTCAGTGCGACCGGACGACGACAGAAAGGGGGGCGACCGGCGTCAGGCTAACCTCGTGCCGGGTGGACCGTCTCGGCCCACTCGGCGGCCTCAATGTCGGGCATGTGTAGTAGATCGATGGAGTCCACCAGCCGATCCCAGGTGGTGTGATAGACGACGGCCAGTCTCTTCAGCATCTTCGGCGTCGGACGCGGGCGCATCCGAGCCGCCCGCCCCAGCGGCCAGGACTCGAATTCGGAGATGCACGCGGCTTGTAGGCTGCTGGGACGTCCGGGCGTGTAGTAGGATCTCTCGCCGGCCCAGGGGTCGGCACGATCGATGAGAATGGTGCATTCCTCGTCGAGCAGCTGGTTGTACCTCTCGGCCGTTCTGCTCGGTGAGTTCGTTGGCCAGCCGCCAAGCCCGGCGGGGTCGGCACCCCGCGGCAGAGCAGTTCGCTGGCGACACGTTCACGCAGTTGGTCCTCGCTCAGGTCGGCGTCGAAGAGGACCAACCAGATCCGTTTGCGTGCGTCGCTATCGAAGTCCTGGATCTCCGGTTCCAACGTGTGCTGCCGAAGACGCGGTGTCCGCCGACCCGGCGTGTCCTCGAAACCTCGAGCGCCGACGTGTGCGCAAAGCCCCTTGAGGCGAGTCACCTGGCGTGTATGGGGCGTACACAGCGGAAGGCCCCTGACCACTCCGAGATCCGGGACCTTCTCTGGTGGAACTCTTATCCCTGGTTCCCAGCGATCGAACTTCGCTGGGTTCTCGGCGATTACTACCGGACCCCACAGAAACTGGAACCTCGGAGACCCGTGCCAGCTCATCCATGACTTTGACAATCATCGATCCGTCGAGGGCCGGGTCTGGCAGTCCTCTGCCAAGGGTCGTCCGCTGCTGGGGCTCAGCCATCGAAGCGACGCAACCGGAAGCCGGGCTCAGGCGCGGGTTTTGTGTGCGGCGCCGACGGCTTCGGAGAGGTTGGAGTAGCCGTGTTCGCGGAGTCTGGCCGCGAGGCCGCGGTGGATGTGTTTGGGCCAGAGGAAGCCGCCGTAGATGAGGCCGGTGTAGCCCTGCAGAAGGGAGGCTCCGGCGAGGATGCGTTCCCAGGCCTGCTCGGCGGTTTCGATGCCGCCTACCGAGATGAGGACCAACTCGTCGCCGACGCGGGCGTAGAGGCGGCGCAGGACTTCCAGGGAGCGGTCGGCGACCGGCGGACCGGAAAGTCCGCCTGCGCCAATGGGTTCCACCTCGGCGGCCGGGGCGGCCAGGCCGTCGCGGCGGATGGTGGTGTTGGTGGCGACGATGCCGGCCAGGCCCAGTTCGACGGCGAGGTCGGCGACGGCGTCGATGTCCTCGTCGGACAGGTCGGGGGCGATTTTCACCAGAACCGGGACCGATACCTCGTCGAGGACGGCCTGCAGTATGGGGCGCAGGGAGGTGACGGCTTGCAGGTCGCGCAGGCCGGGGGTGTTGGGGGAGCTGACGTTGACGACCATGAAGTCAGCCACGGGGCCGAACAGCTTGGCGGAGATGGCGTAATCGCCGGCGGCGTCTTCGGGTTCGACGACCTTGGTCTTGCCGATATTGGCGCCGATGGGGACGCCGCCGGGCAGGCGATGAGCCAGATGCTCGGCGGCGGGTGCGGCGCCGAAGTTGTTGAAGCCCATGCGATTGATGAGCGCGCGGTCCGCGGGCAGGCGGAACAGCCGGGGGGCGGGGTTGCCGGGTTGGGCCTGGGCGGTGACGGTGCCGATTTCGGCGTAGCCGAAGCCGAGCGGGCCCCAGGCGTCGACACCGTCGGCGTTCTTGTCGAAGCCGGCAGCCAGACCCAGCGGCGCGGGGAAGTCCACGCCGAAGACGCGGGTCGCGAGGATCGGGTCGGTATCGACGAGCATCGCGCCGGTGAGCTTGCGGCCCGGGAAGTACCGAGTCGCGAACTGCATGGCGGCGAAAGCCAAATGGTGGATGGTTTCCGGCTGCAGCCGGAACATCACCTTCAGCAGCAGGGCGTACAGGCGCTCATACATAAGGGGTTACATCACCGCCTCGGGTGTCGTGGATAGTAGGGCATTGGTCTTGCGGCGGCGCAATGAACACCCGGCGGCCGCCGTCGGTGTAGGCCCTGTACCCGCCAGAGTTCCCAGCCGCGACAACGGAACAAGGCAGCGACGTGTCCGGCCTGGGCATGAGCCAGTAGCAGTGGATCGGCTGGGTGGTTCGTCTCGGAGTCGACCCGGGATCTCGAACGGATCAGCATCCGGCGGCTCATGTTGATGGCCGCCGATCCGGCGACGGCTTCGCATGCGGGGCGAGGTGCTGGTCATCGACGAAGCCGCCATCACCTGCCGACACTCGGCGGACCTCTCTCAACCACCCTGAGCAAACAGCACCTGCGGCGCAGCGACACTCTCGCCGATCCCGCCTGATTCGTCCAGCGCCCCCTTCCCGCCACCGGGAACCCCACCTGCGCTTTCTCATCGCAGCCACGCTGTCACTCTGCGCCGAAGTGCATCGACGCACGCTAACTCGCTTGTGCGCGTACCGTGCGACACCCCGGACGGCGTCGACATGCCCCTTGTCACACTCCAACCTTCCATACGGTGCCGTACATACAGTGTTACGCTCCACTTATACGCCACCGTATAACGGTTAGGAGGCCGCGATGGAGCAGCCGTATGAGAATCGAATGATCAAGTGGGCCGGCGGAATCCTCGCCTCTATCGGTGCCGGGCACCTCACTGTCGGACTCTTGGCAAGTTCGGCCTATTTCGGGGACTGGCTGTCGTTGCGGCTTTGGGGCCACTGGTGGGAGGACACGACACCGGCAATGTCCTTCTGGGCCAACCCAGCCGGTTTCGGCCTGCCACTGACGCTCATCGGCTTGCTGGTGGTGTGGATGGACCGGAACGGCGTTGTTCCACCAGCCTTCCTGGCCTGGACGGTGCTCGTCTGGTCCGCCATGTGCGCCTACTGCGTCGAGCCGACCCCAGCACCGGTGGTGGTGATCACCGCCGGCGTGCTTCTTTATGGCATCCGTCGCGCCGCCACGCACATCGAGCCAGACCGGACCGCAGCCGTGTGAGCTAGCGACTGCGAGGTCTCACAACAGCACACACTTCGCGATTACCCCTGCTCGGGATGCGTTGGGGCGCTTCATAGTTGACCGACTGGCTGGTGATCTGATCTTGGGGTGCCGAGGGTCCTGTTTCCGCACCTCGATGGGTTGGCGATCGGCGCGGATCGCGCCGTCGGTCCGACGGTGCATACCGAGGCAGCCACCCGCGATGAGTCAGCAGGTTGTCCGTGCTGCTCGACACCGTCGCGGCGTGTTCACAGCCGCTATCGGCGGCGGCTGTCCGACACATCGATCACCGGCCGGGAGGTCGTCATCGTCTTGCGGGTCCAACGGTTGAAAAACCAGAATTCAAACCGTGGGGTTTCCGTGGGCCTAACGCTAACCAACCCGAACCATCTCACAGCCGAAGGGCCCCAGCGGCGCATCAAGCCGGTAAGCGCGCGGCAGGTGACATCCAAGGCATGACCTGCGGGTTCGGTGAATCGTTGATGATCGACGTTCGTCTCGCACCAACTGGTCCGCGGCTGTATCCCACGTCAACCCCGCGCGCGTGTCAACATCGCTCCAATGGTGACCCATCCCGATCCGGCATCACCGGGTCAGTATTGGGGCGTCGCCGACAGCGTGCGGGGAGCACCAGCTACCGGCCGAGCTGGACCTTGCGGCGCAGGGCTCAGCCCCGCGCGTGCGGGGAGCGTCGGTCCGTGCCGAACATGATGCCGTGCAACTGGGGCTCAGCCCCGCGCGTGCGGGGAGCGTGTTGCAACGTCAAGGCAAGATTGCTGTATGACGGGCTCAGTTTCGGCAGAACGTGAATACTGGATCTGGCACGGTATGCGTGATTGACCGGGCCTGGATTGTCAACGGGCGCTTGATGATCGATCATGTCGATGGTGTTCTGATCTTGGATCGATCGAGGTCCTGTTCCCGCATCTGGATGGGCTGCACCTCGACGGCATGACCGCGGTCGGGTTCCGGGTGGACCTTGAGGTGAACCGCTGCCGCGTCATGAACCTCTTACCCCGCAACAACTAGTGCTGCGTTCCTTAAAGGTGATAAATAGAACGGTGGCGTAGGGTCCTGGGTTTCGGTGCTGGTCGGCCCCAGACCCATGGTCGTGCGCGGGCGTTGAGGGCGGTGGTGGCTTGGCGGGTGGCCTGGTCGATCTCGGTGTGGTCGGCGAAGGTTTGGCCGGCGAGGGCTTCTCGCCGGAAGATCCGCCGCCACGGCTCTTGCAAGTTGAGCCAGCACGCCCCGACCGGGATGAAGGCGTGTTTGATCCGTGGGTGATCCTCGAGCCATTCGCGGGTGGATTTGCTGTTGTGGCTGGAGAGGTTGTCGGTGATCACGTAGATGTCGCCGACCGGGTTGGCCTGTTCGATCATTTCGAGGAAACGCTGATAGTTCACGCTGTTGCGTGAACCGGCGGTGAGCGTGATGGCCTGGCCGTCGCGGACGCGGATCGATCCGTAGACCCAGATCTTGTCCGGGCCTCGCGAGTATTCCAGGGGCGCCTTGATGCGGTGCCCATCGACCGACCACCCCGGCGCGGGTCCGAAAGTGCGGGGTGAGACCGGGCCCAGCTCGTCGGCGCAGACTACCGTGGCCCCGGCCGGCGGCTGCGTGTAGAGACCGACGATATGGGTCCTTTTGGGACGAAGTACGGATCCTTGCTCGTCGTCCACGACCGCGGACGACGCCACCTGATCCCTTCTGCCACAAGAATTCTGCGAACCTGACTACGACCCACGACAATGCCTTCGGAGCGCAGAGTCTCGGTCAGCGAATCCAGCGTCCAGCACGAAGGTGCCCCGTCTTGCTCGGCTTCCAGAGCACCATCGGATCGCCGTGTCAAACGCCCCGGGGGTGTGGTGGCGACCAAGGCCACGATACGACTGCGCTCCGTCTCGGTCAGCCGAGGTTTACGCCCCGACCCCCGACGATCACCGAGCCCCTCCACACCGTGAGTGTTGAACCGCCGCAGGCGTTCACGCACCGTCTGCGGATGACATCCCAACTCATCTGCGATCATCGCGGTGGACTTCCCGTCCCAGCTCGCCGTGATCATCCGCGCCTGGCGAATCCAATCACCCGGAGCATGCCGAGCTCCGGCAAGCTTACGAATCTTCCGCTCCTCCAACACATCCCGCGCAGGACGTGCAACCAGCACCTTCGGCAGGAACCCACCCAATCACACCCGAACCAACAAGACCCACAACAAAATACACGATCATTGAGGAACGCAGCACTAGTTCCTGTTCAGGCCGAATCTTCGCGACAGCAGCACATTCTTCCAATAGCTCTCGCGCGCAAGCACGTGCTCGTCCGCCGTTCGCATCGACCAGAATTCCAGGAGCGCGAAGCGCAGATTCCTGCGCGCATAGTCCGCGCCCTGTTCGCCGACCGATTCACGCAGTTCGACGTTGCCGCCGTGCAGCGACTCGACATACTCGCGCAAGCGCGCCCAGATCCCCGTGTCGCCGTATGCCGAGCCGACGTAAGGCTTGCCCGTCACCTCGTCGTGGATGAGGTCGACGCCCTTCATGTGCTGCAACGCGCCACGCCAGTCGCGCCAATCCTGTTTGACAGCGACCTCGAGAACACCCAGAGTGTGGTTGATCTGGTCATGACCAGGAAATGGCTCACCGGCGTATGGCAGCTCGAGGACAGACATGACCTCCATCTGGTCCAGGTACGTCTCCATGTTCAATCGGACGGTTCGCCCCGGTGGTTTGAACGAGACGACGAGGCGCTTGATGAATGCGCCCATCAGGTCGTCTCGCGGATCGATGTCGTAGGAGCCTTCACCCGGAGTGGGTTGGCGCCCAACGACTTCGAAGACGCCGCCGAACAGCCAATGGGTCGGATTACTTCTGCCTCGGGCGAGCGAGAAGATGAACCGGCGGTTGAAATCGTCGCGGGTGCCACGCCACCGGTTCCACCCCACCCACTCGTCCCAGGATCGGACTGCCTTCGGACATCGCCCCCGTGGTCGGCTGGCTCGTCAGCGACGACGCCCGCTGGGTCTCCGGGCAGACCGTCCGCGCCAACGGCGCCATGTTCTGATCAGCCAGATGCCGGGCGCCCCGCATGGAAACTCGCGCTGCCGGACCAGTTGCTGAGCCGGACCTCCGACGATGCCGCGGAAACCCGCTCCGAACGGAAATTCTCCGGGATTTCACTCACCTCGAGCGGTCGGCCCATCCGGCAGGCGACCGACTCGATCACCAGTGCGCGACAAGGGCTTAGGACCGCCCTTGTCGCGGCTGGCTCGTCGACGCCGCATGCGGATCACGATCAGGGCCGGTGGTATCAGCGGCGATGGATCGCGTCCACCGCCGGTCAGCGCTGACTGCGTCAAGGTGCGATTACCCGGAAGTGGGCACGCAGAGAGCAGGACTCCACCCCTTCTTCGTCGATGCGCATGCAAATTCCCACTCGTTCGCCGTCAAGGTGAAACAGCGAACCAGATGGTGGTCGCGATGGCCACCGGCACGATCATCGAACGTCTCTGACGACAGTCCGACGCCGAGACGTTCGCCCTCGGTTCGGTTCGCGCACCGGTCGACAGTAACTCTGCGTACTACGAGCCGGTTCGGTCCGAGGCGCCGGACTTATCGCCGGCTCGCAGGCGTTCGATCTGAATACGGCTGAGCTGCTGCGCTTTTCGCATGTGTTCGATGATCACTTCGAGCTCGGCATCGGTGTGCTCGCCGAGCATGGATTGCCACCCTTCGCCGAGGTCGTCCCAGACCGCGGTGACACGGGCGACACGTTCGGGCACCGGGGTCACCAGCACGCGGCGCCGATCGTGCACGTCCGGCACCCGGGTGACGTAACCGTCGCGCTCGAGCCGGTCCACAAGGCGAGTCGCCGAACCGGTGGTCAACCCGGTCATGTCGGCGATCTGCTTCACCGTGAGCGGCGCGGGCTCGGCTGCCAGCAAGCTCAGGCCCTGCACATCCGTGGAGTGCAGTCCGAGCCGGTCGGCGACGGCCTGGTTGAACAGGGTATACGCGGCCATGTAGCGGCGCGATTCGTTCGACAGCTCCTCATACAACGCCCGCCGACGCTCAGATGTCATCCAGATCACACTCCTAATTAGCTGCGCGGCGCAGCAATATCCGCTAACTTACTGCGCGGCGCAGTTACTGCGCTACACAGTAGATACTACCTGGAGGAATCCGTGCTCACCATCGCGGTCACCGGCGCCACCGGCGCTCAAGGTGGCGCCACCAGCCGCGCCCTGCTCACCAAGGGCCACCACGTGCGCGCTCTCACCCGCTACCCCGACGCCCCCGCCGCACTCGCCCTGCGTGAGCTCGGCGCGGAGATCCGTTACTCCGACTTCGACGACCGCGAATCCCTGAACGCTGCTCTGGACGGCGCGGACTCGCTGTTCGCGGTCACCACCCCGTTCGACACCGACACCACAGTCGAGACACGCCACGGCAGAACACTCATCGACGCCGCAGCCGCCGCCGGTCTCGACCACATCGTGTTCACCTCCGCCGCGCACGCCGACCGCGACACCGGCGTCCCGCACTACGACAGCAAATACGCCATCGAACGACACCTGCGAGACTCCGGCGTGCCCTGGACGATCCTCGGCCCAGCCGCGTTCATGGACAACTACGCCACCGGCTGGACCCTCGACGGCCTGCGCGAAGGCACCTTCGCCTGGCCCATGCCCTCCGACCAGCCGCTGACCCTCATCTGCGCCGAAGACATCGGCGCCTTCGCCGCACACACCCTCGACCGCCGCCGCGAGTTCCTCGGCCGCCGCATCGACATCGCCTCCGACGAACTCACCCCCGCCCAGATCGCCGGCGCGCTGGCCACCGCCCTCGGCACTCCGGTTGCCCACCAACAGGTTCCCCTCGACTACGTCCGCACCCGCTCCGCCGACCTGGCAGCCATGTTCGACTACTTCACCACCGCGGGCCTCGACGTCGACATAACCGGCCTGCGCCGCGACCACCCCGACCTCGGCTGGCACACCTTCACCGAGTGGACCGCACACCAGGACTGGCCCACCCTCCTGGCGACGCCCGTCGGCCACTGAACCCCTCCCGCCCCGTATCGCTGCGCGGCAACCCGCGCCTGCACCAAGGACTTTCGTTGAAACCCATCGGCTACTGGCTCAACCGCACCGACCACGCCTTCACCGCCCACATGGACCTCATGCTCGCCGAGTTCGGACTGACCCGAATCTGCTGGCAGGTCCTCAACGTGGTCGCCGACACCGCCGAGGCCACCGACACCGACATCCACACCGTCCTGGCCGCCAACGCCGAGCGCGCCGTCCTCGATGCCGCCATCGCCACCGCCCTTGCCGGCCACTGGACCACCCGCCCCGCCCCCGGCAGCATCGCACTCACCGACGACGGCCGGCACCGCCTCACCCAGGTCGGCGACCGCGTCGCCACCTTCCGCACCCTATCCATGCACGGCATCACCGAGGACGAATACCGCACGGCCGTATCCGTCCTCGAACGAATGACCCACAACATCGAAACCGGAGTGGGCTGTCCTGAGGTTCTGTCCGCCGGGTTGTGAGATTCCTACCCGTTTCGATGGAAGGATCTTCGCCCGTGCCGATGATGTATTCACCGCAATTCCGGGAGCGCGCAGCCGCTCTGATCCTCGAAGAAGGTCGGCGCGTTGCCGACGTCGCCCGCGATCTGGGAGTCACCGAAGGCAGCCTGTACCGGTGGAAGCAGCAAGCCCTCGTCGACCGCGGTGAGGCACCTGGCACCCCCACGGTCGAATCGGCACAGCTGCGGGACGCGCTGAACCGGATCAAACAGCTCGAGGAGGAGCTGCGGGCGACGCGGCTGGCAGCGGAGATCCTCACCGATACCACGATCGGCCCAAAAGGCGGTTCCCGGTTGTCACGGCCTTGACCGGGCAGGAATCAGGATCCGCACTGCCTGCCGTGTCCTCGGAATTTCCGAACGCGGCTACCGCCACCATCGCAACCGTCCACCCAGCCAGCGTCGGCTGCGCCATGAGATGCTCGCCGAGACGATCAAGGCCGTCCACGCGGCCTCGCGTGGCTGCCATGGGGTGCGCCGTATCCATGCCGAACTGACCATCGGGATGGGCATCGAGGTCGGCTCGGGCCAAGTGCACTCGGTTATGAAAAGCATTGGTGTTCGGGGTCTTTCAGGAAACAGCATGAGCAGGACACGCCGCCACCACGGCAGATCGGCGTGGCGCCGACTGCGCACGGTGGCGTCAAGTGCCTTCAACGCAGGGGATTCTGTGGGACACCGGCAATACTTCGGTTGCCCGGGGTCGTCCCCGTGGCTGCCCTGCGGCGGTGAACCGGCGGAGATCTGCGCATTCGTGTTCACGAGCGAGTACAGCTCGCGCGCCTTGGCGAACCTTGCGGCCGGCTTCGCGGGCGGCGCGAATGCCGGTAGTCCACAGCAGAACCCGGCCGTGTGACGACAACCACGGCCGATCGGCGTTACGGACACGGCGCGGGCGGCGTCCTGTCTGCGACCCGAGCTGAAAGGCAGACCGAACATGTCGATCGACAGGACACCGCAGCGCCGCCGCAGATGGCAGCTGCTTCTCATGGCACCCGCGCTGCTGACGGCAGCCGTGCTCACCCCGGCCCAGGCGGCCCCGGTCGCGGCGGCGGGCGCGTCGCCGGCGGCCGACGCGTCGCCGGTGGACGGATGGCAGTTCGCCGACACCGGCGTGGCGCGGTTCCACTACCGCAAGGCCGGGGAGGGCCCGCCTATCGTGCTGCTGCCCGGCGGGTCGCTGTGGTCCTACACCTATCGCGATCTCATCCCCGCGCTCGCCGCCAGGCACACCGTCTACGCGGTGGATCTGCCTGGCTCCGGATACACCACCCTCCACGACCCCGATTTCCGTTTCGACGTGCCGGCCATGACCGAGGCGCTGCGCCAGTTCCTCGACGCCGTCGGGCTCACCCGCACATCGGTGCTCGCGCATTCCCTGAGTGGTTCCGTCGCAGTGGATTTCGCCGCCCGGTATCCCGATCGGGTGGATCGGCTGGCGCTGCTGGCGCCGCTGGTTCTCGACACCACGCTGAACACGAAAATGCAGTTGATGCGGCTGCCGGTCGCCGGTGAACTCGCCACCTCGGTGCTGACCGAGGACATCTACCGGGCCGGTCTGCGCGACGCCTACGCCCACCCCGAGCTGCTGACCGACGAACTGGCGCAGCGATATTGGGATCCGCTGAGCCGGCCGGAGAATCGGCTGGCGATGTGGAAGCAGCCCCGCAACCTGGATCTGGCCGCCGTGCAGGCCGAAGCGGGCGCGGTTCGGGCGGACACTCTCCTGATCTGGGGCGATCACGACCACGTCGTCGATCCGGCGCAGGGTGCGCCGCTGAGGGCCCGGATGTCGGCCGCACGGCTGCGCATCGTCGCGGGCGCCGGACACAATGTGCACGAGGACGATCCGGCCGCGGTCGCCGCAGCGCTCACCGAGTTCCTCGACACACCATAGGCGGCACCGAGTGAACGGCCCGCCGGGTGCGCCCGGCGGGCCGTCGGAACAGGGTGTTCACCGAATTCCTCGATGCGCCATAGCAGCCACCGGTGAACGGGCTGAGACACCGGCAGACCGTCGCGGCCGCTCAGCGATCCGGTGTGAGAAGGGGTTTGAGGTCGAGAACGGGTGTGCCGTTCAGAGCTTCCAGATTGCGGACGTGGACACGGGTGCCGGCTATCGCGAGCACATGGATCTCGTGCAGCCCGATGGGATTGGGGCGGTGCGGGGCCCGGGTGGCGAACACCCCGGTGATCGGGCGCGCGGCGTCGCCGCGCGGATGAATGGTGAGGGTCGACCGGTCGGCGCGGTCGAGCCAGGTGAGCAGCAGCATGTCGGTACCCGCGGCGACGCCGTCCAGCGCCGCGGCGTACTGCTCGTCGAGAACCAGCCAGGCCTGCGCCGCGCCCTCGTCGGGTTGGCGCGGGGCGTCGGCGGGCTCGGTGAGCGTGGATTCGACATACCCGATCGGGCGAAGCCAGTAGTCGGTCACGATAATTCCTTTCGTTGTGCCCCGAACACAGGACGCCGGTGCCGCACTCTGCGTAACACCGCTGATCGGCGACGAGTGCGCTATCCGGTGCGCAGTGACGCCCGTCACGCCGTGTTATACCGAAGGGGGTGTGCGGAGTCTCAGGGGCATGACCACACACACAGACATCGACACCGTGAACGTCGTCGTGATCGGCGGCGGCTACGCCGGGACCAGCGCGGCCAACCGCCTGCGGGCCAGGCCGGGAGTGAAGGTGACCCTGGTGAACCCGCGCCCGCAGTTCGTCGAACGGATTCGGCTGCACCAGTACGTGGCGGGCACACGGGACGCGACCCTCGACTACGACACCCTGCTCGGCGACCGCGTCACCCTACTGGTGGACCGGGCGACCCGCATCGATACCGACGCCCGCGAGGTGCATCTGGCCTCGGGACGCACCCTCCGCTACGACTATCTGATCTACGCCGTCGGCAGCACGGCGGCCACTCCCGCCGCGGTGCCCGGCTCGGCCGAATTCGCCTATCCGATCGGGGAGTGGGAGCACGCACAGCGGCTGCGGGCGGCGATCGACCGGGCGCCGGCCGACGCCCCAGTCACCGTCGTCGGTGGCGGGTCCACCGGCATCGAAACGGCCGCCGAGCTTGCCGACCAGGGTCGCAAGGTCACCCTGGTCTGCGGTGCACAGCTGGCGCCGACGTTCCTGGCGCCGGCCCGGCGATCGGTGGCCCGATGGTTCGGCAAGCATGCCGTCGAGGTCCTCGAGCAGGCGCGGGTGGCCGAGGTCGGGCCGGACTCGGTGGTGCTCAGCGACGGGACCGTCCTGCCGAGCGCGGTCACGATCTGGACCTGCGGCTTCGGCGTCCCGGAGCTGGCCGCGGCCAGTGGCCTGCGGACCGACGAGGCCGGCCGGCTGCTCACCGACGAGGCCCTGGTCAGCTTCGACGACGACCGGATCGTCGCGGCCGGGGACTCGGCCGCGCCCTCGGGCCGGGCACTACGTATGAGCTGCCAGGCGGCCGCGCCGCTGGGGCTGCACGCCGCCGACACGGTGTTGGCTCTCGCAGCGGGTGTCGCGCCGGTCAACCAGAACATCGGATTCGTCGGCGCCGGTGTCAGTCTCGGCCGCAAGGCCGCCACCGTGCAGTTCACCAGGCGCGACGACACCAACAAGAACATGTACCTGCGCGGCCGCTGGGGTGTGCCGATCAAAGAACTGGCTAGCAAAGGGGCGGTCATGGGAATCCGCAACGAGGCTCGCAAGCCCGGCTCGGCCTACACCACCAAGGGTCCCGGTCATCGCGCCGCGGCGATCGCGGGGGAGTCGGATAGGATCGCGCGCCCGTGACCCCCACCGACGCCCACACCGAGCGGTTCACCCTGCTGCGACCGTTGCTGTTCACGATCGCCTACGAAATTCTGGGCTCCGCCACCGAATCCGACGACGTCCTGCAGGACAGTTATCTGCGGTGGTCGCGGGTGGATCTGGCGACGGTGCGCGACACCAAGTCGTATCTGGCGCAGCTGGTGACCCGCCAGGCACTCGACGCCCTGCGCGCCGGCGCCCGCCGCCGCGAGGACTACACGGGCCCGTGGCTGCCCGAGCCGCTGCTGATCACCGATCAGGACGCCTCCACCGATGTGCTGCTGGCCGAGTCGGTGTCGATGGGGATGCTGGTGTTGCTCGAAACGCTCGGCCCGGACGAGCGGGCGGTTTTCGTGCTGCGCGAGGTCTTCGGCTTCGAGTACGACGAAATCGCCGCGGCGGTCGGCAAGTCCGCGAACGCGGTGCGCCAGATGGCCTATCGGGCCCGCGCGCACGTCCAGGCGCGGCGCCGCCGTTTCGGCCCGGTCGACCCGGCCCGCACCGCCTTGCTCACCGAACGGTTTATGGCCGCCGCGACCTCCGGCGACCTGGACGGACTGCTGGCGCTGTTGGCGCCCGAGGCCACCTTCACCACCGACAGTGGTGGGAAGGTCGCCGCCTGGAGCCTGGGTGCCACGGGCGCGGAGAAGGTGGCCGGCCTGCTGATCGGGTTCTCGCGGGCGGTCCTGAACACACCCGGCATGCGGGTCGAGGCGGTCACCTACAACCACACGCCCGCCCTCGCAATCTACCGCGGCGAGGTGCAGGAGGCGGCATGCCTGTTCGAGAGCGCCGGCGACCGCATCACCAGCCTCTACATCATCCGTAATCCGGACAAACTGGCCGCACTCGCGGTCCCCCGAACCGTCACTCGCACCGACGCGTGACACCCACCACCCTCGAATACCTCCATCACGAAGGGATCTGTCGAGCACATGACCGACATCACCGACACCGCCGCCGAGAACCGCCGGATCGTCACGGAAGCCATGACCAGGTTCGCCGGCGGTGACCACGCGGTCCTCGCCGAGGTGCTGGCCGACGATTTCGTCGAGCACAGCCCCGGCAACCCCTCGGGCCGCGATGCGTTCATCGCCCACATCACCGGCGCCCCGTGGCCCGGGCCCGACTGCACATCGCCCGGGTGATCGCCGACGAACACCATGTCGTCGTGCACTACCACCTCGATCCCGCCGATGGCACTCGCGGCGACGCGGTCGCCGACATCTGGCGCGTCGATTCGGGCCGCATCACCGAACACTGGGACGTCGTCCAGCCAGTCCCCGAACCCGCGCTGACCCCGCACGGCATGTTCTGAAGCGAACCCGCGCTCGCAGTGGTGAAGCGGTCATTCCCCTCACCCGCGCCCCGCGTAGGCTCCATGAATATAGAGACACGCGGTGGGTGTCGGGTGGGTTCAGGAGGTGGGCTGTCTTCACCACGGCACCGGGCCGGCCTCGTTGAAGTATCCGCCGGTGGGCCCGTTCTCCTCGAGAGTGGCCAGGTGCACGACGATGCGGGCGCCGTCCGCGGCGGTGCGGGTCACAGCAGGGAAATCCTTGGTGATGTCGGTATGCGACCAGCACACCCTCGCCGAGCTGTTCGGCGTCAGCCGCGGCACCATCCGCAACGCCATCGACGACGTCGCACCACTGCTCGACCAAGACGGCTTCGTCGCCACCCCTTCCACACGCAAATTCGCCACTGCCACAGAGATTTTCACCCATATCACGCCAGATAGGGACCGCGAATCGCCAAGTTGAATCTTTACGGCTCCAATGGATGATGCAGGTCTGGACCGTGGCCAGCGGCCACACGTTCCCAACCACATCCGGCAGGCCCTTGAGCCCGTCGCAGACCACGAAGAACACATCTTTCACACCACGGTTGCGGATATCGGTGAGCACGCTCATCCAGAACTTGGCGCCCTCACCGCCGGTGCCGGCCCACAACCCCAGAATGTCCTTCTCCCCGTTGACGGTGACCCCGATCGCCGCGTAGACCGGCCGATTCGCGACCTGACCGTCGCGCACCTTGACCACGATCGCATCGATGAAGACCGCCACATAGACCTGATCGAGTGGGCGGGCAGCCCATTCCTGCATCTCCGCGATCACCTTGTCGGTGATCCGAGAGACCGTCTCCTTCGACACCGACGCGCCGTAGATCTCGGCGAAGTGCGCCGAAATCTCCCTGGCGGTCAGGCCTTTCGCATACAGCGAAAACACGATCTCATCGACCCCGCTCAGGCGGCGCTGCCGCTTTTTGACGATCTGCGGTTCGAACGTGCTGTCGCGGTCGCGAGGCACGTCGATCTGCACGTGCCCGGTCGTCTCGGTCAACACCGTCTTGGGCCGGGTCCCGTTGCGCACGTTCGATGTTTCGCGTTCCTCGGGGGCTTGGCCCTTGTCGAACCCCAGGTGATCGGTCATCTCCTCGTTCAACGCGGTCTCGAGGACCGTCTTGGTGAACTGTTTGAGCAGCCCGACCGGCCCGGTCAGGGACAAGCCCTGTTCCTTGGCCATTCGCACCAGCTCTTGGGCGGCCAGCGCCTCGGCCGAAGCCTGGACCGGCTTGTTCTTCCTCGTCACCGGATCAAGTGTGGTCATGGTGGCACCTTCCCGCTGAACTTCGTTCAGCGAATCAGGCCGGAACCACCGTTAAATCCACAGTCCCGTCACCTCGGGTCGACGAAGATGTCGTAGTCGAGTGGTGTTCGGCCGCCGTAGATTCCGAGGTCGGTGACGCCCGCGGCGCTGAGGACATCGGCGTCGATCACGCAGCGGCCGGTGTAGGCGGTGGGGTCGGCGAAGATGGCCATGGCCGCGTCGGCCATGATGCGGGGGTTGCGGGCGTGTTCGGCTGCTTCGTTGCCGCCGAGCAGGTTCACGACGGCGGCGGTGGCGATGGTGGTTTCCGGCCACAGGCAGGTACTCGCAACAGGGACGTCGGCGTATTCTGCGGCGAAACCCATTGTCAAAAGGGTCATTCCGTATTTGGCCAGCATATAGCTGGGATGCTTGCCCAGCCAGTGCGGCGACAGGTTCAGCGGCGGTGAGAGGGTGAGGATCTGGCCGTGCGCGGATTTGCGCAGGTGCGGCAGGCAGGCCTGGGTCAGGGTGAAGGTGCCGCGCACGTTCACCTGCTGCATCAGGTCGAACTTCTTCATCGGAAGTTCTTCTGTGCCGGACAGATCCAGCACGCTGGCGTTGTTGACGCAGATGTCGATGCCGCCGAATTCGCGCACCGCGGTCGCCGCGGCGCGTTCGACATCGGCGTCGTCGCGCACGTCGCCGACGACCGCGACCGCCGTCCCACCGGCCGCGCGAATGTCCTCGACGGCGGTGTGCACGGTACCCGGCAGCTAGGGATGGGGCTGGTCGGTCTTGGCCAGCAGGACAACATTGCCGCCGCGAAGGGCGAATGCCTCCGCAATGGCGAAGCCGATGCCCCGGCTGCCGCCGGACATCACCATCGTTTTGCCGTGGAACATGGTGTCGTTCAAGAGTTTTCTCACTTCGGTTTCGGTGCCGCGATCAGCGGCGGGCGAAGGAATCGATGCGGGCGCGGGCGTCGGCTCCGGAGGCCAGCCGCGTGATGGTGGCGGCTTCCTCGTCCAAGTGCGCGGCCAGCGCCCGAACGTGCGGGCCGCGCAGCAGCCGGCGGGCTTCACCCAAAGCCGGGCCGGAACCCTCGACCAGTCCGGAGACCAGCTCCGCGACGTGATCGTCGAGTCGCGGGCCCGGCGCCACGTCGGTGACCAGTCCCCACTGCCAGGCGGTGTCGGCGTCGATCACGCGGTTGGTCAGCATCATCTGCGTCGCGTGTCCGGCACCGATCACCCGTGGCAGCCAATAGGTGACACCACAGTCGGGGCTCAGGCCGATACCGGAGTAGGCGGTGCGGAATCGGGCCGGTTCGGTACACACCACCAGATCAGCCGAGAGCACCAAACCCAGGCCCGCGCCCGCGGCCGCTCCCTGGACCGCGGCCACGACCGGCACCTCCAGGCGGGCCAGGCCGAGGATCGCCTCATGCATCACCTCGGCAAGGCGGGCGATGAACGTTCCCGTGTCCGAGGTGGCGGACATGTCGGTGACATCGCCTCCGGCGCAGAAGTTTCGGCCTTCGGCCCGCAGCACGACGACGCGCACGTCCGGGGAGCGCTCGATCGTGGCGACGGCTTCCGCGAAGTACCGAGCGGTGGCCATATCGATCGCGTTGGAGTATCGCGGGCGGTTGAGCACGATCGTGGCCACCGGGCCGGAGCGGTCGAACAGGACCGGGGAGTCCGCGGTGGTGTACACAGTGGAGCTGGTCATGGAAACCCTTGGGCGGTAGGGGGATTCGGTCAGAATTCGACTTCAAGATACGGGCTGGTGGGGTGGGCCTGGCAGGCCAGGATGTAGCCGTCGGCGACGTCATCGGGATCGAGGGCGTCGGCGCACGCCATCTCGACCGTGCCGGTGGTCAATGTGGCGGTGCAGGAACCGCATTCGCCCGAGCGGCAGGAGAACGGCGCGTCGATCCCTGCCTCGAGCAGCACGTCGACGAGCGAGGCGGCGGCAGGCCAGGACAGGGTGTGGGTGGCACCGTCGAGGTGGACCACCACGGTCGAGCGGTCGCCGTCGGCCGGGATCGGGGGCGCGGGGGCGAAGGGGTCGCCGTGCAGCGACAGGAACTCCTCGGCGTGAATGCGCTTGCGGTCCACCCCGAGTGTAATCAGGCAGTGCCGGACCGCGTCCATGAACGGCGCGGGTCCGCACAGGTAGGCGGGACGGTCGGGGAAGCGTTCGGCGAACTCGCTCAGTCCGGCCACCGTCGGCAGGCCGCGCTCGGTCTCGAGCCAGTGGGTCACCACCAACCTCCCGGCGTGGGCAGCGGCGAGTTCACGCAGTTCGGCTCCGAAGATGATCGAGGCTTCGTCCCGGTTGGCATAGAAGAGGGTGACCTGTGCGTCGGACTGCGCCAGCACGCTTTTCAGGATGGACATCGCCGGGGTGATACCGCTGCCCGCGGCGAACAGCAACAGGTCGCCGCCGAGGTCATCGGGGGTGAACGTGCCCGCGGGCGGCAGCACGCGCAGCTCAGCGCCGGTGACGGCGTTGTCGCACAGCCAGTTCGAGCCGTAGCCGCCCGCGGTGCGCTTCACCGTCACCTTCAGTTCGTCATCGGCATGGGGAGAACTGGCCAGTGAATAGCATCGTGCGACGAAACCCGTTGTGTCACTGGGAATCCGGAGGGTCAGAAACTGACCGGGCCGATACGCGAAGGCATCGCGCAGTTCCGGTGGGATATCGAACACGATCGATTTCGCGTCATCGGTTTCGTCGATGACCCGTCTGATGCCGACGGTATGGCCGAGTAGAGGTGTCATGGTATGGGTCATGGGGCATCCTCGGATGCGGCGGCCCGAGCATCGGGCCGGTGAACACGGACAGCGAGCGTCAGCGCTGTTTCTCGGTGGCCGCGGTCGCGGCGGGCGGCAGGGCGCGGTACCAGACCTCGCCCAGGGCCTTGCCCAGTTCGTCGATGCGCTCACGCTTCGGGGTCGAGGCGGGCAGACCCACATGCACGTAGGCCATCTGCTCGGTCATGCAGCCCAGGGTTTCGGCGAGCAGGTCCACATTCGTGGCACCGATCGTCCCGGCGTCGCGCAGGCGTTGCAGCCAACGGCGGGTGCGGGCGACGAAGTCACCGCGAAGGTTCAGCCACAATTGCTGAAATCCCTCGTTGGAGCTGGCCGCCGCCGCTTCCCGCAGCAGCCGCAAGACCTTGCGGTGGCGGGAATAGGCGTGCAGATAGGTGACATTGACGTCGATCAGCGCGTCGAGTTCGCTGTCGGTGGTCAGCCGCCGGGACATGGCCGCGCTCAATTCCTCCAGGCCCGGGCGCAAGACCGCGAGGAAGACGTCGTCGAGGCTGGTGAAGTGGCGGTAGAAGTTGCCCTGCGAGATGTCCGCGCGGTGGGTGATGTCGGAGATCCGGGTGCGGGTGTAGCCGTATTCGCTGAAGCATTCGGTCGCGGCCTGAATGATCTTCTCGCGGGTCTGCTCACCGCGCCGGTTCGGGCGTTTGGACGGCGCCGCCGTGTCGGCGTCCAGCAGCCCGGCGTCGGTGTAGGCGTCGTCGATGGTGCGCGCGGGGCGCGCCTGCGCCGCCGTCTTGCGTGCCATCGTCCGCCTCCCGCCCGAATTTGCGACGATGGTATCACTGACCGTTCCGGCCGCTGTCTTGCGTGCCCGGCTCCTGCGGACGGGCGGGTCGACCGTGTCGGCCGCGGTCTGATCGTCGAAAGCCATTGTTGCTCACGCCCTTTCCAAGAGGACCGCGAGTGCGGCCAGCGGGTGTCCTGGTGGAATCGGTGCCGGCAGGTAGGACAGCAGCTCGGCGAGATGATCGTCGATGCCGGTGTCGGATGTGTCCCGCGCGTCACCATCGAAGACGGTGCCCGAGGCGCCGTCGACGGTCACCGTGCGGCCGGCCAGCGCCGCCATGGCCCCGGTACCGCAGCCGACCACACAGGGCAGGCCGATCTCGCGGCAGACCAGGGCGGCGTGGGAGGTGCTGCCGCCGAGTTCGGTGACCACGGCGATGGATTCGAACATGGCGGGCACATCGGCGGGTGAGGTGGACGGCCGCACCAGCACCACCGGCACGCCTCGAGCGGCGAGTTCGAGGGCGCGGTCGATGTCGTCGACCGCCTGCCCGACCGCGACGCCCAGACCGGCCGCCGTGCCGGTGGCGAGTACCGGCAGGTCGGTTCGGCTGCCGCCCCCGGAGGCCAGCTTCTCCGCCTGCTCGGTCGAGATACGCTGCACCGCTTCCTCTTTGCTGATGACTCCGGTACGCGCCAGATCGACAGCGATGCGCACGGCCGCGGCAGGCGAGCGTTTGCCCGCACGCGACTGCAGGACGTAGAGCCGGTCGCTCTCCACGGTGAACTCGATGTCCACCAAGTCATTGTGTTCGGCCTCGAGCAGTGCGGCGATCCGCTCGATCTCCGCGTACAGTTCGGGCCGGTCCGCCCGCAACGCCCGCACCTCGAGCGGGGTCTTCTCCCCCGACACCACGTCCTCGCCCTGTGCGCGGTCGAGCCACTCGCCATAGAGGACGTTCTCGCCGGTGGCCGGGTCGCGACTGAACACCACGCCGGTGCCGGAGCGGTCGTCACGGTTGCCGAACACCATGGCCTGCACGGTGACCGCGGTGCCGCCGCCCGCGCCGAGGCCGTGCCGTTCGCGGTAGGCGCGCACGCGCTCATTGGTCCAGGAGTCGAAAACCGCGCCGATAGCGGCCCGCAACTGCTGGCAGGGGTCGGCGGGCGGTTCGGTACCCGGCATGCCGGTGACGATATGAGTGTAGCTGTCGCGGAAGCGATTCCACGTGTCGGCGGCCCACGGCGCGTTGCCGGTTTCGATGGCAAGCGCGTCACGCAGCGCGGGAGTGAGCCCGAGGTTGAGAACGGTGTCCATCATGCCGGGCATGCTCTGCGCGGCGCCGGAGCGCACCGACACCAGCAGCGGGGACGGGCCCGCGCCGAACGTGCGGCCGGTTTCGATCTCCAGGGCGCGCAACTGGGCCAGCACCTGCTGCCAGATATGTTCCGGCAGTGCGCGATCGTTGCCGTGGTAGATGTCGCAGACGTGGATGGGCAACGCGAAGGCGGGTGGCACGGGCAGGCCGAGGGCCCGCATCTTGTTGACGCTGTAGGCCTTGCCGCCCAGGATTTCCTTGTTGCCGGGCAGGACGCCGTCCAGGGCGACGACGTCGGGGACAGCGGTGGGGGTGTTCATCGGATGAGTCCTTTGAGCGCGGGGAAGGTCGCCGAGCGGGTGGCATGGAGCCCGCCCTCGACGAGGATGTCGATGCCGTTGAGCCAGGAGGCGTCGGTCGAGAGCGCGAAGGCGATCACCGCCGCGACCTCGTCGGGGGTGCCGTGCCGGCCGACGGCATCGGCCGACCGGGCCATAGCCTCGGCGCCCATGCTGGCGGTGAAGTCGGCCAGGATCGGGGTTTCGATGGGGCCGGGGCTGATCGATAGCGCCCGGATGCCGCGGGGGATCAGCTCGGCGGCCAGTGCGCGGGTCCAGTCGACGAGTGCGCGTTTGGAGGTGTCGTAGGCGGCCGGGCCCTCGATCGGGTGCTCGCGCAACCAGGTGTCCAGGCTCGGAAGGTTCTCCGTGGCAGCGAGTTCCGCGATGGCCTCGGGTGGCTGGGTATTGCGTCCCGCGGCGACCGAGGCCACATTGACGATGGCGGAGCCGATGGCCAGGCGCGCCAGCAGCTTCTCGATGAGCAGGCGCGGCGCTAGCACGTTGACGGCGAGCACGATGGGTGCGGGCGCGGTGCCCGGGACACCGGCCACATTCGCCAATCCGCCGATGTCCGAGGGTAATTGCCATACCGCGGCGTCGATCGCGGCCGGCTCGGCCAGATCGCAGCGAATGGTCGGCACGCCCGCGATCGGGCAGTCATTGCGATCGAGCGCGATGATCGGTGTGCCCTGCGCGTGCAGCCGGTGGGCCAGCGCCAGACCGATTCCGGATCCCGCGCCGGTTACCACGATCGGCGCGATGTGATCGGTCGACTCGGTCATGACAGCACCGCCCGCAGCTCGGTGAACTCCGCGATGCCCGCACCACCGAGTTCGCGACCGTAGCCGGAGTCCTTCAGTCCGCCGAACGGCACCGCGAGCCGGTCGCGGGTGCGCACTCCGTTGATCTTGACCTGGCCCGCATCCAAGCGACCGGCGAGTCGCCGTGCCCGGTCGGGATCGGCCGACCAGATCTCCGCGGACAGCCCGAAATCGGTGTCGTTGGCGATGCGTACCGCGTCGTCGATATTGGCATAGGTCTGGATGGCGATGACCGGTCCGAAGATCTCCTCCCGGATCGCCGCCGCGTCCTCGGGCAGCCCCACGATCACAGTCGGGTCGACGAAGAACCCGTGATCGCAAGCCTCCGAAGGCCTTCCGGTTCCGGTGAGCAGCGCGCCACCGGCCGCGACCGCGTCGCCCACATAGCCGAGGACCCGGTCACGCTGGTGTGCCGAGGCAAGCGGGCCCTGCGTGGTGTTCGGATCTGCTGGCGCGCCGAGCACATACTTGGCGGTCTCGGCCTGCACCAGCGACAGCACGTCGGTGATCTTGTCCGCGGGCACCAGCATCCGGGTCGTCGCATTGCACGCCTGCCCGGAATTGACCAGCCCGCCCGCGACCGCCCCTGCCACCGCGGTCGGCAGGTCCGCGTCCGGCAGCAGCAGCACCGGAGACTTGCCGCCGAGTTCGAGGGTGCAGCGGGTGAGCGTGCGCGCGGCCATGCCCGCCACGGTGCGCCCGGCCACGACACTGCCGGTGAACGATACGTGGCCCAGCCTCGGATGCACGGCCAGTGCCGTGCCGGTGACCACGCCTGTTCCGGTGACGATATTGAGAATGCCTCGGGGGCAACCGGCTTCGAGAAACAGCTCGGCGAGGGCCAGAGCGTCGAAGGGCGTCTGCTCCGAAGGCTTCAACACCACCGTGCAGCCCGCGGCCAGTGCCGCCGCGACCTTCGCCACGATCTGGTGGACGGGCATGTTCCACGGGGTGATCGCCGCGACCACCCCGGCGGGAATGCGTTGCAACAACGCGCCTTCGATCGATTCCTGCCACGCGAACTCGCGGGCCAGCCGCGCCGTCGTCCGCAGCGCGTTCGCGGGGACGTCCGCCTGCGTGACCCGGGCCAGCCGCACGGGCATGCCCATTTCGCGGCCGACCAGGGCGGCCATGCAATCGCCATCGCGAACCAGCAGGTCGGCAACCCGCTCGAGGATGTCGGTGCGCGCACCGACATCCAAGCGCGCCCACACCGGCTGGGCGGCGGCCGCGGCGGTGACCGCGCGGTCGACCATGTCGGGGCCGGATTCGCCGACCTCGCCGATCACTTCCTCGAAATATGGGTCGACGACGGCGATTCCCGGCCCGCCGGGGGTGATCCAGTCGCCGCCGACGAGGCAGCGGGCGCGTCCGAGGTCAGCCATCGCGACGCTCCAATCGAACCGGCAGCGTCTTGATGCCGCGGAAGAAATTGCTGCGCAACCGGTTCGGCTCACCGAGCACCTGGATGTCGATGCCACGCTCGACCAGGCGGGTGAAGAACAGGCGCGCCTCCATGCGGGCAAGATGGCTACCGAGGCAGGCGTGTTCGCCCCACCCGAATCCGAGGTGCTCGTTGGGGAAGCGGTCACCGATGAACAGGTGGGCGTCGGGAAAGACGCGTTCGTCACGGTTGGCCGAGCAGAACCACATGACCACCTTGTCGCCCGCCTTGATGGTCTTGCCGTGCATCTCGACATCGCGAACGGCGGTGCGGCGCATGGACAATACCGGCGAGACCCAGCGGATCATCTCCTCCACCAGCACGCGGATGCGGTTCGGGTTCTCGCGGATGACGTCCCACCACTGCGGGTTCTCGTGCAGCGCCTGTACCCCGCCGCTGAGCAGGTTGCGGGTCGTCTCGTTGCCCGCGACCATCAGGATCAGGTAGTAGGCGTCCAGATACCCGCGCTCGAGCGGCTTGCCGTCGATCTCGGCGGCGGTCAGCACGCTCACCAGATCGTCGACTGGGCAGGCGCGCCGGGCATCCTCGAGTTCACGGAAGTAGCCGAACACCTCATCGCGGGCACGCACCGCGGTCTCTGGGCCCTCGGAATAGTCCGGGTCCTCGGAGGCCATCTGGTTGGTCCAGCGCAGCAGATGCGGGCAATCCTCGACCGGCGCGCCCAGCAGGCGGCCGATCATGACCAACGGCAGCTGGGCGGAGACATCGGCGACGAAGTCGAACTCCCCGGCGTCGAGCGCCTTGTCGAGTAGCTCGTCGATCACCGCCGTGATGTCGGCCTCGAGCGATTTCACCTTGGCCGGGCGCACATGCGGGGTGACGAGCTTGCGCAGCGGACCGTGCTCGGGCGGGTCCACGTGATGGATACTGCGCCCGCCCTCACCCTCGGCGCGACGGCTGGCGATCTGTGTGCCGTGCACGACGGTGAAGTCGGCGTGGTTCGCCGCGACCGCCTTGACGTCGGCGTAGCGTGTCACCGACCAGAAGCCGGGCCCGTCGGGTTCATCGTTCCAATGCAGCGGATCGTCCTCGCGCAGTCGAGCGAACACGCGGTCGTCCTCGCCTGCCTCGAAGGCCCGCAGGTCCATCAGATCGATGTCACTGCCGGTCACCATCGTTGCCTCCCAGCTCCCGTGCCGCCACACTAGTTTGTGACTGCCATTTCACTAAATCATATGTGATCCGGATTGCAAAGATGTCTTGTAGGACCTGTTGACGTGTGACTACCCTGAACCCACGTAAGCGACAGTGCATTCACAAATGAGGTGCCGTGTACCCACCAACGATCGCAATGGAGAAACCGGAGGACATCGCTTTCGTGATGGCCTCCTCCGGCGACACGCTGACCTATGGCGAGCTCGACCGCCGCTCCAACCAGCTCGCGCACCTGCTGCGCGGACGTGGTGTCGGCCCGGGCTGGTCACTGGTCCTGGTACTGGAGAACCGGATCGAATGGCCGATCGTGGTCGCCGCCGGCATGCGATCGGGTCTGTACGTCACCCCGCTGAACTGGCATCTCGCGGCCAGTGAGCTGGCCGTGCTACTGGCCGAGGCCGAACCTGCCGCGATCGTCACCAGCGCCGCCCTGCGCGCCACCGTGGCCGAGGCACTGGCCGGACGCGACGACGTGATCCTATTGAGCACCGATGACGACGGTGACGGCTTCGACGACCTCGCGACCGCGATCGCCGATCTGCCCGACACCCCGATCGCCGACGAATTGCTCGGTGCCCGGGTGCTCTACAGCGGCGGCACCACCGGTCGGCCGAAGGCCTTCCGCCAGCAGCTGCTGGGTGTCCACCCCGCCGAGGCCCCGGCCCGCCATGCCGGGCTGGTGTCGAAACTGGGCGTCGACTCCTCGACGGTCCTGCTGTCCCCGGCGCCGAACTATCACGCCGCGCCGTTCACGTTCCAGCTGATCACCCTCGCCCTCGGCGGCACCGTGGTCTGTATGGAGCGGTTCGACGCCGCCGAGGCGATGGCAGCGATCCGCCGCTACGGCGTGACGCATTCGCAGTGGGTGCCGACCATGCTGTTGCGGCTGCTGCGCCTCGACGATCGCGCGGACATCGAGCTCTCCCCCACCCACCGCGTCGCCTTCACCGCGGGCGCGCCCTGCCCGGTAGAGGTGAAGGAGCAGATCAACCAATGGTGGGGTCCGGTCCTGCACGAGTACTACGGTGCCTCGGAAGGGTACGGGCACACCTATATCACGCCCGAGGAGTCCGGCAGCCACCCGGGATCGGTCGGAAAACCGCTGGACGGCACCAGGGTTCACATCGCCGACGAGAACGGGGTACCGCTCCCGACAGGAACGGTCGGACGGGTCTGGTTCGAACGCGTCGACAACTCCAACTACCGCAATGACGACGACAAGTCCGGCTGGCGCAGTATGGGCGACTCGGGATACCTCGACGACGACGGTTTCCTGTATCTGGCCGGACGCGACAGCTTCATGATCATCTCGGGTGGGGTCAATATCTATCCCGAGGAGATCGAGGCCGTGCTGGTCACCCATTCCGACGTCGCCGATGCCGCCGTTTTCGGCGTCCCCGACCCGGAATTCGGCGAACAGGTCAAGGCCGTCGTGGAATTGCGGCCCGGCCGTACGGCGGGAGCCGAGATGGAACAGGCGCTCATCGAGCACTGCCGCAATCTGCTGGCCCGGTTCAAGGCGCCCAAGTCGATCGAATTCACCGACCGCCTCCCCCGCAACCCCACCGGAAAACTGAACAAGAAAGACCTGCGGGCGCGCTATCTCGCCATGCGCTGACCCGTCCTGATCCACCACGGCAACACATCTGGAGGCAATGATGCCCATCGAATTCGACATCCTGCACTCGCTGCGCGTCAAAGGCCTTGCCAGCGACCCGGTCCTGGCCGCCATGTCCGGGGTACCGGCCGAACTGCTGTCCGACCGCTTGTCCCCGCTGATCGACAGTGGGCTCGTGGTGCGCACCAACGGCCGCCTGACCGGTTCGTCGCTGACCCCCCTCGGCCGTACCGAATACGTGGAGCGGCTCGCCGCCGACCTCGACACCATTGCCGCCCAGCCTCAGCTCGCCGACTTCTATCAGACGTTTCTACCCATCAACGGGTCCTTCAAGGAGGTCTGCCACAGCTGGCAGATGCGTTCGGAGACCGAGCCCAACGACCACAGCGACCCCGACTACGACGCGAAGGTGATCGACCGGCTCGCCGCGGTCCACGGCGAACTCGACCCGAGCTTCGCCCACATCGCCCCGCTGCTGCCCCGTTACGGGCGCTACCAATCCCGCCTGGCCGCGGCCTTGGATCGGATCCGGGCCGGTGACAACGCCGCCTTCGCCCGCCCGATGTACGACAGCTACCACGACATCTGGATGGAACTGCACCAGGACCTGCTGCTGAGCCTCAATCGCGAACGCGGCGCGCACGACGAAGGCTGAATCGTGCCCGCACCACCGGCGACGAGGACACGACATGGCAGTACCCCGAAAGGAACCCGACGGGCACTGCCGGGTGCGAGTCTTCGTCGCCGATTTGCTTTTCGAGTTCCACGCGACCATGACCCAGGCCCGCAATTTCGCTGAGGCGCTGCGCAACTGACCCTCGGGACTGCACATCTCCATCGATGCGAACGTGCGGCCGGGGCTACCGCCATTACCGTGCGCACGGCTGTGGTCGATCGACGATCGACGCCAAGCACGCTGAAACGCAATAGTTCGCACGTATGGACAGACGAGAGGGGCGGCGGGCCAATTCAGCCCGCCGCCCCTCTCGTTCGTCGCCTATTTCGCGGCCATGCGGATGGCGCCGTCGAGCCGGATCACCTCACCATTGAGCATCGGGTTGTCGATGATGTGCTGAACGAGTGCGGCGAACTCGACCGGGTCGCCCAGGCGGGACGGGTGCGGAACCTGGGCTCCGAGCGATTGCCGGGCTTCTTCAGGGAGCGTCTGCAGCAGCGGGGTGTCGAAGATGCCCGGTGCGACAGCGGCGATGCGGATCTGGTGGCGAGCGAGTTCCCGGGCGATGGGCAGGGTCATGGCGACGATGCCGCCCTTGGACGCCGCGTAGGCGGGCTGGCCGATCTGCCCGTCGAACGCCGCGACAGAGGCGGTGTTGACGATAACACCGCGCTCCCCGTGGAGCGACTCGTTGGCCGCCATGCGTTCGGCGGCCAGTCGGATGACGTTGAAGGTGCCGAACAGGTTGATCCGGACGATGCGTTCGAACGACTCGAGCGGCAGCGGACCGTCCTTGCCGAGCACCTTGGCAGGTGGGCCGACACCCGCGCAGTTCACCACCGCACGCAAGGGCCCGTGGACCCGCGTGGCATCGAGCGCGGCGAGGACGTCCTCGGTGGAGGTGACATCTCCGGGGGCGAAAGTGATTCGCTCCCTGCCGATTTCGTCCTGCACCTGCTTCCCGGGCGACGAGGGCAGGTCGAGGACGACGACATGTGCCCCCGAGTCGGTGAGCGCGCGCACGGTGGCGTGGCCGAGCCCGGAGGCCCCACCGGTCACTAGCGCGACGCCGTTGTACAGCTTCACTACGGTTGACTCCTGATCGAGAGTGGTGTCTGCTCAAAGCCTTTCGATGACAGTGGCGTTGGCCATGCCGCCGCCCTCGCACATCGTCTGCAGCCCGTACCGCCCACCGGTGGACTCCAGGTGGTTGACCAGGGAGGCGAGCAGCCGACCGCCGGACGCTCCGAGCGGGTGCCCGAGGGCGATCGCCCCGCCGGCCGGGTTGAGCTTGTCCGGATCGGTTCCGAAGTGCTTCTCCCACAGCAGCGGAACCGGCGCGAACGCCTCGTTCACCTCGTAGGCGTCGATGTCGTCGATGCCGAGACCGGCGCGTCCCAGCACCTTCTCCGTCGCGGCGAGGACGCCGTCGAGCATCAGCAGCGGGTCGCTACCGGTGACCACGAACGAGTGGAACCGCGCGCGGGGCGTGAGATTCAATGCCGCGGCAGTGGTTTCGCTCATGATCAACGCGGCGGACGCGCCGTCGGTCAACGGTGAGGAATTGCCGGCCGTGATCCGCCAGTCGATCTCGGGGAACCGGACCGCGATCGCGTCGTCCCGGAACACCGGTGACAGCGTGGCCAGCCCTTCGACGGTGGTCGCGGGCCGGACGGTTTCGTCCGTGGTCATCGTGCGCCGGTTGCCGTCGCTATCGACGACCTCGACCGGCACCACCTGACGGGCGGCCTCGGCGGCGGCCACGGTCGCGGCCAGCCGATGCGAGCGGGCCGCGAACTCGTCGAGCCGCGCGCGGTCCAGCTTCCACCGCACCGCCAGCAGCTCGGCCGAGATGCCCTGGGCCACAAGTCCGTCCGGGAACCGGTGCCGCAGCGGTGCGACATTGGGGTCCTTCCCCATGACCTGGGAGAACATCGGCACCCGGCTCATGGACTCCACACCGGCCGCGATCACGACGCCGCAGGTTCCGGCCATGATCGCCTGGGCGGCGAACTGGGCCGCCTGCTGGCTCGACCCGCACTGCCGGTCCACGGTGGTCGCGGGGACGGTCTCGGGGAACCCGGCGGCCAGGACCGCGGTGCGGCCGATGTTGATCGACTGTTCACCGCCCTGACCCACGCAACCGGTGATCACGTCCTCCACGAGCGCGGGGTCGATGTCGTTGCGGGACACCAGTTCCCGTAGCACGGTCGCGAGCAGTTCGGCCGGGTGCACACCGAAGAGCGCGCCGCCGGGCTTGCCTTTACCCGAAGGTGTGCGGACCACGTCCACGATGACAGCATTGTTCATTCGGATTGCCTTCTCCTACAGCTGAATACGAGAGATGAGCCGGTCACAGCCCGAGCAGGCCGGAGACGTAGTCGGTGGCGCGGGTGGCGTCGTAGGCGCGGCCGAGCTCCATCTTCTCTGCCTCGGTCGAGCCTTCGGCGTGGGTAGCCAACACCGACTGATAGCCGCCGAAATCGCGGGCGCACACGTCGGAGATCAGGTTGATCAGCTTCAGCCGCCGCTCGGCGGGCACCGCGGCGGCGAAGTACTTCTCGAGCACCGGGCGCACCTCGGGGCTGGCCCAGTCCAATCCGCCGGGTCCGGTGGCGACCAGACCACCGGCCAGGTCGAGCACCGTGGATACGGCGGCGTGGAAGCCGTGCGCGAATTGGTATTTCGCCATGTTGACCGCCAGTCGGTCGGGCAATTGCACGCCGTTGCCGCCGGTCACCGAGCGGACCGCGGCGAGTTCGCCGAGGCCGCGGACGGTCTCGGCGTAGTTGATCAGCTCGCTGATCTTGCCGCGTACGTGCCCGGCCTTGGCGATGCCATTGGCCTCGGCCACCAGAATGGCCGCGCCGACCATGATGTCCAGCAGCGGCAGTTTGTAGTTGATCGCGGTGAAGCGGTGGTAGTCGACGAAGGCGATGGCCAGCGGCCCGGCCAGTTCCGGTTGCCGGTTGAGGAATACCCGGTCCTTGGGAACCCGCACGTTGTCGAACACGGTCAGGCTTTCCAGCATCTTGTGCCGCAGCGACACCGGGTGCTCGAATTCGTTGCGCTCACCGTGCAGGTACGGCGACACATACAACGTCAGGCCGGGGGTATCGACCGGGATGGCGAAGCTGAGGCCGTAGTCGGCGTCGGAGGGGCCCATGGCGCGCGTGGGCAGAACGATCAGCTCGTCGGCGTTGGCGCTGAAGGAGGTGTGCACCTTCGCACCCCTCACGGTGATCGAATCAGCGTCCTCGTCCACGATGCGCAGGTACAGATCCGGGTCGGACTGCCGATGCGGGGGCAGCGAACGGTCGCCCTTCACATCGGTCTGCGCCACGGCGAGCGCGGTGTCGTCGCGGCAGCACTGTTCGTAGAACGCGGTCGCGTTCTCGAGCCCCTGACCCGAGAGCGCACGCAGCAAACCGAACAGCGCGTCACTGCCGACCTCCTTGAGCACGATGGTGCCCGCACCCAGCCGCGAGGTCGATTCGATCAGCCGGGCGCGCGCCGCCAGATGCTCGGCCGTGCGCGGGACCCGGTAGAACGCGGTGTATTCACCGTCACCGTCGTCGGCGATCGCCAATTCCGGCTGCTGCCGCGAGATTTCATAGCACCAGGCAGAATGGTCGATGGCGGAACGGAATTCGCCGAACTCGGTGACGTCCTTGACCGGCTCACCCTGGTAGATCACACGCCGACCGTCCCGCAGGCCCTCGCGGTACTGCGCGGCTGTTCGTATTCCCATGCCCTTCTCCTTCTTCGAAGTTCGTCTATTCGGCGGCAGGCAGCGCCGAGCTCGCGACCGGCAAAGCGTGCTCGATGGCGCGCACCGCGCCGGTCAGGTCGGCGCCCGTGTCGCTGGTCACGCCCAGCAGCGCGCCGACGGCCACGTACTCGTCGAGCACCGTGGCGGAATCGGTTCCTGCGACCAGCTTTTCGGTATTGTCGAAGCGCCGCAGCCGCACCGTCGTCGGTGTCCGGATCAGGTCCAGGCCCATGAGCCCGCGCGGAGCCAGGGTCACATTGCGAACCCCTCTGAGGGCGGCCAGATCCAGATCGGGCACGTTGATATTGAGCAGGGTGCGCGGCGCGCTGTACTCGACCATCCATTCCACCGCCGCGGTGGCCACGGCGGCTGCGGTGTCGAATCGATGGGTCGGAGCGAACCCGCAGCTGATCGCCAACGCGCGCGCCCCGGTCGACACCGCGGTCAGCGCCGCGCCGACGGTGCTGGAGTGCAGGATCGCGCGCCCGGTGTTGTGCCCGGGGTTGATCCCGCTCACCACCAGATCCGGTGCAGGCCCGAAGGTTCCGGTGCGCAGAGCCAGTACGGCGAACGACGGGGGCGCGTCGAAACCGAGCACCCGGACGTCGTCGAGTCCGGGAAAGGCGTGTTCTTCGTAAGCGATGGTCGCGCCGTCCTCGACCGTACCCACCGACGAACCGCTGCCACTGTGGTCGGACAGCGGCCCGGCGACCTCGACCCGATGGCTCGCGGCATGCAGCGCCCGCACCAGGGTCAGTAGGCCCGGCGCGCCGATTCCGTCGTCGTTGGTCACCATGATCCGCATCCGATTGATCCCTTCTCCGGCAGCCCGCTCGGCGGTCGCCGCCGACACATGATCTCGATTGTGACTATTCATTCACAACTTTGTCTACCAGAGTTCGGCAGAACATCGGTACACTGCTTGACATCGTGACAGCAGTCACAGCAAACTGTGAATGGCAAGTCGCTAATGGATCGGTTCGCAACGCCTTGCGGCTACCGGTCAACTCGTGGAAGAAGGCTTCAAATGGCCGAGTGGCCCATCAACGACGCTGTGTCGAAGGTCTTTCCCCTGTACTCGCGGGCCAATGTCGGAGAGATCTTTCCCGATCCCATCAGCCCGCTGAACGCGTCCGCGGGATTCCAGCACAACCTCGAGCCCGGCTGGCGGGACGCCTTCGTCGCCTGCCGGGTGTGGGATCAGGACCTCTACGACGCGGCCGTCGACAAGAACATCATCCCGGCGTTCGGCAGCTACCTCTACATCAACATGTCGCTCATGCGGCTGTTCGGCGTCCGAGTTCCCGGTATGTCACCTGAGGCCGTGGACCTGCAGTACTTCGGCGACATGCCCGGCATTCCGAGCTACGAGAGCGAGCGTCGCGACTTCGACGAGAGCCCCGAGCACGAGGCCGCCGCCGGCGCCTGGCTGATGGAAGAGGTCATCGGCGCGACCGATCTCGCCGCCTTCGACGCCGACCGCCGCGAGGTACTCGACATCCGCGCGAACCGGCCCGATATGGCCACCCTGACCGATCAGCAACTGCGCGAACGCATCACGTCCTTCGACTACATCCTGCGGCGGCTGTTCCAGCACCACATCGAGGCCAGCCTGAAGTCGGGCGTCGGACTCGGCGCGATCGCCCAGATCGCCGCGGCCGTCGGGCGTCCCGAAATGGCGCTGAGCCTGGTCAGCGGCATCGGTGACGTCGACTCCACCGGACCCTCCATCCGGATGTGGACGCTCAGCCGCGCCGCGCAGGCGCCCGAGGTCGCCGCCGTCTTCGACGCCGGACTCAACGGCCTGTACGAGCGGCTGTTCGGCAGCGACGACCTGGTCGTCAAGGAGTTCACCGGGCAACTCGATACCTTCCTGCGCGACTGGGATTTCCGCGGCCCCGCCGAATGGGAGATCCGCGCCGCCACCTGGGGCGTCAAGCCCGAACTCGCGCTGGCCACCATCGATCGCATGCGCCACGTCGGCGACGACGAGGCCCCCGACGCCAAGAACGGCGTGCGCGCCGCCGAACGCGAGGCCGCGGCCGCCGCGATTCGCGAGATCATCGCCGGTGACGCCGAAACCGGTGCGCAATTCGAGGCAACCCTCAATGCCGCTGCCCTATGGCTGCGCGGCCGCGAACGCGCCCGCACTACCGCCGCCATGGTGATCCACGAAATCCGGCTCCCCGCACTGGAACTCGGCCGCCGAGGCGTCGCATCCGGTGTCCTCGACACCCCGGAGCAGATCTTCATGCTCTTCGCATGGGAGCTCGACGACTACCTCACCGATCCCGCCGCATTCACCGACACGGTCCGCGACCGCGAAGACAGCTACCTCGAACTGTTCGACTACGAACCGCCTTTCGTCGTCGCCCGTCAGGTTCCCGAGCTCGACACCTGGCAGCGCCGCTCGGCCAAGACCACCACCCTGCTGTCACCCGGCGAGACCATCACCGGCGTCTCGGGCTGCTCCGGTGTGGCCAAGGGCCGCGCCCGCGTCCTCACCTCCCCCGACGACCCGTCGGCCCTCGAACCCGGCGACATCCTCATCGCCCCGATCACCGACCCGTCCTGGACCCCGCTGTTCGTCGCCGCCTCCGCGGTCGTCGTCAATGTCGGCGCCCCCTTCTCCCACGCCGCCATCGTCAGCCGCGAACTCGGCATCCCCTGCGTCGTCTCCGCGACCGACGCCACCACCCGCATCCCCGACGGCGCCCTCATCGAAGTCGACGGCACCGCCGCCACCGTGACCATCCTCCCCGCAGAGTAATTCGGTTCCACCCCCGTCGAATCTCTGCAGTTCGCGCCGCGTCACCGGGTAGCCCCTCCAACACTCTGGTGACGCGGCGCGACCATTCACGAATCGGCCGCCGGGCGCTGCCGGGCATCGCCGTCGCTTTGGCGGTGGTGTACTTCGGGATTCGCTACGCGCAGCCGCTGTATCAGCAGCCGCCGATGCTCGTGGCCGGGTATGTCGTGCTGTTCTTCCCGCTCGCCCTCACCGCGGTCCGCGCGGCGCTGGCCCAGGTGCCGCCGGGCGTCGAGGAGGTCGCCCGATCCCTGGGCAGCCGCTGGTGGACGGTGCTCGGCCGCGTCACGCTGCCGCTCATCGCCCCCCGGGCTCGGGGCCGCCTTCGCGATGGTCGCGCTGACCGCCACCACCGAGCTGACCGCCACACTCCTGTTGCGGCCCACCGGAACCCAAACCCTGGCCACCCAATTCTGGGTTTACACCTCGGGATTGGCGTGGGGCGCGGCCGCACCGTACGCCGTGGTGATGACCGCACTCTCGATCCCGGCCGTCCTCATCGTGGCCACACGAACGTTACGCACGGCAGAAGAAGGTGCCCGATGACCGGCGTCAAGATCACCAATCTGACCGCGATCCACGGCCGGAACACCGTCCTGCACGGCGTGGACCTCGCCGTCGACGACGGCGCGCTGGCCTGCGTCCTCGGCCCGTCCGGTTGCGGCAAATCCACCCTGCTCCGCGTCATCGCCGGATTCCACCGCGCCCACAGCGGCACCGTCACCGTCGGCGGCCGCGTCCTCGACGACGGCCACACCCACGTACCCGCCGAACAACGACGCATCGGCTACGTCCCCCAGAACGGCGCGCTGTTCCCCCACCTGAGCATCGCCGCCAACATCGGCTTCGGCCTGCCCCGCGCGAAACGCCGCGCCCGCGTCACCGAAATGCTGGACCTGGTCGGCCTCAACGGATTCGGCGACCGTCACCCCCATCAGCTCTCCGGCGGGCAACAGCAACGCGTCGCCCTCGCCCGCGCCCTGGCCCCGCGCCCGGACCTGCTGCTGCTCGACGAACCATTCTCCGCGCTCGACGCCGCACTCCGCGCCGACCTGCGCACCGAGGTCGCCGACCTGCTCCACCAGGCACACGCGACGGCCATCCTCGTCACCCACGACGTCGACGAGGCACTCGCCTTCGCCGACCTCATCGCGGTCCTGCGCGACGGACGCATCGCCCAGGCCGGCGAACCCCACGAACTGTTCCACCACCCGGTCGACGCGGAGGTGGCCCGCACCCTGGGCGAGGCCAACCTGATTCCCACCGAACCGGCGACGCTGATTGCCCTCGGCCTCCCAGCGCCCACCACACCGGGCTCGTACCTCATGGTCCGACCGCAACAACTCCGCATCGGCGACGAGCCCGCAACGGCCTCGGTGCGGTGCCACATCGAACGCAGTCACTTCCGGGGGTACGACCACCGCGTCGAGCTCACCCCGGAACCCGGTGTCACCCTTCCGAATCGGCTCATCGCCTACACAGCCGCGGACTCCGCTCCCCCACCCGCAGGCACTGTCGTCGATGTCCGGGTCACCGGACAGCCACACCTGCTGGAGTCGAAGACCGGGCACTGAGCGACATCCACCCCACCGATCGTGCTGGTGTCGAGCGCGGGTAATGAGGGATCTTCGCTCGACACCAGCACGCCACCGCGTGCTCCGGCACCTTCGGCGGGTTCGTGTTGTTGTGGATGCTGTACGTGCCGCCCCACAGATTCGAACCGACACACCAGCTTTGCCCAGCACCCACCTCAGGCCACTGAGGCCCTAGGAGACGCTGACAAGGTCGTGCGATCACAGGGCTGGCAACCCAACGATCACAGTCCCATGCGTTCCACGCTGTCCGTCGGAAAGCACCTGGTAGACAAATGTTTCATTGAGTCACTGACGCTGACCGCGATGACCGTTTCGGCGTGATGCCAACAGCGATGTCATCAACCTCGACAAAAGTTGAAAGACGGTCCTGAAACCTGTTGGCCAGGACCGCCTTTCGTAGTAGCGGGGACAGGATTTGAACCTGCGACCTCTGGGTTATGAGCCAACGGGACACCGTCCCGAACGTGCGATCACATGCCACCGCCTCCCATTCGTGCAGGTAAACGGAATTTCAGTCGTCCCAGATGTCCGCCCGATCCTACTGCGGCCGATGGTTCCTATGCTGTCGTGATGCCAAATTTGATGCCAAATCCCTGACGTTTACCAGCGATTTCATCGGTGGTCGGCGACCGACGGCCACTGCGGACAGCAACGACAGCTTCTTCGACATCGCCAATCCGTGCCGGAACAACCACGACGACAAGGGCTAGCTATCCCTGCCGCGACCCGGGTACCGCCGACATGCGGCAGATGTCGGCAGCACGGGGCGATACGGCGGCGCGGTCAGTTGGTGTGAGTCAGCTGGCCGGCCACTTGCGCGGTGGTGACGCCCTGGTCCGGCAGGCAGTTGAGCGGATTTGTCACGAAGGCGATTGCGCCCTTCACCGCAGAGCCGACCGGTGTCGTGGGCTCGGTGGTGGTGAACTGCGTCGAGCCGTTGCTGACGCCGTCGACGACCTGGCCGGTCAAGTCCAGCCCGATGGGCGTGCCGATTGCGCTGAACTTGACCACGGTGGTGTTGCCGTCACTCCACTTGTTGATGGAATAGCCGTTGACGGTGTTGCTTTCACAGCTTCCGGTGCCGGTGGGGACCGGCGCACCGTCGAGCCCGGCGATGAGCTGCCCACTCGGCGGTGTATTCGGCGAGGTGCCGGTGCAATGGGAGAGGGTGCCGTCGAATGTGACCGTGAACGATCGCGAGGCGATGGTCAGGCCGGGTGAGATGTTCGCGGTCGCGTTCAGGGTGCAGGTGCCGGACTCGGAGGCGGCATTGGCGACGGTTGTCAGCGGAGGGCAGATCACCGCGCCCACGGCGGCGGTGGCGATGAGCCCGACAGACAGCATTGTCTTCATGGAGATCCTCGTGATCGTGAAAGGCGGAATGACGGATTCGAGTGAGCTGTCGGTGCCCGTCGCGGGCTTTCCGATCAGCTCATGCGGTCAGTGAACTCCATGCGACACCCGCGACCTGGATATTGAAGGAAACAACTCCAGAAACCTGAAAGCGCATTGGATTTCGGCTCGTCTTGTCTAGATTTTGATTAAGTTCCGCATGCCAGGACAGGACGATCATGGTGTCGGCCATGCCGACCGCCGGGATGGAATAAGGATGTCCGAGGGGCGAGCCGACCACACCACCGTTGACGAAGTCGACGTCATGCTGCTCGACGCACTGCATGCGAATCCCCGAGCGAGGTTCGAACGGCTCGGACCGGCGCTGGGGATTTCAGCGGTGACCGCCGTGCGCCGCTGGCAACGGCTCGCCGACTCGGGCCGGGCGTGGGTCTCCTCGGTGCCCGGCCATCATCTGGCATTGGTAGCGGCCGTGTTCGAGGTTCGCGCGCAGCCGGGCCGCGCCGTCGAGGTGGCCGACGCCTTGTGTGCGGTCCCGCAGGTCGCCAGCGTCTACGCCACCGATGGAACCTTCGATCTACACACTCTGGTCTTCGCCGACGATATGGTCAGTCTCGGCGAACTGCTCCTCGAGCGGCTTCCGGGGCTACCCGGAATCGCGATGACCCGGGCCAGCGTCGGCCTCACGTGGTACAGCGGGGTGCACTGGCAGCTCGGCGCGATGGACGCCGCGCAGAAGCAGTCGGTGACCGAGCCGGAGAACCAGGATCGGCGACGTAGCGTGCGCAACCGCACGTTCGATCCCGCCGAACGCGCGCTGTTCCTCGCGCTGCAGCGCGACGGCCGGGCTCACTACCGCAGGCTCGCTCAGGAGATCGGCGCCACGGAGAATTTGGTGCGACGCCGCCTGGATTCTATGGTCCGGCGCGGAATCCTTTCGTTCCGAACGGATTTCGCCCGCCGGGAGGGCGGCTGGGCGGCCGCCTATGTCTTCTGGCTGTCGTGCCCGCACCATCAACTCGGCGACATCGGTGACGAGATCGGCGGATGGCCGCAGATCCGCATCTGCATGTCGACAGTGGGGCCGGCGAACCTGATGGTCATGTCGCAGGTTCACCGGCTCGCCGACGTGGGCGACATCCTCGAGCGCCTGCGGTGCCTGACACCTCAGGTCTCGGTCGTCGACCAGCGACTGGTGCTGCGCGCGCACAAGTCGTGGGGGCGGCTACTCGGCCCGGATGGACGCGCCGTCGACCTGGTCCCGGTCGACCCCTGGCATCCCATGCCCGCACTGAAGGGTGACTAGCCGATCCCCGCGAGTGCTGGTCGGCCGGGCCACAGACACCGGCCGACCTAGCGACCGGCGGGGTTACGACATCGCGCGATCCGGTTCGCGCAGTGTGGAAACCAACGCGGAGATCGCCTGTTCGTACCGGCGATCTGTGAGTAGTTCGCCACCTGTGTTCGACGAACGGGAGGGATCGGTGGTGACCGCGAAAACTGTCCCGAATTCCGGCAGTACCGTCAGGTAATTACCGGCGAAGCCCACTGCGGAGTAGACATGCCCGCCGATGCCGGAACCGCCGTCATCGTGCGGTCCGTTGGCCCACCAGCAGTAGCCGTACATCCCGAAAAGCCCCGGCGGGAACGTAGTTCGCGCGATCGGTTCGGTGCTGCGGTCCAGCCATTCCCGCGATATCACCTGCACGCCGTCGTGCCGTCCATGGTCGAGGTAAAGGGCGCCGAACGAGGCGAGATCTCGTGCCGAGAGGGCGAAGGCGTAGTTGGGGTAGCGCAGATTCCCGCCGATCGGATCGTCTCGGTACTCGTAGCGGGCGTGTTCGTAGACGTCCCAGTCGCGCAGCCCGAGCGGCAAGGCGATCTCGCGGTCGAACGCCACGCCCACGCTCCGATGGGTGAGCCGTTCGTAGATATTGCCGAGAACATTGAAATCCCAGTTGTTGTAATGCCAATGCGCGCCCGGCGCATGGGATTCCCGAGGCGGCCACTCGAACCCATCGATCGGGGCGGCGAGCGGGAGGTAGACCCCCGACCGCGCGGTGAGCAGGTCCTCGATGGTCGCGCGCTTCTCGCGCTCGGTCAGCGGGGGTGTGTCATCGATTCCGATCGCGCCGATGGTCGTGTCCAGTTGGAAGACTCCACGGTCGTAGGCCCGCCCGAAAAGCGCACTGATCAACGACTTCCGGATCGAATGGATCTTGACGGGGCTACTCGTGTCGCCGATCGAGAACATCTCACGGCCACCGGAATACACGACGGCGGCGGTGATCGGCGAACCGCGGAGCGCCGCCTCGAGGTCCGCAAATCCTGCTTCCGGCTTCATGATTCCTCGGATCAGGGGCGTTCGTAGGTGCCGGTGAGCATTCCACGGGCGATCACGTGTCCGTCGATGCCGGCCATCATGTCGGCGAGCGTGGAGTTCTCGTCGAGTCCGCTCACTACGTCGAGGGCGAACAGCTGAAAGACATAGCGGTGCGCGCCGTGTCCGGGTATCGGGCGCGGTCCGGCGTACCCACGGCGTTTGAAAGCGCCGACACCGAACCGGATCGGGCTGTCATCCGAGGTCGCGGTGACCGAGTTCACACTCAGGTTCAGTGCACCCTCGGGGATTTCGGATGTTCGTGCGCTGATGCCGGTGAACAGTCCATGGACGATGGGTCGCGGGAGTGGTACGTCGGGGTCTTCGATGACGAGGACGAGTTCGGCCGCGTCGGCGGGTACGCCCGAGAATTTCAGCGGGGGCGAGATGTTCTCGCCCACACCGTTTCCGGCGAATCGCCGCGGCATCGGGCCGCCGTCGGTGAACGCGTCGCTGGAAATCGTGATCGAGTCCGGTGCCGACGCGGTCGCGGGGGTGCACCAGGCGATGCTGTCGATGCCGGCCCGGATCGGGCGGATGAGTCGGCCGATCAGGCGAAAAGCCATGATGTCGTCTCCTTGCGGGTCGAGGATGCCGTGTGGTCGATGAGTGGTGGTCATGCCGCGGATCCGCTGTCGACGGGGATGGCGCCGGAGCGGAGCACGTCGAGTAGTTCGATCGGCAGGTAGCCCTGTTCGGCCAGGCGGGCGAGAACTCCTCCGCTGGAAAGGATTTCCAGAATCAGGGGCGGCAGCGGGGCCGTGCGTCCTACGCTGCCGGTGGTGTCGTTGGAGTAGGTGCCCTGGGCGATGTCGAAGGTGCCCTGCTGGCCGTCGGCGAACAGGCCGGTGACGCCGGGCACGGCCAGTGCGGGCAGGCCGGCATTGACGGCGTTGCGGAAGAACAGCGAGTTGAAGTCCTCGGCGATGAGCGCGGCGACGCCGAGGTGGCGGAACAGCGCGGCCACCGGGCGCGAGGAGCCGACACCGAAGTTGCGTCCGGCGATGACGATGTCGCCGGGCTGCACGAGATCGGTCCAACCGGGCCGGATTTGGTAGAAGACGTGCTCGGCGGCCTCGGGGACGTCGAGTTTCATCGCGAAGGCCGGGTACATGGCGTCGGTGTCGACGGAATCGCCGAAGACCCAGACTTTTCCGGTGATGGTGGTGTTCATGCGGTGACGCTCCGGGGGTCGGTGATGTAGCCGGTGATGGCGGACGCGGCGACGGTGGCGGGTGAGGCCATGTAGATCTCGGCGTCGGTGCTGCCCATGCGGCCGGTGAAATTGCGGGTGCTCGAGGTCAGGCAGACTTCACCGGAGCCGATCACGCCCATGTGGTAGCCGAAGCAGGCCCCGCAGGTCGAATTCGTCACCACCGCACCGGCATCCGCGAGGTCCTGCAGATAGCCCAGGCGCATGGCGTCGCGGTAGACCGCCTGCGAGGCGGGGGTGACCAGCAGGCGCGTTCCCGGGGCGACGGTCTTGCCGCGCAGAATCTGCGCGGCGATGCGCAGATCCTCGAGCTGGCCGTTGGCGCAGGAACCGATGAACGCCTGGTCCACCTTGCGCGGTTCGACCTGCGAGACGGGAACACCGTTGTGGCTCACGGTTCCCGGGCGAGCGACATAGGGCTCGAGCGCGGACAGGTCGATCGTGCGCACGTCGAAATACTCGGCGTCGGTGTCGGCCTCGGCGGGCTCGAAGTCGCCCACCCCGCGCTCGGCGAGGAAGTCCGCCAACACCTGGTCCACACCGAATGTGGCGAAGTCGGCGGAGATCTCGGCGGCCTGGGTGGCGATGGTGCGCCGATCGTTGAGCGGCACCGAACTCAGGCCCGGACCGCCGAATTCGAGGTTCTGGTTGGTCGCATCACCGTAGGTGTTCGCGAGGGAAAGGAACACGTCCTTGCCGCTGATCTCCGGCGGCAGCGTTCCGGTGAGTTCGTAGCGGACGGTTGGCGCGACCTGATACCAGGTGGAGCCGGTGCACAGGATCGAATACACCTCGGCGGGGCCCATACCACGGGCCGCGGTGTTGTAGGCGCCACCCGCGCAGGTGTGGGAATCGGTGCAGGCCAGTACATCTCCGGGCCGCGCGAGGCCGTTCTCCGCGATCACCTGGTGGCATATGCCGTGGCGGCCGACATCGAAGAACTTCTCGATCCCGAAGTCGGACACGAACTTCCGGGCCTTCGGACCGCCCTCGGCGTCCTTGAGCGAGGGCGCGGGGACCGCATGGTCCATGATGACGGCGACCTTGTCCGGGTCGTGGATGCGGCTCGGCGGAATCCACAGCGTGGCGAACTGCAGGTCGATCATGACGCACATGTCGACCTCGACGGTGACGATGTCACCGGGTTTCACCCGTTCGACACCGGCTTTGCGGGCAAGCAGGTTCTCGATCATGGTCATGCCCATGGGTTTTCAGGCTCCTTCGGTACGGTAGCGCTCGCCGAGCGCCGACCATTCGGCCAGGCCCACGAGGTTGAAGAATTCGGCCGGCTTGGACGGCAGCAGTGGCGCCGGGTCGCGCCCGGCCAGCTCGGCGAGGCTGGTGAGCATGGCGTAAGCAGCCGCGCCCAGCGGCAGCGAGGGCTGGATGGCGATGGAGTAGCCCAGCTCCCGCAACCGGGTCGTGGACTCCAGGGGAGTCAGCCCGCCGATGACGAGATTGATCAGCAAGGGCGCCTTGACTTCCCGGGCGATGCGTTCGATCTCCTCGGTCCCCTGCGGGGCCTCGACGAAGATCACGTCCGCACCGGCCAGGGCGTAGGCATTGGCGCGTTCGATGGCGGCGTCGATGCCGAGCGGGCCGCGCGCGTCGGTGCGGGCGATGATCACCGTGTCTTCGTCGGTGCGCGCGTGCAGGGCCGCGGTGAGCTTGGTGACGAACTCCTCGGCGCCTATGAGCTCCTTGTCGGGCAGGTGACCGCACTTCTTGGGAAAGGCCTGGTCCTCCAGCTGAATCGCCGCCACTCCCGCAGCCTCGTACTCCCGTACGGTGCGGATCACGTTCAGCGGCGCGCCGTAACCGGTATCGGCGTCGGCGATCAGCGGGATGTCGCCCAGAACGCCGACCAGCATCCGGGCCCTTTCGACCATCTCGGTCTGGGTGAGCAACCCGATATCGGGCAGCCCGAAGCCCGAGGCGGCCACACCCGCGCCGGTCATGTAGGCGGCGCTGAACTCCAGCCGCCGTACCAGCGAGGCGGACAGGCCGTCGAAGACTCCCGGTGCGACCACCACGTCTCGGCGGCTGAGCGCCGCCCGGAGTGCGACGCGGGCGTCATGTGCTGTCATCGATTGCGCTCCACTTCGTCCAAGGCCCCCGACACCGGGGCCGCGAGCAGTTCGGTCAGTTCGCCCAGATCGGCGACGTGCTCGAGGCCGAGCACGGTCTGCTGGATGGCGTCCAGGCGAGAGGTCTGCATCAGCGGTCCGACCAGGGACCGGTATTTGGCGACGATGTCGTCGTTGGTGACCGGATCGCTGGGCCCGCCGTGCGGCTGCACGATCCGCTTGCTCAATACGGTGCCGTCGTCGAGGGTGACGGTCAGCTCGGTGGCGAACCGTTCCTGAACGGGTCCGTTCTGGATGGCCTCGTCGAGTTTCACCTCGACCTTGCCGATCAGGTCCCACACGTCGTCGGCGTCGAGACGAGCCTCGGTGAACTGAGGTGGCAGCACCTGCCCATCGAGGAAGGCCACCGCCGCGGCGTAGCCCAGATTCATCTGAGCGCCGATGCTGGTGAGCGGCCGCTGCGGTTCCCACCAGCCGTGGTGGTAGACGGTGTGGCCGACACGGATCTGGATATGGGAGATCCGGCTCGGATCCAGGTCGTGTTCGGCGCGCAGTTCCAGTGCGGCCTGGATGGTGCCGTGCAGACCGCCTTGGGCCGCATAGGATTTGACCATGATGAAGTCGGTGTGCCAGCCCTCGCCGAGGCCCGCGATCACCTGCGCGGGATCGGGATCGTGGCCCTCGCCGAACACCGACAGGAACCCGCCGTACGGCCGGTCGAACACCTGCTTGATGCCGGTGTAGCCTTCGGCCGCCAAACCCGCCGCGTAGTAACCGTTTCGGGCGGCGAAACCGTGTTGCATGCGCTTGGACATGGCCTCGTACTGCGCCGCCATCAGGCCGCCGGACTGCGTCCCGGCCATGCCGAGCGCATCCTCCAGCTGCCCCGCATTCAGGTTCCGCAACTTTCCAGCGACCATGGCCGCGGTGTGGGTGCCGAACACCGGGCCGCTGTGCCAGCCCCGCGATAGCATCTGTGACCCGTGCAGCGCCAAACCGACTCGCGGTCCGACCTCGAAGCCCGCGACGGCCGCGGTCAACGCCTGGATGCCGGACGCGCCGCCGATGTGCTGCGCGGTCGCCAGCAGCGTCGGCACGATCAGCGAATTACTGTGCAGCGGCGCCAGCGGATGGAAGTCGTCGATCTCGAAGCCTTGGATGAAGGTGCTGTTGATCAGCACCGACGCCGGACCGGAGGTGGTGGCGCCGGTACCGATCACGACAGCGTCGCCCGATCCCTCCAATGCGAGGACCGCCTTCGTCGCCACCCGCGACCACGGCAGTTGCGCACCGACCAGACCAGCCGCGACACCATCGAGGAGAAGGTGCTTGGCGCGCAATCGGATCGGCTCGGGAATCGCATCGAGGGTCAGCTGTGCGACCCACTGTGCCAGCGGAACGGTCACCCCAGGACTAGTCGATTCGCTCATGCCCTCAGTTAACGACGTGCAATCCACGCGTTCGCGAAATCGCTGGAAAGTCCCACTGATTTCCAGCCGTGAGCCTGATATCACCATCTCGACGCGCCTCGATGAGGGAACTCTGTACATTGCGCGGCATTGATGCAGTGAAGCCATCGGGCGTGAACAGGCTGGCCGTCTCGATACCGGAAATGACGACGCCCCCCGGCCTGTAGGCCGAGGGCTGATTGAGTGAACAGTGCTGGGTGAACGTTGCTCCTCTCGGGAAGATGGTCGCGATACCTCTTCAGTCAGGGTGTCGAAACATCCTTCTCTGCGAATCTGTAGGAAATTGGGACAACGGACGGCCCCGAGGACAGGTATGCGCAACTTCTATCCAGGCAATGCACGTAATCGGCACCTCGCCCCGGAAACGGGCAGGTGGACCTGCTCGCGGCATCCTGGGCCGCCGAGGGAGGCGACACTGTGACCGCCAATCGCCCGCCACTGCGAGCCGTCGACGAAGTCGACGTGACGCTGTTGGACGCGCTGCATGCCAATCCACGAGTGAGCTTCGAGAAGCTCGGCCCCATCCTCGGCATCTCCGCCGCGACCGCCGCCCGACGTTGGCAGCGCCTGGTCGAATCGGGCCGCGCCTGGGTGTCGTCGGTTCCGGGACCGAGTCTCGCCCTGGTGGGCGCGGTGTTCGAGGTCCGTGCGGCGCCCGGTCATATCCTCGAGGTGGCGCAGGAACTGTCCGCCGTCCCCCAGGCGGTCAGCGTCTACGCCACCAGCGGTTCCTCGGACCTGACGGTGATCGTCATCGCCGCCGACATGAGCACACTCAGTTCCCTACTACTGCAACGGCTTCCGAATGTCGCGGGGATAGCCTCCGCCACCTCCCACATAGGGATCGAATGGTACAGCGGGGTGCACTGGCGACTGGGCGCGATCGACACCAGCCAGACGCGCTCCGTCACAGCGGAATCCGACTCCGAGGGCCGGGCCACGCCCCGGGTGCGGACCTTCGTTCCCGCCGACAGGCAACTGTTTCTCGCACTGCAACGCGATGGACGCGCCCGCTACCGCGACCTGGCCCGCGAGCTGGGTAGCTCCGAGTACCTGGTGCGACGGCAGCTCGACACACTCGTCCGGCGTGGAATGCTCGGGTTCCGTACCGATTTCACCCGCGTCGAGGTCGGATGGCCGGTGGAGTTCGTCCTCTGGCTGTCGGTCCCCCACCACAGACTCGAGGAAATCGGCGGCGAAATAGCCTCCTGGCCGGTGACCCGAATCTGCCTGTCCACCACCGGGGTAGCAAACCTCATGGTGATGGCCCAGGTGCACAAGGTCGGCGCCATCGCCGACGCACTCGAACGGGTCCGAACGAACCTGCCCGACGCCGAGGTGGTTGAACACCGACTGGTGCTGCGCCCGATCAAATCCTGGGGCAGGCTGCTGGACGCCGACGGACGCGCGGCAGGTCTCATACCGGTCGACCCATGGGCAACCGCGGACAGCGGTGGCAAATGACAGCCGCCAAACGGCCGTTCCATCCGTCACCGACACCCATAAGCCCGAGCTGATCTCGAGGCCTTGATCTTTCAGCCCGGCGACAGACCCGCCGACGAGGTCGTGCGATCGCATGGCCGACGACCCAACGATCACAGTCCCATGCGTCCAGCCTTGTCCGCTGGAAAGCAACTGGTGGACATATATTTCACTGAGTTTCAGACGCTGACCGACCTGACCGTTTCGGCGTGATGCCAACGGCGATGTCATCAACCTCGACAAAAGTTGAAAGGCGGTCCTGAAACCTGTTGGCCAGGACCGCCTTTCGCACTAGCGGGGACAGGATTTGAACCTGCGACCTCTGGGTTATGAGCCCAGCAATCGCAGCGGCAACCGACGACTTAAGTTTCGGGAGAGGCTTCGCCCGCGCTGCCGCGACCCGTGACCTCCGGGACGGAAGCTCGTGTCTGACAGCACATTCCGCATCACGGCTGATGTCAGTTGAATGCTGACCTCGATCATCTCGTTCACATGTCCAGACCGGCGCCATGCAATACGAACCCAACAGACTGAATTTTTATGCCCTGGAGGAGTAGGGGGACCGACCTCGTCACAGGCTTCGGATCGACAGGAAGAAAGTCCAGGCCAGAAGGCTGAGCGCGGATCCGGTCGACCGCTAAACGATCAAGGTATTGACGGCGTCAGTAGCAAAGGGGATAGATCAAGGTCTGCGGATACGCAAAAACAGGCTATACCCAGGTGTTATAGCCAAATGAAATAGTGGAGCTAAGGGGACTCGAACCCCTGACCCCCACACTGCCAGTGTGGTGCGCTACCAGCTGCGCCATAGCCCCGTGGTGCTTGCCGGGGGTTTCCCCGTCGGCTTGAACGAAGTTACACCACTGTTGGTTTTGGTACCAAATCGCCTGGATAACGGGGTGGTGGAACAGAAGTTCGACAGGTAGTCTCGAACACATGTTCGATAGCAGAGAGCTTCAGGCGATGAGTGATGAGGGGCTGATCGATGCGCTGCAGCGGGCACACGGGGCGGCGGCGTTCGCGCAGGCGGCCGAGGTGCTGGCCGCCCGGGAGCTGTATCGGCGGCGGGAGGCTTCCGGGGGTGAGCCTGCCGGGGAGTTCGCGGTCGCGGAGGCGGCGGTGGCGGTACAGATCACCGAGGGGGTCGCGGCGGCGTTGATCGATATCGGGCTCGGGCTGGATCGGTTGCCGCGCACCCGGGAGGCCTTCGGTTCGGGGCGGATCGACCTGGCGCGGGCCCAGGTCATCGCCGAGAGCATCCGCGACCTGCCGGAGGAGATGCTCGCCGAGGTGGAGAAGACGCTGATCGAGGCCGCCGCCCGGACGAATCCGGCGCGCCTGCGTCAGACGGCGCGGCGCTGGGTGGCCAAGCTCGATCCCGGCGGCGAGCGGAACCGTCGCGAGCGCCGCGAGGGCGACCGCGATGTGCGAATCAAGGCGGTGCAGGACGGGATGGCGGTCTTCGACGGCCTGTTGCCTGCGCCGGGAGCCCAGACGGTTGCCATGCGGTTGCGCGAGATGGCGCTGGAGGTCTGCGGCCTCGATCCGCGCACAATGCCACAGCGGCGTGCCGATGCCCTCGTGGCGCTCGCCGACGGCTCGCGGCGGCTGCGTTGCGGCTGCGGCCGCGAAACCGGCTGTCCCGCACCGCGCGCCGAGGCGCCCCGGCGGCCGCTGATCCAGATCGGCGTACCGGTGGGCACCCTGCTGGGCGAACTGGATGCCCCGGCCCACCTGGCCGGGTACGGGCCCATCGACGCCGAATCGGTCCGCCGGATCGCCGAACACGCACAGTTCGAACTGATTCCCGAGCGCACCGAGGATCCGACCAGCACGCAGGAGGCGATGGCAGCCGAACCCGCACCATGGCAGGAGCGGGAGATTCGCGCCCTGGACGCGCTGTGCCGGTTTCCGGGGTGCACCATGCCCGCGGCCGAATCGCTGTTGGACCACGCCGATCCGTTCGATCCGGCGCATCCGGGCCGCGGCGGTGGCACACTGATGGCGAATCTAGCGGTGCTGTGTGCACGCCACTATCGGCTGAAATCCTTGTCGGACAGGGCACAGCGGGCATGGCGAGTGCACCGGTCCGACGCCGACACGCTGCGTTGGACCAGTCCCACCGGCGGCGAACACACATCGGCCCGGGAGGGCGCTCGATATCTGTTCCCGCACAGCGATATCGAGGAGCCCGATGTCCTATGGCCCAATCCCGCAACGACTCCGGCTGCCCCGTGCCCGTCCACCATCGATCTCACCTATCCGATCGACCACGGCGCCTTCGTCCGTCCCGGCCTGCGCCCCGCGGCCCCCGAGGACGACTATTCCGGGCGCTACACCGTCGACAACCCGAGCCGCTGAGGGGAATTCATTCATGGTCCTGCTGCAACCGGATATCGACCGCACGCCCGGCCCTCGCCTCTATGCCCGTCACACCGGGCCGACCCAGCCACTGTCGTTCCGGCAGAACGAGATCCGGATCACGAGGGCAACGAGCACAATGGAGCACGCCGACCGTCCGCCCGCACCGACCGTCATCGACGTCGCCGTCGAACGCGACCGCATCGCGGCCCTCGAAAGGCTCCATCGGCGGCTCGAGGTCGAACTCGACCGGACCCCACCGGGATTCGAGTACGCGGCCATGGCCGGGCAGCTGCGCGAGACCATCAACGCGATCGCCGATGCGCGCAACCGCATCTACGAGGCCCTGATCGACGAGGAACCCTGAGGGGACAAAGAGACCGCGCCCGCGATATGCGGCCGCGACGTAAAGCACCGCGGCCATGGATGCCCGCGGACCGTCGCCCGGACAGCTGGGGATGCCGTCCGGGCGACCAGCCCCGCATGGGCGCGGCCGGTGAGGCCGCTGCATACTTCGCGCTATCGTGCGAATGCAGAGGCACGCCGGATAGGCGCTGTCAGCGGAGCTGTCCATCGACCGCGCACGGCCGGAGCGCATGCAGAGCTACGCCGCATGAGCGCTACTGGCGAAGCCGCCCACCGACCACGCAAAGCCGGAGCGTAAGCAGAGGTACGCATGCTGGGCGCTGCCGACGAAGCCGTGCACGAACCGCGCACGGCCGCAGCGAATGCGGAGGTACGCCAGCAGGCGCTACCGGCGAAGCGGCCGCAGACCACGGACGGCCGGAGCGCATGCAGAGCTACGCCGCATGAGCGCTACTGGCGAAGCCGCCCGCAGACGGCGCACAGCCGCAGCGCATTGCAGAGGTACGCATGCTGGTCGCTGTCGGCAAAGCCGTGCGCGAACCGCGCACGTCCGGAGCAAATGCGGAGGTTACGCCAGCAAGCGCTGCCAGCGAAACCATTCACAGACCGCGCACGGCCGGAGCGAATGGAGGTACGCCTACCCCGCGAGCTTGGTTACCCAGTTCTGATTGTTCACGTCCACGTTCTTGCCCCCGTCGAGCACGGTCGGCGTCTCAACCTGGCCGACGGCCGTCTTCAGCCCGGCCAGCGCGGCCTGCGCGTGATCGCGGGCCTCGTCGACCCGATCCCCCTTTGCGATGCACTGCTGCACATCGGCGGATACACCGGCATCCTTGGCGATCGCGGCCAGCTCGTCGTTGCTGAGGCTGCCGCCGTTCTCCTCGCTGGGCTGCTTGGTGGTGAACAGCGCCAGGTGGAACTTCGAGAACGCCGGGCCGTCACCGTCGGCGGCGACGCAGTCGATGGCGGCGATGGCGCGCGTGGAGTAGTCCTTGGTGCCCGACTTCGGGTCCAGGAAGTTCACCATCCGGTACCGCACCGCGAGCTTGCCGGCGTCGACCTCCTTGGAGATCTGCTGCCCGTAATAGTGTTCGAGCGATCCGCACGCCGGGCACATCGGATCCTCGTACACATCGATCGTCTTGGCCGCGTTCGGCTTTCCGAGCACGATCGCGCCGTCGGAATCCAGCAGCGCACTCACGGCCGGATCGTGCGCCGCGCCGTACCCGTCGTCCTGGACCTTCAGCGCACCGCCACTGTTCGAGTGCACGAGGTACACCACGATCAGCACGATCACCACTAGCGCAACCCCACCCAGCAGGAAGGTGGTGCGGCTGGACATCGGTCGCGGCTGATACTTCGATCCGGAGGAGTTCACGGCCAACACTCTGCCAAAGCCCGATGGGCCACGGGAACCCGCCGTGCCCACCGGACTCGCTCGGCATCCGACGTAGGAATCAGGGAATCGGGATCACGCTGCCGCTCGCGGCACTGATCGTCGCCAAACCGAGCACCGCCCGGGCGACGGCGAAGCAGACCCCGTCCAACAGCGGTTCTGGAAGGTTTGCGGGACCATCGCACCGACGCCCGTGGTCGGAGTGTGGCAGGCCTGCAGAAACTGCGGCAGTGTCAACTGCGAAGAAGACGGGCGAGCGCCCGTATCAGCCTGCGCGTTGCCGGTGGCCGCGCACAGCACTCCGGTCGAAATCATCAGTGATACAAGCATCTTGCGTCGTTGCATGGCGGCCGGACTAGGTGGCTGGTGTCGAACGGGCATCTGACGGCCGGTGCGGTGGTGTTGGTCGGTGAGGTCTGGCTGGCGCGGCCTGCCGGCGGTGTTGATTACTGGGGTGTTTCCGGTTGTGCCCGTGATGATTTGGCCTGAGGGCGCCGGCTGGCCGGCGCTCTCAGGCGGGGCCGGTGGCCCAGCCGGTGGTGGTGTGGGTGAGTCCGAGAACGGCAAGGCGGGCCAGGTTGACCGCTGCGGCGAGCATGCTGAAGTCGGCACCGACTTTCCTCCGGCCGCGCATGCGGGCGCGTCGGCCGCCGTGACGGCGGCGCATCAGATGCCCGATCTTGCGTTCCACCTTGGGTCGGGTGGTGCGATAGCCGGCCTTCCAGATCGGGTCGTGTTGTCGTTCGCGACCGGCGACCAGGTAGTTCTCGAAGGCGCCGATGGTGATCGTGCGCCCACCGGCCGCCGTGGTGCACTGCGCGCGCAGCGGGCACTCGGCGCAGACAGCACCGAAATGGGCGGTGCCGGTGTGGCGGCCGGTGCGGGCAGCGATCGTCGCGGTGGCCCCGGCCGGGCAGGTCACCGTCCGGGTATCGAGATCGATCCTGAACCGGTCCTTGGAGAAATGTCCCTTCACCGACGGCGAGGGCTGCACCTTCACTCCGTTGTGAATTCCATTGTCGTCCAACCGTTTCAGCAACTCACCGGCCCCGTAGGCGGAATCGGCGAACACCGCGGCAGCGTCCTCGTCCCCGCCCTCGGCTTCGGCTTCGGCTTCGGCTTCGGCTTCGGCTTCGGCTTCGGCTTCGGCTTCGGCTTCGGCTTCGGCTTCGGCTTCGGCTTCGGCTTCGGCTTCGGAGGGCAGGATGTCGGTGAGCAGTCCGGCGGCCGGGTCGGCATCTCCGGCATTGCCGGCGGTGACCGTGGTGGCGGTGATGATCTCGCTGTCGGGATCGATGGCGATATGGCCTTTGTAGCCGTCGAACCCGCGCGCCGACTCTTGTGCCCGTGGCGGGTTTCGGGATCGACGACCGAGATCACCCGGTCGGGCGCGGTGCCCCGCACAATCACGAATGTTCCCTCGTCGCCAGCGGCGATGTCCTGACCGAGCACGGTGGCCAGCAGTGCCACGGCCTTGCCGAGTTGCTCGCCGACCTCGCGCCCCTCCAACACGGCCAGCATCGCCATTCCCGTCGCGGGCACGGGAATCGATCAACTCCGCGCGGGCGCCCTCATCGTCCCAATCGATGCCCGGCTTCGCCGCGCTGGCGTAGTCGTCACCGCTTCCCACCTGCGCCCGCAACACCGCGGCCAGCTCGGCGCCGGCCACCGCGAGCAGCCCCCGGATCGCCGACCGGACCAAGGTGATGGTGTCCATCGTGGCCACCGCGTCATACAACGGGGTCGAGTCCAGCACCCGGCGCCGGCCCACCAGCCCGGCCTCGCGCGCCACCGCGAGCACCGCATCGAAGATGCGGTCCGGACGGTCCGAACGAGCCAGCCTCGCGCGCATGTCCACCAGCACTGTGTGCACGAATCCCGGGTAGTCGAAATCCAGGCCACCGGCGGCGTACTTCCAGCGGGCGTCGAAGGCGAACCGGTCCACCGCTTCCCGGTCCGACAGGCCCTCGATGCGTTGCAACGCCATCACCACCGCCACGATCATCGGCGGCACGCTGCGCCGCCCGACCTCGGTGAACAGGTCGGCGAACATCTCATCCGGGAACAACCGGACGCATTCCCGATGCAGCACAGCATAAATCGAGTTCTCCGCCACCCGGCCCGCACAGAACTCCACCGTCGACCGCAGCAGATCACCCTGACTCGGCACACGCCCCAACGTCACCGGATCATTCTGCTCGAGACCAGCCCCTCACCGCACGAAAAACACCACTCACCTAGTCACCCTTCCCCCGGGCACGCACTGCAATTAGCTGCGCCATAGTGGAAATCCGTTGTCACAGAAGCAAATCGGTGCGGTAATTCAATAGGAGTTCAATGTATAGGAGAAGCGCCGCAATTTCGGCAACCAGATCAGCAGATCCGACAGATCCGGCAACGTGGTCACCCGGGACACCCGACTCAGGCCGAGATGAATCCGATTCCACTGCGGCACTTGAGCATCCGGTATCGGTCCGACGATCTGATTCGCCCATCCGCTCTCCGAGCGCAGCGGGGCGACATCCGCAACGAATATGCTCCAGTCGGTGCTCGGCACCCGATGGGCCAGTCCGCCGGCGGCGGGCGAGTGCGGATTCGGTGGGGCGTCCAGTATCGCGCCGGCCAGACCCGAACGGGCGGTCGACAGGGCGAGAATGATCACCACGGCCTCGAACTCGCCGGGCCGGCCGTCGAGTCCGAGAAAACGGGAGACCGGAGACAGCGAGCGCGTGGCTCGCACCATGCGGTACAGGTTGAGAAGGCGCTTGGCATCACGCGGCGTCTCGATGAAACAGTCCAACGCGCCGAGCAGAGCCAATTCGGGTTTGGTGAGGGCAAGGGCGCGCTCGGTTTCGGGCTCGACCGGACGCTCGATGTCGTCGACCTGGGAACCCGCTTCGATCAGGATCACGCCGGCCGGTCGGTCGGCCGATTCCACGGGCGGGACCGGCGATGTCGGCGGCAGCGAAAGACCTTGCGGGGCTGAGGAATCGGCGGCCGACCCGGCTGGTTCGGCGAGCCCCTGCAGGAGGTTGGCGAGACCGGTGCTGTCCATCCGCGGTAGCACCAGGGGAATGTTGAGGATCTTCTGAATGTAGTCCTGCGGCGTCCGCCACTGGCCGCCGTCGGCATCGATGTCACCATCGCGGAGCAGTTCCGCATACCGGCCGCGCAGCGATCGCAGCAGCCAGCCCGGGTCGACCCCGACGACAACGACGAACAGATCGAAGGCCAGCAGCAGATGCACCGCCTGCAGCACATCGACGATCTGGTCCGGCGAGCACCGATCGAGATCGTCGATATAGAGCACGATCCGATCGATCGGCCTCCGGGACGAATCCGGATCGGGATCGGCGCGCCACTCGGCCATGAGGTCGACCAGCTGCTGCAGGTCCTTGCGAATGGTGGAGATGAGGCCGAGCTGTCCGGTGTACGAGTCCCCCTGGGCCCGCGCGGCCAGGAAGGAGTACAGCCGCCGCCCCGGTTCCAGCTCGGCGAGTTCGCGGCCGAGCTCACCGACATGGGCCATGACATCATCGAGTTGCGCCTGCGCGACCCGCTCATCGGCCTCGGCCGCACGCAGGCTCCGCAGCTTGTCGGCCAACTCGCGGTTGACCGAGTTCTCGGCCGCCTTGGTCAGCTCGCCGCGCAGCTCCTCCCCGACCGTGCGCAGCCGCTGCAGGCCGGCACGCATCCGGGCCAGCAGATAGGTCAGGCCGCCGAGACCGGTGACGGTGGCCGAGAGCCCGACACCCAACGCGGCGTGGTCCTTGATCCCGGCCACCAGCACCGGGACCAAAACGCCGAGCCCGAGCACCGCGACGGCCGCCGCCAGCGAAAGCCGGCCGATCTTGGTCGTCGCCGCCCGAGTGAGCGTCGCCGCCTCGCTCGCGCTACCCTGCAGTTGGTCGGCAAGCAGTTCGGCCTGCTTCGTAGCGTCGTCGATCCCGAGCGTGCGCCACATACTCGAGATCGTGTCGCGATAGGTCGGCGAATTACGCACTGCCGCAAGCAGGTTCCTCGCCGAGGTTGCCCGTTCTGCGACGGCCTGGTCCACCTCGGTCTGTAAGCGGGCTGCGGTTTCGCGAGCGTGGTTCTTGCGACTCTCGAGCTGGTGGTACTGATGGAGGCGCCCGGCCATATCGGCCCGAATCAGTTCGGCGCGTGGGCGCGATTCCGCCTCGGCACCGGCGAGCTGACGGAAGATCTCGTCGCCGAGGCTGGCCCACAGATTACTGTCCGCGTAATGCCAGGCATTGAAACCGATGTGCACGACCTCGTGGCAGTATCGCGAATCTCCGGACTCGGCCAGCATCCGAATCTGGTCACGCAGCATCGCCATGAAATAGCTCTTGCCCGAACCCCATTCGCCGAACAGCCCGACCGACAGAGGCAGCGGTGTGCTCCGGTCCGCGATCACGGTCGCGAGCATCCCCACATACGGCGCGACATCGAGCCGATCCTGTGCCAGCGGTATGCCCTCGTTCGTATCGACGAGATCTCGCGAGATGCCGCCCGCCAGTTCGGGATCGAACGACGAGGTCGGAGCGGCGGCCGTCCGGGCATATTCTTTCGTGATGACCTCGGCGGTCTTGTCCTCCCGGCACAGGAAGGCCAGCTCTTCCACGACGAGCGAGGAGTGCTGCCGCATCGTCTGGATGGCGGCGGGGACGAGGATACGGGCCACCCTCCGGGCCGGTTCGGTCAACGCACCGGCGGCGAGGAGGGGTATCGCGATCCGGCGCGCGCCGATTGCCACGGCCGCGTCGAGTGCGCTGCGGGTGGCGCTGAGCAGCGACAGGTCCGTGGTCTCGGGGTGGCCGTCGTTGTATTCCCGGGGCGCGACCAGGATCGCATGGGTGAGAACCACATCCGGTCGGTCGGCGGTGGGCAACGCCAGTACGAGCGGCCGTCGCGGGGTGATGGTGTCGAAATCGACCGCGTCCCACGCCCTGTCGTAGAGTTCGGCTCGCAGCGCCTCGCCGAGCTGACCCAGGCTCGACCCCACCGACACCACCATCGCATCGACGTCCAGCGTCCACGGCCGGTTCGTCTGCGCCAGCGAGTAGCCGATGCCGTCGAGTGTGCCGAGCTTGGTCGTCGAGGCGGAGTCCGACATCGTCATCGCGAATCACGCACCGGCGCAACAGCTAGCACGGAGAATCGATCGAACTCGGATACGTTGCATGACTCTCCCCCATGGATGGCGCCGGATCCGGCCCCGGTCTCGTTGCCGGGAGTCTACAACACACCCTCCGGCGACGGGCGCGGCGCGAAGACAGCACGACCGCGAATTATCGTGTCACGCTGGCGATTACCGAGAGACGCCCATGAACCGTTCCGGCCGTTGCACGTTGGCACAGCAGGTGCTGCACCCCAGCCGTAGCTACGGGCCGGGTCGAACCATTGCGCGAACGACATCGCGAGCCGGTCCTGGTCGATCGCGCGGGGCTCACGGGTGACAGCGCGGGCGCCCGACAACATGTACCCCGGGACCGATCAACACGGGCTATACCGGCCCCGAACACCTACGCGGCGACCGCCCGCCGCCGTAACGTCTCCGGCGCCACCGCCCAGCCCCCCGCCGCCAGTACCAGCAGCGCCCCGGTCACCCCGAGGGCGAAGCCGAACGACACCCGCTGGGCGATCGCGCCGACCACCACCGGGCCCAGGACCGTGCCCAGGTCGGCCGCCATCTGGAAGCCGGCCAGCACCGGGCCGCCGCGCGCGTCGGGACCGATCACGTCGGCCAGGACGGCCTGCTGGGCGGGGGTGAACATGCCGGAGCCGATGCCGGCCGCGAACGACAGGGCCAGCAGCCAGAGCACGCTGGGCGACATACCGAGGGCGGTGGTCCCGGCCGCGCACACCAGGGTGCCGACGATGAGGAATGGCTTGCGGCCCAGCCGATCCGAGAGCCGGCCGGCGGCGAACATCACCGAGATGTCGCCCGCCGCGAACATCGTCAGTGCCACCCCGGCCACGCCGGGCGAGGCGTGCAACGCCTCCACCACCAGGAGCGGCACCAGCGCCATCCGCACCCCGTACACGGCCGCGCCGTTGGCGAAGTTGGACCAGAGCACCGCCCGATAGGCGCCGTGCGAGAGGGCCTCGCGCAGGGTCATCACGCGCACCGCCGCGGCGCGCTCGGGCGCGGTCAGGTGGGAGCCACGCAGATTCCAGTAGACGACCGCGCTCGCGACCAGCAACGCGACCGCGTAGATCACGAACGGCATCCGCAGCCCGAATCGCGCAAGCACACCGCCGAGCAGCGGCCCGAGCAGCGAGCCGATGAGAAAGCTCGTCGACCACAGCCCGGACACCCGCCCGCGCTGCCCCGGGGGCGACAACCTGATCACCAATCCCACCGAGGACACCGTGAACATGGTCGACCCGATGCCGCCCAGCGATCGCAGCACGATGAGCTGCCAATAGCTCTGCGCCAGCGCACACGCCCCCGTCGACAGCGCCACCACCAGCAGGCCCACCAGATACACCGAGCGTTCGCCGAGCCGCTGCACCAGACGCCCACTGACCGGCGCGAACAGCAACCGCATCAGCGCGAAGGTGCTGACGATCGCCGATGCGGCGGCCACCCCGACCCCGAAACTGCGCGCGTACTGCGGCAACGCCGGGGCCACCAGCCCGAATCCGAGAGCGATGATGAACGCCGCCCCGATCAGCACCCAGATCTCGACGGGCAGCCGCCCGGCCCTACCGCTCCTCATCGACAACATCCGTCCACGCCCGACCACAACCTCATCCGTACGTCATATTCTTCCCACACCGAACTATCCGCCCGCGCCGCATCGGCCCATACCGGCGCGAACGCCAATCCACGGCTCCGCCACCGAAGCCGTTCAGCCTCCGTCGTCACCGCCCCGTTGACCCGCGGCCCGAGCGCGACATCCACGACACGGACGTCCGTACACCCGGCACGACCCATCCGGATCGGCACATCACCGACCATGGAATAGGTCGAGCCACCCGCCGCGGCCGCCGGCCCCGAATGCACTCGGCGGACCGATGCATTCTCCCCCACCTGGCCGGTCTCCATTCCAGAACATCTCCGCCCGCGGAACAAGGGATCACAGCATGACCACACATGACATCGGCACCCGCGAAGACTGGCGCAAGGCGTACGAGGACCTGCGCGCCCAGGAGAAGGAGCTGACCCGCCGCGCCGACGAATTGGCCCGGCAGCGCCAGGCGCTACCGTGGGTGCCGGTCACCAAGGAGTACCGATTCCAGACCAACGCCGGTGAGAAATCCCTGGCCGAGCTGTTCAACGGCCGGTCCCAGCTGATCATCCGGCACTTCATGCACGGCCCGAAGACCCCCGAGGGCTGCCCCGGCTGCACCTTCGAGACCGACAACCTCGTGGGCGCGGTCCCCCACCTGGCCCATCGCGACGTGACGTTCATCCTGACCTCCCGCTCACCGCTGGCCACCCTGAACGCCTACAAGGAGCACTTCGGCTGGGACATCGACTGGGTATCCATGGGCGACAACGGATTCAACGAGGATTTCTACAAGCTGATGTACACCCCGTCTGCCCACCGCCCGGCCGGTCAGGGCATGCTGGACGTGATGGAGCTGATGGCCCTGAGCTCGTTTGCCTTTGCGGATGGCGTTGTCTACCACACGTATTCAGCGTACGACCGCGGAACCGACGCCCTGAACGCCACCTGGCAACTGCTGGACCGCGCTCCCCTGGGCCGCGGAACGACCTTCGAGGGCTGGCCCCGCAAACGCGACGAATACTGATCCACAGCCGCCGCCTCCACCCGCGCCGACCGCTCAGGGCCCGCACCCGAGTGCCCGGCTCGAGTGCCCGGTAAGTGTGGCGATCCGGGGCACCGGGAAGTTCGGGCAGTCGCACAGTGCATCACACCACCGGAACGGCTACCGGGGCCGCCACATTCGGCGAACAGCCCCGCGAGCGTGACGACTACTACCCCAGCGCCTGCCCGACCACCTCTTCCGCGGCGGCCTGCACCTGCGCCAAATGCTCCGGCCCCTCGAAGGATTCGGCGTAGATCTTGTATTTGTCCTCGGTGCCGGACGGACGTGCGGCGAACCAGGCGTTCTCGGTGCTCACCTTCACCCCGCCAAGCGCGGCGCCGTTGCCGCGGGCGCGGGTCGCGATGGCGGTGATCTCCTCCCCGGCGACCTCGGTCGCGCCGATGTCGTCGGGGGTCAGGGCCGCCAGGCGCGCCTTCTGCTCCGGGGTTGCGGCGGCATCGATGCGCGCGTACGCCGGTGAGCCGTAACGCTTTTCGAGCTCGGCGTAGCGTGCCGAGGGACTCTGCCCGGTGACCGCGGTGATCTCCGCGGCCAGCAGCGCCAGCAGGATGCCGTCCTTGTCGGTGGTCCACACGGTGCCGTCGTGCCGCAGAAACGACGCGCCCGCGCTCTCCTCACCGCCGAAAGCCAGTGAACCACTGAATAATCCGGGCACGAACCACTTGAAGCCGACGGGCACCTCGTGCACCTGCCGCCCCAGCACGCCCACCACCCGGTCGATCATCGCGGAGGTCACCGCGGTCTTGCCGATCTTGGTCAGGGCATCCCACCCCATCCGGTTCGCGATCAGGTATTCGATCGCCACCGCGAGGTAGTGGTTCGGATTCATCAGTCCCGCATCGGGTGTCACGATGCCGTGCCGATCGGCATCGGCATCGTTGCCGGTCGAGATGTCGTAATCGTCCCGGATGGCCACCAGCGAGGCCATGGCGTAGCGCGAGGACGGATCCATGCGGATCTTGCCGTCCGAATCCAGGGTCATGAACCGCCAGGTCGGGTCCACGAACGGGTTGACGACCTCCAGCTCGAGGTCGTAGCGCTGCCCGATCTCCTCCCAGTAGTCGACGCTGGCCCCGCCCATCGGATCCGCGCCCAGCCGGATGCCCGCGCCGCGAATCGCGTCCAGGTTCAGCACATTCGGCAGATCGGCGATGTAGTGGTCGAGATAGTCGTAACGCCGCACAGAGCCCGCGAGCGCGTGTGCCAGGGTGGTGCGATTGACCCCGGCCAGACCGCCGCGTAGCAGCTCGTTGGCGCGCTCGGCGATGGCGTCGGTGGCCACGGTGTCGGCCGGGCCGCCGTGCGGCGGATTGTATTTGAAGCCGCCGTCGCCGGGCGGATTGTGGGAGGGCGTGACCACGATGCCGTCGGCCTGGTGCCGGGTGCCGCCCCGATTGTGGCGCAGCACGGCGTGACTCAGCGCCGGGGTGGGCGTGTAGCGGTCGCGGGCGTCGATGATCGCGGTGACCTCGTTGGCGGCCAGCACCTCGAGCGCGGTGGTCCAGGCGGGCTCGGACAGGGCGTGGGTGTCGCGGGCCAGATAGACCGGGCCGGTGATGCCGCGGGTGGCGCGATATTCCACGATCGCCTGGGTGATGGCCAGGATGTGGGCTTCGTTGAAGGCGGCATCCAGGCTCGACCCGCGATGCCCCGAGGTTCCGAACTGGACCAGCTGCGCGGGCACCGAGGGATCCGGGATGTTGGCGTAGTAGGCCGTCACCAGATGCGGCAGATCCTCCAGATCGGTGGCCCGCGCCGGTCGTCCGGCTCGATCGTGGGCCATGCTGGGTCCTCCCTTCCGTGTTGCCTGTGCCCGGCTGGTCATCAGGATCACGGCCACACCCGCTCTGCCGGGCGTGCGCCGATGCCGGGGTGAGCCCCGCCATGTACACCGGCCGTCGCGCCCAGACCCACTACCGTATCGAACCGCCCGGCGTCCGGACGATCGGCCCGAGACCCTATTTCCAGGGGGGCAGGCTCGGCACCGTCCGCCGTCACGGGCGGCTCCCGGCGCCAGAACTCCAGACCTGCACCGCGGACAGCGCCACGGTGCCCGTATCGAACAGTTCGGCGTTGCCGGAGACGAATTCGCGCAGTAGTTCGGCGTCGTCGACGATCATCACCATGATCGGCAGGTTCTCCGCCAGGTCCAGCAGCCGGGTGGTGTGGATGCGCGAGGTGACGCCGTAACCCTCCATGCCGCGCCACACGCTGGCCCCCGCCAGGCCGGCGTCGCGGGCACGCCGCACGATTTCGTGGTAGCGGGGCCTGCGCTGCCAATGGTCGTCCTCACCCAGCAGCACCGTCAGGCGCGCGGCCGGACGCCAGCGCGGATCGGGCTGCCAGGCATCGGCTTCCGTCACGATCTCCACGACCGGTTCACTCTGTGTCACATCGCACCATCCCTCGCACTACCCCTCGTGCCGTCCATCGTGCCTTCACCCTCGCGAGCGCCACCACCGTTCTTCCCGGGGGTTACCCAACAGCGGCGCCGAACCACGCGGAAACCTCCTACCGCTGTCCGATCATCATCGGATCATGCTAACTGTCAGCGATCCGGCCCCGATCGGTGCGGGCGAATCCGAACGCTCACCGGTGCCGATGCAATCGGAGCGCTGTCGCGATCATCCTGGTCGTTCAGCGCGGCAGCCGGATCCGCGGGATTCGAACTGCTGTAATAACTACGCCCGACGAACTAGCCGATCATTTGCCTGAGCATGCCACGCGGCACCCCGCAGGATCCGAAACCTCCCATCTCGACGCATATGTGCCGTCGATCGATCCGGGGCGGTCCGGGGATCCGACACCCGCAATCGCGCGCACGAACGACGCCGCCCGCCTGCTGTCAGCAGGCGGGCGGCGCTTGTGGACGGCGTTGTCCGGGTGGGGAATTCGGTTGATCAGTGCACGAGCACCGGCTCACCCTCGGCCGGAGCCGGGGCGGTGTTCGGCAGCAGGGCCAGCATGATGGCGGCGCCGGCCAGGAAGATCCCTGCGGCCCACCAGAAGCTGGTGGTGTAGCTCTCGATCAGCGACTGCGCCACGGCCACCGGGGTGGGCCGATGGTTCGAGAGGTAATCCGTGGCCGCCGAGGCCGCGATCGTGCTCAGCAGCGCGGTGCCGATCGAACCACCGACCTGCTGGCTGGTGTTGACCATCGCCGAGGCGATGCCCGCGTCGTCGTGGTGCACGCCGGCGGTCGCGCTCTGGAACGCGGTCGACATCGCGCCACCCAGGCCCAGGCCCAGCAGGATCAGCGGCGGCAGGATGTGCGTGGCGTAGCCGGTGTGCAGACCGATCTGCGTCAGCCAGGCCATGCCCAGGGCGGCGATCAGGAAGCCGCCGCTGACAACGAGTTTCGGCCCGATCTTCGGCAGCAGCAGCGAGGGCACCGTCGTCGAGGAGGCGATCATCGCGGCCACCATCGGCAGGAACGCGACACCGGTCACGATCGGCGAGTAGTGCAGGGTCAGCTGCATGTAGTAGGTGAGGAACAGGAAGATCGCGAACATCCCGATGCCCATCACGAAGATGGTCAGGTAGGCGCCGCCGCGAGTGCGGTCCAGCACGATCCGCAGGGGCAGTAGCGGATTGGCCACCCGCGCCTCGAGCCATGCGAACACGCCCAGCAGCGCGACGCCGCCGATCAGGAACGCCAGCGTCAACCCGTTGCCCCAGCCGTGCTGCTCGGCGTTCGAGAAGCCGTAGACGATGCCGAACAGGGCCGCGGTGACGACCAGGGTGCCCGGGATGTCGAGCTTGGGCCGCTCGGTGGCGACATGCTTGGCCAGCAGCATCATCGCGCCGACCAGCGCGATGGCCGCGAAGATCAGGTTGACATACATCACCCAGCGCCAGTTCGCCCACTCGGTGAGTGCGCCGCCCAGCAGCAGGCCCAGCGCACCGCCGGCACCGGCGACCGCGCCGAAGATGCCGAAGGCCTTGGCCCGCTCGGACGGTTCGGTGAAGGTCACCGTGAGCAGCGAGAGCGCGGCCGGCGCCAGCAGCGCGGCGAAGGCGCCCTGGGCGACGCGGGCCGCCACGAGCATGTCGAATCCGGTTGCCGCGCCGCCGATCGCGGAGGCCGCGGCGAAGCCGACCAGGCCGACGATGAAGGTGGTGCGCCGGCCGAACAGGTCACTCAGGCGACCGCCGAGCAGCAGCAGGCTGCCGAAGGCGAGGGCGTATCCGGTGACGACCCACTGCCGATCGGCGTTCGAGAAGCCCAGATCCCGCTGCGCGGCGGGGAGCGCGATGTTCACCACGGTCGCGTCGAGTATGACCATCAGCTGCGCCACGCCGAGCACGGCGAGCACCCACCAGCGCAGGGCGTGGGAACCACGACGGCCCTGATCGTCGTTCTTGCGATGGGACGCGGTTTTCACCCGCTCCTGGTTCAGATCTAACGAGGTGGTCATGATTTCCCCTGTCGGATGCCGTATGCGGAGGCAGCTCCTCCGCTTCTCATGAAAGCTATCACAATAACGGAGATGCTGTCTCCACTTAATCCCGAATCTTGCTAATATGACGATGTGAACCCCGCCACTACCGCCTCGCCGCCGCGGCGCCTGCGCGCCGACGCCGCCCGCAATCAGCAGCGCATCCTCGATGCCGCGCGCTCCCTTTTCGCTGAGCGCGGGCTCGACGTCACCCTCGACGACGTGGCCGAGGCGGCGGGCGTCGGCGTGGGCACGGTCTACCGGCGGTTCGCGAACAAGCAGGAGCTGATCGCGGAGGTCTTCGATCGCCATGTATCGGAGATGGCCGAGGCTGTCGAGGTGGCCAACGACAACCCGGACCCCTGGGCGGCACTGACGGCGGTCTTCGAATACTCCTGCCAGCACATGGCGGTCAATCGCGGCTTCGGCGAGGTGATGCTCGAAATACCCGATGCCATGGAGCGTTTCGTGTCCGTCCGGGAGCGCATCAAGCCGGCGATCGAGCACCTGATCGACCGCGCGCGCACCGCGGGCGCCCTGCGCGAGGGCATCGCGGCCTCGGATTTCTTCGCGATGGTCAACATGGTGGAATCGGTGGCCTCCTTCGCACGGTCGGTGAATCCGGAGATCTGGCGGCGCTATATGGCGATCGTGCTGGACGGCATCCGCGCGGACTGCATGCCGCGCCAGCCGCTGACGGTCTCGCCGTTCACCGACGAGGAGATCGACCGCGCCAAGGCCGCCTGCTTCGGGGAGCGGCGGAAGTAGCAGTACCGAGTAGCGATCATCACACTCATCCCCTAAAGTTGGACGCATGACCAATTCGTGGGTGAACTGGGCGGGCGAGCAGCGCTGCACCCCGGCCGTGATCGCCGCACCCGAGTCCGCCGACGAGGTGGCCCAGCTGCTCGAGCGGGCCGAGGCCGCCGGGCACACCGTCCGCGTCGCAGGCTCGGGGCACTCCTTCACCGACGCCGTGCTGACCGACGGCACGCTGCTGCAGCTGTCGAGGATGGACCGAATCCTGCACGTCGACCGGGCCTCGGGCCTGGTGCGAGCCGAGGCGGGCGCCACCCTCAACGCGCTCAGCAACGCCCTGCATCCCCTGGGCCTGGCCTTCCCGAATCTCGGGGACATCGACGTGCAGACGATCGCCGGAGCCACCGCCACCGGCACCCACGGCACCGGCGCCCGGCTCCAGAACATCTCCGCCGCACTGCATTCGGTGGAACTGATGCTCGCCGACGGCAGCCGGGTCGAACTCAGCCAGGACAGCGATCCCGAGGGCTGGCGCGCGGCGCGGGTGAACGTGGGCGCGCTCGGCGTGGTTACGGCCGTGACGCTGCAATTGGTGCCCGCATTCGTGCTGGAGGGTATCGAGCGACCGCTGCCGCTCGCCGACGTGCTCGCCGATCTCGACGAATATGCCGACGGCAACGAGCATTTCGAGTTCTACATGTTCGCGCACAGCCCGATCGCGATGACCAAGCGGAACAATCGCACGGAGCTGCCCGCGCAGCCGCGCGGCAAGGCCGCGGACTGGTTCTCCGACATCCTGGTCTCGAACTACACCTTCGACGCGCTGGCCCGGCTGTGCCGCCGTCGGCCGCAGCTGATTCCGTGGGTGCAGCGCGGGGCCGCCTACGCCGGATCCTACCGCCGTCAGGTCGACCGCTCCTATCGAGTCTTCGCCTCGCCCAGGCTGTTTCGCTTTACCGAGATGGAATATGCCCTGCCGCGCGAACATGCGGCCGAGGCCATCCGGGAGATCAAGGAGATCGGCACCCGGTTCGCAACACCGATGCCCACCGAGGTCCGCTTCGTCGCGCCCGACGACGCATTCCTCTCCCCCGCCGGCGGCCGCGAGACCTGCTATATCGCCGTACACCAGTACAGCGGAATGGAATTCGAGCCGTACTTCCGCGCCTGCGAGGCGGTCTTCAACCGCTACCACGGCCGCCCGCACTGGGGTAAGCGGCACTATCAGACCGCCGGCACCCTGCGCGAGCTCTACCCCGACTGGGACCGCTTCCAGGAGGTCCGCCGCCGCCTGGATCCCAAGGGCCGCTTCAGCAATCCATATGCCGACCGGGTGCTGGGGCCGATCGGCTGATCGCCACCCGCGGTTCGGGCCGACCACTGGTTCCGAAACGATCGGTGTATACGCTGGAATCGACTGGCGCACAACGGGTCATGCAAAAGACCCGCCCCAACCACGCAGACCCCCACGCCGACGAGCACCGAACTCGGCGATCACGTGATCTGGCTTCGGCACGCTTGCGCGAATCGGCCGAATTACGCTGTCGGCCTGCCAGTTCGGCGCAGGCGCCAACGGGATCGACCAGTTGTCAGACGCAATTCCATACGCACCGGGAGGGTTTCGAGCTCGAGCGCCTGGCACAGGCGCGGAACCGCATGCGTGCGGATCCGGTCGCGCAGGGCGGCGACGTCGGCGTCGGGGGCCGCCGTCACCACCAGATGCAGGCCGGGTCCGCCGCTCGTGCCCGACAGCCGGGCCGTGGCCGAGCGAACGCCTTCGTAGGCCCCGATATCGGCGGCGACCGGCGCACAGGCGGTTGCGGTGTCCAGCGTCGTGGAATCGCCGGAATCCGTTGCGCGAGCACGCCATCGGACGGTCCGCGGGGTGCGGGGCAGCTGCGCGATCAGCCAGCGCAGACAGCCCAGGCCCGCCAGTCCCGCGCACGCCACGACCGTCCACAGCACCCAGGCCGGGGGCGCGGGCCGGGCCGGTACGACGGCCGCCCGGGCGTCGACCCAGTCCAGGCGGCCGAAGTGCGCCGCCAGCAGGAGCCCACCGACGCACGCCAGCAGGAGTCCGAACGTCGCCAGCAGCGCCCGATTCAGCCGGGCCGGGCGATTGGCCGAGGTCACCGCACGCCCGCCGCGCGCAGCCGGGTGGACACCCGCGACGCCGGGTACGCGCCGATCCGGCCGATCCGCTCCTCGACCGCCGCGCTCACCGCCTCGGCCAGGCTCGCGGTGTGCGCGTATCCTGTCCGAGCTGTCACCCGGATCCGATTGCGGCGCAGGCGTACTCGTGCCGATCGCACGCCCTCCACCGACTGCGCCGCATCCCGCAGTGCGCCGCGCAGGCCGCGGCGGTCCACGCCCGCGGCGAAGTCCTCCGCACCGGTCAGCGGCACCACCACCGCGCGCCCCGGCAGCACCGCCAGGGCCAGCAGCACCAGTCCGGCCAGCGCCGTAGCGGCGCCCGCGATCAGCACCTGCCGATCGTCCCAGCCGATGGTGTGCAGGCCGGCCGCGACGCGGTGGTAGGAGATGAATTCCCGTGCGCCGATGAGCCGCTGGACCAGCGACCACACGACCGCGACGCATATCGCAAGGAGCGCCAGCGCCAGCAGGGCGGCGGGTATCGCACGTCGAGGGCGCCGCCTCACCGGGCCGGCTCCGTCAGCTCAATCACCTCGATATCCAAGCGCCGCACCGCGATACCGCACCGCTGCCGCATCCGCTCCAGCACATGGGCCCGGCATGCGGTGGTCACCTGCCAGATCGGCATCGGATATCGGACCGGCACCTGCACGCGCAACACCGCCGCTCCTCGATCGAGCGCGGCCCGCACCCGCACCTCGGTATCCACCCCGGTGATCTCGCGGGCGGCCGCGGAAACGATCGCGCACACGCCGTCGGCATCGAGGACCGAGTCCGATTGCCGCGCGACGTCCGAATCCACCCCCGGAAATGCCGTATACGCGGCAGCAGGCCTGGCGTTGCGCACCTGGCGCGTCGAGGGGGTCGCCGTGCTCGTCATCACTACCTCCGGATTCGGTATGCGGTTCAAGCACAACTCCCCCGGCAGTAGCCAGACGATAACCGATGGAACCGGATAATTCGATGACACGCGCCGGGCGTGGCCTGCGGAGCCGCCTCAACCGGCCCAGATGGTCGAGCGACCAGGGCAGCAGGTAGGCGCCCAGCGCCGCGCCGATGCGGCTGACCGAAGTGGCCAGGCCCACCGCGGTCGCGCGAATGTGGGTGGGAAACAGCTCCAGCAGCGACCCGCTGACCACAGGTTCGTCCCCCGCCGCCTCGACGAGTTCCTGCGGTTCGACCAGCACGTGCAGGAATTTCTCGATCATCTCCGCGGCCTTGTCGGCGCGGCCGTGCAGCGCCAGCCAGCGCCAGCGGCCGTCACCGAAGAAGGTCAGCATCAGATAGCCGACGACGTACGCCAGCACCGATCCGGCGTACCAGGCCACGATCGCTGCGCTCACGACTCCACCTCGCTAGCGCTCGGCTCCGTCGTGCGCAAGGCGCGCTGTGTTGATGGTTCACTCCGCTTCGCTGCGCTCACGACTCCACCCCCTCGAGATTCCCCGATCGGCGCATCAGCTAACAGTTCGCAAACCATTCTAGTTCACGCTGCACACCGTCGTAGGCAACCCGATGAGCCGGACACCCTCTCGGCCCGGCTCACCATCCGCCCGCCAGCTCCGAGGCGCGCCGTCGTTGCCACCGCTCGCCTCGGCTGATATCCCTGTGCACCAAGCGATTTCAGCCGAATAATGCCGGAGGCGACGGACGGATGGATGGATGCGTGTCAGCAGGGAGCGACCAGGCGCGCGGCGTTCGCCGAGGCGTCGTCCGCGGCGGTGTTGGCCTTCAATTCGGCCTCGACGCGATCCCGGTAACGGGCCAGCTCGGCCGCCTTCGTAGCATCGTCCCAGCCCAGCGGCCCGGCGACCAGGTCCGCCGCCACCGCGGCCGCGGCAAGGCCGCGGTCGGGCACCTCGATGGAGATGCGGGTGCGGCGGGTCAGGATGTCGTCCAGGTGCAGCGCGCCCTCGTGCGTGGCGGCGTATACCGCCTCCACGCCCAGGTACTCGGTGCCCGGCAGCGGCATGCCGAGCTCGGGGTCGGCGTCGATGAGCGTGAACAGTTCGGTGGCCAGGGAGCCGTAGCGGGACACCAGATGGGTGGCCGCGGCGACCGACAAGCCCGCCCGCTGCGCGACGCTGTCGATATCGGCGAGCAGCTCGTGGTATCCGGCCGCGCCCAGGATCGGCAGCTTCTCGGTGACCGACGGCGCCACCCCGCGCCCGAACCCGGCGACGGCGGCATCGACGACGTCGGCGGCCATCACGCGGTACGTGGTGTACTTGCCGCCCGCGATCACGAACAGCCCCGGAACCGGTTCGGCCACAGCGTGTTCACGCGAGAGCTTGGAGGTATCGGACGACGCGCCCGACAGCAGCGGCCGCAGCCCCGCGTAGGTTCCGACGATATCCTGCGCCGAAAGCGGCTCACGCAGCAGCGAATTCACGTGATCGAGGATGTACTGCACGTCCGCGGCGCTGGCGACCGGATGATTCTTGTCCAGCGACCAGTCGGTGTCGGTGGTGCCGACGATCCAGTGTTCCTGCCACGGAATCACGAACAGCACGCTCTTCTCGGTCTTCATGATCAGCCCGGTGCCCAGGTCCAGCCGATCCCGCGGCACCAGGATGTGCACGCCCTTGGACATGCGCACGTGGAACGGGAAATCCACGCCCGTCATGGCGTTCATCTCATCGGTCCACACGCCGGTCGCGCTGATCACCCGCCGCGCCCGGACCTCGTACTCGCGCCCGGTCTCCCGATCGGTGACCCGCGCTCCCACCACCCGTTCGCCGTCCCGCAGCAGGCCCGTCACCTTGGACCTGGTCAGCACCGTGGCGCCGTGCCGGGCGGCGGTGCGCGCCAGCGTCATGGTGTGGCGGGCGTCGTCGACCTGGGCATCGAAGTAGCGGATCGCGCCCACCATCGCGTCGCTGCGCAGCGCGGGCGCCAATTCCAGTGCGCGCGAACGACTCAGGTGCCGATGCATGGGCAGCGCCCGCGCCCCGCCCAGGGTGTCGTAGAGCGCGACGCCCGCGCCGATGTACGGCCGTTCCCAATGATGTTGCAGCGGAAACAGAAACGACACGGGATGCACCAGATGCGGCGCGAGCCGGTTCAACAGCAGACCGCGCTCCTTGAGCGCCTCCCGCACGAGCGCGAAGTCCAGCTGCTCGAGATAGCGCAGACCGCCGTGAATGAGTTTGCTGGAGCGGCTGGAGGTTCCGGCGGCGAAGTCCCGGGCCTCCACCAGCAGCGTGGTCAGGCCTCGGGAGGCGGCGTCGAGGGCGGCTCCGGCGCCGACCACGCCGCCACCGATGACGAGCACGTCGAACTCCTGCCCGCCGAGCGAGGCGAGGGCGTCGGCGCGGTAGGCGGGGTTCAGATTTGCGGGCACAGCGGTATATCTCCTTGTTCGAGTGTTTCGTTCCTTGGCGTCACCGGTGCCCGATCGAGGCCGCGGCGCGCCCGCCAGGTGCGCGCCACGGCCCCGGGCAATCAGTCGTCGACGTCGATCCAGTCCAGGGTGCGTTCCACCGCCTTCTTCCAGCGGGCGTACCCGCGCTCGCGCTGCTGTTCATCCAACGCGGGCTCCCAGCGCTTACCCTCCTGCCAGTTCTGCTCGAGCTCCTCGGTGCTCTTCCAGAACCCGACCGCCAGGCCCGCGGCGTAGGCCGCGCCCAGCGCCGTGGTCTCCGCGACGACCGGCCGCGAGACCGGCACCCCGAGGAAATCGGCCTGGATCTGCATGCACAGCTCGTTGGCGGTGACGCCGCCGTCCACCCGCAGCACATCGAGCTCGACGCCCGAGTCGGCCTGCATGGCCGCCACCACGTCGCGGGTCTGGTAGCAGATGGATTCGAGCGTGGCCCGCGCCAGATGCGCATTGGTGCTGAAGCGCGACAGCCCGACGATCGCCCCGCGCGCATCCGAGCGCCAGTAGGGCGCGAACAGCCCGGAGAAGGCGGGCACGAAGTACACCCCACCGTTGTCCTCCACCTGCGCGGCCAGCGATTCGCTCTGTGCCGCACCGGAAATGATGCCGAGCTGATCGCGCAGCCACTGCACCGCCGAGCCGGTCACCGCGATGGAACCCTCCAGCGCGTACACCGGTTTCGCATCGCCGAACTGGTAGGCCACCGTGGTGAGCAGCCCGTGCTGGGAGCGCACCACCTCCTCGCCGGTGTTCAGCAGCAGGAAATTGCCTGTGCCGTAGGTGTTCTTGGCCTCGCCGGGCCGGAAGCACACCTGCCCCACCGTCGCGGCCTGCTGATCGCCGAGCACACCAGCCAGCGGCACCTCGCCGTGGAAGGGGCCGTCCGCGCGGGTCTTGCCGAACAGTTCGGGATTCGAGGACGGGACGATCTCGGGCAGCATCGCGAGCGGAATTCCGAAGATGGACAACAGTTCCGGATCCCACTGCAGGGTTTCCAGATCCATCAGCATGGTCCGGCTGGCATTGGTGGGGTCGGTCAGATGCTTGCCGCCGTCGATACCGCCGGTGAGGTTCCAGATCAGCCACGTGTCCGTGGTGCCGAACAGTGCCTCGCCGCGCTCGGCATCCTCGGCGACGCCCGGGACGTTGTCCAGGATCCAGCGCAGCTTGCCGCCGGAGAAGTAGGTCGCCGGCGGCAGCCCGGCCTTGCGGCGGATGGTGTCACCGTGCCCGTTGCGCTCGAGGTCGGCGGCGATGCGGTCCGTGCGGGTGTCCTGCCACACGATCGCGTTGCAGTACGGCCGGCCGGTGCGCCGGTTCCACACCACGGTGGTCTCGCGCTGATTGGTGACCCCGACCGCGGCCAGGTCCGCGGCCGTCAGATTCGCCTTGGTGAGCGTGGACTCGATGACCGCGCGGGTACGCTCCCAGATCTCGGTGGGGTTGTGCTCGACCCAGCCCGCCCGCGGCAGGATCTGCTCGTGCTCGAGCTGATGGCGCGCGATCTCGTTACCGCCGTGGTCGAACACCATGAAGCGGGTGCTCGTGGTGCCCTGATCGATGGCTCCGACGAACTGACTCATCGTTGGGTCCTTTCGGGAAAAAGTCTGGTGGGCAGTGTTACAGCTGGTGGCCCACTCGTTTTATGCAGAAGATTGTGAGGGAGATGCACGATCACAGCACAAGATGCGCGATCAGGCCCGCCAGCGCGCCGCCGACCAGCGGCCCGAGCACGGGAACCCAGGCATAGGACCAGTCGGAGTTCTTGCGCTGCGGCTGCGCGGGCGCGGCCGTGCCGACGGGGCGCTCCTGCACCGCGTGACCATCCGGGCCGACGCTGACCGTCTCGGGAACCCGTTCCGGCGCGACGGTACCGGTGAACTTCATCGGCAGCACCGCGTGCGCGATGCGCGGACCCAGGTCGCGGGCCGGGTTGATGGCGTATCCGGTGGGGCCGCCCAGCGAGGCGCCGATGCCGACCACCAGCAGGGCCACCGCGGCCGGACCCAGGCCGGTGGGCGTGTGCCCGAACGCCAGCACCACGAAGACCAGGACGAAGGTGGCGATCACCTCGGTGACGAAATTCCATCCGTAGGAACGGATCTCGGGACCCGTGGAGAAAACCGCGAGCTTCTTGCCCGCATCGGGTTCCTCGTCGAAGTGCCGTTTGTAGGCCAGGTAGGCGACGCAGGCGCCCAGGAAGGCGCCGATCATCTGCCCGGCCAGATAGGCGATGGTATTGCCGACCGTGATCGCGATGCCGGGCGCGTACACCTTCGCACCGCTGAACGCGATGCCGACGGTCACCGCCGGATTGAGGTGGGCGCCGGTCTTGTAGGCCGCGTAGACCCCGGCGAAGACAGCCAGTCCCCAGCCGAAGTTGATCAGCAGCCAGCCGCCGTCGAATCCCTTTGATTTGGTCAAGAGCACGTTCGCCACGACACCCGCGCCGAGCAGGATCAGAAGTCCTGTCCCGAACATCTCGCTGACGAAGATTGTCCCGAAGTTCACCGTTGAGCCTCCGTGAGAGCCACCGGCCGCCGCTGCGGCCGTATCGACAAACGGTATGAATCTCCCGGCCATCCGGGAATCCCGGGCGTTCGACAATGCCGAACGCCGGGACTGGCCGGGCCTGACCCGCGCCGCTAGTGTCCGACCGGTCGGGAGGTCACTATGTCGCAGGTCACACCCACTTCGGGGCGGTCGGCAGGAGATCGTGTGCCGTTCGACATTGTCGAATGAAATTTTTCCAGATAGGTTCGCTCCATGCCCGGTCCGATCCAGTCGATCGAACGGGCGGCGGCCGTGCTGCGGCTGCTCGCCCACGGCTCCGGCCGCCTCGGCGTCGGAGACATCGCCGCCGCCCTCGATCTCGCCAAACCCACCGCGCACGGCATCCTGCGCACCCTGCAGGGCGTCGGCTTCGTCGAGCAGGACGCCGCCACCGGCAAGTACCGGCTGGGCGCGGCGGTCCGCCGGCTCGGCGCGGACGCGATCGACGCCAACGAGCTGCGGTCCTGGGCGATCAACTGGGCCGATTCGCTGGCCTCGCGCAGCGGCGAGGCCGTCCGGGTGGGCACCACCCTCGAGGGCGAGGTCCTGGTCGTACACCACGTCTTCCGGCCGGACAACTCCGAGCAGGCCCTGCAGGTCGGCGAGCGGCTGCCGCAGCACGCCACCGCGCTGGGCAAGGTCCTGCTCGCGTCCGAGCCCGACCTGGCCGCCACGGTCCGCCACAGCAGCCTGCCCTCCCTCACCCATCGCACGGTGATCGACCGCGCCGCGCTCACCAGGACGCTGACCGAGGTGCGGCGCAACGGCTGGGCCGGTGAGGTCGAGGAATTCCGCACCGGCGAGGCCGGCATCGCCGCGCCCATCCGCGCCCGCGGCGGCCTGGTCATCGGCGCCATCGGCATCGCCGGGCCCGTGGACCGGCTCTGCGGCGCCGGGCTGCGGCACCGACCGAGCCTGGTCACCCTGGTGCGCGACACCGCTACCGCCATCTCACGGGATCTCGCAGCGGGACATTGAGAGTTTCACCGATGAGAAGGCAATGCGGATGACGCAACGATATGTGCTGGCCATCGACCAGGGCACGACCTCCACCCGCTGCATCCTGTTCGATCAGCGAGCGCAGCTGGCCGGTGTGGCCCAGCGCGAGCACCAGCAGTTCTACCCGCGGCCCGGCTGGGTCGAGCAGGACGCGACGGAGATCTGGCGCAACGTCGACCGGATTGTGCCCCAGGCCCTGCGCAACGCCGGAGTCGGCGTGGATCAGATTGTGGCACTGGGCATTACGAATCAGCGCGAGACCACCGTGATATGGGATCGCCACACCGGGATCCCGGTCGGCCACGCCATCGTGTGGCAGGACGTGCGCACCGAGGACCTGGTCGCCGAATTCGAGAAGCACCCGGATGCGCCGCGCGTGCGGCAGCTGTCCGGGCTGCCCATCGCCACCTACTTCGTCGCGCCACGGCTACGCTGGATGCTGGACACCACTCCCGGGCTGCGCGAGCGCGCCGAACGCGGCGAGGTGCTGTTCGGCACCATGGAGACCTGGCTGATCTGGAATCTGACCGGCGGCATCGACGGCGGCGAGCACGTCACCGACGTCACCAACGCCAGCCGCACCCTGCTGATGAATCTCGCGACCCTGGACTGGGACACCGAACTGCTCGAGTTCTTCGGCATTCCCGCCGGCATGCTGCCCCGGATCCAGGCCTCGACCGCCCCGCACGGCATCACCAGCCGGGTCGCGCCCGGCATTCGCATCGCCGCCGCGCTGGGCGACCAGCACGCCGCGCTGTTCGGCCAAACCTGTTTCGCCCGTGGGGAAACCAAGTGCACCTACGGCACCGGCGCCTTCCTGATGATGAACACCGGCGGCGAGCTCGTGCAGTCCACGCACGGCCTGCTCACGACCATCGGCTACCAGATCGACCGCGATCCGGTGTACGCACTCGAGGGGCCGATCGTGGTCACCGGCTCACTGGTGCAATGGATCCGCGACAACATCGGGCTGGTGGCCAGTGCGCCCGAGATCGAAACCCTCGCGCGCACAGTGGAAGACAACGGTGGCTGCCGCATCGTGCCCGCGTTCTCCGGACTGTACGCACCGCATTGGCGCAGCGATGCACGAGGTTTGGTGGTCGGGCTGACCTCCTACATCACCAAGGGCCATCTCGCGCGCGCGGTCCTCGAGGCGACGGCCTGGCAGACCCGCGACGTGGTCGAGGCGATGAACGCCGATTCCGGGCTGGCCGCCGCGACCCTGCGGGTGGACGGCGGGATGACCTCGAACAATCTGCTGATGCAGATGGTCGCGGACGCGCTGGGCATTGCGGTGATGCGCCCGTACGTCCCCGAAACCGTCTCCCTCGGGGCCGCCTACGCGGCCGGACTCGCCGTCGGCTATTGGCCGGATCTCCAAGGCCTGCGCAACAATTGGCGTCCGGCCGGGCGCTGGGCCCCGCGCATGGCTGCCGCGCGCCGCGAGGAGGAATACAACGACTGGAAGCGCGCGGTACAGCTCAGCTTCGGCTGGGCCCGCAGCCGCGGCAATGCGCCCGCGGATCGGTGAGCTACTCGTTGACCAGGCGCAGCCCGGGCACATGGGCCTGGCGGCGATCCACCAGCCACACCATGACGCTCTGATCCATTGCCGGGTTGAATGTTTCGATCTCTACCTCGACCGCGCCGCGCACGGGATGTTCCAGATGCAGTGTGGCCGAACGGAAGTCCATCATGCGGTGCTCGCGCCAGCGCCGCGCGAACTCCGGAAACCGTTGCAGTGCTTGGATCGTCGCGCCGAGCTGCGCATCGTCGGACCAGTGCGTACGGGCCGTGCGCAACGCCGAGGTCACCAGATCCGCCGCGGCGGGCCAGTCGATCCACAACTTCGCCGCCGCGGGATGCCCGAACAGGTAGTGCGCGAAATTGCCGTGCGCCTGCTCGTCGAACACCCCGATCGGCTCGGCGAAATCGCGCCAGGCCGCGTTCCAGGCCAGCACATTCAGGCGCCGCCCGTACACGAAGGCCGGGGTGGGGTGCATGGCGTCCAGCACCGCCTGGACCGTCTCGGAAACGCGCTCGAAGGCCTGGCCGTCGGACGGGCAGGTGGATGCCTGGTGGTCCAGGCCGAGCGCGAGCTTGCTGAAATGATGGCGCTCGACCTCGTTCAGCCGCAGCGCGTCGGCCAGCGCGGCCAGCACCGCGGTCGAGGGATTGGTGTCCCGGCCCTGCTCGAGGCGGGCCAGATAGTCCACGCTCACCCCGGCCAGGGCCGCGACCTCCTCGCGCCGCAGCCCCGGTGTGCGGCGGCGTCGCCCGGAGGGCAGCCCGACCGCCTCCGGCTGCAGCTGCCCCCGCCGCGCAATGAGAAACTCGGCGAATTCAGATCTGTCCACCACACCATCCTGTCGGATCCCGGACCCGTTATCCGCGCCCTGCCAATACCAGGATAACGACGGTGTGGCTAAACGGACCGCGGTCCGGAAGTCTTGTTGACATGACGACTTCCGAGCAGACCCTCACCACCGGCGCCTGGGCGCTGGACACCAACCACTCCGCGGTCAACTTCACCGTGCGCCACCTGGGCATCTCCAAGGTCCGCGGCCGCTTCAACAAGTTCGAGACCAGCTTCGTCGTCGACGCCGCCGGCGCCGCGACCATCGAGGCCACCATCTACCTGGACTCGTTCGACACCGGCAACGAGGGGCGCGACGGCCACGTCCGCAGCGCGGACCTGCTCGATGTCGAGAAGCGCCCGACCCTGCACTTCAAGGCGATCGAGCCGGTGCAGGTCGCCGACGAGTTCGAGGTCGTCGGCGAGGTCACCATCGGCGGCGTGACCAAGCCGGTCACCCTCGATGTCGAGTGGGGCGGCGTGCAGGAGGCCCAGGACGGCAAGCGGCACGCGGGCTTCTCCGCGAGCGGCATCATCAAGCGCACGGAGCTGGACGTCGCCCCCGGCGTGCCCAACGCCGTGGTCAGCGACAAGATCGCCGTCGAGCTGGACATTCAGCTCATCGAGCCGTAAGTCCCGGGGGCCCTCAGGGGAGAAACCCGAGACGGCGCGCCCGCACCACGGCCTCGTGCCGGGTGCGGGCGCCGAGCTTTGTCATGGCGCTGCGCAGGTAGCTCTTCACCGTCTCGGGCCGCAGCGACAGGCGCTCGGCCGTCTCACCGTTCGTGCAGCCCAGGGCGATCTGGGCGAGCACATCGAGCTCCCGTGGCGCCAGCGACGGCGCGTCGTCGAGCAGATGCGGTCCGGACATCAATTGCGCCACGCGATCGGACAGCTCGCGCAGCCTCGAGCGGGCGTGGGCGTCGTCGAGGGTCTGCGCGATTCCGCGGATCTCAGCATGGATCCCGCGAAGCTGTTCGGCGACAACGGCATCCGCGGGGGTTCCCTCTGGTACGGGCGCGGCGGCCTCGCGCAGCCGGAGCCGCCGGTCGACCTCGTCACGAATCGCCAGTTCGACCGCCAGCCGCCGCCCGGCCTGTCTGGCCAGGTCCGCGGCGCGGTCGCCGATCGGACCCGGATCCCGGGTGGCGATGTACAGCACCGCGCGCGATTCCCCGCCGACGACCACCGGCATTCCCACCACCGCGCGCAATCCCTCGGTCAGCACCGGCGCGTCGTAGTGGTGGGTGATCGTGGACGCCACCCGATAGTCCGAGACGGACGTAAGCCGCCCACTGACGACCGCGGCGCCGCCGACCCCGGAATCCGGCCGCACCAGCAGTCCGCGCATGGCGCTGGTCCGGGTGCCCAGGAATTCGCTGAGCAGCAGCGTCCCGGCGCGCACCTCGCCACCGAATACCACCGGCAGCCCGGACGCGGCGGCGACCTGTCGCAGCTCGGCCCGCAGCGCATCGGAATCACGGGGTCGAAGCAACTCCATCCCGATCGCCTTTCCTTCGATCGCCCCGGGGAGGACCACCCCTTTTCGGGGGTAGCGGGGCGGGGAATGTGACCTGGATCCTAACGAGGTGAGCGCAGCGAAGCGGAGAGAACCATCAACACAGCGCACCTTGCGCACGACGGAGCCGAGCCCTAGCGAGGTGGAGTCGTGAGCAATACCGCGGGCCGAGTCGGGTCGGCCAGTTATACACACGGGACCTGGGATGCGCCGCTGCTGGGCGACACCATCGGCACCAACCTGGACCGCACGGTCTCCGAGTACGGGGACCGGGACGCCCTGATCGACCGCCGCGCCGGGGTGCGATGGACGTATGCCGAATTCGCCGCCGAGGTGGACGCGACGGCGCTGGGGCTGCTGGCGGCCGGGATCGGCAAGGGCGATCGGGTCGGCATCTGGGCCCCCAATCGGGCGGAATGGACGCTGACCCAGTACGCGACCGCCAGGATCGGCGCCATCCTGGTCAATATCAACCCCTCCTACCGCGCCCACGAACTGCGATATGTCCTGCAGCAGGCGGGGATTCGGCTGCTGGTCGCGGCCCGGGAGTTCAAGGGCGCGGACTATGCGGCGATGATCGAACAGGCGCGCCCGGAGTGCCCGGACTTGGCACGGGTGATCCTGCTCGACGGGCCGGAGTGGACCGCGCTGGTCACCTCCGGCCGCACCGGGGATCCGGCGGAACTCGCCGCGGCGCAGGCGAACCTGTCCCCCGACGACCCGATCAACATCCAATACACCTCGGGCACCACCGGATTCCCGAAGGGCGCCACGCTCTCGCACCACAACATCCTCAACAACGGCTATTTCGTGGGCGAGCTGTGCGGCTACACCGCCGCCGACCGGATCTGCATCCCGGTGCCGTTCTACCACTGCTTCGGCATGGTGATGGGCAATCTCGCCGCGACCAGTCACGGCGCGGCGATGGTGATTCCGGCCGAGGGTTTCGATCCGCGCGCCACACTGGAAACCGTTGCCGCCGAGGGGTGTACGTCGCTGTACGGGGTGCCGACGATGTTCATCGCCGAACTCGCCGAGCCGGACTTCGAAACCTACGATCTGTCCACCCTGCGCACCGGAATCATGGCCGGATCCCCGTGCCCGGTGGAGGTGATGAAGCAGGTCATCGAGCGGATGGGCATGTCCGAGGTGTCCATCTGCTACGGCATGACCGAAACTTCGCCGGTGTCGACACAGACCCGCCGCAACGATTCGGTGGGCCAGCGCACCGCCACCGTGGGCCGGGTGGGCCCGCATCTCGAGATCAAGATCGTGGACCCGGACACCGGGCTGACGGTGCCGCGCGGCGAGCCGGGTGAATTCTGCACACGCGGCTACTCGGTCATGCTCGGCTATTGGAACGACCCCGAGAAGACCGCCGAGGCAATCGATTCCGCGCGCTGGATGCATACCGGGGATCTGGCCACCATGGACGAGGACGGCTACGTCGCGATCACCGGTCGCATCAAGGACATGGTGATCCGCGGCGGGGAGAACATCTACCCGCGCGAGATCGAGGAATTCCTCTACACCCACTCGGACATCCTGGACGCCCAGGTGGTCGGCGTGCCCGACGCCCGCTACGGCGAGGAACTGGTGGCCTGGCTGCGAATGCGCGAGGGCGCCGCACCGCTGGACGCGCAGGCGCTGCGCGCATTCTGCGACGGCCGCCTGGCCCGCTACAAGATTCCCCGTTATGTGCACGTCGTGCAGGAGTTTCCGATGACGGTGACCGGAAAGATCCGGAAGGTCGAGATGCGCGAGGTCTCCGCACGACTGTTCGGCCCCGAGGACGCAGGAGAGACGAAATGACCGGCAACACAGCGCTCTACCGCGCCGGCCGCGACCAACTGATAGCTGCGGCAACGGATTACGAGGCGGCCCGCGGCACCTTCGAATGGCCCCGGCCGACCGGGACGTTCAACTGGGCCATCGACTGGTTCGACGTGATCGCCCGCGGCAACGACCGCACCGCGCTGTGGATCGTGGAGGAGGACGGCCGCGAGCAGCAGGTGAGCTTCGACGAGATGGCCGCCCGCTCGGACCGGGTGGCCACCTGGTTCGCCGCGCACGGCATGGGACGCGGCGACCGGGTCCTGCTGATGCTCGGCAATCAGGTCGAGCTGTGGGAGGCGATGCTGGCCGTCGCCAAGCTGGGCGCGGTCATCATGCCGACCACCGCGGCCCTGGGGCCCGCGGACCTGTCCGACCGGATCGAGCGCGGCGCGGTCGCTTTCGCGATCGCCAACTCGGCCGACACCGCGAAGTTCGCCGAGGTACCCGGCGAATACACGCGAATCGTAGTGGGCGACGACGTATCCGGCTGGCTGCCCTATTCCGGCGCCGCGGCGGTCGAGTCGCAGGGCCCGTTCGAGGCCGTGACCGACGTTTCCGACGAGCTGCTGGTGTATTTCACCTCGGGCACCACGAGCAAGCCGAAGATGGTGCGGCACAACCAGACCAGCTATCCGGTCGGCCATCTGAGCACGATGTACTGGATCGGCGTGCGGCCCGGGGACGTGCACCTGGCGATCAGCGCACCGGGCTGGGCCAAGCACGCGTGGAGTTGCTTCTTCGCGCCGTGGATCGCCGAGGCGACGATCTTCGTCTACAACTACGCCCGCTTCGACGCGGCGGCGCTGCTGAATCAGTTGCGCCGGGCGGAGGTCAACACCTTCTGCGCGCCACCCACGGTGTGGCGCATGCTGATTCAGGCCGATCTCGGCGAACGCCCGGCGGGGCTGCGCGAAATCCTCGGCGCCGGTGAGCCGCTCAATCCGGACGTGATCGCGCAGGTGGAGAAGGCCTGGGGCCTGACCATCCGCGACGGCTTCGGCCAGACCGAGACCACGCTGCAGGTCGGCAACACCCCGGGCCAGCCGGTCAAGCCGGGGTCGATGGGCCGCCCGGCGCCGGGCGTGCCGGTGGTGCTGGTGGATCCGATCACCGGCGAGCTCGCCGACGAGGGCGAGATCTGCCTCGATCTGAGCGCCCATCCGGTCAATCTGATGACCGGATACCTGAACGATCCCGAGCGCAACGCCGCCGCGATAGCGGGCGGCTATTACCACACCGGAGACGTCGCCACGCGAGACGCCGACGGGTACGTCACCTACATCGGCCGCACCGACGACGTCTTCAAGTCCTCGGACTACAAGGTCTCGCCCTTCGAGCTCGAGAGCATCCTGATCGAGCATCCGGCGGTGGTGGAGGCCGCGGTGGTGCCGCAACCCGACGACACCCGCCTGACCGTCCCGAAGGCGTACATAACCCTGGCCGCCGGATGGGAACCCGACCGCGACACCGCGCGGTCCATCCTCGAATACGCCCGCGACCATCTCGCGCCCTACCTGCGAGTGCGCCGGATCGAGTTCTCCGAGCTGCCCAAGACCATCTCGGGCAAGATCCGGCGCGTGGAGCTGCGTCGCCGCGAACTGGCGGCACATTCCGCGGGCACCCCGATCGAAACCGAGTACCGCTACGAAGAACTCCTGAAAGGCCGGTCGACCGAATCCTGATCCGATCATGATCGGACTCGGATACGCTTCCACATCGGCAGGTCCGCACGGGTGTATCCGAGTTCGCGGCGGGTACCGATGCGTGCGACTGAAGTTGGCGCGTTTGCCCGAACGTGGCGTGTTCCGGGCTAGCAAGGCAACTGTTCAGCACACAAAACTGGAGCACATGTCCGGCCGATTCGGGATCGACAGTCTGTAAACCTGCGACTGATTGGAGATTGCCTTGCCCCAGCACGTCAGCTCACACCACACCAGCGAGAGCGCGACGGCCTACGTCATCGCCGCGCTCGAGGCCAAGGGCACCGCAACCCGCGAGGACTTCGACGTGCCCGGCATCGTCGCCGCCTCCCATGCGATCGCGGAAAGCTGGGACCTCGGCTCGCTGGAACGCACGACATTCTGGAGCATCGCGGCCAGCTATATCCGGGCGTAGCGAAGCGATTCCATGCGAGATGAAGAGGCGGGCCTAGAAGTTGCTCGCCTCGGCCTCGACGACCGACCTCGCCTGCGCGGCGACGGTCCAGCGCTACGCCGCTCGGCGCATCGAGGCCGCGTCCGCATATCCGAGCAGCTGGGCCTGCCGGGACCCGCTCAGCGGACCCGCCGCCGTGGCGCGGCGCAGCCTGGCCCGATCCAGCTCCTACCGCCAGGTGGTACCCGCCTCGGTGAGACGCCGCTGCAGCGTGCGTGGGCTGGTCGCCAGGCGCCGGGTCACCCGCTCCAGCGACACCCCACCCATGTTCAGGGCCTCGTCCAGCGCCGCGGCGACACGTTCGGCCCAGGCGCGCGAGAGCACCGACGGGGGCGGCAGCGGGGCATCCCACCAGCGAAACACGGTCGCCGTTATCTTTTTGAGACACGGCGCGATTGCCGAAGATTCGCTGCATTACACTCCCGGAGGGAAAGAAATAGCACAGTTCAGATTGGGGTTCGCCGCACCATGCTCAAGGGTTTCAAAGACTTCCTGATGCGCGGAAACGTGATCGACCTGTCCGTCGCGGTCGTGATGGGCACCGCGTTCACGGCCATTGTGAGCTCGGTCACCAAGGGAGTCGTGGAACCGCTACTGGCGGTGCTGGGCGGCAACAGCCAGCTCGGCCTCGGCTTTCAGCTGATCTCCGGAAAGCCGTCCACCTTCGTCGCGATCGGCCCGATCATCAGCGCCGCCATCGACTTCGTGATGGTCGCCGCCGTGCTGTACTTCGTACTCATCCTGCCGATGAACACACTGAAGAAGCGCTTCGGCAAGCCCGGGGAGAAGAAGGCCACGCAGGAGGAGCTGCTGGCCGAGATCCGCGACCTGCTCGCAGAACGTGCCGACCGCGACACGGTCTACTACTACGACGACGAGGATCTCGGCGCCGACACCTACCCCACCGGCCGCCATCACGCCGCACCGGGCCCGCGCGCGACACACTGAGCCAAACTTGCCATTGACAAGTTGCCGGGATCGGCCCTAATCTTTCCACTGTAAAGATTAGGGCCGATCCGCAGGAGCTTCCGATGGCACCACTACTCGTTCTCGTCGTCGTCGCCGGACTCACCCGCCTCGCCGGGTGGGGACATCTGGGCCACTGGCCGGACTCCTGGCCGCACGCCGTGCGCCTCGGCCTGGCGGCCATGCTCGTGCTCACGGCCAGCGCCCACTTCCTGCGGCCGCGACGCGACGCGCTCATCGCGATGGTGCCGCCGCGACTCCCGTCCGCGGCGATGCTGGTGACCCTCACCGGGGTACTCGAATTGGCGGGCGCCGCAGGCCTTCTGATACCGCCCGTCGCGCCCGCGGCGGCAATCTGCCTGGCGCTGTTGATGATCGCGCTGTTTCCGGCCAATATCCGTGCCGCCCGCGGGGATCTGGGCATCAAGTCCATGCCGCTGCCGCTGCGCGGCGCGGTACAGGTGCTGTTCCTCGGCGCCTGTATGCTCGCCGCGCTGTAAGGCGCCGCGCACCGGCGCGCCTTTAGAAGCAGTCCACCACCAGCGCGGTGGCGTTGTCGGTGCTACCGGCCGCGCGGGCGCCCTCCACCAGGGCATCCGCGGCGACTCCCGGCGTCGCGGGGCGCGCCAGGATGTCCTTGATCGCCAGCATGTCCAGCCGCTTGTGCACGCCGTCGGTGCTCAGCAGCAGCCTGCCGTCGCTGACCCCGGTCTCGGCCTGCCCGATGTCCGCCGCGGCGGCGGTGCGGGCGGAGGTCGTCACCAGGTGGCTCGTCCGCGGCGGCGCGGGGCGGCCCAGCGCCCGAAAGTATTCGGCCACGGTGTGATCGTTGGTGATCTGGTGCAGCACCCGCCCGTTCCACCGGTAGGCGCGGCAGTCGCCGACCCAGGCGACGTCCCACGGCCCGCCCAGCACGGACCGCACCGCGACGACCAGGACGCTGTCGGCCTCCCGCTCGGGCAGCTGCCGCAGCAATTCCACCTGCGCGGCAAGGATTCCGGCCTTGGCCCCGGCGCGGGCACCGGCCTGGGCGGCCGTCGCGGCGACCAGGCGCGCGGCCCGGGCCGCGGGCAGATGATCGCCGACGCCGTCCGCGACCACGAATGCGAGGTGCCCGGTGTCCTGATCGGTCCAGCTAGCCGCGGCGTCGGCATTGAGCGAGCGCGGTCCGCGCCTGCTCACCGAGGCGCCCGAGATGCCCGGCACGCGGATCAACTCGCGACGAGAAAACGCGGCGGTAACTGCACTGTCCACGGCCGGCCTCCTTGGACTCAGCTGTGCCCGACGCTGCTGATCAGCAGCACTTTCAGTAAACCCTCTGTACGTATGGGCAACACCAGAGACGTCTGATGGATTCCTGAGAACTGCCGAACGCGCCCGAACGGACGGGGATTATCGTCTGATTTTATGGCCGGATACTCGGGCACGCCGCTGCCCCGGAAACTTGGTATCGAGCCGGGACATCGGGTGCTGGTGGGTGACGCGCCCGCCGGATTCACGGTCTCGCCGCTCCCGGAGGACGTCGAGGTGCATCGCCGGGCCGGCCGCGGCGTCTACGACGTGATTGTCGGCTTCTGCCCCGACCGTGCCGCTCTCGCACGGCATTTCGCGCACTGGCGCACCCGGCTGACCCCGTCCGGGGGACTCTGGATCGCCTGGCCCAAGGCGTCCGGCGCCCTCACCACCGATCTCCACGAGGCCGAGGTCCGCGCGTACGGGCTGTCCGCCGGACTGGTGGACAACAAGATCTGCGCGGTCGACCAGGACTGGTCGGCGCTGCGCTTCGTCGTGCGCCTGGCCGACCGCACCGGCGGGTAGTCACGCGGGCAGCACCAGGAGGCGCTGCGCGTCGTCGAACAGATAGCGCTCGGCCACGCGGGCGGCGGCGAGGGCGGCCAACGCCGTCGCGGCCAGCAGCATGTACATGACCACGATCTGGTAGCGGATGGCGGTCAAGGGCTCGACCCCGGCCAGGATCAGGCCGGTCATCGCGCCGGGCAGACTGATCAGTCCGACGACCTTGGTCGCATCGATCGCCGGTACGAGCGCCGTGCGCAGCGCCGAACGCCGGTACGGCAGGAATGCCTGGTGCGCGGGCAGTCCGAGGCACAGGCGGGCCTCGATGGCCGGACGGGCCTCGCGCGCGTCCTCCCGCAGGCGGCGCAGCGCGACGCCGGTGGCCTGCATCGAGCCCGACACGATCATGCCGCCGACCGGGACCACCACCCGGGCCTGGGTGGAGATGACGTGCAGCAGTATCAGCGCGCCGAGGGTGATGGTCGAACCGAAGGCGACCCCGATGGTGGCCGAGCGGATCGCGTGCGGCAACCCGGCGCCGCGCCGCCCGGCGACCTGTCCGGCGATGATGATCATCAGCACCACCCAGACCAGCGCGCCCGGTAATCCGGTGCGCCGGAACACAACCAGCAGGATCGCGCCGACGGCGATCAGCTGCACCCCGGCCCGCACCGCGGCGATGAGCAACTCCCGCGTCAGGTGTAGGTGCTGCCGATAGGCGATGAGGGCCGCTAGGGCCACCAGGAGGACCGAGGCGCCGACGCCCGTCCAGTCCGGAACCGAAAGAGCTTGTACCATCACGCTTCCCGATCCTCGAGTGCCTGCGTCGGCGCCACCTCGGCCTGGGTTTCCCGGGTCCGGAACCCGTCGGCGTCAGCGCCCTCGGCCTCGACGGCCGACGCGCGATCTTCGTGGACCTGAGCTACCCCCGCCTGCTCGGTGTCGGCCCCGATTCTCGCGGCCCGGTCCGCTTCGCCCCGAGCGGAGTCGGAGTCCGCCCCGCCGAGGTGGCCACCATCGGACTCGCCGAGGCGGGACAGGCGCCCGCCCTCCATGAGCAGGATGTCGTCGGCGACCGTGCCGACGAAACCGCTGTCATGACTGACCAGGACGACCGCGCCGCCGCCCGCGGTGTGCTCGGCGATGAGTTTCGCGACCGCGGCGGCGGCCACCTCGTCCAGCGCCGAGGTCGGCTCGTCCAGCACGAGCACGTCGGGCCGCACGGCCAGCCCGCGCGCCAGGCACACCCGCTGCGCCTCGCCGCCGGACAGCTCGGCGCACTGACGGTGCAGGAAGGTCTCGGGCAGCCCGGCCCGCACCAGCAGCGCGGCGGCCTCGGTGGCGGTCAGCTCGGGGCGGGCCACCCGCACCTCGTCGACGACGATGTCCGCGAGCAGTGTCGCCTGCTGCGGTATCAGCCCCACTCGCCGTCGCAGCTCCAGCACGTCGAGCTCGGTGATCGGCACACCGTCCAGCAGGATCCGCCCGGCACTCGGTTCGGCGAGCCGATTGAGCAGCCGCAGCAGCGTGGTCTTGCCGACGCCGCTCGGCCCCACGATCGCGGTGCACCGCCCGCCCGGCAGGGTCACGGTGATATCGGCGAATACGGGTGTTTCCCCGTAACTCATCCCGAGTTGCTCCAGAACGATTCCGTCCACGTCACCAACCCTGCCCCACTCGAGCCGCGCGCGCATCGCCACCCCGGGCGAACGTCGCAAACCGGCCACTCGGGCCCTTACCTCTTCCGACGCGTGTGAACCCTCTCCGAAGGCCGGAGAGGGTTCACACGCGGTACCTGTATGTTGTTTACCCGCGGTCAGTCCTCGCTGAAGGTGGAGGTCCGCTGCCGGCTGGCGCGGGCGCGGCGACGCTCGGCGCGCAGCTCGGCAAGCTCCTGCTCGAGGGTCTCGGCGATGCGGAACTGGCCGGTGTCGTACCCGTTCGCGGAATCGTCCTGCGCGGCATCGGCATCCGGGCCGCTGGCCGCGGGCGCCCCGTTGCTCGCGGGCCTGCCGTTGGTGGCGGATCCGTTGGTGTTGCCGTTGCGCTTGGCCCCGTTACCGTTGCTGCCGTTGGCCTCCCGGCCGTTGACATCCTTGCTGGTCAGCCAGCCGTCGGAGGAGGTGCGGAATTCCGGTTTGGGAGTGTGGGTCTCCGCGGTGACTGTCGTGTCGTCCGGAAGCGTCGAACGGTACGCGTCGATGTCGTCCGCGTCCACCGTGGCCGGCTTGTCCTGCTCCGCAACGGGATCCATGCGCTTGGCGCTCTCGGCCGCCGGGGGCTCGTGGCCACTGGGCAGCGCCGTGAGGGCGCCGCTGGGGCGCGTCACGTCGGGCGAGACGTTCTGGCGGAAGAAGCTCACGAACGTCGGCATCGTGCGCCGGATCTGCTCGGAGGGGTCGGGGAGGTCGCGCACCTGCTCGGTGGCGTGCGCGATGGCCAGCCCGTACCGGGAGCTGGCCGCGTGATGGATGAGCAGCGCGACACCGATCATCACCGGGGCGACCGCGTGCACGCCCACGTCGTACCAGTCGCCGCGGCGGATGTACGGGTAGGTGTTGAGGCCGACAGTCAGTGACAGCAGGGCCAATTCGGCGATCGCGACCTGCCTGCGGCTGTCCAGGATGCCCCACTCGGCGACCTTGTTGGTGCCGATCATGATGATGACCAGACAGACGCTGATCATGGCCTCGAGCAGGTAGCTGAACCAGTACAGCGGATCACTGGGGCCGCCGGGCGCGATGTTGTGCTGCACGTTGACCGCGGACCAGAGCATGCCGGACGCGACGACACCGGCCAGCGCGCGCAGCGACCACGCCCGATGCCGGTACAGCGAGGCAAGTTTGGCGTGCGGGCTCGATTCGCGCCGCTGCGCGGCCAGGGCGCGGCGGGCGAGCAACAGATCACGCATGTCGGCTTTCGCGATCTTCTGAGAGGTGGTCCGGGCTTCGTCGGAGGCTTGGGCGGCGGCCTGGACATGCTTCCAGCGCTGATCCCGCTCGGCCTCTCGAATCTTCTCGGCGAGATCGCGTTCGGCACGCAGCTCGTCTTCGGACAGGGCCTCGGTCAGTGCAGGGTCGAACTGATAGGCCAGGCGGCCACGGGCATGCTCGACGCGTCTGGCCAGATGCGTGACATCGTCCTCACCGGAGCGCTCGATGGTCATCGCGCCTCCAGGAGGGTGAGATTCTGCGACAGCCAAGGGGTCACGGTTGGTAGTGGCACATAGCATTAATAGTCGATCGACCGCCATCGGCGAAACCGCACGTTTGCCAACAACGGTCAAAATACGGCGTGGCGCGCGCGACACGCCGAGAGGAGTTAGCCGCGGCCGTCCATGGGACTGAACCCGAGCCACAGTACCGGACGGTACCCACTGGGCGGCTCGCCCGTTTTCGTACCAAGCTTAACCACCCCGCCGAATCCGGCGTGTTACCAAGCCCATTCGCGACATTCGTGATCGATTGCGGCCCAACTGGTTGCCGCTACCGACAGGTACGTTGGGTGGGGTGAGGCCGATCGCCGCACAGCCGAGCGCGACCGACCCACGGCCGCTGGACATTACGAGGACACGATGGTCAACACCGAGAGCCCCCAGAGAATCGATGAGCTCGGCGACGATTTCTTCGCCGATCCCCATGTCTACTATGCCCGCTGGCGCGAGACCGGGCCGGTGGTGCGGGTTCGGATGCCCCGCAACGGCGTTCCCGCCTGGGTCGTCATCGGCTACGAGGAGGCGCGCGCCGCCCTGGCCGATCACCGGCTGCTCAAGGGCGTGGCCGGGATGCGGGAAGTGTTCGAGCGCAAGAACACCCAGCAGTTCTTCGCGAACCCGGGCAGTTTCGACCTCTCGGTGCACATGCTCAACAGCGATCCGCCGGATCACACCCGCCTGCGCAAGCTGGTCAACAAGGCCTTCACCGCCCGCGCGGTGAACGCGCTGCGCCCCCGCATCCAGGAGATCACCGATGCGCTGCTGGACGCGATGGAGGGCAGCGACGAGGTCGATCTGCTCCAAGCCTTCGCCGTCCCCCTGCCGGTCACGGTGATCTGCGAACTGCTGGGGGTGCCGTTCGAGGACCGCGAGCGCTTCCAGCGCTGGACCAAGCTGCTGCTGGGCGGGGCCGAGGCCACCGAGGAGGAGGTCGGCACCGCGGCCGCGGACATGTCGCTCTACCTGCGCGATCTGGTGGAGGGCAAGCGGGCCGAGCCGGGCGAGGATCTGCTGTCCGGACTGGTCCTGGCCAGCGACGAGGACGACCGCCTGTCGGAGCAGGAGCTGGTCTCGATGGCCTTCCTGCTGCTGGTGGCGGGGCACGAGACGACGGTGAACCTGATCGCCAACGGCACTCGTGCCCTGCTGTTCAATCCGGCACAGCTGCGCGCGCTGCGGGAGGACCCGTCGAGCACCCCGGCCGCGGTGGAGGAGTTCCTGCGGCACGACGGGCCGGTGGGCTGGTCCACCTTCCGATACACCGGGGAGCCGGTGCGGATCGCCGGGATCGATATCCCCGAGGGCGAATTCGTGCTCGTCGCGCTGGGCGCGGCCAATCGCGATCCGGCCCGCTTCGCCGATCCGGAGAATCTGGATCTGGCCGGCGAGACCGCCGGGCACCTGGCCTTCGGCCACGGCATCCACTATTGCGTCGGCGCGCCGCTGGCCAGGCTGGAGGCCGATATCGCCTTCCGGGGGCTGGTGCAACGCTTCCCGGACATGTCGATGACGCCGGAGGCGGCCACGGTCGCCTGGCAGCCCAGCACGCTGATCCATGGCATGACCGAGTTCCCCGTGCGGCTGCGATAGGTGCCGGTGCAAATAACAACGTCGCGCCACAGGTTCGCAAGCAGACCGCTGCTACCTGCCGTAACACCAAGCAGACTGTAACACGTTTCATTCACTGGTGTAGCGAAGCGATATTTACTTAATCCGCGTGCGACGGTTAACCTCGAGCGGACGAGAGCAGAAGGGAACCGTCTCATGCAGATCAACAACGCCGTCGCCGTGGTGACCGGCGGCGCCTCCGGATTGGGCCTGGCGACCGTGCGGGAGCTGCACGGCCAGGGCGCCAAGGTCGTCATCGTGGACCTGCCCTCCTCCAACGGCGAGGCCATCGCCAAGGAGCTGGGCGAGGGCGTGGTCTTCGCGCCGACCGACGTGACCAGCGAGGAGCAGGTGGCCGCGGCCCTGGATGCCGCGCAGGCACTGGGCACGCTGCGGATCGCGGTGAACTGCGCGGGCATCGGCAATGCGATCAAGACGGTCAGCAAGAAGGGCGCGTTCCCGCTCGACGCGTTCACCAAGGTCGTCACGGTCAACCTGATCGGCACGTTCAATGTCATCCGCCTTGCCGCCGAGCGCATCTCGGCCACCGAGCTGGACGGCGAGGAGCGCGGCGTGATCATCAACACCGCCTCGGTCGCGGCCTACGACGGCCAGATCGGCCAGGCCGCCTACTCCGCCTCCAAGGGCGGCATCGTGGGCATGACCCTGCCGATCGCCCGCGATCTGGCGAACGTCAACATCCGGGTCGTCACCATCGCCCCGGGCCTGTTCCACACCCCGCTGTTCGCGACGCTGCCCGACGAGGCCATCGCCGCGCTGGGCGCGCAGGTGCCGCACCCGGCCCGCCTGGGCGACCCGACCGAGTACGCGGCGCTGGCCCGGCACATCGTCGAGAACCCGATGCTCAACGGCGAGACCATCCGTCTCGACGGCGCCATCCGGATGGCGCCGCGCTGAGGTAGGCAGCGTCGCACTGCGCGCCACAGCGGCGCGAACTATCGTGTGTTCGTGAGGATTCGACGGTGGCGGCGGGTCTACCTCGCCGCCGAGTACGCGGCCCTGTTCTTCGGCGCCACCACCGTGTACAACGCCAAGCTGCGCGGCACCCCGCCGATTCCCGCGCTGCTGGCGCTGGCCCTCGGCGCGAGCGCGTACCTGCGCCGCTCCCCCGGCTTCGATCGCGACGCGCTGTGGCGCTCCCGGGCGTTGCGCACGCAGATCCGCCCGATGGGCGCGCTGGCCGCGACGAGCGCCCTGGGGCTCACCGCGGCCGTGGCCGCGCTGCGGCGGGACAGGCTGTTCGAACTCCCCCGCCGCAATCCCTGGCTGTGGCTCGCGGTGATGGTGTTGTACCCGGTGCTGAGCGTATATCCGCAGGAGCTGGTGTACCGCTCGTTCCTGTTCCACCGCTACGCACCGGTTTTCGGCGATGGCCTCGGGCTGGTGGCCGCGAGCGCGGCCGCATTCGGCTACGTGCACATCGTCTTCGGCAGCTGGGTCTCGGTCGTGCTGAGCGGGGCCGGCGGCTGGATCTTCGCGCTGCGCTACCTGCGGACCAATTCGCTGTTCACCGCGTCGGTCGAGCATTCGGTGTACGGAATACTCGTCTTCACAGTCGGTTTGGGGCAGTACTTCTACCACGGCGCCGCCGCCGATCGCGAACTCGCCTCCCGGGCCTGAGCGAGCGGCAGCGGCGCGGTCTCAGGCGACGACCTCCACCGCGGGCGCCTCGCCGAGCCCGGCGAGCTCCTCCGGCCGCAGGATGGCGGCCAGGCGCTCGGGCGGCAGCAGGCCCTTCTCGAGCACCAGCTCGGCCACGCCGCGGCCCGAAGCCAGTGCCTCCTTGGCGATTTCGGTGGCGGCGGTATAGCCGATGTACGGGTTCAGGGCGGTGACCAGGCCGATGGAGTTCTGCACCATCGCGTGGGTGACCTCCGCGTTGGCGGTGATGCCGGTGACGCAGCGCTCGGCGAGGGTACGGCAGGCCGCGCCCAGGTGGGTGATGCTCTTGGACAGCGAATGCAGGATGATCGGCTCGAAGGCGTTGAGCTGCAACTGCCCCGCCTCGGCGGCCATGGTGATGGTCATGTCGTTGCCGATGACCTCGAAGGCCACCTGATTGACCACCTCCGGGATCACCGGATTGACCTTGCCCGGCATGATCGACGAGCCGGCCTGCATCGCGGGCAGATTGATCTCGTTCAGGCCCGCACGCGGACCCGAGGACAGCAGCCGCAGATCGTTGCACGTCTTGGACAGCTTGACCGCGATCCGCTTGAGCACGCCCGACAGCTGCACGAACGCACCGCAATCCTGCGTCGCCTCAACCAGATTCGAGGCGGTCACCAGCGGCATGCCGGTGATCTCCGCCAGCTGCCCGCGCACGGCCTCGCAGTACCCCTCCGGGGCGTTGAGCCGGGTGCCGATCGCGGTGGCACCGAGATTGATCTCGTGCATCAGCTGGACGGCCTCGGCCAGGCGGCTCTGATCCTCCTCGAGCATCACCGCATAGGCGGAGAACTCCTGCCCCAGGGTCATCGGCACCGCGTCCTGCAACTGGGTGCGGCCCATCTTGAGGATGTCGTGGAATTCCACGGACTTGGCCGCAAAGGCCTTGCGCAGCACCGTCATCGCGTCCAGCAGCTCGCGTACGGCCAGGATCGTGGCCACGCGCACGGCGGTCGGATAGGCGTCGTTGGTGGACTGGCTGAGGTTGACGTCCTCGTTCGGATGCAGGTGCCCGTACTCGCCCTTCGCGTGGCCCAGGATCTCGAGCGCCCGGTTCGCGATCACCTCGTTGGCGTTCATGTTGGTCGAGGTACCGGCGCCGCCCTGGATGACGTCGACGATGAACTGATCGTGCAGACGGCCCTCCTCGCGAATCTCCCTGCAGGCGCGCGTAATCGCCGCGGCCTTGTCCGAGGGGAGCAGCCCGAGCTTCTCGTTGGCGCGCGCGGCCGCCTCCTTCACCGCGGCCAGCGCGTCGACCATGTGCGCGTAGGTGGACAGCCGGGTGCCGGTGATCGGGAAGTTTTCGCTCGCACGGAGGGTGTGCACACCCCAGTAGGCGTCGGCGGGAACGTCGCGATCCCCGAGCAGATCATGTTCGCGGCGGGTGGGGGCGGTCATCGTGCCAGCAAGTCCTTCGTCAGTAGCGGGCGCACCGAGACCGAAGGGGTATCCTCGGTCCGCGGCGCTCCCATACAAACGCGCCGGTTAGCGCGTGGTAAACCCTACCTCGATCCGACGGTACATACCACCCCTCAATGGCACATAGTTCATGCGCCATTAACTTGTGTAATGAAGCATCATCGTCCGACGGCATAGCCCTGCATGCCGCGCGGATTCGCACCCGCCGACAGCACACCCGTCTCCGGATCGCGGGCCACGGCGCACAACCGCCCCTCGGACCACGCCTCGCCGACGGTCACCGCGTGACCACGCCGCCGCAACCCCTCGATCACCTCCTGCCCGATCCGGGACTCGACGGTCACCGACCCCGGATTCATCGCGTGCGGATAGAACGAGCCCGGGAACGAATCGTTGTGCCAGTTGGGCGCATCGATCGCGCCCTGCAGATCCAGCCCGCCGCGCACCGGTGCCCGCAGCGCGACCGACAGGAAGAAGTGCAGCTGCCACTGATCCTGCTGATCGCCGCCGGGCGTGCCGAACGCCATGACCGGCACGCCGCCCCGCAATGCCAGCGACGGGCTCAGGGTGGTGCGCGGGCGGCGGCCGGGGGTGAGCGAATTGGGCAGGCCCGGATCGAGCCAGGCCATCTGCAGGCGCGAGCCGAGCGGGAAACCCAGTTCCGGCACCACGGGATTGGACTGCAGCCAGCCGCCGGACGGGGTGGCAGCGATCATGTTGCCCCACCGATCGACGATGTCGAGATGGCAGGTGTCGCCGCGGGTTTCGCCGTTCTTGGCGACCGTCGGCTCACCGGCGCCGAGCCCGGCGGCCGCTTGCTGCCCGCCCGCGCCGGCGGCGACCGCGAGCGCATGCTTGCTCAGCACCGGGGCCCGCCCGCCCGGGCTGCCGGGCCGCAGCGCGTACGACGCCTCCGCGCCGACGAGAGCCCTTCTGGCCGTGTTGTATTCGGCCGAGAGCAGCTCGTCCATCGGGACCGGCGCGGCGTCGCCGTACCAGGCCTCGCGATCGGCCATCGCCAGCTTGCAGCCCTCGATCAGCAGGTGCACGTATTCGGCCGAGCCGTACTCGGGCAGTTCGCCAGGCAGCAGTGCGAGCTGTTGCGCCAGCACCGGCGCCTGCGACCAGGGGCCCGCCTTGCAGATCGTCCACCCGTCGCGCTCGAAGCGCACCGGATCCTCGAAACTCGCCTCGTACGAGGCGAAGTCGTCCCCGGTGAGCACTCCGGCGTGCCGCTCGCCCGAGGTGTCCATGGCGGGCCGGGCGGCCGCGGCCACGAGCGCCTCGGCGATGAATCCCTCCCGCCACACCCGCCGCGCCGCCTCGATCCGCGCCTCCCGGTCGCCGCCCGCGGCGCCGGCCTCATCGAGCAGTCGCCGCCAGGTGGCGGCCAGCGCCGGATTCCGGAACAGCGTGCCCGGTTCGGGCGCGCGACCCCCGGGCAGGTACACCTCGGCCGAGGTCGTCCACTCGATCTCGAACAGTTCCCGCACGGTCTCCACGGTCGCGGCAATCCGGGGTACGGGCGGGTGACCGTGCTCCGCGTACCCGATCGCATATTTCAGCACCTCGTCGAGCGGCCACGTGCCGTAGTCGCGCAGCAGCACCATCCAGGCGTCGAAGGATCCGGGCACGGCCGCGGCCAGCGGGCCCGAGCCGGGAATCAATTCCAGCCCCAGCGCGGTGTAGCGCCCGATGCTCGCGCCCGCGGGCGCCGGCCCCTGCCCGCACAGCACCCGGACCGGTCCGCCCGACGGCGCCAGAATCATCGGCACCTCGCCCGCCGGGCCGTTGAGATGGGGTTCCACCACGTGCAGCACGAATCCCGCCGCGACCGCGGCGTCGAAGGCGTTACCGCCCGCCTCCAGCACCGCCATCGCCGATTGCGCGGCCAGCCAGTGCGTGGAGGAGACCATGCCGAAGGTCCCCTGCAGGGTGGGTCGCGTGGTGAACATCGTCGCACTCCTCGAGGAAAAGGTTCATCGGGAAGCCGAGACACTCCCGCATGACTAGTGTGGATCCCAGTTCGATCAGTCGTTCGGAAGGAATCATGGCCACCCCCACCGAGTCACGTCCCGCCGCCGCATCCGGAAGCTTCACCCTCGGTGGCGACCTACCGATCAATCGCCTCGGATTCGGCTCGATGCAACTCACCGGCACCGGTGTCTGGGGCGAGCCCAAGGATCCAGACGAGGCGGTGCGCGTGCTGCGGCGCGCGGTCGAGCTGGGGGTCACGTTCATCGATACCGCCGACTCGTACGGGCCGTTCGTCAGCGAGCAGCTGATTCGCAAGGCGCTGCATCCGTATCCCGAGGATCTGGTCATCGCCACCAAGGCGGGCCTGACTCGGCCCCGCCCTGGCGAGTGGCTGCCGCTCGGCCGGCCCGAGTATCTGCGCCAGCAGGCGGAATTGAGCCTGCGCCACCTCGGGGTCGAGCGCATCGATCTGTTCCAGCTGCACCGCATCGATCCCAAGGTACCGCTGGCCGACCAGCTCGGCGAGCTGGCCGCGCTGCGGCAGGAGGGCAAGATCCGCCACATCGGCCTGTCCCAGGTCACCGTCGCGCAGCTGGAGGCCGCGCGCAAGATGGCGCCCATCGTCTCGGTGCAGAACCTGTACAACCTGTCCGACCGCAGCGCGGAGAAGCTGGTCGACTACACCCAGGCCCACCAGATCGCGTTCATACCGTGGTTCCCCATGGCCACCGGCGAACTCGCCCGGCCGGGCGGCCCGCTGGAGGCGATCGCGAAGGACCACGTCGCGACGCCCTCCCAGCTCGCGCTGGCCTGGCTGCTGCGCCGCTCGCCGGTGATGCTGCCGATCCCCGGCACCTCCAGCGTGGCACACCTGGAGGAAAATGTTGCCGCGGCGCAGGTCTCGCTGAGCGATGAGGATTTCGCCGCCCTCTCGGCGGTGAGTGCCCCCGCCGCGGCGGCCGGCCCTTCGCTGGGCGGCATCTCGCGGATGTTCAAGAGCCGCAAGTAAATTCGCCCCTGGGCGCAGCTGCCCCGGGACCGGATCCGGTGCGGGCGAACCGAATTCGCCCGCACCGGATCGGTCACTGGATCCGCAGCAACTCGCCGCTCTGGGCCTCGCCGGGCGCCGGGAAGAACCCGGTCTCGAGGAACGACTCGATGTAGGCGTCGAGGGTCTCGGCGTCGATGCGCGGGCACTCGATACCGCGGTCGGCCAGCACCGCGCGGGTCGCCGTGTCGTCGATGGCGATCGCCGCGGCACCGTAGTTGCCGCTCAGTAGCGCCGCACGCACCAGGGAGTGGTCACCGGCGGCGTCGCGCGCGGCGGCCTCGGCGGCCAGCCTGGTCCCGATCTCCTCGAGCGAGGCGGGCGCGACCGGGATTCCGTGCCGACGCAGGCCCTCGAAGATGTCCGTGATCGCCACCGGGTTCGTGTTGACCAGGTGGTAGGCCGTGCCGTCCGCCGGCTCGGTGGCCAGCGAAACGATCGCGCGGACAACGTAGTTCACCGGCACCAGCGCCATCTCCGCGTCGCCGACATCGGGGGCCAGGCCCAGCACCGCCACGGCCCGGATCATGTTCCAGAACGAATCGTCGGCGCTGTTCACACCGGTGTGCGGATCGCCGGAAATCGTTGCGGGACGGTAGATCCGCACCGGAACGCCGCGCTCGGCGGCCTGCGTCACCAGCTGTTCGGCGACCCATTTGCTGGCCACGTAGCCGTTGGCGGACAGCTGGTCGACGCTCAGCCGATCGTCCTCCGCCCCACGGAAATCCGGCCCGAGGGTGGCGGGAATGACGGCATTGGCCGTGGAGACGAAGTGCACCGGCTTGATCCGCGTCGTGGTGGCCAGCCGCAGCACCTGCCGGGTGCCCTCCACATTGGCCGCGCGCAGTCGCGAATACGGTTCGATGTGGTTGACCCGCGCTCCGTTGTGATAGATGACGTCGATGCGTTCGGTCAGGCGGCGGTAGTCGGCGGGCGTGAGCCCGAACTCGGGCGCGGCGAGATCGCCCGGCACGGCCACGATCCGATCGCGGAACCCCTCCTCCCAGATCCGGTACTGCCGCAACGACTCCCGGATCCGCGCGTGCGCCAGCTCCGCCGAATCCGCGCGGACCAGGCACCAGATCCGGGACTCGGTGCGCACCAGCAACTCCCGCAGCAGATGCACGCCCAGGAATCCGGTGGCGCCGGTGAGCAGCACGTCCAGCACCGAATCGTAGGGCGGCGCCGAATCGTCCGCGCCGATCTCCGGCTCCAGGACCGCATCCGCCGCGATCAGGTCCGACTCGTCGGCCGTGACGGGTGCGGAATCGGTGCCGTCGATGCGGGCGGCCAGCGCGCGCACGGTCGGCGCGGTGAACAGCGTGGCCATGGGCAGGTCGATGCCCAGGCGCGCGTTCAGGGCGCGCTGCAGCGTGAATGCCAGCAACGAGGTACCGCCCAGTTCGAAGAAGCCGTCCGCCGCGCCCACCCGGTCGATCCCCAGCACCTCACCGAACACCTCGGCCACGGCCCGCTCGGTCGGCGTCGCCGGGGCGAGGTACTCGCGAGCCTCGAAGACCGGGGCGGGCAGCGCGGCGCGGTCCAGCTTGCCGCTCGAGTTCATCGGGAACGCGTCGAGGACGACCAGGGCCGCGGGCAGCATGTAGGAGGGCAGCACCTGCGACAGTTCCCGGCGCACCGCGTCGGTATCGATATCGCCGTCCGCGGCAACCACATACGCCGCCAACTGATCCCCTGCCGGCGAGGGTGCGACCAGCGCCACGGCCTGCGCGATCGCCGGATCGGCCAGCAGCGCCGCCTCGACCTCGCCCAGTTCGATGCGGTGGCCGCGGATCTTGGCCTGGAAGTCGATGCGCCCCAGGTATTCCAGCACGCCGTCGGCGCGGCGGCGCACGAGATCCCCGGTGCGGTACATGCGCGCGCCCGGCGGGCCGTACGGATCCGCGACGAACCGGTCCGCGGACAGATCCGGGCGCCGCAGGTAGCCACGCGCCAATTGGTCACCGGCCAAATACAATTCGCCGGCCGCACCGAACGGGGTCAGGTGCAGCCGCGAATCCAGCACGTAGGTGCGGGTGTTCCACTGCGGCAGGCCGATCGGCACCGTGGTCCGATCCGCGGGAGTCGCGGGCCAGTACGTCACCGACACCGCGGCCTCGGTGGGGCCGTACAGGTTGTGCAGGCCCGCGCTCGACAGCGCGGCAAACGCGGCCACCGTCGACGGCGGCAGCGCCTCGCCGATCACGAAGACCTCGCGCAGCCAGGTCAGCTGCTCCGCCCGCGCGGCGGCCAGGAACACCTGCAGCACCGAGGGCACGAAGTCGGTCAGCGTAACCTCGTGCAGCGCAATCAGACTCGCGATGTATTCGGGATCGCGCTGGCCGTCGGGCGCGGCCAGCACCAGCTGCGCGCCGACGCTCAGCGGGAGGAAGTACCCCCACAGCGACACGTCGAAGGTGGTGGCGGTCTTCTGCAGGTACACATCGCCGGAATCGACCTCGTACTGCGCGGCCATCCACTCGATCTGATTGCGGATCGCCGCGTGCGAGACCATCACGCCCTTGGGGCGGCCGGTCGAGCCCGAGGTGAACAGCACGTACGCCGGATGATCCTGGGACAGTGGCACATTCACCGGCTCGATGGGCAGGTGCGACAGGTCCAGCGTGTCGATGTTGATGACGGGCAGATCCGTGTCGGGCGGCCGATGGCCGCTCTTGCTCAGCACACAGACCGGCTGCGCGGTCTCGAGCACGTACGCGATCCGCCCGGCCGGGTGCTCCAGGTCCAGCGGCAGGTACGCCCCGCCCGCGCTGATCACCGCGTACATCGCGACCACCAGCTCCGGCGAGCGCGGCATCGCCAGCGCCACCACCGATTCGGGGCCGATGCCCTGTTCGATCAGGTAGTGGGCCAGCCGATTCACCCACGCGTCGAATTCGCGGTAGGTCCATGCGATGTCGTCGTCGAACACCAGCGCCACCGCCTCGGGCGCGGCGGCCACCGCGCGGCGGTAGCCCTCCAGCAGCAGCGTGCCCGGCACGGTGTGCGCGGTGTCCTCGAGCTCGCGCAGTAGATCTCCGCGCTCCTGCGGGGCAAGGACGTCGATGTCGCCGACGACGACGCCCGGATCGTGGGCCACCGCCTCGAGCAGGCGCACGAACCGCTCGGCGAACCCGGCGATCGTCTCCGCGGCGAAAAGGTCTGTGGCATAGCTGAACTGCGCACCCCAGGGGTGCTCGTCGGCACCCGGGGAGATCGTCAGCTGCAGGTCGAATTTCGCTGCCTCGGTGTCCAATTCGAGCTGCGAGACCGTCAGCTCATCCAGCTCGAGAGTCGGTGCGGCCATGTTCTGGAAGAACAGTGCCACCTGGAACAGCGGGTTGTAGGCGGCCGTGCGGCCCGGCGCCAGCACCTCCACCAGGCGTTCGAAAGGCAGCTCGGCATGGTCGAAGGCCACCAGATCGCGCTCGCGCGTGTGGGCGACCACGTCCGCGAAGGTCCTCGCCGGGTCGATTCGGGTGCGCAGCGTGACGGTGTTGACGAACATGCCGATGAGATCGGCCAATTCGGGCTCGCCGCGACCGGCCACCGGGGTGCCGATCACGATGTCGTCCGATCCGGTGATCCGCGCCAGCAACGCCGCGAACGCGGCGTGCACGACCATGAACGGCGTCGCGTTCGCCGCCGCGGCCACCTCGCCGAGCTTCGCGTGCACGGCTGCGGGAATCTCGAAGGAGAAGGACTTTCCGGCGCCGCTGGGCGCGGGCGGGCGCGGGAAGTCCGCGGGCAGCCCCATCAGCTCCGGGATACCGGCCAGCTCGTTGCGCCAGAACTCGACGTGGGCGGCGGCGAGCGACTCCGGATCGGTGTCCTCACCCAGCAGTTCCCGGTGCCACACACTGTAGTCGGCGTACTGCAGCGGCAGCGGAGTCCACGCCGGCGCCACGCCACCGCTGCGGGCGGCGTAGGCGTACATCAGATCCCGGGTCAGCGGGCCCAGCGACCAGCCGTCCACGGCGATGTGGTGGGCGGCGAACACCAGTGCGTGATCGGCGGTTTCGCCCGGAGCGCCCAGCGCGAACAGCGCCATTCGGAACGGAACCTGCTCGGACACATCGAATCCGGACAGCGCCACCTGCTCGATCCCCGTGCGCAACTCGTCCGGCCCGGGCGCGTCGACCGGCGTCAGATCCGGCAGTTCCGGATCCAGGATCCGTTGCGCGACAGTGCCGTTCACCTCCGGATAGACCGTGCGCAGGATCTCGTGGCGGTCGATCACATCCCCGACGGCCGCACCCAGCGCCGCGATGTCCAGCGGGCCGGTGAGCCGGATGGCGACCGGCACGTTGTACATGGGCGAGCCGGTGTCGAACTGGTTGAGCAACCACATCCGCTGCTGCGCCGGGGCCAGCGGAATCGCCTCGGGCCGCTCGCGCGCGGCCAGCACCGGCCGGTTCGTGCTCTCGAGTCCGGATACCCACTGGGCCAGTGCCTGCACCGTGGACGCCTCGAAGAGCACGCGCGCCGGGAACTGGGTACCGGTCGCCGCCCGGATGCGCGCGACCGCCTGGGTTGCCAGCAGCGAATTACCGCCCAGGGCAAAGAAATCGTCGTCGAGGCCGACCCGCTCGGCGCCGAGCAGATCGGCGAAGACCTCGGCCACGACGCGCTCGACGGGGCCGGTCGGCTCTCGGTACTGCGCCGCGGCGAACACCGGCTCCGGCAGCGCCGCGCGGTCGAGCTTGCCCACCGGGGTGAGCGGCAGTTTGTCCAGGACGGTCAGCGCCGCCGGAACCATGTAGCCGGGCAACTGCCGCCCGGCGAAGGCGAGCAGTTCGGCGGTGTCGATCGAGGCGCCCGCGACGGGGATGACATACGAGACCAGGGCGGTGTTTCCCCCGACCGTGTTGTCTCGAGACGTGGTGTGCCCCACCGTCACCGCGAAATCGACCGCCTCGTGGGCGCTCAGGACGGAATCGATCTCGCCCAGCTCGATCCGGAATCCGCGGATCTTGACCTGGAAGTCGTTGCGGCCCATGTGAAGTACCGGTCCGTCGGCGATGTCCACCCGGCCCAGATCGCCCGTACGGTACATCCGCGAGCCCGGTTCCCCGAACGGATCGGCCACGAAGCGCGCCGCGGTCAGCCCCGGCCGGGCGTGATATCCGCGCGCCACGCCCGGACCGGCCAGATACAGCTCGCCGGTGCCGCCGACCGGCTCGACCTCGAGCCGATCGGTCAGGATCCGGCTGGCCATGCCCCGGATGGCCGTGCCGATCGTGGCGGGTTCGCCGGGCACCAGCGGATCGCTGATATTGGTCATGATGGTGGTCTCGGTGGGCCCGTAGCCGTTGTGGAAGCGCCGGCTCCCGCCGGCCCACCGGTTGACCAGCTCCGGCGGGCAGGCCTCGCCACCGGCCACCAGTACTTCCAGGTCGTCCAGTCCGGCCGGATCCACCGACGCCAGGGCCGCCGGGGTGATGAAGGCGTGCGTCACCCGCTGCGTGCGCAGCAGCTGCGCCAGGTCCGCACCGCCGTAGACGTCCACCGGCGCCACCACCATCGTCGCGCCCGCGCCGAGGGCCAGCAGCAGCTCGAGCACCGAGGCGTCGAAACTCGGCGAGGCGAAGTGCAGGGTGCGCGAGGCGGACGTCACGCCGTAGCGTTCGCGCTGCTCGGCGGAGAAATTCGCCAGGCCGGCGTGGGTGACGGTCACCCCCTTCGGCACGCCCGTGGACCCCGAGGTGTAGATGACATAGGCGGGATGGGTGATCCGCAGCTGTCGCACCCGGTCCTCGTTGAGCACCAGCTCGTCGGAACGGTCCTCGATGTCACGGCCGAATTCGGGCGAGTCCACCGCCAGCCACTCGAGACCGCCGGGCAGCTCGCCGGCGGTCGCCTCGACCGTCAGCCCGAGCACCGCCCCGGAGTCGACCGCCATCCGCTCCACGCGCGAGGCCGGGTAGCCCGGATCGATCGGCACGAAGGCCGCACCGGTCTTCACCACGGCCCAGACCGCCGCGACCGACCAGACCGATCGCGGAATACCCACCGCGACAGCATCTTCGGGCCCGATGCCGCGCGCGATCAGCGCCCGCGCCGCGCGCGAGGACCAGCGGTCGAGCTCGGCATAGGTCATCGACAGATCGCCGTCGTCGACCGCGACGCCCAGCGGGTTCAGTTCCACGGCCGCCGCGACCAGCTGGGCCAGCGTCGGCGCCGACCGGCCGCGCCGACGCACCGGCCGACCAGCGGCGCCCCTGCGCTGACGTTGCCCGGATTCGCCCGCCATACTTTGCCTCACTCACCCTCATCGTTCGATCCGGCCGCCGCGACCAGCACATGTCACACCGATTCGCCGAGTCCTAGGCTAGGGGGACCCGGCGCTCGGAGCGCCAGCGCCCCAGTCACAGTATCGGGCCATATTATTTCCGTCCGGCAAGCGTTCGTGCTGTGCGGACACTGTGCGTTCACCCATAATCTGCCCAGGGTCCAGCTCGAACGCCGCCGACCAGCCCGAATGCTCGGGGCGGTGTTCGCGATGCGGCGCACATGGCGGGTGATCGTGCCGGTCGTGTCACATACGCGCCGGAGGTCCCACCGTCGACCAGGAATTGCGAGGCGGTACCCCGTCAGGGCACCAGGACGACTACCTCGAGCCCGCGCGCATCGTGTGCGGCCCGCAGCGCCGCCGCGGGATCATCGAGCCCGACAACGGTGACATCGAGAGCCGAAAGATCCAGCGCACCACCGCGGATCGCGGACCACAGCTCGAGCACGGTCGTGTCGCTGGCCATCCACGATCCTCGCACTGTCAGCCGCCGATGCATCAGATCGTTGTACGGGATGGGCAGCTCCTGGCGCACCCCGCCGACGAGAACCCAGCTCCCGTCCGGGCGGATCGCGTCGAATCCGGCCATCGTCGGCAGCGCGGAGGGCACCGGGCCGAGCGTGTCGAGGACCGCGTCGACCGGCCCGGCCGCCGCGGCGATCGCACGTCCATCCACGCCGCGGTCACCGGTCAGGGGCACCGTCACCACCCGCCGGTCCAGGCCCGCGAGCATGTCCAGCGTCGCCCGATTACGGCCGACTGCGACCACCGCCGCGGCCCCACGGGCCAGCGCGATCAGCACCGCCGCGGTCCCCAGTTGCCCGGTCGCACCGACCACCGCAACGGTCTGCCCCGCGCGCACCCCGGCCCGCTCGATCCCCTCGCCCGCGATAGCCAGCCAGGGCAGCAGCGACAGGCGCTCCGGCTCCGGATAGTCGTCCGCACCCGGCAGCGCGACGAGCGTGCGCTCGGGTTGCAGCGCGCGCTCGGCGAACAGGCCGTCGCGCCAGACCTCGCGCATGCGATCGGTCGTCTCGGTCGGGTGCCCGTCACCGCCGATTCCGGTCCAGCCCAGCAAGACCTCTTGCGGATCGGCGACGCGGTGCGAGCGGAACAGCGCGGTGGCGACGACGACATCGCCCTGCCGCACCCCGAAGACGTCGTCGGCGGTCGCGGTCACGCGCCCGATTCCGGTGGGGCCCAGGACGATCGGCGTCGGGAACCCGCCGCGTCCCCCGGACACCAGTTCGCCGGTGTAGGAGGGGACAAGCGCGGAGAGCACGTCGAGCGTGGCGCCGCCGCCGCGCAGCCGGGGTTCTGGGACGTCCGCGAGGTGCAGGCCGCCGTCGGGTGTTGTCATCTGCCATGCCTTCATGCCCCTAGTTCACGCCCGGCCCGGCGTGGTATCCAGAATGAGATGATCGTGGAACCGGGAGTACCAGCCTCGAGCGAGCCGACCGCGGCTCTCCCTCACGCCGATGCCGAGCGCCGCCATGAGTGAGCGCGTCACCGGTGCGGACGGGCCCGCGCCCGCGCCGGAACCGGGCGCGGGCACGCGAGCCGCCGACGCGGACGGGCCCTCGCCAGTGCCGGAACCGGGCACGGTTCAGCAGGCGCGGCGGCGCGAGCTGGGCGCATTCCTGCGCGCTCGACGGGAGCGCACCAGCCCGGACGAGGTGGGCCTGCCCGGTTCGGCCCGGCGGCGCACCCCCGGGCTGCGGCGGGAGGAACTGGCGGTCATCGCGGGCGTCAGCACGACCTGGTACGCGTATCTGGAGCAGGGCCGGGACGTGCGCCCCTCCGATCAGGTCCTGACCGCGATCGCGAATGCTTTGCTGCTCAACGAGGATGAGCGTGCGTACCTTCGCACGCTGGCGGGCGGAGCCGACGGCGCCGCCCCGCCGCCGCCCGCCGAAACCGTTGCGCCCGAGGTCGCCGCCATCCCCGCCATGGTGCATCCGGCCCCGGCCTACATCACCGGCGCGACGACCGATCTGCTCGCCTGGAACGCCGCCGCGGCCGAATACTTTCCGGGCCTGATCGAGCAATCACGTTCCGGCACACCGAATCTCGCGCGCTGGGTCTTCCTCGATCCCGCCGCCCGGGACATCCTGGTCGACTGGACCGCAACAGCACAGTCGGTACTCGCGCGGCTGCGCACCAACGCCGGACGGCATCCGAACGACCCCCGCTTCGCCCGCCTCACCGCCGACCTGTGCGAGCACAGCGCCGAGGCGGCCGTCTGGTGGCCGCGCTACGACATCGCGACCAATCACTCCGGCATCAAACGGATACGCCACCCCGTCCGCGGCGAACTCACCCTCGGCCACGCAGCCCTGGCCGTCACCGACGCCCCCGAACAGGTCCTGGTCGTCTACTCACCGGTGTGAGCTGCGATGTTGTGCGGCACCGATGAATTCGGCGACCGGGACCGGTCTGTACCGACAGACCCGTCCACCGCGCATGACAAGTGAGGACCCATGAGCACAGGCTTGCCGCCCGTCACCGATCAGGAAACCTGGCAGCGCGAACTCGACGCGCTGCGCGTCCGGGAGAAGGCCGCCACCCGCGAGCTCGACGCGATCGCCGCCCAGCGCCGCCGCATGCCGATGGTCCGGATGCCCGACTACACCCTCGAGGGCGCGGCCGGACCGGTCCGGCTGGCCGATGTGTTCGAGGGGAAATCCCAGCTCATCGTCTACAACCACATGTGGTTTCCCGACCAGGAATGGCAGTGCGCCGGCTGCACCGGATTCACCTCGCAGTACACCCGCCTGGAATTCCTGGACAACTGGGACGCCCGCTTCGTCATCGTCACCCAGGGCCCGATCGACCAGGCCCTGGCCTACCAGCGCCGCGTCGGCAACCGCATGACCTGGTACTCCACCGCGAACAGCCCCTTCGGCGCCGACGTCGGCGCACCTCCCGGCGCGGGCTTCGCCGTCAACGTCTTCCTCCGCGACGGTGACACCGTCTACCGCACCTGGCACACCAACGGCCGCGGCACCGAACAGCTCGGCCACACCTTCGGCCTCCTGGACCTGCTGCCCTACGGCCGGCAGGAGGAATGGCAGGACTCCCCCGAGGGCTGGCCCCAGCACCCCACCTACAGCCGCTGGAGCTCGTCCGAGGACATCGCCGCCGCCTACGGCGAACCGGGAGTCTGAATTCGGACACGACCCCGGGAAAGCAGCGCCGACCTCGCGCAGATGGCAGGCTGTGATCATGGCCGATGAAAAGGAAGTCACCGCCGAGCCGCTCGCGGACCCCGACGAGTCACAGGAAGAGGCAACCAAGCGCAAGTTCCGCGAGGCTCTCGCCCGCAAGAACGGTCACGCCGCGGCGGGCGAGACCTCCCATAACGCCGCCAAAGTACGCGGCGCCCATGCCCAAGCCGGCGGCAAACGCACCTTCCGCCGCCGCGCGGGCGGGTAAATCCGGCCGCATCCTGGAGGTGATCGCCGCTTCGTGCCGCCATGGTCCTCGGCACGCTACGCGGCCGATCGGCTGCGCCCCGGGCACGCTGCCCGGGGCGTGCGACCCCGCCTCTGCCGGTAGTCGGGGCGAGCCCGGCCTCAGCCCATCGTCTTGGCCCCGTCGATGGCCTCGCGAATGATGTCGGCGTGGCCGGCGTGCTGGGTGGTCTCGGCGATGATGTGCAGCAGCACCCGCCGGAACGACCACCGGGTCTCCTGGTTCCACGGTGCCGCGGGCAGTTCGCGGGTGACGTCCAGGTCCGGCACGGTCGCGATCAATTCATCGGTGCGAGTGGCCACGTCGTCGTAGGCGGCAAGTATTCCGGCCAGGGTGTCGCCCGGCTGCATCTGGAAATCGTCGGCGCGGCGGGCGAAGTCCTCCTCGGTCATGTCGTCGAAGTCCTTCATCGCCGTGCCCTTGCCCTCCCGGATGAAATCCGTCCAGCCGCGTTCACACGAGGTGACGTGCTTGACCAGTCCACCCAGGCACAGCTCGCTGGGCGTCGGATGCGCCGCGAGCTGCTCGTCGGACATCTCCCGAGTGGTGAAACGCAGGAAGTGCCGGGCCTCGGCGAGCTGCGCGAGCAGGTCGGCGCGCTCGCCCGAGAGGGTGCCGCTGGTCGTCGGGTTGCTGAGGGAGGTCTCGGCCATGATGTTCGCCCTTCGTCGTGGTGGTGTTCGGCTGGTTCGAGAACCACGCTATGGCCCATAGCGGCCACTTTCCGACCTCAATACGGGGAGAATCGGAATCATGGCGAATACGAGCACGCGGACGCTTCGCCTGCTGTCCCTGCTGCAGACGCACAAGTACTGGCCCGGTGCCGAATTGGCCGATCGGCTCGAGGTGTCACCGCGAACCCTGCGCCGCGACGTCGACCGGCTGCGGGCGCTGGGCTATCCGGTGCAGGCGCGCCGCGGGGTGGACGGCGGCTATCAACTCGCGGCGGGCGCCGCGCTGCCGCCGTTGATGGTCGACGACGACGAGGCGATCGCGCTGGTGGCCGGGCTGCAGGCCGCCGCGGGCATGACCGCTCCCGACGTGGCGGAATCGTCGGTGCGGGCCCTGGCCAAGCTGATACAGGTAATGCCGCCACGGCTGCGGCGCCGGGTCGAGGCGGTCCGGGAGATGACCGTCGCCGGCGGCTGGAACGGCCCGCCCGGTCCCCCGGTCGATGCCGGTGCGCTCACCAGGATCGCGCTGGCCTGCCGGGACACCGAGCGCCTGCGCTTCACGTATTCGGCCGCCGACGACCGCCGCAGCGATCGGCACGTCGAACCCCACCGGCTCGTCTCGCTGGGGCGTCGCTGGTACTTCGTCGCCTACGATCTGACCCGGCACGACTGGCGCAGTTTCCGGGTCGATCGCGTCGCCGACCTCGCCGGTGACGGTTCCCGCTTCCTCCCCCGCGAACTCCCCGCACAGGACGCCGGCGAATTCGTCCGCTCCGCCATGGACAACCTGCCCGGCCTGTACCGGGTCGAGGCGACCGTCGACACCCCCGCCGACACCGCTCGGGAACGAGTCGGCCACTTGTGCACCATCGAAGACATCGATCCCGAGCACTGCCGAATCTCGATGACCTCCGACTCACTGGACTGGCCGACAATGGTTCTCGGCGCGACCGACGCCGACTTCCGGATCCAGGAACCCCCGGAACTGATTGCGCACCTACGGAATCTAGCCGAGCGCTTCGGCCGCGCGTGACAGTGGCACCGGCCGATCCGCCGCGAATCCGGTTGCGCGACGGGCAAATCCCGGCTCGACATGCCCGGGGTCCGCGCAACGACGAAGGCCCGGTCCCGTTTTCGACCCGAACTGGTAGTAGACCGTGGCGCGGGCCACGTCGGCGCGCTTGGCTACCGCATCCAGCGTGAATCCGGTGTAGCTATCGCCCTCACCCAGCAGCGCCCGGGCAGCATCGAGAACCTGTCGGCGACTCTGCTCGATCTGGGCGGTGCGCTTCCCAGGTTGTACTGGCGTGGGCTCATGGCCTTGACAGTATCTGGTCACGGGGCCGGCACAGCGGCCATGGCGTCACAGAACACGGTTTCGCCGATTTCGAGACGGATGGCGGTCAATTCCCCGCGCGCACAATCAACCGCCGTCACGACCTCGTGCACCCGCCCGTCGACCACGTGCACACCGTAGGCCGCGAGGCGTTCCCGGTCGGCGTCGCCGACCTCGATTCCGTTGACACAGAACGTTACCGACGAGGTGTAGCGGCGCATGAGGGCTGCCAAGTGTATCGACACGGCGGTCATCGGACTGCCGACGACCGCCACATTCGTGCCCCGGACCTCGTAGCCGTGGCAATGCGGGCAGTGGTGCACCACACGGCCCCATCGCTGCGACAGTCCCGGGATATCGGGAAGTTCGTCCGTGATCCCGGTGGCGACGAGCACCGACCGAGTGCTCAGCGGGCGCCCATCGTCGAGGCGTACCTCGAACCGACCGTCCGGTGCCCGGTGCGCGTCCACGGCCGATGCCTGCACGAGTGTGCCGCCGTACCTGGTGAATTCGGCTTTGCCGGTCGCGATGAACTCTGCCGGCGGCATGCCGTCGCGGGTCGGAAAGCCGTGCAGCGCATTCGCCGGCGCGTTGCGGGGCGGACCGCCGTCAACGATCACCGTCGTGAACTGCGCCCGCGCGAGCACGACACCGGCGGACAACCCGGCAGCCCCGCTCCCGATCACGATCGCATCCCACACCGGCGGCTCCGGCGCCGATCCCGTTGTCGTGTCCGACGAAGAGCCCTACCTGCGGACTCATGAGGGCTACGAGTGGCTCTATGTACTGCGCGGGCGACTACGCGTCCGGCTCGGCGAGCACGATTTCGTCATGGACGCCGGCGAGGCGGCCGACGTCCGCGCCCGAACCTCCCGCCACTGACGCCGCCAGGCAAACCCTCGGCAATGCGGCGTCCACCAATCGACACCGTGATAGCTCACTTCTGTACTGCTGTCGGTGGTCCCACCACGGTGGCAACCGACAGACAGCCTTCGCTACAACAGATCGCCACCGTCGGCAACCGCGGCAACTATCGGCACCGGCCACGGCTCGGTGGTACGCCTGCATTTCGACACCGACCACGCCCCTATGTGGTGTCGACAGATAGCGCCGGTGGAATCACCCGGGAGGTTCCGTGGCGGACTCGATCGGTCGTTAGAAACGAAAACCCGCAGGCCTTTGACCTGCGGGTTTCCATGACGTGGAGCTGCCGGGAATCGAACCCGGGTCCTCCGCCGCTTCTCCAGGGCTTCTCCGTGTGCAGTTCGCCTCGCCTCTGCTCGGATCTCCCGGTCATGCGAACCTGCCGAGATGACGATCCCAGTCGCTGTTCGATGTCCCGTCCGCCTCCGCGACCGAGGCGGACGGTGAGCCCTCTAGCTGATGCCAGTGACCGGGCCGAAGGCGAACCCGGGCTGACAGACACGCTCTACTGCTTAGGCAGCGAGAGCGTAGTCGCGCTGATTGGAATCGGCGCTTATAGGGTTGCAGCGACGCTTACGGTGGTCTCTTGCCTGCACCGACACGCTTCCCCTGAATCGACGTACGCAGTCGAAACCGTTCAGCCCCGTACTTTCAATCCAGTTGCCCGGCTGGTGACCGGGCTGTTCATAGTAACACTCCGCCCGAGTTGATCATTCCCACCCCCCAACGCCTTTCGCGCCGGCGCGACGCGAGATACGTATCTCATACTATATGAGCTACATATTTTCTGGCGTACGATCGATCGCATGGACGCAGACAAGTACCGCCGGATGACCAACACCGCCAACAAGATGATCGCCGGGCTGCAGCGGCTCGGCATCGCCTTCGGGCCGATGCAGTTGCTGACCGTCACGGGCAGGCGCACCGGCCGGGTGCTCACCTTTCCGATCGCGGTGAACGACATCGACGGCGACCGATACATCTTCCAGGCCTTTCCCAAGGCCGCCTGGGTCGCGAACGTGCGCGCCGCCGACACCGTCACCCTCACGCGCGGGCGCAAATCCTCGACCGCGCGCCTGGTCGAACTGCCGGTGGACGAGCGGCGGCCGGTCCTGCATGCGCTGGTCGCCGCGAGTCCGGCCAGCGTCGGGAACCGGTTCGTCACCACCGGCCTGGCCGAAACCGCCACCCCGGACGGCGTCGCGGCCGCCGCGAGCCGGATCGCGGTCTTCCGGGTCGAACCCGCCTGAGCGGGCGCCGGGCCGCCTCGCGATACCGTATGAGTTTCATACGATTCGAGAGGACGCGGGCACATGAGGGAGCGCAGCGACCGAACCGTCGGCACAGTGCCATGGGCGGTCACTCCGGAGCCGGGCGAGGCGCGGGCATGACCACCCCCTCTCCGCCCCCCGATCAAGCCGCGACGCGCCGCCGCCGGCAGCTGACCGTGGCGGTCCGGGATGCCCTGGGCGAGGTGAACATTCAGCTCTCGCTACTCAATCGACGCTTCGGCGGCCGGGTCGAGCTGCGCGATATCGACTGGACGTGCCTGCATCTGATCAACCGGTACGGCCCGATCGCGCCCACCGCGCTGGCCCGCCGCGCCGGAATTCATCCCGCCACCCTGACCGGAATCCTGGATCGACTGCAGAAAGGCGGCTGGGTCGTGCGCGAGCGCGACCCGGACTCCGCCGATCGCCGCGCGGTCACGCTGCGCTCGGTGCGCGAGCGAAACGCCGCGCTGTTCGAACTCTTCTCGGGCATGAACCACCGCATGGAGGTGGTGTGCGAGGACTATTCGGAAGCCGAACTCGAGATCATCGCCGACTTCCTGCGCCGCACCGCCACCGCGGGCGACGAGTCCGCACAGGAGCTGGCGGCGGACTGATCAGCGAAAACCGTTCAGTGGAACAATTAACACAGGGGAACGATTTACCCGACGGAACAATTCACGCGGTGGCGATCAACGCGACCGAGCCGAGGGCCATCGCCATCCCGACCTTCTGCAGCGGGCCGACCCGCTCGCCCAGCAGCAGCATCGCCAGCAGCACCGTCGCCGCGGGGTAGAGCGAGCCGATCACGCTGACCAGCGACAGCAGCGAGCCGTGGAAGGCGTACAGCATCGACACATTCGCGATCACGTCCAGGACGCTGACGTAGCACGCCAGCCGCAGCGGCTCGCCGCGCGGCGCCTCGAAATGCCCGGTGACCAGCGCGGCCACCCAGACCACCGCGGTCGCCGCGACACGTGAGAGCACCAGCGGCCACAGTCCGTCGGGGGCGGCGGTCTTGTGCAGGGCCACGAAGGTGAAGGCGAAGGCCACGCCCGAGCCCACCGTCAGCAGCGCGACCCGGCGGTCGAAACGCAGCTTCCGCCCGCCGGTGATCTCCTCGGTCACCGCATCGGGCGACTCCTTGCTGACCAGCACCACCGCGACCAGCGCACACACGATGCCGACATAGGCCGGCGGACTCGATCGCTCGCCCGTCGCGAGCCCGACCAGCACCGGAATTCCGGCCACCAGCACCGCGGTCAGTGGCGAGACGACGGCCATCGGCCCCGCGGCCAGCGCCGCGTAGAACCACCACACCGCCAGCCCGCTGGCCACCCCCGAGGCCGCGCCCCACGCCATCGACGCCGCGTCGACGTGCCCGCCGACCACCGGCGCGACGATCAGCAGAATCACCACCGACAGCGGATAGGACACGATCACCACCCGCAACGCCGACACGCGGCGCGCGGCGACCCCTCCGACGAAATCGCTCACCCCGTAACCGAGAGCCGCCAGCAGCGCCAGCAGAACCCCGGTCACTTCATGCCCTTCACCCGCCGGCCGAGTTCGCGTGTCACCTCACGCTCCGCGGTGCGCCGGGCCAGATCCTGACGCTTGTCGTAATCCTGCTTGCCCTTGGCCAGCGCGAGCTCGACCTTGACCTTGCCGTCGGCGAAGTACATCGACAGCGGCACCAGTGTCTGGCTGCTCTCCTTGATCTTGCCGGTGAGCTTGTCGATCTCGCGCCGGTGCAGCAGCAGCTTGCGGGTGCGGCGCGGCGAATGATTGGTCCAGGTGCCGTGCCCGTACTCGGGGATGTGCAACCCACGCAGCCACACCTCGCCGTCGTCGATGGTGGCGTACGCGTCGACCAGGGAGGCCTTGCCCTCACGCAGGCTCTTCACCTCGGTACCCACCAGCGCCACCCCGGCCTCGTAGGTGTCGAGGATCGCATAGTTGTGCCGCGCACGCCGATTGGTGGCGATAACCTTGCGCCCCTTCTCCTTCATGTACACCCTTCTAACACGCCTGCCCCGATGGGCGGCAAATTGTTTTGCCCAAACCGGCACCCACACCGCGAAACCACCAGCTTACGGACCACGTCCCGGCCCCCACCGGGAGATCCAACACCGGGACCGGACGAAATCTTCCGGTGCCCAGCGTTGGCCCTGCCCGGCGCCCGCCCAGCGGCATTACGGGATGGTCGCGACCGTGCCGGAGGGTATGCGACGGTACGGGGCGCCGATGCCGGGGCCGTTGTCGCCCAGGAAGCCGGCGACCATCGCCGAGCCGATGTCGTTCAGTGCGCCGTCGTGGACGGCGAGGGCCTGGCGTGGGGCCACCTCCCGCACGTAGTCGATCAGCTGTCCGGTGGTGGACCAGGGCCCGTGTACGGGCAGCAGCAGGGTATCGACAGCGACGTCCGGGACGGTGAGGGCGTCGCCGGGATGGAACAGGGCGTCGTCGATCAGGAACCCGATGTTGCCGACACGTGGGACGTCGGGGTGGATGATTGCGTGCCAGGCGCCGTACACCTTCACCTCGAAGCCTGCCGCGGTGAATATCTCGCCCTCGCCGACGGCGGTGACTCGCGCACCGAGGCCGTCCAGCTTGCGGGCTACGGAGGTGTTGGTCCAGATCCGCAGGGCCGGATTCTGTTGTGCGGCTTTGCGAAGCGTCTCTTCGGAGAAGTGATCGAAATGTTCGTGGGTGACCAGGACCGCGTCGGCGCCTTCCACCGCCTGCGGATCGGTGAGGCCACCCGGGTCGATCACCAGGCGGTGGCCGTCGGTTTCGACACGGACGCAGGCATGACCGAACTTGGTGAGCTGCATGAGGCTCCTCAGGGTTTCCAAACAATACAACCAATATGTACAACTCGATTGTACAACCGAGTTGAACTATGGGGATAGGGTGGAGTGGTGAACGACGCACTCGCCGACGATCTGCGGCACGCGATCGGTGCTCTGGTCCGCGCCGTGCGGCTCATCGACACCGCGCCTCCCGGAGAAGCCGCCATCCTCGGCTACCTCGACTGCGATGGCCCGCACACCACCGCCGAACTGGCGCACCGGCGTAACGTGACGCATCAGTCGGCCGCCAAGTCCGTCAAGGAGCTGCTCGGCAGCGGCTTGGTGCGTACCGGTCCCTACCCCGACGACGGCCGCAAGCACCTGCTGTACATCACCGATGCCGGCCGTGCCCGCCTGCGGCGCGAACGTATCCAGCGCGCCACCTCACTCGACAGCGCCATCCACGCCGCGCTCACCCCGGACGAGCAGCAGCAGCTGCGGGACTGCGTACCGTTACTGACCCGCCTCACCACCCACATGAACGGACCGCGACGGTGATCAGGACAGCGCCCTGCTCGAGACCCTGACCATCGATGCCGTAGCGCCACCTCGCAGCCATCCTGGCGCACTGATATCCGCTGCTGAGCCTGGCTCGTGCCGCCCGAATTCCCGGATGCTCGGCCGATGCGCAGTATTCGAACGAAATCTTCCGGTGCGCAGATCCACATCCGACCAGCGGAACTGGAGTCGGTGTTGGGCGCGCGGCTCCAGAAGACTGGCGAGCATGACACTCACATCTACGACAGGGCCGGCAGCGGGGCCGGTCGCGCGGAGCACGACCGTCGATCTGCACGTGATCGGATCGGGGACCGGAATGTCGGCGGCACTGGCCGCCAAGGAACACGGGCTCGACGTGCTGATCGTCGAGAAGACCGACTATGTCGGCGGGTCGACGGCGCGCTCAGGTGGGGCGTTCTGGATTCCCGCGAGCCCGCTGCTGGCCCGGTCCGGCTCCCCGGACTCGCCGGAGCAGGCGGCCACCTATGTCGAGGCGGCGGTGGGTGATTCGACCGACGCCGAGCGGTGGCGCGCGTTCCTCGAATACGGCCCGGGCACGGTCGAGATGTTGCAGCGCACCACGCCGATGAAGTTCCTCTGGGCCCGTGGCTATTCGGACTACCACCCCGAGCTGCCGGGCGGGTCGGCGGTCGGGCGGACCTGTGAGTGTCGTCCGTTCGACGCCGCCGTCTTGGGCGCCGAACGGCCGCGGCTGCGGCCCGGACTGATGGCCGCGCCGGTGCCGATGCCGGTGACCGGCGCGGACTACAAGTGGATGAACCTGGTGGCGCGCAAGCCCGGTCGCGGAATCCGCACGATTCTCAAGCGCGCGATTCAGGGCATCGGCGGCCAGCTGTTCGGTCGCGAGTACATGGCCGGGGGCCAGGCGCTGGCCGCAGGGCTCTTCGCCGGCGTGGTGCGCGCCGGAATTCCCGTCTGGACGCGGACCTCACTGGTGCGGCTCGTCGGGGACGCCGACGGGGTCACCGGGGCGGTGCTGGAACAGGACGGACGCACCGTCGAGGTGACCGCGCGTCGCGGCGTCGTCCTGGCCACCGGCGGATTCGACCACGACATCGCCATGCGGCACGCGCTGCAGACCCGGCAGATCGAGGCGGGGTGGAGCCTGGGCAGCGAGGGCAACACCGGCGACGGGATCAAGGCGGGGCAGCAGCTCGGTGCGGATGTGGCCCTGATGGATCAGTCGTGGTGGTTCCCCGCCGTCGCGCCGCTGCCGGGGCGTGCGCCGCAGGTGCTGCTCGCCGAGCGGTCACTGCCCGGCTCCTTCATCGTCGATGCGGGCGGCAACCGGTTCATCAACGAGGCCACCGACTACATGTCCTTCGGCCAGCAGTTGCAGGCGCGCGAACGCGCGGGAGATCCGGTCGGCACGATGTGGCTGATATTCGACCAGCGCTACCGCAACAGCTATGTCTTCGCCGGCGCGCTGTATCCGCGCATGGCCCTCCCGCGGGCCTGGTTCGACGCGGGCATCGCACATAAGGGCTTGACGCCCGCGGAGCTGGCGCGCTCGGCCGGACTGCCCGAGGACGCCTTCGTCCAGACGGTGGCACGGTTCAACGAAAACGCCGGCAGCGGTGTGGATCACGACTTCGCCCGCGGTGCGAGCGCGTACGACCGTTACTACGGTGACCCGACGGTGACGCCGAATCCGAACCTGCGACCGGTGTCGGGACCGCTTTACGCGGTGCGCGTGGTCCTGTCCGACCTGGGCACCTGCGGTGGCCTGCGCGCGGATCGGCACGGCCGGGTGCAGCGCGAGGACGACAGCGTGATCGACGGGCTGTACGCCCTGGGGAACAATGCGGCGAACGTCTTCGGAGCGACGTATCCGGGCGCGGGCGCAACGATCGGCCAGGGCCTGGTCTTCGGCCGGATCATCGCCGAACACGCCGCGCGGGTGGCCGTTCCGGCCTGACCTCGGGGTTCACCCCGGGTGATGCATCTCGAGATAGAGCACCAGGACCGCGATCCACAGGACCAGGAGCACGATCGTCGAGATGCGGGGGCGTCCGAGCGCCCGATAGGCGCGCGGACGCAACCATCCGGCCTCGACGCCACCGTCCCGGACGCGGGTGTGGGCGGGCTCGGTGTCGACGTCCGGCGCATCATTCTGGTCCGGTCCCCCGGACTGACCACCGGCGTCGTCATCGTGGTGATGGTTGTGATGCACCATGACCGAACGTTAACCAATCCGACGTTCGTTCGGAGGCATGATGGGGCCGGGAGTCGTGCCGGATCAGCCGGGGCGCACCTCGAGATACAGGGCCAGCACCGCTATCCACGCGCCCGACAACGCCAGCGTCGACGTGCGCGGGCGGCCCAGCGTCTCCCGCCGCGGCCACAGCCGGGAATTGCGGAGGTGCCGGCCCGGATGCGCCTCCGTGACCTCCGCCACGGCAAGGGGCGGCACCTCGACGGCACCCTGCACGCCGATCACATCGTCGTTACCGAGCGTCATGCCAGAACGTTACCCACGAACCCGGTCCCGATAAACGGATTCGCGACGAGCCACACAGATTCCCCCTCCCGCGCCGGTACGGTACGGGCAGCGAGGGCACCGCTGACTTCCGCCTTCCAGCGCCGATGCGGTACAGCGGGTGAGCACTCCATCGACTTCTCCCCACCAGTGCGGATGCAGTACATGCCGCGTCGTGCGGGCGAGCTGGTCGTGGCCGGCCGAGATTCGATCGACTACCGCCGTTCAGGCCCACTGCGATTCCGGGGCCGGACGCACATCCGCTCCACGCTGGCCGAATTCGAGAATCCCATCCTCGATGGCGCCCTTGCGCAACAACTTCCGGTCGGCCGATGACGACACCGTGACTCCCCTCCGAGTTCCGATGCGGTACAGCGGGTGAACACCCTATCGACGGGGATGCCCTTCCTGCACGATGCGTGCTCGCGGCATGCTGACGGTCAGTACATGTCGTCCGGCGGGGGTTCGAAGTCCCAATCCGGCGGAGGCTCGTCGTTCCACGGGTGCGGCTCGGTGGCGGGCGTGCGCGCCGGGCTCGATTGCCGCCGCGCCGGGGCCGCACCGCGCGAGGCTGGGGCTGAACCGCGCGAAGGTGAAGCTGCGGCGCGCGAAGCGGGGGCGGCGGCGCGCGGATTCGAGGTCGGGCGCTGCCCTGTGACGCCGGACTGCCGCGCTGCATCCGCGCGTGGTTCGTCCCGGACGGGGGGCGGCGAGACGGGATCAGCCGCACGCGGGCTGTCGCCGCCCGATGAGCCGGTACGCGGACGACTCCCCTCGGCGGCGGACTCACCCTGCTCCCCCGCGACCGTATCCAGCACGCCCGCACCGTATTTGGTGAGCTTGTTCTCGCCGATACCGCTGATGCCGCCGAGCTCGCTCAGGGTTGCGGGCTTGCGGGAGGCGATCTCGCGCAGGGTCGCGTCGTGGAATACGACGTACGCGGGCACACCCTGTTCCTTGGCGGTCGCCGCACGCCAGGCGCGCAGGCGCTCGAACAAGCCCGCGTCGGCCGGGGCCAGATCGGCCGCCACCGGGCGAGATGCCTTGGCGCGCGGCGTCTTTGCCGCCGTGGCGCGCTCGGGCTCGCGGCGCAGCGCCACCGTGCGGCCCTTGAACAGGACTTCCTCGCTGGCCTCGGTGAGGGTCAGCACGCCGTAATCGCCGTGCACCGCCAGTAGCCCCTGGGCCAGCAGCTGGCGGATCACCCCGCGCCACTCCACGTCGCGCAGCTCGGCGCCCACCCCGAAGACCTTGAGTTCGGTGTGCTTGTGCTGCACCACCTTCGGATTCGACTTGCCGATCAGGATGTCGACGATGTGCCCGGCCCCGAAGCTCTGCCCGCGCTCGCGCTTGAGGCGCAGCACCGTCGAGAGCGCCTTCTGTGCGGCCACCGTGCCGTCCCACGATTCGGGCGGATTCAGGCAGGTGTCGCAGTTACCGCAGGGCTGCCCCTGCTGACCGAAGTAGGCCAGCAGCTGGGTGCGGCGGCACTGCACCGTCTCGCACAGCGCGAGCATCGCGTCCAGATGCAGCTGCAGCTGGCGGCGGTGGGCGGCGTCGCCCTCGGACGAGTCGATCATTTTGCGTTGCTGCACAACGTCGTTCAGGCCGTAGACCATCCACGCGGTGGAGGCCGCGCCGTCGCGGCCCGCGCGACCGGTCTCCTGGTAGTAGCCCTCCACCGACTTCGGCAGGTCGAGATGGGCGACGAAGCGCACATCGGGCTTGTCGATGCCCATGCCGAACGCGATGGTCGCGACGACGACCAGGCCGTCCTCGCGCAGGAACCGCGACTGATTGGTCGCGCGGGTACGCGCGTCGAGCCCGGCGTGATATGGCACCGCCTCGACACCGTTGCGGCTGAGGAATTCCGCGGTCTTCTCCACCGAATTGCGCGAGAGGCAGTAGACGATACCCGCGTCTCCGGCGTGCTCGGTGCTGATGAAACCGAGCAGCTGCTGTTCGGCGCGGTTCTTCGGCTCGATCCGGTACTGGATGTTGGGACGGTCGAAGCTGGAGACGAAATGTCGTGCGCCGCCGAGGTCGAGGCGTTCGGCGATCTCCGCCGCGGTCTTCTCGGTGGCCGTGGCCGTCAGCGCGATGCGCGGCACCGTGGGCCAGCGCTCGTGCAGCACCGACAGCCCCAGGTACTCCGGCCGGAAGTCGTGCCCCCACTGCGAGACGCAGTGCGCCTCGTCGATGGCGAACAGCGCGATCTTCGCCCGCTCGAGCAGCTGCAGGGTCGACTCCAGGCGAAGCCGCTCGGGCGCCAGATAGAGCAGATCGAGCTCGCCGGCCAGCAGCTGGGCCTCCACGGTGCGCCGCTCGTCGGGGAACTGGGTGGAGTTGAGGAACGCCGCGCGCACCCCCACCGCGTTCAGTGCGTCGACTTGATCCTGCATCAGCGCGATCAGCGGGGAGACGACGATCCCGACCCCGGGCCGCACCAGCGCCGGAATCTGGTAGCACAGCGACTTTCCGCCGCCGGTCGGCATCAGTACCAGCGCATCGCCGCCCCCGATGACCTGGCTCACGATGTCGTGCTGCTGCCCCCGGAAACTCTCGTATCCGAAGACCCGCTGCAAAACCTGTTGCGCCGCATCGGGTTCCACACCGGATTGGGCACTGGGCGTTTCGAGCGTCTCGGAGGTCACCCCCGACATCCTACGGAGCCCGGCCGGCGGCACCACCCCCACTCGACACCCGCACTCCGACTCATCGAACGGACCCGCTTCGCCACACCTCCGGATCACAGAACCGCCGCAACGCGAGGCGACCCCGCGTCCGGAAAGTGCGTTCCGATGTCAGATGCAGATGCTGAAAGCGAATACTCCCAACGGAATGGTGAAGCAGAACGCCACCGACCCCACGGGTGTTGCTGTCGGTACGGCCGGAGCGGCCGGAGCGGCCGGAGCGGCCGAAGCGGCCGGAGCCAGGGCCAGTACGGAAATGACAATTGCGAGCGCGGCAAGCGCGGAGGAAACTTTCGTAGACATTTCAACCATCCTTTGCTGAGCGAGCGCGAAACCCGACCAAATGACTACTCTCCTCTCGAGCGGGAGCCGAGACAATGGGCTTTAGTACCCTGACCGGCTCCCAAAAAGGCTCATTACATCGATACCGAACATGTTCCGAAGCGCGTACGCTATCCACCGTTCAGGTGGATACATCGCGCACGACGCAGCGGAAACCGAGGTGGCAGGTGGCGGTGTCCTCGGTCTGAGGCTGCCGGGCGGCGGGCCGATAACGCAGGCAATAGTTGGCCGCGCACAGATACGAGCCGCCCTTGACGGCACGGCGCGGAAACCGTTGCGCAACCGCGGATTCACAGATATCCGCGCTCGGATTGCTTGGGGCACAGCATATCCGCGCCCGGTGCCCGGGACGGAAATAGTCGGCGGTCCACTCCCACACATTTCCGGTCATATCGTAAAGACCGTAGCCATTGGGAGCATAGGCGCCGACCGCCGTCGTGCCGGGTTCGGACGCCTGCCCTCGACCCGGATGGAATTGCCAAGGGAATGCGCCGACCCAGACATTGGCCAAACGCCGTCCGGTGGGTTCGAAATCGTCACCCCACGCGTAGGTGGCCGCATCCAGTCCACCACGGGCCGCGTACTCCCATTCGGCCTCGGTCGGTAGCTGCCTACCGGCCCATGCCGCATACGCCGCAGCATCCTCGTAGGCAACCTGGGTGACCGGATGACGGTCGAGCCCGTCCAGAGCGCTGTCCGGTCCACGCGGGTGACGCCAGCAGGCTCCGGGCACATACCGCCACCACCGACGCCAATTGTCCAGCGGCACTGCTGCCTTGGTGGGCCGGAATACCAACGCGCCCGGAATCAGGTTCTCCGGCTCCGCACCCGGGTAGTCCTCGGCCGCGGGACAACGTTCGGCGACGGTGACGTATCCGGACTCCTTCACGAATCGCCGGAAGGCGACGTTGGTCACCGGGTGCGCGTCGATCCAGAACGAATCGACCCGCACCCGATGCACCGGCTGCTCCTCGGGAAAGAAGTCCTCCGATCCCATGGCGAAGTCGCCGCCCGGTATCCGGACCATGCCACGCCGGATATTGTCGCGGATCGCGGTCGCCACGGGATCGTCCCCTCAATCGCGCGAAAAGGCCGCCGCCGCCGCCATTTCCAGATCCTGGTACGGCTTTCCGCTCACATCCTCGATGACCTGGTGCACGATTCCTCCGGTGAACGGGAACGGTGACCGGTACTGCGCGGTCACGGACTGACCGCCGTCGCGGCCCACACGGACTCCCTCCCCGACGCCGGAGAACACGATGGGTTGGGTTCGCATGTCATCGAGGGAGCCCACGGGCCTCTCATCGATGTAGAGGATGGCCTCACCCGTGGGCGTGAAGTTGTCGGGCCGAGTTCCGCGGCGCTCGTACCGGATCCCGAGGATGTGATCGCCGAGCGGTATCTCGCGATCGGAAACAATCGCCTGTTCCTCCTCGCCGAGGAAGTTGTAGATGTAGTGCAGATGGCCCTCCCGGACGAACAGAGTATGCCCGCCCAGCCGCCCACCGTGGGCGAACAGCACCCCCTGCGCGTCCTGGCTGGCGATTGTCGTCTCGGCGAGCAGAGCGAACGAACGTCCCCGGATCTCGAGCGCCGCACCCGGTCCCACCTCGGCGATTCCTGGATAGTAGACAGCGCTGTCCCGATCGGCGGCGTATGTCGGGCGGTAGCGCGTCATCATCGAGATGAAGTCGAGGTCGTTCAGTGGCATCCCACTGTATTTCCCGGCCTCCGAGAACCACAGCACCTTCATCTGTTCCAGCAGGCCGGGGTGAGTACCGGCGAGGTCGTGCACCTGACTGCGGTCCTGCTCGAGGTGGAACAGCTCCCAGCGGTCGGTGTCGAAATGCCCCCAACCCGACGGGCATGCCGCGTGAATGGCGTCGGCGAACCACCCGCGATGCCATATCCCGCGCGTACCCAGCATCGAATAGAACTGCGTGTGCTTTCCGGCGTCCGCGCCCGGGTCATCGAGCAGCGCCCGGAAGCTGACCCCTTCCAAGGGGCGCTGAGGGACATCCTTCACCATGCCCGGGGTCGCGATGCCGAGCAGTTCATAGACAGTCGGGGTGATATCGCAGACATTGAGGTACTGGTGGCACACCTCACCGCGGGCCGAAATCCCGGCCGGCCACGACATCAGGCACGGATCCGCGATGCCGCCCTCGTGGGAGGCATACCGCTTGTACAGCTTATAGGGGGTGTTGAACGCCATCGCCCACCCGATGCTGTAGTGGTTGTAGGTGGCGGGCGAGCCCAGCTCGTCGATCTTCGCCAAACCGTCGTCGATCGTGTCGATATAGCCGTTGAAGAATTTCATCTCGTTCGCCGAGCCGTTCGGACCCCCCTCGCCGCTGGCGCCGTTGTCCGAGAAGGCGACGATGATCGTATTATCCAACTGGCCGCTTTCCTCGAGATAATCCAGCAGCCGGCCGATCTGCGCGTCCGTGTAAGTCAGGAATCCGGCGAACACCTCGGCCTGCCGCCGAAACAGCCGCTTCTCGTCCTCTGACAGCGATTCCCATTCACGCACGGTGTCCAGCACCGGCCACGGTTTGCCGTCGGCACTGGTGACGTTCACGTACGGATTCATGGGCGACAGCTCGGTGTTCTCCGGCACCAGGCCCATGCGCTTCTGGTTCTCGAGGACGATTTCGCGATACTTCTCGTAGCCCATGTCGAACCGGCCGAGATACTGGTCGGCCCATTCCCGCGCCACATGGTGCGGCGCATGCCCACAACCCGGGCACAGGTACATGAACCACGGTTTATCGGGCGCGATCACCTTCGCATCACGAATAAACTCGATCGTCTTGTCAGCCAGATCCTTCGACAGGTGGTACCCGTCCTCCGGTGCGTACGGCGGGGAAATCGGGTGGTTGTCGTACACCAGGTTCGGATACCACTGGTCGGCCTCGCCGCCCAGGAATCCGTAGAACCGTTCGAACCCGCGCCCCAGCGGCCAATGCCGCTTCGACGCCGCCAGATTCTCCTCCTCCAGCGGTGTCATATGCCATTTTCCGACCGCGTACGTGTTCCATCCACGCTCGCTGAGCACCTCGGAGCACAATGCGGTCTCGGCCGGTATCCGGCCGCACATGTTCGGGAACCCGTCGGTGAATTCCTCGATGGTCGCCATACCGACCGAGGTCGCATTGCGCCCGGTCAACAGCGAGGCACGGGTGGGGGAACACAGCGCGGTGGTGTGGAACTGCGTGAACCGCACGCCACGATCGGCGATGCGCTTCATATTCGGCATATCGACCAGACCGCCATAGCAGTCCCAGGTAGCGATCCCGATATCGTCCCACACCAGATACAGCACATTCGGCGCGCCCTTCGGCGCGGTCGGCTCGGCGAAGGGCCGCCAGTCGGCGACCGAATCACGGATATCGAGTGCGACATGTCCTGCAAACTGCTCGGCCATCGCCCACCTCCGGGAAGGAAAGCTGTCGGCTCGCCGTCGAGGGACCAGGCCTCGGACTCACACCGGGAACCCGTGCAGACGAGAATCGGAGCAAAGTCGATACCTGGACCAGCGCTCCCAGCTCCGGCGATACGGCTGGGATGTCATGAGTGTTCGAATCAACGTGCAGCGCCGATGCTTTCCGCGACCAGACGTCCCGGATACCCGCTGATCAACACATTGGATACCCATTGAGAATACCGACGGGGCGGGATTCAGATCAAGAAGTGCCCGAACAAGAGCCCGGAGCGGTCGGTGATGTAGAGCAAAAACAGGCCGGCGCGAGTCTCGAACCGGGCCTGCTCACTCGCGCACGTAATACCGCAGGGTGCCGTAGGCGGTCACCGCGGCGAACACGATGCCGACGGGGATGATCGTCATGGCCACAATCGTGACGTCGTCGCCGGTGATGCGCGGGAACACCTTCGACTCGAACAGCGAACCCAGCGCGCGGTCGATCACCAGCGGGCGGGCGGTCAGCAGGCCGAGCACCGCCAGCACCGAACCGGCCACCGCGGCGACCACCGCCTCCAGCAGGAACGGCAACTGCGTGTACCAGCGGCTCGCGCCGACCAGCCGCATGATGCCGACCTCCTCGCGCCGGGTGAACGCCGCGATCTGCACCATGTTCGCGATCAGCAGGATCGCCGCGAACGCCTGCAGCACCGCCAGACCGAACGCCGCGTTGCGCAGCCCGTCGAACAGGCTCACCAGCCGGTCGACGATGTCCTTGTCGTTGCGCACGAATCCGACCCCGGGCCGTCCCTGGAACGCCTGCAGGATGTGCGGATACTGGTCGGCGTTGGTCATCTTCACCCGCAGCGAGGCGGGCAGCGGCGACTGCGCGACGTAGGCGGCCAGCTCGGGCTGGTCCTTGAAGGTCTTCTCCTTGGCCTCGCGAATCGCGTCGGCGCGGCTCAGGTACTGCACGGACACCACGCCCTGGCTCTGCTTCAGATCCGCCAGCAGGGTCTTGCACGGATCCTGCGAACAGTCCACATCGTTCGCGGAGATCGCGTCGTCCAGATACAGCCGCACCTCGAGCCGGTCCAGGAAATACTGCTCGGTCTTGTCGGCCATCCGCACCGCCAGCAGACCGCCGCCGAGCATGGTCAGCGAGACGGCGGTGGTCAGGATCATCGCGATGGTCATGGTGACGTTGCGGCGCAGGCCGTTGAAGACCTCGCCGAACAGGAAGCTCGCGCGCATTACCGGCCCACCCCGTACACGCCGATCGCCTCGTCGCGCACCAGGCGGCCGCGATCCAACTCCACCACGCGCCGGCGCATCGCGTCGACGATGTGGTTGTCGTGCGTGGCCATGAGCACCGTGGTGCCGGTGCGGTTGATGCGTTCGAGCAGGGTCATGATGTCCTGACTGGTATCGGGGTCGAGGTTGCCGGTGGGCTCGTCGGCCAGCAGCACCAGGGGCCGGTTCACGAAGGCCCGCGCGATCGCGACCCGCTGCTGCTCACCGCCGGACAGCTCGCTGGGCAGCCGGTCGGCCTTGCCGGACAGGCCGACCAGGTCCAGCGCCTCGGGCACCGCGCGGGTGATGAACTTGCGGTTCTTGCCGATCACCTCGAGGGCGAAGGCCACGTTCTGCTCGACGGTCTTCTGCTGCAGCAGCCGGAAGTCCTGGAACACGCAGCCGATGCGCTGGCGCAGCTTGGGCACCTTGCGCCCGGCCAGGCGGTCCACCCGGAAGTCCGCGACGTGGATCTCTCCGTCGGTGGGGCGCTCCTCCTTGAGCAGCAGCCGCATGAACGTCGACTTGCCCGAACCGGACGGTCCGATGATGAACAGGAACTCGCCCTTTGCGACCTCGACCGAAACATTGTCCAGCGCCGGACGCGTCGAGGTCTTGTATGACTTGGTGACGTTCCGCAGGGTGATCACGGGGAGCCAGTGTAACCAGCAAAGCGAGGGCACCCGCGCCCGCACACCTGTGAATTCCGTGTCACATAGACGTCACTTGGCGGATGTGGACGTAATCATTGATTTCGGAATGGTATTGGCAATCGGCGAGAAGCCGCTGTGATCCGGCGTAGTGGGCTTGACGAATACGTACAAAACGAAGGTCGCCACCCAGACCGAGATCAGGATCGTGGTCGATTTACGCAGTTTCACTCATGCCCTCCAGGCGCAGCGCCGCCGCCACCCGCACTCGCAGCTCGCGTCCGACCTCGAACTGCTTGCCCGGCAGCGTGCGGGCAACCATCCTGATGTTCATCTGATCCATGGTGAGGTCCTCGAGGCCCATCACCGTCGGCTCGTCCAAGAGCAGCGCCTTGAGCTTGCGATCGGCGAAGGCCTTGGCGCCCACGTCGCGCAGGATCTCGTTGACCTTGTTGATATCCGCGGTGACCGGGACCGGCACGTCGATGGCCGCGCGCGCCCAGTCCTTGGACAGATTGGTGACCTTCACGATGCCGCCGTTGGCCACGTGGATCACCTCGCCGTCGGCGCTGCGCAGCGTGGTGATGCGCAGTGTGACGTCCTCCACGGTGCCCTCGGCGGGCACCGACTGGCCGGTGATCGCGATGCTCACCACATCGCCGAATCCGTACTGCCGCTCGGTGATCAGGAAGAAGCCCGCCAGCAGATCCTGCACGATGCGCTGTGCGCCGAAACCCAGCGCGGCGCCCAGCACCGCGGCCGGGGCCACCAGCCCGCTGAGCTGAAAGCCCAAGCGCTTCAACACTTCCAGCGCGACCAGGAAGTACACCAGGGACAGGATCACCCAGGTGACGACCTGCGCCAGCGCGTGCCGATGCTTGGCCGCCTCGGAGCGCACCAGCGAATCGCTGCTGGTGAACGAGGCGTCGATCTTGCGGGTGATCCGATCACGAACGAACGTCGCGAAACGGCTGAACAGCATCATCCCGATGATCAGCAACACGATCTCGAGACCGCTGCCGCGGGCCCAGTCCGTGAATTGCGCACCCGTCGACTCGGCCAGAATCATCGTCATCTACCCGAATCTCTCATGCTGCCACCCGAACACACGTCCAACAGGGTACTACGGAGTTCGCGCAGCCCGAAACGTCGTGATTGTGCCGTGATTGGCGACATGACGAATACCGGAGATCGAGTGATTATCGGCACCTATTCGCTGTCCTGGCGCATCCGCCAGCGGATGCCCTCCTCGATGAACGCGTCGATATCGCCGTCGAGAACCGCGGTCGGATTGTTCACCTCGTAGTTGGTGCGCAGGTCCTTGACCATCTGATAGGGGTGCAGCACGTACGAGCGCATCTGGTTGCCCCAGGACGCGCCCTCGGTGGTCTTGAGCGCATCCATCTGCGCGCGCTCCTCCTGCCGCTTGCGCTCGAGCAGCTTGGCCTGTAGCACGCGCATCGCCGAGATCTTGTTCTGCAGCTGCGATTTCTCGTTCTGGCAGGTGACGACGATGCCGGTGGGAATGTGGGTGATGCGGACCGCCGAGTCGGTGGTGTTGACGCTCTGGCCACCGGGACCCGAGGAGCGGTACACGTCCACCCGGATATCGCCCTCGGGCACGTCGATGTGGTCGGTGGTCTCGACCACGGGCAGCACCTCGACCTCGGCGAAGGAGGTCTGGCGGCGGCCCTGGTTGTCGAACGGGCTGATCCGCACCAGCCGGTGCGTACCCATCTCCACCGACAGCGTGCCGTAGGCGTACGGCGTCTTGACCGCGAAGGTGGCGCTCTTGATGCCCGCCTCCTCGGCGTAGGAGGTGTCGTAGATCTCCACGCCGTACTTGTGCCGCTCGGCCCAGCGCACGTACATGCGCATCAGCATCTGCGCCCAGTCCGCGGCGTCCACGCCGCCCGCCCCGGAACGAATGTTGACCAGTGCCTCGCGCTTGTCGTACTCGCCCGAGAGCAGCGTGCGCACCTCCATCGCCTCCACATCGGCGTGCAGGGCCGCGCGCTCGGCGTCCGCGTCGGCGATCGCGGCCGTGCGGGTATCGCCCTCCTCGTCCTCGGCGAGCTCGTACAGCACCGGCAGATCGTCCAGGCGCTGGCGCAGATCGGTGACCCGGCGCAGTTCGCCCTGGGCATGCGAGAGCTCGCTGGTGACCTGCTGCGCATGCTCCTGGTCGTTCCACAGGTCCGGATCGGCGGCCTGATGCTCGAGCTCATCGATGCGGCGGCGCAGCTCCTCGACATCGAGCACCGACTCCACGGTCTTGAGGGTCGTGTCGAGTTCGGCGAGATCAGCGGTCACATCAGGATGCACGAGAACCCAATCTACCGGGCCGTGGTCGGGCCATGAAATACCAGGCCCACCGGGGCGCAGGTCGGTCCGGCGCGGACGGGCGAGCGCGGCGCGCGGTCGCGGACGCAGTCATCGCGGGCAATCCTGTCCCACTCAGTGAGTCGCTCCCGTATGCGGCCCGGTCGGGTCTTCGATGATGTGGGCTTGGTTCGTCGGGAACGAGGAGGATCAGTGAGCGGAGCGAAGCGGAGTGAACCAATGAGCCTGCGTGCGACACGCACGACGGAGCCGAGCGCCAGCGAGGCGAAAATGAGCCTGCGTGCGACACGCACGACGGAGCCGAGCGCCAGCGAGGCGAAGTCGTGAGTGTCATCGCAGTGACGGGCAGCGCGTCGGGTATCGGCGCGGCGGTCGCCGAGCAGCTGAGTAAGGCCGGGCACCGGGTGATCGGGGTCGACCTGCGCAATGCCGAGGTCACCGCCGATCTGAGCACCGCGCAGGGGCGAGCGCACGCCGTCGCGGAGATCACCCGCCTGAGCGAAGGCGTGCTCGATGGGTTCCTGCCGTTCGCCGGCGTGGCCCCGGCGCAGGGCCGCCCGGGTGAGCTGGTCGTCTCAGTCAACTACTTCGGCGCGATCGCCGTGCTCGAGGGGGTGCGGCCGCTGCTGCGCGCGTCCGAGTCGGCCGCGGTGATCCTGGTGGCGTCGAATTCCACGACGGTCCAGCCGAATTGGCCGGTCGAGCTGGCGCAGGCGTGCCTGGCCGGGCAGGAGGACGCCGCCCGCGAGCTGGCGCACTCGCTCGGCGAGCTGGCCTCCGTGCACGCCTACCCGGCGACCAAGGCCGCCCTGGCCTGGTACGCACGCACGAAATCGGCCGAGTACATCCGCGAGGGCATCCGCCTCAACGCGATCGCCCCGGGCGTGATCGACACCCCGATGACCCGGGAGGGCCAGGACGACCCGCGCGTCGGGGAGGCGATGAAGCAGTTCGTGGCCGCCACCCCGGTGGGCCGGGCCGGGCGGCCCGAGGAGGTCGCCGACCTGGTGACCTTCCTGCTGTCCGAGCGCGCGTCGTTCATCGTCGGGTCGGTGATCTTCTGCGACGGCGGCATGGACGCGGCGCTGCGCGGCACGGACTGGCCCGCGGTCTGGAGCATTCCGCAGAGCTGACATGGCGCCACAGCGGCCGGGCCGGCATCGCCCGATCGGTCCGGATTCCGGCGGCGGTATTGTCACATCAATGACCGACCCCTCCGGCGAGTGGAATTCCGACCTTCGCCCGCCCGCAGATCCGGATCCCGCCGTGCGCCCCGACGATCCGGCCCCGGATCTCGCCACCGATCTCGATCTGGCCCTGCGCCTGGCCGCCGAGGCCGACGCGATCACCCGCGCCCGCTTCGGCGCGCTGGATCTGAAGGTCGACAGCAAGCCGGACCTGACACCGGTCTCCGATGCGGACCTGGCGGTCGAGAAGGCGCTGCGCGCGACGCTGGGGCGGTACTGCCCGGAGGATGCGGTGCTGGGCGAGGAGTTCGGCGGCCGCCCCGAATTCGCCGGCCGGCAGTGGGTGATCGACCCGATCGACGGCACCAAGAACTTTGTTCGCGGGGTGCCGATCTGGGCGACGCTGATCGCGCTGCTGCAGGACGGCGTTCCGGTCATCGGCGTGGTCAGTGCGCCCGCGCTGGCCCGGCGCTGGTGGGCCGGGGCCGGTTCCGGTGCCTGGATGAGCGTGGAAGCGGCCGAGCCGCAGGCAATTTCGGTGTCCGCGGTGCCCGAGCTCGCCTCGGCCAGCCTGGCGATCTCCAGCCTGTCCGGCTGGCGCGATCTGGGGCTGCGCGATCAGCTGATCGGGCTCACCGACGAGGTATGGCGCACCCGCGGCTACGGCGACTTCTTCAGCTACTGCCTGCTGGCCGAGGGCGCGGTCGACATCGCCACCGAACCGGAGGTCTCGCTCTGGGACCTGGCCCCGCTGGACATCCTGGTCCGCGAGGCCGGCGGCGCGTTCACCGCCCTGGACGGCACCCCCGGCCCGCACTCCGGCAGTGCCGTGGCGACCAATGGCCTGATCCACGAGCAGGTCCTGTCCCGCCTGCGGGGGTAACGCCGGAGTCCCCATGGTCACCGCGTTGTCAGGACCGGCGGTGCGTGCATCCTCGTAAACCCCTGGGCCAGGCGGGGTTGGAATGCAAGGGTGGTGGGATGTGGTGGATTGCCGGTGTTTTCGCGGTGACGCTGGGCGCGTTCGCGGATCGGTACGGGTATCACCGGGACGAGATGTATTTCCTGGCGGCGGGGCGGCATCCGAGTTGGGGGTATCCGGACCAGCCGCCGCTGACGCCGATGCTGGCGCGGGCGATGGCGGCCATCGATCCGGATTCGCTGGTGCTGCTGCGGATTCCGGCGATCGTCGCGGCGACGGTGGTGGTCGTCTGCGCGGGACTGATGGCGCGCGAGATGGGCGGCGGGCGCGGGGCGCGGGCGCTGGCGGCGGGGACGACGGCCTCGGCGGCGCTGCTCATGGGGGCCGGGCACACACTCAACACGGAGGTGTTCGATCTCGCGTTCTTCGCGCTCGTCACGCTGGTGGTCATGCGCCTGGTGCGCGAGCGGGCGGACTATCGCTGGTGGCTCGCGGTCGGGGTGCTGGTCGGCCTCGGGCTGCAGAACAAGACGCTGCTGATCTTTCCGGTGGTCACGCTGGTGGCCGGACTGCTGCTGACCGGGCCGCGAAAGGCGTTCGCCACCTGGTACTTTGCCGCAGCCGTCGCGATCGCGGTAGCGATCTGGCTGCCGAATCTGTGGTGGCAGGCGCACAACGGGTGGCCGCAGCTGACGATGGGCCGGGCGATCGCGGGCGGCTCCTCGGGCACCTCGAATACCAGGCCCCAGTTCGCGGCGCTGCAGTTCGGGCTGATGGGGCCGTTGTCGGTGCCGCTGTGGGGATTCGGGCTGTGGCTGCTGTGGCGCGAACGCCGCTACCGGGCTTTCGCGGTGAGTTACGCGCTGCTCGTCGTGGTGTATCTGGTCACCACCGCCAAAGCCTACTACCTGGGCAGCATGTATCCGATCCTGTTGGCGGCCGGTGCGGTTCCGGTCGCGCGATGGCTGGGCGAACACCGGCGCTGGTGGGCGGCGGTGGCGGCCGCGCTCGCGCTGAACGCCGCGGTCTCGGCAGTGCTGTTCCTGCCCGTCGTGGCGGTTACCGCGCAGCGCAACGGCATACTGCTGGCAATCAATTCCGATGCGGTCGAGACCATCGGCTGGCCCACCTATGTCCGTCAGATCGCCGCCGCCCGGGCACGATTCGCCCCGCAGGCCCAGCTGCTCACCGACAACTACGGCGAGGCGGCCGCCATCGAGCGCTTCGGCGGCCCTTACCACCTGCCCACCCCGTACAGCGGCCACAATTCGTACTGGTGGTGGGGACCGCCCCCGGGCTCGGCTCCGGTTCTCACCGTCGGCATCACCAACGTGGCGCAGCTACACCGGATATGCAGCACCCTTACCCCGGCGGGGCGGCTGGACAACGGCCTGGGCCTGCACAACCACGAACAGCACGCCCCCCTGTTCGTGTGCGCCCCGGGCTATTCGTGGTCGTTCCTCTGGCCGCATCTCGAGCACCTGGGTTGAGCTGCGCCGCGAAATCTATTGCGGCACTTTGTCGGCGCGACACACCATATCCCGGTCGGGCAGGCCGCCCCCGGACAGATAGCTGTTGATCGCATCATCGACGCAGGTGCTGAGATCGGGCCGGAACGTCATGTGGATGCGGACGTCCTGCAGGGTGACCAGGCGCGAGGCGGACATGTCCCGATGCAGCCGCGTCGCGTATTCGTACGGCGTGCGCGGATCACCCGTGGCCCCCAGGATCAGCGCGGGCACCGAATTGCGCACGCGCGTCTTGGGTTCCACGGGCTCGGGCCAGAACGCGCACGGTTGAATATTTTCCGCGAGCGCGCCGAAGACGGGCTGCGTCGAACGGGACGCCTGGATCTTCTCCCAGTACCAGGCAGGGTCCCGCGGCGCGGGCGCGTCGCCGCAGGTGATCTCGGCCAACGCGGAATCCTCGCCGTCTCGCAGTGCGGTGAGCATCGCCTTCAACTGTTGTGAGCGGGCGTGGACGGGTGGACCCGTTGCGTCGTCTGCGATTTCGCGGACGATGTCGGCCAGAGTCCGGTTCAGATGGACGTTGTCGAGCTCGTTGTGCAGGATGAACGGCAGCCAGTGATCGTCGAGCTTGAACTCGTCGATGACGATCGAGTGACCGGCGGCGTCGGCCAGCAATTTCTGAATCGTCGCCCGGACGGCGGCCGGGGTCGCGCCGAAATGGTATGTGCCGTCCTGGGGCGCGGCCCATCGCGCCCAGTCGTCCAGGGCCGCCTCGTCGGCCGGGCCCCAATCCTCCACCGTCCCTTCCCAGTACCGGTCCGGATCGATGACGCTGTCGAGCACCAGGTGATCGCTGTGGGTGGGAAACATCTGTGCGTACACCTCACCCAGGTAGGTGCCGTACGAAACGCCGTAGTAGCTGATTCGCGGCTCCCCCAGCACCATTCGCACGACATCCATGTCCCGGGCCGTATTGCGGGTGGTGAATTGCCGCGTCCGGGAGGCATCGTCGCGCAGGCAGCCGACCGCCATGCGCCCCGCGACCCCCGAATCCTGCAGGAAGCCCTCGAGGGTCGATCCGGCCGACCGCACCATTTCGCCGACCGGCCAGCCGCAGCCGCCCGCATGCACGGACGCGCCGACGCCGCGCGGATCGAATCCGATCAGGTCGTAGTGCGCCCGCACATCCGGGCTCAGCACATCGCCGAGCAGATCCATCGTGTCCAGCCCGCTCGCGCCCGGGCCGCCGGGATTCGCGAACAGCACGCCGCGCCGGTGCGCCGGATCGGTCGCCGGAACCCGCGAAATCGCCACGGGCACGGCGTTGCCGAGGGGGTGTGCGTAGTCGAGTGGAACCATGATGCGGGCGCACTGCCCACCGGCACTGTCCATATCGTCGATACCGCACGATTTCCATTGCGGCCGTTGATGAGCGAACCATTGCGGATCGGGCGCCGAATCCCGTGCCGCCCCAGGGATCCCCGCCGCAACGACGAGCACCGCGGCCCATGCCACCCATCGGATAAGTCTCACCAGCAACCGAATTCGCCCTCCGTGCAGCCCATTCTCCGAAAACCGTATCGGATCGCCGCGAATCCCACCGGGCCCTGCTTCGTTCCACGGGTGTGCCGGTCGAGATGTTTACCCACCTGATGGGCGCCGTCCCGACCACCCCACGCTCCCCTTCCCCGTGCCGCACATCGCGCCGTCGCCGGGCCGCACTGGCACGCCACCCACGACGCACCCGCACCGGGGCGCACACCGCCCGTTCGGTCGGACGCGGGCTCGCCGCGGCACCGCCCAGCCGCCATTGTGGCGCGGATCGCGGCGAAGTAATTCACGCTCGACGATGTTCTTACTCTGGAGTAAGATAGACTTACTCGAAAGTAAGATGCTGGGAACGACCCGATCACCCCCACCCCACCGAGAAGACTGGTGACCATGAGCACTCGAGACACCGCAACGAGGCGACGTCCGGATTCGGCCGTCGGCCTGAACCCGGTCAAGCGCGACTGGATGGGCGCGGCCATGCGGGTCATGTCGACCATCACGGGCTCGGAACTGGCCGAGAAGTACAACCTGCGGGGCCCCATCGACCGCATCACGTACGAGAGCACCAAGACCGGTTTCCGCACCCTGGGCGCCGCGACTCGCGCGTTCGCCAAGGTTTCCGGCGGCGGCAAGCCCCAGCGTCTGCCGGCCAACGAGTCTCGCCGCAAGGACTACTTCGATCTCACCCCCTCCGACGAGCAGCAGATGATCGTCGAGACGGTGCGCGATTTCGCCGCGGAGATCCTGCGCCCGGCCGCGCACGACGCCGACGGCACCGCCATGGCCCCGCGCGATCTGCTCGAGCGCGCCGCCGAGCTGGGCATCACGCTGATCAACGTGCCCGAGGAGCTCGAGGGTGCGGCCTCCGAGCGGGGCGCGGTCACCAATTCCCTTGTGGCCGAGGCGCTGGCGCACGGCGACATGGGCCTGGCGCTGCCGATCCTGGCGCCCTCGGGCGTCGCGGTCGCACTGTCGCAGTGGGGCACCGACGCACAGCAGAAGACGTATCTGGGCGCGTTCACCGGTGAGAACGTGCCGCAGTCCAGCGTCGTCATCAGCGAGCCCCGCGCACTGTTCGATCCGTTCGCGCTGCAGACCAAGGCCACCCGCTCCCCCAGCGGCTACCGCCTCAACGGCGTCAAGAGCCTGGTCCCGGCCGCGGGCGACGCCGAATTGTTCATCGTGGGCGCCGAACTCGACGGTCGCCCGGCGCTGTTCGTCGTCGAATCCGACACCCCCGGCGTGGTGATCGAGGCCGATCCGAGCATGGGCCTGCGCGCGGCAGGCCTGGGCCGGCTGCTCCTGGACAATGTCGCCGTGCCCACCGAAGCCCTTCTCGGCGACGGCGATTCGGCACAGCGCGCCGAGGATTACGCCGACGCGGTGCGCCTGGGCCGACTGGGCTGGGCCTCCCTCGCGGTGGGCACCGGCCAGGCCGTGCTGGACTACGTGATTCCGTACGTGAACGAGCGCGAGGCGTTCGGCGAGCCGATCTCGCACCGGCAGGCGGTCGCGTTCATGGTCGCCAATATGGCGATCGAGCTCGACGGCACGCGGCTGGTGACGCTGCGCGGTGCCTCGCGCGCCGAGCAGGGCCTGTCGTTCGCCCGCGAGGCCGCGCTGGCCAAGAAGCTGGCCACCGACAAGGGCATGCAGATCGGCCTGGACGGCGTGCAGCTGCTCGGCGGCCACGGCTTCACCAAGGAACACCCGGTCGAACGCTGGTACCGCGACCTGCGGGCCATCGGCGTCGCCGAGGGTGTGGTGCTGGTCTGACGTGGGGGGTTCAGCCCCCGAGACCCGAGACCTCGATGCCCCAAGACCTTTGACGGAGCCAATGTCATGATCAATCTCGAACTTCCCAAGAAGCTGCGGGCCAGCGCGAACCAGGCCCACCAGGTCGCCGCGGAGATCTTCCGCCCGGCCTCGCGCAAATACGATCTCGCCGAACACGACTACCCGGTCGAGCTGGACACCATGGCCGCCATGGTGGAGGGCCTGGCCGATTCCGGCACCCAGGACATCTCCGGGGCCACCGGCGGCCGCAAGGCCGAGGGCGACGTCCACGCGACCGAGCTGCTCGGAAATTCCAACGGCGGCAACATGTCCGCGCTGCTGAATGCCCTCGAGACCTCCTGGGGCGACGTGGGCCTGATGCTCTCGATCCCCTACCAGGGCCTGGGCAACGCCGCGATCGCGGCGGTGGCCACCGACGAGCAGCTCGAGCGGTTCGGCAAGGTGTGGGCCGCGATGGCCATCACCGAGCCGTCCTTCGGCTCCGATTCGGCCGCGGTCACCACCACCGCGGTCCTGGACGGCGACGAGTGGGTGCTCAACGGCACCAAGATCTTCGTCACCGCGGGCTCGCGCGCTACCCACATCGTGGTGTGGGCCACGGTCGACAAGAGCAAGGGCCGCGCGGCCATCAAGTCGTTCGTGGTGCCGCGGGATGCCAAGGGCCTCACCGTCGCCCGGCTCGAGCACAAGCTCGGCATCAAGGCCTCCGACACCGCCGAGCTGCGGCTCGAGGACTGCCGGATTCCCAAGGACAACATCCTTGGCAGCCCCGAGGTCAACGTGGAGAAGGGCTTTGCCGGGGTCATGCAGACCTTCGACAACACCCGCCCGCTGGTCGCCGCGATGGCCGTCGGCGTCGGCCGCGCCGCCCTCGAGGAGCTGCGCACCATCCTCGCCGAGGCCGGTGTGGAGATCTCCTACGACGTCCCGGCCAACAACCAGTCCGCCGCCGCCGCGGAATTCCTTCGCCTGGAGGCCGATTGGGAGGCCGCCTACCTGCTGTCGCTGCGTGCGGGCTGGATGGCCGACAACAAGAAGCCCAACTCCCTCGAGGCGTCGATGTCCAAGGCCAAGGCGGGCCGCATGGGCACCGACGTGACGCTGAAGGCGGTCGAGCTGGCCGGTGCGGTGGGCTACTCCCAGCGCACCCTGCTGGAGAAGTGGGGCCGCGACTCCAAAATCCTGGACATCTTCGAGGGCACCCAGCAGATCCAGCAGCTCATCGTCGCCCGCCGGGTGCTGGGGCTGACCAGCGACAAGCTGAAGTAGTCCACGCACGGAAGGCATTGGGCGAGGTTGGATATCGTATCCGCGGCCGGGGGAGTAGCTCAGCCGGTAGAGCACCCACGATTCAATTGGGCGGCCGCGGGTTCGATTGCTGCCTCCTCGGCCCCGTAGTTCCGCGGCCGACTCCGAGGGGATCGGCGAAACCTGAAAAACCGTTGTGCGACACGAGATATAGTTTTTCCGCCGTGGAGTAGCTCAGCTGGTAGAGCTCCCAGATCGAGTGGGAGGACGCGGGTTCGATCCCTGCCTTCACGGCCCACAACGTCTCGGAAGCGTCGGTCGGTCAGCCGATCTCGAACAGGTCCACCAGGCGCCGCCCGAGCATGCGGCGCAGCCGCTCGGCCAGCGACAGCGGCAGCTTCTGGCCGACGACCAACGCCAGGCGCAGCCGGCTCAGCCGACCAGCATGGGGGTGGGTCAGCATGCGGGCGTAGAAAACCGGCTCGGCACAGAACACGCCGACCCGATGCAGGAGCACGATCGACAGGGCGAGCCCCTCGTCCGGGCGCTGCGGCGTGAGCACCGCCGCGGCGCCGCGCCGCAGCGGCAGCAGCACCGCATTGCCCAGGCCGTACTCGAGATGCATGGGCGCAGCGCTGTAGCAGACCTCCCCCTCGCTCACCGCCAGGACGTCCTCGGTCGCCCGATCGACCCGCACCGCGGCGCCGTGCGAATGGAAACGCAGTCGCCGCGCCCCGGCGGCACCGGCCGTTACCACCGCGAAGGCCGGGTCGTCCGCCGCCATCGGTTCCGGGCCCGCGTCCCCGTCGACCCGCTCACCCGGATCCCCCAGATCCCGCAACGTCACGGTGTGGCCCTCGAACGCCTCGCGCACCGCGACTCCGGCGACCACCAGCGTTGCCTCGGCGGCCCGCTCGGCATCGCGCAGTTCGCCGTCGGAGTCCTGTTCGTCGACCGGAATCGCCACCCCGCCGACGCGCAGAACGGCGAGAAATGTCGTCACGAAATCGATTCCGTCGGGCAGCGCCAGCAGCACCCGGGACCCACGCGAAACACCCAGCCTCCGTAGCGCTTCCGCTCTCCGGCAGGCCTCAGCGTAGAGCTCACCGTACGTGAAGCGGTGTGCACCTTGGATATATGCGGTCCGCTCGAGCCAGCCGGAACCGCGCGCCAGATCCTCCAGCCATCCGGCCAGGTTGCCGGTGCCCACGGGTTCCGACGGTGCGGCGGGCGCATCGGCGGGTACGCCGATCACCGGCACACCCCTTCGATCTCCACCAGTAGATCCGCCCGGGAGACATCGACATTGAAATACACGACCTCGGAATCGGCCGGAAACACCAGCGAACAGATGTCGCGGACAACGGGAACGTGCCTGCTGTCGCGCACATAGACCTTGACCTGATCCATGTTCCGCAGGGCGTACCCGTCGCCGTCCAGCCCGTACCGGCTCAGGTTGTAGTCACCGACGAGCGTATCGATGTCGCGCAGGGTCTGCACGGTCTGGCGCGCGATGTCGTCCGCGTGCACGGCGTTCTCGCCGACCAGGCCGGCGGTGCCCGAGACGAACAGGCTGCCCGCGCCGTGCTCCCTGAGATAGGTGGCGCGCGCTCTGCTGCGCCGCTGCGGCTCACGGCGCCAACGGTTTTCGCGGGCCGGTGGTTGTGGTGGAGTCTCCACCTGAATGGTCCGGCCCGGTTTGGTGGCGAGATAGCAGAGATCGACTCCCGCAGTGAGCGTGCCGATCCCGTCCGCGGCGGGCACGCCCGGGAACTGCTCCCCCCACGCGGCGAGCGCCTCGGCCCGCCCGGCACAGAAGTCCGGATAGATCCCGGTGCCCTGCGCATTGGCACCGCCGATGCCGCCGACGAAGTTCCACATCCGGACCAGGTCGGTATAGCCGTGTTCCCAGGCGAAACGCAGCGCGGATTCGTACAGCTCGCGCACCGGCGCCCGATACACCGGCTCCGGCCCCAGGCGTGCGGCGTAGAAGAGATACTCGCCGTCCTCGGCGAAGACCGCGTCACCGACCACACCGCTGCGCACCGGTAGCGTGGTTCGCCAAATCTCTTCGGCCACAAGGTCGATCCAGGTCGCGACATGCGCGGTCATGTGCGGCGCACCGTCGACCAGATCGGGGGCGGCCGGTCCGGTCGCAAAACTGATGCGTCCCAAGATATTTCCGGGTGCCTCGCTCGCCGATTCCGAATACACCACTCCCGGAACCAGATCGGACCACAGACCTCGCACACTGCCACCGAACTGCCGGTTACGCATGAGACTTCCTATATTTCGCGCAGGTCGAACCACCGCGCAGGATCGGATGCCGGTGGCTGATCGGCGGGGAAGATCCTGGCGATATGACGCCGGTCAGCGTAACATGACACCATTCGATGTAACATGCTTCCGCGGCGTCAGCATCCGTAAAGCTCCCCGACATCCTGTGTGGGCGTCTGCCTTCGGAGACAGCCGAAGGGCACGACACCCGCATCGCTCAGTGCGACAGCCGATCGCGTCGATCGGTTCACGCAGAACAGCCCGGCGGTGTCCATGCGGCAGGTGTAATCGCCTGCGCTGACCCGGGATCCGTACGCAAGCTGATTGCCGTAACCGCGCACGAACGGCCCCGGGTCACCGTGCAGCGAGCCGACGGTGGCCTGCGTGCCCGTGTAATAGATCCAGCCCGCGATGAATTCGCCCTCGTCGTTGCCCGCTGGCTTACTCGGCGGATTCTTCAGCTCGACCAGGCAGGACAGCCCCGGCACGGAGTCGTCGAAGTCGGTGATGCACTTGATCTTTCCGGTCGGGCTGTTCAACGCGACATCCTTGTGCAGCGTGGTGGCGGTGCCGTCCGGCGCCTTGGCGGTGCGGAATTGCTCGGCATCGGCCGCGCGCCCCGCCTGCACCCAGGCGAGCACGTCGGCATAGCTCGCCCCGCGCGCCGGAGCGCTGCCCGCCGACGTCGTCGGCATCGCGGACGACGACGGCACGGGCGTGGTGGCGGGGTCGGGGCGCTGCTGCTGGTTCGTGGCCGTGGAGCATCCCGCAACCAGCAGCAGCAAAGCGGTCAAGGCGGCAATACGCGTGTTGATCACCCTAGGGCAGTACCCGCGGCCGCACCCGGTGAATCCGGCCGCGCCCGGCGGGTCCGCCGAGCGGCACGACGTCCGGCGAATTGGCCGGATTTCCGTATCCGGCGTCACATTTTCCCTGCTACCGTCCAGACCACCGGTCTGTTGATCTCGTGGAGGTGGTCGAGGTGGTCTCGGTTCTGGAGCAGGTACAGCGCAAGGTAATCCACACCGTCGAGACGATTCGCGGGGTCAATGTGCTGCGCGAGCGCGGGCTGATCGATCCGCGCAATCTGCAGGAGACGCTGCGCACGGCCAAGGAGGGCGCGGTACTGGGGTCGCAGGCCACCGCGGTCCGGCACGCGGCGCGGGTCTGGCCCGACAGGGTCGCGGTGGTCGACGAGCGCGTCGCGCTGACCTATCGCGAACTCGACGAGCAGTCCACGGCACTGGCCCGCGGTCTGCAGAACATGGGCATCACCCCCGGCACGGTGATCGCCATCCTGGCCCGCGACCACCACGGGCTGCTGCTGGCGATGGCCGCGGCCGGAAAGGCGGGCGCGCGGTTGGCCCTGATGAACACCGGTTTCGCCAAACCGCAGTTCGCCCAGGTCTGTGAGCGGGAGAACGTCCGCGCGGTGCTGCACGACAGCGAGTTCATCGGGCTGCTCGACGCCCTGCCGGGCGACCTGCCCCGGGTGCTGACCTGGGTCGACGAGGGCCACGAAGTGCCTTCGGGCGCAACGACAATCGAGGAACTGATCGCGACCAACCCGGTCACCGAGCTGCCGTTGCCCGAGCGGGTCGGCGGATTCGTGATCCTGACCAGCGGCACCACGGGCCTACCCAAGGGCGCCCCGCGCGGCCGGATATCGCCGATGGCGACCGTGCAGGTCGCCGACCGGATCCCGTTCCCGCGCCAGGGCACGATGATGATCGTCTCGCCGATCTTCCACAGCACGGGCCAGGCCACCTGGCTGATCGCCGTCGCGCTGGGCAATACCGTCATCACGACGCGCCGGTTCAACGCCGAGGACACCCTCCGCAAGATCGCCGAGCACCGGGTGCAGTTGCTGGTGGCGGTGCCGACGATGCTGCACCGCATGGTCGAACTGGATCCGGCGATCCGCGCGCAATACGATCTGAGCTCGCTCGAGTCGATCGTGCTCGCCGGTTCGGCGCTGTCGCCCGAGCTCACCGTCCGCGCCACCGAGGCCTTCGGCCACACCCTCTACAACCTCTACGGATCGACCGAATGCGCGGTCGCGACGGTGGCCCAGCCGCAGGATCTGGCGCTGGCACCCGGCACCGCGGGCCGGGCCCCGGTGACCTGCGAGGTCGTACTGTTCGACGACGAGGGCCGCCGCATCCACGACCGGAATGTCACCGGCCGCATCTTCATCCGGTCCGGCGCGCCCTTCGAGGGCTATACCGACGGGCGGCACAAGCAGATCATCGACGGCTACATGTCCTCCGGCGACGTCGGGCATTTCGACGAGCACGGCCTGCTGTTCATCGACGGCCGCGACGACGACATGATCGTCTCCGGCGGGGAGAACGTCTTCCCGCTGGAGGTGGAGAATCTGCTGCTCGCCCGGCCCGACATCTTCGACGCGGCGGTCGTCGGGGTGGACGACGTGGAATACGGCAAGCGGCTGCGGGCGTTCATCGTCGCCGAGCCGGGCACCAATCCCGACGCCGAGGAGATCAAGGCGTACGTCAAGGGCAATCTGGCCCGCTACAAGGTGCCACGCGAGGTGATCTTCCTCGACGACCTGCCCCGCAACGCGACCGGCAAGCTACTGCGCCGCGAACTGGTGGAATACAAGCTCGCCGAGTAGACATCGTGCACGATCACAGGCCCGATACGCGCTGAGGTGGTACAAGATCACAGAGTGGGCCCGGCAATCTTGCGGGTACCGTCGGTTACAGAGACTCGGGCCACTTCCGAGTAGGCATGCTTGCTAGTGTTAGCACCCGCACTGGATCTCGATGTTGCGGTCCGCCCGGCCCTGGTCAGGCGATCGCGGAAGGTTGTAACCCATGTCAGCTGCCCTTCCGTCGGCGAGCACTGCGGTCCGCAAGGCACAGGACCTCGCCCTGAGCGTCAACGCGATGGTCAAGCGCGGACTGTTCAATCCGCTGCGCCCGGACCATGCCCTGAGTTCGGCGCTCAACGTGGGCAAATACGGCCCGTTCGCCGGTGTGATCATGCACGCGGCCAAGACCAGCGCCGACTCCGCCGCCATCCTCGACGAGCGCGGCGAGATGACGTTCGGCGAGATCAACGAGCAGTCCAACCGGCTCGCCCGCGGACTGGCCGCCCACGGCCTGCGCCAGGGCGACGTGATCGCGGTGCTGGCCCGCGACCATCGCGGCATAGTGCTGAGCCTGGCCGCGACCGGCAAGCTCGGCGTGCGCGCGGTGCTGATGAACACCGGCTTCGCCAAGCCACAGCTGGCCGACGTGGCCGCGCGGGAGGGCGCCAAGGCGATCCTGCACGACAGCGAATTCGTCGAGCTGATGAGCGCGATCCCGGCCGAGATCCCCCGCATCCTGACCTGGGTGGACCAGAAGGACGGCGTGGACCCGGCGATTCCGACGCTGGATTCGCTGATGGCGGGGCAGTCGCCCGCCTCCGTGCCCGCGCCCGAAAAGCCCGGCGGCACGGTCATTCTCACCAGCGGAACCACCGGAACGCCGAAGGGAGCGCCGCGGGAGAAGGTGAGCCCGTTCATCTCCGCGCAGTTTCTGGATCGGATTCCGTTGCCGCGCAACGGTTCTATGGTGGTCGCCGCGCCAGTGTTCCACGCCACCGGACTCTCCCAGTTCACCCTGGGGCTGGCGCTGGGCAACCGGATGATCTTCCAGCAGCGGCGTTTCGATCCCGAGGCCACGCTGGCCAACATCGCCCGATACGGGGCGCGCTCGCTCGTCGTGGTGCCCACGATGCTGCAGCGCATGCTGGATCTGCCCGCGGAAACCCTTGCCAAGTACGACATGTCGTCGCTCGAGATGATTTTCGCGGCGGGCTCGGCGATCCCGCCGGACGTCGTCACCCGCAGCCTCGACTACTTCGGCGACGTGCTCTACAACGTGTACGGCTCCACCGAATGCGCGCTGATCACCGTGGCCACGCCGCAGGACCTGCGCATCGCGCCCAACACCGCGGGCCGGCCGCCGGTCGGCATCCGGCTGGCCCTGTACGACGAGAACCGCACGCGGATCACCCGGCCGAACGTGACCGGCACGATCTTCATCGAGAGCGCACATTCGTTCAAGGGCTACACCGACGGTCGCACCAAGGAAACCGTGGACGGGATGATGTCCAGCGGTGATGTCGGCCACTTCGACGAGCACGGCCTGCTGTTCATCGACGGCCGCGACGACGACATGATCGTCTCCGGCGGCGAGAACGTCTTCCCCCAGGAGGTCGAGCATCTGATCGCCCAGCGCGCGGACGTGCTCGAGGCCGCGGTGGTCGGTGTGGCCGATCGCGAATTCGGAAAGCGCCTGCGCGCCATCGTCGTTCCCGGTCCCGACTCGGCGCGCGACGTGCAGGAGATCAAGGACTACGTCAAGGCCAACCTGGCCCGGTACAAGGTGCCGCGTGAGGTGATCTTCCTCGACGAGCTGCCGCGCAACGCCACCGGGAAGTTGTTGCGTAAACCACTGGTGGAGATGGACGTCCCCACCGAGTGAGTCCCGAGCGGATGCCGCGCCCGAAAATTCGCGGCATCCGCTCGGTTATCATCGGCGGGTGATCATCGTCCCCGGCAACGCGCCCCGCGTGAGCGCGTCGGCACGACCGTGCCGGAGGGCGGGCGGAGCCGGCTTCGCCGGGACACAGCGCGCGTCCGGATCACGGGGCGCCGCGAGGTCGCCTCGGACTGCCGATTCGAGGGCTACTGCAACCGCACAGCTGCGTGGCGCATCGACGGGATCGGCATCCGGGGCGCTGGCGATCGCGGCGCACGGTTGGGCGGCGGGCGATATGCCACTGCGATCCCACACCCTGCTACTGCTGGTGGCTGCCTGCGCGGTGGTGGGAGCGCTGGTAACCGGCGTGGGACCCCTGCGTACGACGAGGGTCGGTCTGATCTCCGCTCTCATCGGCGGGCAACTGCTCGGCCACGCCGTCATGTCAGTCGACATGGCCGCGATGCCCGGTCACGCCTCGATGTGGACTCCGGCGATGCTGGCCGCGCATACGGTTGCCGCTCTCGCCGCCGCCGTTGTCATTCGGGGCGCCGAGGCCGCGTACGGGATTCTGGCCGCGGCCCTGGCGCGGATGCTACCGCTACTCCTGCGGGCGCCTGCGATTCCCGGCCCGCCGTCGTTGCGTATCACGCACCGCGACAGCGTCATTCAGCGTATTCTCGCCGCCGATCCCTGCCACACCCGCGGCCCGCCCGCCCCTGCCGGAGTCTGAATTCACCTTTACACCCGTGTGCACGAAGGTCTTTCGTGCATGTGCGCAGGTCGTGACCGTTCTGCCGGACGGTCGTCGGTCACGGTGCCGACGGGTGAATCCTGTATTGCCGGAGCTATCCGGTGTATCGCGACACTCGCCAGATGTGAAGCGCTGCGGCGCATCATCGACGGGCTTGTGCCCCGGTACATATCGATGCCCTGTGGAGCCGGGCGATCCGTAAGCCCATCCAGGTGTGGCCGGGCGGATCGAAACCTACGGCGCTGAGCCGTGGTCGGATCGCCGCAGGCCGGTCGGCGCGCGACTGCGTCCGCACATGAGGGGCGGCCGCAGCCGCACGAACAGGATTCACCCACACGGCGGCGCAATCCCACGGGTGCCGACCATCGCAAGGGATACCGATCGTGAGCACTACCGAACAATCCGAAACCGCCACCGAGCCCGCACCGCCACCCGCACCCGACAGATCCGACACGCGAAACGGCCTGTTCGCGTTGGCGATGCGACTGCACTTCTATGCCGGGGTGTTCGTCGCACCGTTCATTCTGATCGCCGCTCTCACCGGCGCGCTGTATGCCATCGCGCCGACGCTGGAGCAAGTCGTGAATCACGATCTGCTGCACGTGAATTCGACCGGAACGGCGCGACCGCTGTCGGATCAGGTGGCCGCCGGGGTGGCCACCGATCCGAAACTCGCACTGGCGGCGGTCGATCCGGCCCAGCGCGCGGGCGACACCACCCGGGTGTTGTTCACCGATCCGTCGCTGGGCGAGTCCGAGCAGCGCGCGGTATTCGTGGATCCTGTGACCGCGCGCCCGGTGGGAACCACTGTGGTGTACGGCAGTTCAGGGTCGCTGCCGTTGCGAACCTGGATCGATCAGTTGCACCGGAACCTGCATCTGGGCCAGGCCGGGCGGCTCTACAGCGAGGCTGCCGCGTCATGGCTGTGGGTCGTCGCGCTGGCCGGGGTCGCGGTGTGGGTCAGCCGCGCCCGGCGTGCTCCCGGCATCGCGCGCCGCCTGCTCTGGCCGGATCGTCACCGTACGGGCCGACTCCGGACGATGAATTGGCATGCGACCGTGGGGATGTGGCTCCTGCTGCCGCTGCTGTTCCTCTCGGCCACCGGCATGACGTGGTCGACCTATGCCGGGGCGCACGTGGACGCGGTGCGCGCGGCACTGAGCTGGACCACACCGACGGCACACACCGCACTGACGGGATCCACTGCGCGACAAACGGGTTCGGCAATGCCCGGGATGGACATGCCCGCGCCGGGCTCGAACGCCCCGCGGCACGATAATCCGGATCCGCGGACGCGTGCGGCGGAGGTGGACCGAGTATTCGCCGTCGCACGCGCGCACGCGGTCGACGGCGCGGTCGAGATCACCGTCCCGGCCACGGACGACACCGCCTACGTCGTCAAGCAGCGTCGCATCCCCGGTCAGCTCGCCCAGGACTCGATCGCGATCGACGGCCGCACCGGCGGCGTCGTCGACACCGTGCGTTTCGCGGACTGGCCGCTGATGGCGAAGCTCGCCAACTGGGGCATCCAGCTGCACATGGGCATGATGTTCGGCCTCGCCAACCAGGTGCTGCTGCTGGTGACGATGCTCGCGCTGGTCACCGTCATCGGCCGCGGCTATCTGATGTGGTGGCGCCGCCGCCCCCACCGCGCCGGCCGATTCGCGGTGGGAGCCGCCCCGCGCCGCGGCACGCTGCGCCGTCTCCCGATGCCCGTACTCGCGCTGCTCACCGCCGTCACGGTGCTGGCCGGTTGGTTCGCACCGGTGCTCGGGGTCAGCCTGCTGGGCTTCCTCGCGGTGGACGTCGCGCTCGGATTCGCCCGCCGCCGCGCCGCGGCCTGACCCGCCGCGTCCGGTGGGATCCGCGGCCGACGCCGGGCGCGGATCCCGCGGCCGCGGCCGGTCGCTCCGCGGTTGCCGGTTGCGTGGCCTAGGCGGGCGACCGCACGTCCATGCTGATCAGCAGGTCGATCACGCGGCGGCGGATATCCTCGCGGATCGGCCGCACCTCCTCCACCGTCAGCCCGGCCGGATCCTCCACGATCCAGTCCTCGTACCGGATTCCCGGCGCGATCGGGCACACATCGCCGCAGCCCATCGTGATGATGACGTCGGCGGCACGGATGATCTCGTCGGTCCAGGCCTTGGGAAACTCGTGGGAGATATCGATGCCGACCTCCGCCATGACGGCCACCGCGGCCGGATTCAGCGAACCGCTCGGCTCCGAGCCGCCCGACCACGCCATGGCCCGATCCTGGGCGTAGTGCTCGAAGTATCCCAGCGCCATCTGCGAGCGCCCGGCATTGAACGTGCACAGGAACAGCACCACCGGTATCCCGTGCTCGATCCGGCCCTCGACCTTGGCCCGCGCGTGTAATCGCTGCCTGGCGAAGCGCTCGGCCAGCACCGGGAGGTAGAGCTGCACCGATGAGCGGCCGCCGATCTCCCGATAGGCGTCGTGGAGAAACTCGTGAATCGTATTGGCGTCGAACAGGATCGTGAACTCACGGCACAGCCGGCGCTCGGCACGGGCCAGCGCCGTGCCGTGCACGATGTCGAGGAGTCGGTACGCCGGGGTGATCTCTGCATACCCGGCCCGGTTCGTCCGCTCGGGCGTGGACACATAGGCAGCGTTGCACTACCGCCCCTTCACGGCAACCTAACTGAAGATGAATCTCACCGGACTCGGAGACGACACCACCGCGTACCGCCGGAGAAAACGCCGATACGCTGCATTGTTCGAAAACCGTTAGCGCAGAGAACTTTTCCCGGATTTTCGATCGAACGAGACAATGCGGACACGACGGTCGTCGATGTTCCGAATGACATGTCACGCAACCGATTACGTCCCCGCGGAGCGGTAACTGGAAGCGAAGAGCCGGACCCGGCGGCGGCAACCGCCCAGCGCGGACGGATTGCGGCACGTGCGAACCACAGCGGAGTGCCGTCCGAGTAACAGGGCTCACACACCCTCGAAACGCGTATTGCCGCAATATAACTCGCCGATAGCCGCGAGCGGGACGCCGCACCACGCTGCATCAGCTCGAGCGGATGACACGCCGACTTTACCGTGCAATGCGAGGCGCCCGATAGGAGGCCCGAGCAGCGGGCCGACTAGCCGTGCTGGGGGAGGTTCGAAACAGTGTGCTCGGCCTGCGCTAACGCCTCCGACAGCAGCCGCAGGACGTGACCGCCCGAGAGCCGATACAGGCGCGCCCGACCGTCGGCGCGCTGCTGCACGAGGCCGACCAGGCGCAGTTTAGACAGGTGCTGGCTGGCGGCGGTGGGGCTGCACCCGGCGGCCTCGGCCAGCGCGGTGACGCCGAGTTCCTCCTCGCGCAGGGCCCACAGCAGGCGCAGCCGGGTGGGCTCGGCGAGCATCGACAGCATCTGCACGGCCTCGCCCACCTGCGCCTCGGTCAACCGCTCGGCATGACCGGCCGAGGTGGTTCGTTCGGTTGCCCTGCTGATGGTCATCGATCGCCGTCCTTCTATCGCAGTCGCCCACCCAGTGTGACACCCGGCGGTTCACAACCCGGTGTGTCAATCATTCATGTTCTCATCTTCACATCAGTGAAGATGAGAGTATATTTCCGGACATGAGTTTCACCGCACCCGCTCTGCTCGCCGCCGCGGCCGGCGTCGGCTTCGGTCATGCCGTCCTGCCCGACCACTGGGTCCCGCTGTCGGTCATCGCCCGCACCCAGCGCTATCCGCTGCGCCGGGTGCTGCGGCTGTCCGGACTCGCGGGCCTGGCGCACGTCGGCTTCTCGCTGCTGCTGGGCGCGATAATCATCGGCGTCGGCCTGCAATTCCGCTCCACCGTCGAGCGCCACGAGAACCTGATCGTCGGCGGGGTACTGCTGGCCACCGGAGCGGTCTTCCTTGTACTGGAACTGCTGGGCCGCGGTCATGGCCACAGCCACGACGAAAACGGGGGGCACAGCCACGCACATGGCCGAGGCCATTCGCACAATCACCATCACGGACATGGCCACGACAACGAGAAGGCTCACGACCACGCGACTCGGGCTGCGGCGGAACCGCTTACGGTCGCCACGAGCGCCGCACTCCAGCATTCGCACGATCATGAACACGCTCACGCCGGCGGGCACACCCACGACCACTCACATGACCACGGGCGCACCCACAACCATGGGCACGATGACGATGGCGAACAGGTCCACACCCACGGGCACAGCCACGATGGCGACCACGACCACGCGCCGGAGCACGCGGCGGCCACGCTCGCAGTCGCGACGAGTACCCCTGCGCGGCATACCCACGACCACGATCACGGCCATGACGCCGGGCGCACCGGAGCCGGTGCCCACACGCATTCCCACACGAACGACGCCATCGCCAACGCCCCTGAATACGCCGACAACCGCAGTCGCACAGCACGATTCCTGGCGTTCGCGGTCCCGTTCGGCGCCGCCGCCTCCCCCGACCTGACGATCCTTCCGGTCTTCCTGGCCGCCAGCGCCGCGGGCCTCGCCGCCGCCCTCGGCACGCTGCTCGTGTTCTCCCTGGTCACTGTCGGCACCATCGTCGGCCTGACGATGCTCGGTACCCTGGCCGGTTACCAGCTGCGCGGCGCGTGGATCGACAAGGGCGCCAACCTGATAACGGCCGGCGTCCTGCTGATCATCGGCATACTCGTCGCATTCGGCATCATCTGACGGACGTCGACGCGGTCTCCGACCCGCACCTGGCGCGGATTCCTCGATGCCGCAATCGCATCGCGCAGTGACCGCATTCGCGGTGTCGGCCCTCGGGGAATCAGAACCGGAACCGCACGATGCGGGTGGACCGCGCCATACCCGGCAGCAGATTCAGCAGGCGGAAGATGCGGCGCGTGTTCGCGGGCGCCTTGGCCATCAACAGCGGCGAGTCGTTCATCGGGGCCTCGTCGACGAACTCGAGGCGCGGGTGCCACTGGGCCAGCGCGGCCGGATCGTCGAAGCCGCAATGGAACTGGGTGCCGTATCGGCGCAACGTCGGATCCCATTTCGAGGTGCGCCACGCCCAGACCGCGACCGTGTCGAACTGGATCCCCCCGCTGGGGAAGGCCTCGACGATGCCGGTCAGCAGCCGCCGGAGGTCGGCCTCGGTCAGGTAGGGCACCAGTCCCTCGGCGACCATCAGCACCGGACGGCCGCGGGCAATGCGGTCCAGCCAGGTCATGTCGGTGACGCTGGAGCCGATGAGGGTGTAGTGCTCGCGGGACGGCAGAAACTGTTGCCGCAGTTCGACTATGTCGGGGTAGTCGAGGTCGAACCAGTCGACGGTGGCGGGCGGGTCGATCCGGAACACCCGGGCGTCGAGCCCGCAACCCAGGTGCAGCACCACCGCGTCGGGGTGTTCGGCCAGGAAGCTCCGGGCCCAGTCGTCGTGGACCTTGGCGCGCACCACGGCGGCCAGGCCCAGCTGGCTGGTGCCGAATCTGCGGCGGTCGTACCCCGGGTCGAGGCGGCGCATCGCCTGCTCGGCCCAGGTGTCACCGAGGATCGGGTCGGGTAACCGGTTGTCCAGCGCCTTGGCCCGCAGGACGGGGCTGAGGGTCTTCTGCACTCCGACGAGTCCGGTGTCGTTCACCTCTCCAGACAGTACTCAGGGATCGGCCACCACGACGGCGACCGGCACACCCGGACCCCGACACAGCCGCACCCGCTCCGGACGGCCGAAGCGGGTGCGGATCTACGAGAGGGCGCGGTCTACTCGGCCGAATCGATCGGCTGGGACGGCGGAATCTGGGTGGGCCGCAACCGAACCCACACCAGGAACCCCACCCCGAGAACCGCCATCGCGACTCCCGACCACAGGTTGACGTTCCACCCGCCGCTGCGGGCCAGATCCGCCGCGCTGTGCTTCATCGCCCCGACGATGATCAGCACGATTCCGTACAGCCCCATGAGCGCCCCGACAATAGTGCGGATGTCGAAAAGCATTACATCACTTCCTTATCCGATGACGATGTTCAGCACGATGACCAGGGCCAGCGCGATTCCGGCGAGCAGCACCGGGCGCTGGTACCAGGGCAGAGAGGCGGCGTCGGCGTCGGTGAGCTGTTCCTTGGACGTCTCCGAGTAGACCAGGCCGACAAGCTCGGCGGCGGGTTTCGGCGCGGTCACCAGGCTGACGATGATGCTCAACACGATGTCCACCACGAATGCCACACCGGCGGCCAGGAAGCTCGAGCCCTGACCGGACAGGTTGATCACGTCGGTCTTGCTGAGAATGAAGATGAAGACCGCCGACAGCGTGCCGAAGACCAGGCCGACCCAACCGGCCGTGGCCGACATCCGCTTCCAGAACATGCCCAGGATGAACGTGGCGAACAGCGGCGCGTTGAAGAACGAGAACAGCGTCTGCAGGTAGTCCATCATGTTCGAGAAGTTCCCGGCGATGAACGCGGTGAAGATCGCGATCACGGTGGCGCCGACCGTGGCCCAGCGGCCCACCTTCAGGTAGTACCCGTCCGGCTTGTCCTTGACCACGTACTGCTGCCACAGGTCGAAGCTGAACACCGTGTTGAAGGCCGAGATGTTCGCCGCCATACCGGCCATGAACGCCGCCAGCAGCCCGGCCAGCGCCACCCCCAGAAGTCCGTTGGGCAGAATGTCTTTCATCAGATACAGCAGCGCGTCGTTGTAGGTGACATCGCCCTTGCCGGTCGCCTTGTACTCGGCCACCTGCGGGACGATCAGCGCGCTGATCATGCCGGGGATGACGACGATCAGCGGGATGAACATCTTCGGGTACGCGCCGATGATCGGGGTACGCCGGGCCGCGGAGATCGAATGCGTGGCAAGCGCGCGCTGCACCTCGACAAAGTTGGTGGTCCAGTACCCGAACGAGAGCACGAAGCCCAGGCCGAACACGATGCCGACGACCGACAGGAAGTTGTTGGAGAAGCCACTGAGCTGATTACCGGGCCAGGAGTGAATCTGCTCCGAACCGTTGGGCAGCGCGGACACCTTGTCCCTCAACCCGTTCCAGCCGCCGACGCGATGCAGGCCGACCAGCGTGAGCGGCAACAGCGCCGCGACGATCACGAAGAACTGCAGCACCTCGTTGTAGATCGCCGCCGACAGACCACCGAGGGTGATGTACGACAGCACGATGACCGCGGCGACGATGATCGACACCCACAGTGGCCAGCCCAGCAGCACGTTCACGATCGAGCCGAGCAGATACAGGTTCACGCCCGCGATCAGCACCTGCGCCAGCGCGAAGCTGATCGCGTTGACCAGATGCGCGCCGGTGCCGAAGCGCCGCCGCATGAATTCGGGCACACTGCGCACCTTGGAGCCGTAGTAGAACGGCATCATCACCACACCGAGGAACAGCATGGCCGGGATGGCGCCGATCCAGTAGTAGTGCATGGTCGGCATGCCGTACTGGGCGCCGTTGGCGGACATGCCCATGATCTCCACCGCGCCCAGATTCGCGGAGATGAACGCCAGGCCGGTGACCCAGGCGGGCAGCGACCGCCCGGACAGGAAGAAGTCGATACTCGACGACACCCGCTGGCGGGCCAGCAGGCCGATGCCCAGAACGAAGATGAAATACAGTGCTACCAGGGCATAGTCGACGGGGGCCGCGTCCAGGCGCAGGCTGTTGCCCTCCGCGAGCACGGCCTGCGCCGGTCCTGCGGTCAGCACCGAGTCGAAGATTCCTGGTGGCGCGGCATGGGGTGGCATGCAGCCTCCTGTTTCGATCAAAATCCTCCGATGGCCGGTCGGCCATTGCGGGGATCATAGCGGCCCGTTAACGCTCACATAGCAGGGTGGTCTGACCGGGGCTCGCGCATTCCGCATCGGCGCCACGGCCCGCCCCTGTAATCTCGTGACCGACACGTCGGCACGCACGGCAGGCATCCTTCGGTCGAACTCGAGCATGTTGGCGGCCTCGGGTGCGCGACAAGGAGCCGCCATTCATGTCATGATCGAATCGGTCGCCCGAGTCTCGGCGGCCGAGTGTGTGGACATCGGCTGGGGCATCTGCACGTACCACAACGCTTGTTTTCGTCCACCGACGCCCGCGCGCGGCAGGCCGGTTCAGACCCGCCGCAGAACACGATTCTTCATGGAGGACCGGAGCGGATAAGGGGAGATGGTGCTCGGCATACGGCATTTCGCGGACCCCCGGCATCTGGCCAGGCCGCTGTGGGGTGCGTTCATGCCGATGGTCGCGGCGCTCACGATCGCGCTGCCGCTGCTCACCTCCCTGACGGCGGTGATCGCGATCGTCCTGGGCGCGGTGCTGGCCGCATCGATCGCGATGATCGTGCGTGGGCTGCGTCGTTACAGTTCGCCGGCCCCCATGCCGTGGTACCTGCTGGCCGGATCGGTCGCGCTCTTCACGATCGGCATCGCGCTGCGCGAACTGTTCGGCACCAATCGCTACCTCTTCGACGATGTTTTCACCCTGAGCGGGTACGCGGGGGTCTTCGTCGCGGCGCTGCTGTGGCTCACGCCGCGCCGCGCCCGTGACAGCCGCGGCCTGCTGCTGGACTCCGGACTGATCGGCCTGGGTGCGCTACTGGCCTCGTGGACTCTGCTGATCTCACCGCTGCTGGATCAAGGTGTGCGCCCTTCCGCTCTGGTGGCGGCCTGTTATCCGGTGATCGATGCGCTGCTGCTGACCGTCATCGTGCATTCGGTGGTCACGTCCACGCGCGCGGAGACCTCGCTGCGCCTGCTGCATGCGAGCCTGGCTTTGATCCTGCTGGCCGATTTGGGCTACAACCTCGAGGCCGCCGGTACGCTGCACGTGGCACACCGGATCCTGGTTGTCCCGCTGCTGATTTCCTTTCTGCTGGTGGGCCTCGCGGCGCTGCATCCGACGATGGTCACCCTGAGCCAGCAGCGGCGCGTCCACCCGGACCAGTCCCGCCAGCGCGCCGGCGTGATCGCCGCGGTGCTGGTGGTGGCCGCGCTGGTGCCGACCGTGACCAGCCGGCCCGGCGTCTACGACCGCGCGGTGGAGTCGGTGTTGCTGGCGCTGCTGCTGATCGGTGTGCTGCTGCGCAGCGAGCGCGCCATCGTGCGCAGCGCCCGCAGCGAGCGGCGCGCGCAGTATCAGGCCGACCACGACATGCTCACCGGACTGCTGAACCGCTCGGCGCTGCTGCGGGCCCCGGCCCGCAATCACGAGCGGTGGGCGGGACGCACACTGTGCCTGCTGTTCATCGACCTCGACGGCTTCAAGGCGGTCAACGACAGCTACGGACATGCCATCGGGGACGAGCTGATCGCCAACGCGGCGGCGCGCATCCGCCGCGTCATCCGCCACGACGACGTGGCCGCCCGCTACGGCGGCGACGAATTCGTCGTGCTGACCCGCGCCGACCGCACGGACACCGCAACACTGGCCGAGAAGCTGATCGCGGCCTTCGGCAAGCCGTTCGAGCTCAGCGTCGGCGCGGTATCGATCACCGCCAGCATCGGAATCGCCTGCGGCGCACCGCGTTCCGATGCCCGGCACGACGACGCCGGGCAGGGGGGAGCACCGGACGAGCGACGGTCCGACAGCAATCACACCGCGACGCCCACCCACGGCTTGCACATCGCGGCGCCGGCGCACGGTGTGCACACCGCGGCGGTACCCGCGAGCGGAGACGGCGCCCACACACCGACCGGCACGCCCACCGAAACATCTCCCCGCAACGCGCCCGACGCGGGAGCGACACCCGACGAGCCCGCGGCCGCGTCACCGACTGGCAAGCCGCCCAAGGAATCTCACACAGCGCAGGAGCACGGACACCTCACGCCGAGCCCGGCGGTCGGCCCGCACCCCTCGACTCCCCGGGACGGCGCGCCCCCCGAGGTGACGGTCTACGACCTACTCCGCGAGGCGGATTCGGCGATGTACCACGCCAAGGAGTATTCACTCGGGTACGTCTTCCAGGACGAAATGCGCCCCCACGGACATCCCGAGGCCCGGCGAACCTGGCGGAACGACAAGCGTGGGCCCCGGCAGCACCGCGAGACGACCGTCTAGGCCGGCCCGGGAATTCAGCCCTGCAGCTCGTCGAGCACGCGGCGGGCCTGATCGAGTTCGGACTGCAATTGCTCCACCTTGGCACGCTGCGAGCTGCGCACCGAATCCAGGACCGAATCCACCACCTCGGCGACCTCGGGATGCAGTAGCTTCGCGGCCTGCGCAACCGCCGAGCCGGCTACCGCCAACCCGCGCACCGTGCGCTTCTTGCCGTTGACCACATCGACGGTCCATTCGCCGTCGGCGGTGCCGGAGAGTGTCACCGTGACCTCCGGGGGCTTCGGCTTGCGCGCGGCGGCGGCCGCCTTGGTAGCCGGACGCGACGCCGACTTGGCCGCGGCCCCCTTGGGCGCTGCGCCCTCGGCGGGGCCATCGGCTTCCGCCGGAGCCGGTTTCGACGCGGCCGGGGCCTCGGGCGTGCTCACCGGGCGGGGGCTCGGCGGCAGGGGCGAGGAGGCGACGGACGGTGCAACGGACGAGGGCATGCTCACTGGGGTGTCCTTCCTGGGTTTCGCGGCGGCCTCGGGCGCGGGGCGCCGGGCCGGTTTGGTCAGCGTCACTTCGGTGGGCGAGAACGACAGCACGTCCTTGGAGCCCGTGGGTTTCACCTGCAGGAAATCGCCCTCGGACGGATCACCGAGGGCGAGCACCTTGCCGGAGCGCCCCTCGGGCACTCCGACCGCCTCCGCGGTGAACCACACCATCGGCGGGCGACCCGCGGCAAGATCCGCGGCGATCTGCCGAACTTCTGTGTCGGACAACGGTTGCGGCTTCGTTCGTCGGGCTGACATGGTGCACTCCGGGCGGGTTCGTGGACGTCTGCGTGCCAAGAGCATGCCCCATGACACCGACAAGTCCACATCGCCGGCGGACCTCGAGCACCGCCCCCGACACAGGCAATTGTTCAGCAACAGCCTGCGCCCGCCGCCGCTTTCACACTCGACCACCCGGCAGGATAGTAAGCCTTCGGCGCGCCGACCGTCCAAACGGACACCCAGCCGAATGGGCGAGTCGGACATCGAATTTCAGCAATCTTTTGGTAAACGATGACACTCCGGAAACCGCGCGCGACGCGGACATCCTGCCCGCCACCGGGTAATGTGCGGACTCGATGAGGTGTCCGGTGGTCGTCGGAGCCGCGCGATGAGCTCCCCGTATCTGCTCGCACTGCGCGACGAACGCCGAACCGTGCTGGGCTTCTGCGGCGGCCTCGGCGAGGCCGAGTGGCGGGCGCCCAGCGCCGCGGCGGGCTGGTCGATCACGGATGTTTTCGTGCACATGACCAACGCGGTGCGCGCCGTGGTCTCCCGGGACATGGTCCCGTACATGACAACCCACAATCTGGAGCGCCTGAACGAGCAACTGGTCCACGACAGGCAGCCCGATGCCGGCGCGCCCCTGCTCGCCGAGTTCGGCGCGTGGAGCCGCCGCGGATGCGCGGCCCTGGCCGTTCTGACCGCGCCGGGCCTGCGCCTGATTCGCACTCCGATCGCCGAATTGGGCTGGTACCCAGTCAAACTCGCACCCGCGATCCTGCTCTTCGAGTGGCACACCCACCTGCGCCACGACATCGCCACGGCCCTGGACCGGCCCGCCCCGGCCACCGACGCCCGCCGCATGACCGCGATCCTGAGCTGGCTGATGATCCTGCTGGAACATTCCCATCGCGAGGCGCTCAACTGGCTCGAGGATCCGGTGGCGCTGACGCTCACCGGGCCCGGCGGCGGCACGTGGCGCCTGGAGCCGCACGGCGGGCGCCTGCGGGTGCGGCCGGGCCGGGCCGCAGGGGCCGCGGCCCATATCGCGGGACTGTCGCCGGAGTTCCCGCAGTGGAGCACCCGCCGGGTGCCCTGGCGCGCCTGCGCCGTCGCCGTCACCGGCGATGCCGAAATCGGCACCCGGGTGCTGGATTCGATCAACCTGGTGTGACCGGCGCGCCAAGATCGACACTCTGCCCGCCGCCGGGGGCGCGCACGGCTAGCATTTCAGATGCACCCGTGCGGGTGAACGAACCGCGATCACATCTCGCACGGCGAGCCGGGGAACGGCTCGACTCACGCGTGCAGGATGCAAAGGGGTTTCGAGTGGACAGGCCGGCATGGGCGCCCGAGGGCGTGGATATGACGCAGGCGAGCCCGGCACGGATGTACGACGCCCTGCTGGGCGGTTCGCACAATTTCGAGATCGACCGCAAGGCCGCCGAAATGGGCAAGAAGCTCGTGCCCGATCTGCCGCGGCTGGCGCTGAGCAATCGGGCATTCCTGCGGCGGGCGGTCCGCTATCTCTCCGGCGCCGGGATCCGGCAGTTCCTCGATATCGGCTCCGGCATCCCGACCGCCGGCAATGTGCACGAGGTGGCGCAGCAGATCGATCCACGGGCCCGGGTGCTGTACGCCGACATCGATCCGGTGGCGGTGACCCAGGCCGGCACGATCCTGATCGGCAACGACTTCGCCGCGGCCGTCCAGGCCGACCTTCGTAAACCGGACGAACTGCTGGACCTGGCCGCGAGATCCGGACTGATCGACCTGTCCGAGCCCGTGGGCCTGCTGCTGGTCGCGGTGCTGCACCTGGTGCGGGACGACGAGCAGCCGCGGGAGCTGGTCGCGCGGCTGCGGGACGCGATGCCGGCGGGCAGCTACGTCGCGATCTCGCACCTGACCTCGGCACAGCGTCCCGAGGACGCGGCCGGGCTCGAGGCGCAATCGGCCAACGATTCCCATACCGGCATCCGATTCCGGGATCGCGCGGCGATCACCGCCATGTTCGACGGCTGGGAGATGATCGAGCCCGGGGTGGTCGAGCTGCCGCTGTGGCATCCGGAATCCGATCGCGACCTGCACGAGGCGCCGGGCCGCTCGCTCGGTCTGGCCGGTGTGGGCCGCAAGGTGTAGACCAGGGACCGATCGGACAGGGGCCAGGCAGGTGGGTGCGCACGAGGTGGCGGTGCGGTGGGCGGACGCGCTCGACGGCGTCGTGGCACCCACGCTCACCCGAACCCAGATCGAGGCCCTGCTGGCCGGGCTGAGCGAGCAGCTGCTGGCCGCGTTGCGCGGACAGGCGGGCATCGAATCGGCCCGCATCGCGTCCTCGGCGCTGGTGGCGGCGAACTACCGCGACGAGGCCGCGGTGAGCCGCACGGTCTCGGTGATCTGCCGCGACATGGTGGAGACGGTCTGCGCCGAGCCCGAACCGGATCCGGCCCTGGTGCGCGAGCGCGCGATCGAGGTCGCCGCGGAGTTCGCGGCCGGATTCACCGCGGCGTTGCGCACCGCGGCGCTGGTCGAGCAGGAGACCACGCTGGCCGCGGCGCTGTCGGCGGTGCGGGAGGCGCAGGCGCAGCGGCAGCTGTCCGAGGCCCGGTTCTCGGCCATCTTCGCCGGCGCCTCGGTCGGCATCGGCACCATCGACGCGGCCACCGGACGGGTGGTCGACGTGAACGCCGCGATGGCCGAAATGCTGGGCGCGCCAGTAGATGCCATCACCGGGCAGTTGGTCGCCGACGTGCTCGGGCCGATCAATATCGGCACGGCCTACCAGCAGTTCAGGCAGTTGCTCGCGGGCGGGACCGATCGATTCCGGCTCGAGACCGGCCACACCCACCCCGACGGCCACCGCACCACCATCGACCTGTCGATGTCCGCGGTGCGCGACACCGCCGGACAGGCGCGCTTCCTGATCGGCGTCGCGGTGGACATCACCGAGCGCAAGGCGCTGTCGGATCAGCTGTGGCACGACGCCCATCACGACAATCTCACCGGCCTGGCCAATCGCGTGCTGTTCTTCGATCGGCTCGCGCACGCCGCCCCGCCGATCGGGCTGTGCTACCTGGACCTGGACGGGTTCAAGGAGGTCAACGACGATTACGGCCACACGGTGGGCGACCAGGTGCTGACCACGGTGGCGCAGCGCCTGCGGACGGCCGCCGAACCCGGCGGGCTGGCCGCGCGCCTGGGCGGCGACGAATTCATCGTCATGGTCGAGCACTGCCCGGGCCAAGCACAGCTCCGCACCCTGTCCGACGGCCTGGTTGCGGCCATAACCGAGCCGATAGTCGTTGCCGGACACACGATTTCGATCGGCACATCGATCGGCACCACCCTGGTCACCGAACATCCCGACGCCATCGATGATCTGATGCACACCGTCGATACGGCCATGTACCGCAACAAGTCCGCGCGGTCGCGCCCCGGGTTCCACACCGGGCAGAGCCGGTGATCTCCCTCAGCGTGCGACCGTGCCGCCGCCCAGCCCGGCCAGCGTGAGCTCCGCGCGCGTGGGCAGCCCCTCCCAATCCCCCTCGCTGCCCACGCAGATCGCGGCGACGGCGGCGGCACGATGCATCCGGTCGGTCTCCTCCAGGCCATCGAGCACCGCCGACAGATAGCCCGCGACGAAGGCATCGCCGGCGCCGACGGGGTCGGCGACCCGAACCGGCAGGGCGGGCTGCCGTAGCACCGAAATACCGTGGATGGCGACTGCCGAACCGAGCGAGCCGGCCGACCCGCGCGCGGACACACCGACCGATATGGCCCCCCGCGCGCCGTCGGTCAGCACGATCCGTGCCGGCCCCTCGTCCAGCAGCGTGGCGGCCGCGGCGACGGGATCGGCGAGCGGTCCGTCGGTGACGAGTCCGAGTTCATCCACACTGGCGAAGACGATGTCGGCGAGCCGGGCCACTGCCGAAAGCTGCTCTCGCGCCGCTGCTTCGGTCCACAGCCGCGAGCGATAGTTGACGTCGAAACTGACCATGACGTCGGCGGCGCGCGCGGCCCGGACCGCAGTGCGGACCGCGGACGCGGCGGTGTCCGACAGTGCGGGCGTGATACCGGTGATATGCAGAATGCCGTGCTGCGCAATGACTTCGGCATCGATGTCGTCCGGCGAGAGCCGCGATCCGGCCGAGCCCGCGCGGTAATAGTGCACTCGGCTCACATCGACTGTGCGCCGCTCCTTGATCATCAACCCGGTCGGCGCCTGTGCGTCGGCCCGCGCGAGCACCCGAACCCCCTGCCCGCGCAGCGCGGCCCGGACCGACTCGCCCAGCTCGTCGTCCCCCAGCCGCCCGATCCAGGTCGCCGGATGCCCCAGCCGCGCAATGCCGATCGCCACGGTCGCCTCGGCACCGGCCATCGACAGGTCGAGACTGCGCGCACCCCGCAGCGGCCCCGGCCGCGCCGAGCTCAGCGCGGCCATCGTCTCGCCCAACGTCACCAGACCACTGCTCACGCGAATCTCCCTACTGCGGAATCGATATGGGTACGAGCCACCGCTCACGCCCCAACGCTGCCGCAGCACGCAGCGCGACCTCGGCGCACATCCCCTGGCGTTGGCGGCCTGCTCCGGCACGAGCGCAATACCCATTGCGTCTTCGTGCGTGAGCTGCGTTCACTCATTCGGGTCTGCCGTCACAGCGACGAATTCGGCGGCCCGGGCGCGCAGGGCGGCCCATTCGCGTTCGCCCGCGTCCGCGCGCAGGGCGTCTCCCAGCAGCGGGCTCCCGACGCCGACGGCGAGGGCACCGCGGTCCAGGTACTCCTTGGCCTCGGCCAAGCCGACACCGCCGACGGCGACCAGTGGAATCTCCGGTAGCGGGGCGCGCACGGACGCAACGAATTCCGGGCCGAGGGTGGCCGCAGGGAACAGCTTCACAGCGGTCGCTCCGGCCCGCCAGGCCGCGACGATCTCGGTGGGTGTGTACGCGCCGGGCAGCGAACCCAGCCCGGCCGCCGTCGCGGCGGCGACCACCTCCGGATCGAAGTTCGGCGCGACCACGAAACGCGCACCGGCATCGGCGGCCGCGGCGACCTCGGAGGCGGTCAGCACCGTCCCCACGCCCAGGCAGACCCGCGAGCCTGCCCGGTCGGCCAGCATCCGCACCGCGGGCAGCGACCCGGGGCTCGGCAGGGTGATCTCCAGGCAGCGCACGCCGCCCTCGATCAGCGCCAGCGCCGCCTCCACCAGCGGCGCGGGCTCCCGGGCCCGCAGAATCGCCACCAAACGGTGCTCGGTCAGGGCCTGCTCGAACGCGATCACTAGATCACCGCCATCCTTCCTACCATTCCGTTCACTCCCACTCTGCCGACCGATCGGGCCGCCGCACCACCGATACGACAAAAATGTGCCCCCGAGTGCAGTCAACGCTCGGCCCCGAACGTCCGACCGGGCCGCTGGATTCCGGTCCAGTGCGCATCGCCGAGCCGGTTCCGGCGGCGATGCGCTGTAGCTGGGTAACCAGTGAGAATGTCGTTTCCGGCACGAACCCGCGCGCCGATGGCGATAGCGGCATTGCCGTCGATGATCTGGCCCGCCGGACGTCATCCCGGTCCGACCTATGATGCTGCGGGTAACTCGGAGGTAACCCAATTTCGGAGCGGAGTATTCGATGATCGCGCTGACCGGGACCGCAGGCGATGTGGAGCGGGCCGCGGACCTGCTGGGCGTCTTCGCCTTCGCCGTCTCCGGCGCGCTGCTGGCGGTGCGCAAGAATTACGATCTGGTGGGCATCGCAGTGCTGGCCTGCGCGACCGCATTCGGCGGCGGGGTGGTGCGCGATCTGGTGATCGGCGAGAACCCGCCACTGGCGTTCACCGATCCCTGGTATCTCGGTCTGCCGCTGCTGGCCGCCGTCATCATCTTCTTCTGGCATCCGCCGCGCCGGCTCGTCGCGCGACCGCTCGATGTCGCCGATGCCCTCGGCCTGGGCGTGTTCAGCGTCACCGGCGCGGTCGCGGCGTATCAGCACGGCCTGGCCACGGTGCCCTCGGCGCTGCTGGGCGTGGTCACCGCGGTCGGCGGCGGGCTCATCCGCGACGTGCTGGCCGGGGTCCAGCCCAGCGTGCTGCGGCCCGATCAGGAGATCTATGCCATGCCCGCGCTTTTCGGCGCGAGCGTGGCGGCCGCACTGCTGCACTTCGGGGCGTTCACCGCCTGGACCGGCGCGCTGGCATCGGCGAGCGCATTCGTATTCCGCCTGCTCGCACTGCATTTCCACTGGCACGCGCCGCGGGCGCGCCGTCGTTGACGCGCGGCGCGGCCGCTCACCCGCGGTGCAGCCAGGTATCGAAGAACTGCAGGCGGGCCGACGCCTCGAACTTCACGTCCGATACCGCGTGCGATACCCCGATGGCCTGAGACAGCTCGATGGTCGGGATCCACAGGCCGTTGCCGAGCACCGATTGCTGTGCCCGGCCGATCAATTGGGCACGCGCGGCCGGGTCCGTGGTCCGCAGTTCACCGGACAGCGCATCGTCCAGCTCCGGAATCGGCCCGCGCACATTGAGGTTCTGGCCGCCCAGGCCGAAGTTGGTGCGCAGAATATCGCCGTCGGCACGGGTGATGTTGTAGTAGACCGCATCGAAATCCTTGCTGTTCTGCCGCGCGGTGTATTCCGCGTCCGCGGCAGGCTCGAGCCGGATATCGATGCCGACCGTGCGCAACTGCTGCTGAATCAGCTCCAGGATCGCCTGATTCCCGGCGAAGGCGTGGCTGAACAGCACGCCGAACGACAGGCGCACACCGTCCTTGACGCGAATGCCATCCCCGCCGGGCGCCCAGCCCGCCCGGTCCAGCAGCTGCCGCGCGGCGTCGGGCGCGTAGTGCAGATGGCTCGAAAGGTCCACGTATCCCGGGGTTTTCGAGGCCAGCACCCCTTCGGCGGGCTTGAACTGCGGTCCGAGCACGGTATCGACCAGTTCCTGCCGGTTGATCGCGGGCAGCAGCGCCGCGCGCACCGCGGGATCACGCAGCGGGCCGCGGGTCAGATTGGGCTGAATCCCGAAGGGCACACCGGGATTCGAGGTGACCTGGACCCGGCCCCCGGATGCCTCGATCTGCGGTGCGTCCTGCGGCAGCGCATCGCTCACCGCATCGAGTTGCCCGGAGGACAGGCTGCCGGTGCGCACCCCGGATTCCGGGACGACGGTGAATTCGATCCGGTCCAGATACGCCGCGCCGCGGTGCGCGAATACCGCCGAGCCCCACGCGTATCCGGCGCGTTCGACCAGTGTGGCCGAGGCGCCCTGGCGGTAGGCGGCATAGCTGAACGGCCCGCTGCCGATGTCGTCTCCCCCGCACCGCTGGTCGGCCGGCTTCGCGGTCGTGGCGTCGGCGAGGATGCCGAGCTGCGGCGTCGAGACCGCCTGCAGGAACTGCGCGTTGGGGCTGTCGAAGCTCACCTGCGCGGTCAGCGGATCCGGCGCGCTCGTGCCGGTGTAACCGGCCAGGTAGCTGGCCGCCAGCGGGGCCTTGGCACCGGTGAGCGTGTGCACGATGGCATCGAAGGTGTTCCGCACCGACGTTGCGGTCAGCGCGGTGCCGTCGCTGAAGGTGACCCCGGGGCGCAGGTGGAACGTGAAGGTTCGCGCGTCGGGGCTCACCTGCCAGCTCTGCGCCAGCCACGGCACGATCGCCCCGGTCGCCGGGTCCTGATCGGTCAGTGAATCGACGATCTGCCGTGTCACATACAACGTTTGGTTGGTCCCGGACTGCGCGGGATCCGAGCAGGTCGGCGCGAGCGACAGGCCGTAGCGCAGCGTGCCGCCCGGCCGCGGCGGCCCAGCCGGAGCATCGGTTCCGGCGCCTGTGCCGCAGGCCGAGAGCACGAATGCCGTTGCGAGAACACCCAGTAGCGCGATCGCCGTCCTCATGCCGACCGCTTCGGCAGTCCGGGCGGATTGATGCGGCTCTGCTGCACGGCCTCGGTGCCCAGACCCCAGCGGTCCAGCACCTTGCGGTACAGCCCGTGCGCGATCGCGTACTGCAGCGCCTGATTTACGGGCCCGATCAGGCCGTTGTCCTTCCTGGTGAGCACCGCGATCTCAGCCTGCAGCGCGGTTCCGGCGCCGGAGAAGGTCGCCACGATCTTCGTTTGCCCCGAGGTGGCGACGTGATAGGTCGCGGTCGGGTTGGGACCCAGCATCCCGTCCAGGCGGTGCGAGGCGAGCGCGAGATAGTAGTCGGCGGTCTTCTGGTAGTAGGCGATATCGATCTTCGGCAGGCCCTCGGCCCGGTTCTGCTGGTCCCACTGCACCAGCAGCTGTTCCTGGTTGGTGCCGCTGCCGACTCCGATTCGCCTGCCCGCCAGCGATTTACGGTCGGCGTACCGCCAGGTGCTGTCCTTGGGCACCTCGAGGGCCAGGTTGTCGAGGCGATAGGTGGCGAAGTCGTATTTCTCCTTGCGCTCCTCGGTCACGGTGACATTGGAGACGAACGCGTCGACCGCGCCGGAGTCGACCGCCACGAAGTTCTGGGCCCAATCCGCGGTCCGCGCCTCGAGTTTCAGCCCGAGGATATCGGCGACGAGAGCGGCGACATCGACCTCGGACCCGATGACCGTGCGGTCGTCGGTGGCGTAGAACCGCAGCGGCGCACCACTGTCGGCGGACCCGGTGACGATCAGGGTGCCGCGGTTGCGGATGGCCGCGGGCACCTGCGCGGCGATCGAATCGACCTTGTCCGCGCGCACCCGGGTGCTCTGTTGCGGCGACAGGTCGTAGCTCTGCCCGTTCACGCTGCGCACCTCGTTGCCGGGCTCGGACCCGGCGCCGCAGGCGCCGGCGACCAGCGCCAGGGTGGTGAGTGCGGCGGTCAGCACGACCGCCCGCCGGGCGCGCGGGGCGCGGAATACTGTCAGGGGTCTCATGGCTCGTCGAACCTCCATCGGTCCTGGCGGTAGCACCCCTGCGCGCGGACATCCACGGCGGCCGGGTTGCTGCGACGTCGTGGAGCCAGGTCTCTCGGTCGCTCTGGATGGGCAGTTCGACGCTAGGCGAATCACCGTGCGGGGTCTGCATTCTCGATCGCGGTGAATCGAATGCTTGCCTCCGCCGACCGGAACGCCGGTCGCCGCCGTTCCGGGAGGGTTAGCATGTGGAGAAGAACTCCGTTTCCGCAGATCCCTGGAGGGCGCCATGAACGCACCGACACGGCCGATGCGCGCGGACGCGCGGCGCAATTACGAGCGCATCCTCGAATGCGCTCGTCAGGCGTTCACCGACTGCGGACCCGAGGCTCCCCTGGACGAGATCGCCCGCCGCGCCGGGGTCGGCCCCGGCACGCTGTACCGCCACTTCCCCCACCGTGAGGCCCTGCTCGAGGCCGTCTACCGATCCAGCATCGAGGACCTGAGCCGCCGCGCGGACGAACTGATCGAGACCTGCTCACCGCTGGACGCGCTACAGCGGTGGATGACCGCACAGGTGGAGTTCATCATGAACCGGCGGGGGCTGGCGCTCACGCTCAAGGCCGCGCTGGATCCGAACTCGGAGACCTTCCACCTGTGCCACACCATGGCGCTCGAGGCCGCGGCCCGGGTCCTGGAACCGGCCCAGCGGGACGGACTGGTGCGCTCGGATATCGAACCCCGCGACCTGATCCGCCTCGGCCGCGGCATCGGCGTCGCCTGCGAAAGCGCCCCGGAGGCGGCCGAACGCCTGCTGTCCGTCGCCTGCGCGGGCCTGCGGGCCGAACCGCCCGCGACGAACGGGTAGGGGTCCGGGCTACGGGTCGAGCGCGAGCTCGTAGTCGCGGCAGCGCGCGGTCAGATCCAGTCCCGCGGTAGCCAGGGCCGCGCGGATGCGCGGGTCGTCGTCCTCGAATACGCGCAGCACCAGCGCCTGGGGAACCTGGTCGTGCAGCTCGGTGATGACCGCGCCGATCAGCGCCGCCAGCGCGTCGGACTCGACGTCGCGATACGAAAAGCCCTCCCCCGCATTGATATACGCCTCGCTGCCGGTGACCGAGGTGGCCACGCTGGCGATCGGCTCCACGGCGCCGGGACTCAGCAGCGCCACCACCAGCGCCTGTCCCGACGGCTCGGTGGATTCGGCCAGGGCGTGCAGCACGCAATCGACCGGATCGCCGAACGCCAGCGCGCTCGGGGCCTGCCAGGTGCGCGGTTCGGCGGTCCACACCCGCGCGTACTCGCCGACCGCGACCGCGCCCAGCTCGGCAGCCGCGCGCCCCTCCGGACCGACATCGGTACCGTGCCACTGCAATACCCGGTATCCCAGCGCTCGCGCCTGCCGCGCGGCTCCCGCCAGCAGCGCCCGCACGACCCCCTCCTCGGCATCGGTCGCGGGCTCGAAATCGTAGTGCCCCACCTGAATTCGCCGCAGGTACCGGGAGGCGAACACCGGCTCGGCCACCGCGCGGGCGGCTGCGCCTGTTGGTCGCTCGCTCCTGCCGCCGGACAGTTCGACCCAGCCGAGCAGCTCGCCGCCGCGTCGCGCGGCCAGGATCCCGAGCCGCTCCGGGCCGCGCTCGACCGGCCCGAGGACATCATCCTCGAGAACGGCCAGGCCCGCCGCGCCCGCCAACTCGCTCGCCAGACGCAGACCGGTTCCCGGATGCCGATCCCATTCGAGCACCAAGTCCATATCCGCACACTAGCCACGAAATTTGCCAATGGATTACTTGACACGGTACGCGCCGCCGAGACCCGCCGGGGTTCAGAGTGCAGTTACGTCTATTCGGGGCAGAACATGCCCAGGTCGGTGCTACCGTGAGTGGTCAAAAATTGATTGCCAGCCGATAACTGAAGGAATGGTCCCGGCGGCCTCAGCAAGGAGAACCCTTGATGACCAGCTCACCGCGTTTCGGCCGCGCCCACATCGTGGCATCGATGGCCGCAATCGGCTTCCTGTGCGCATCCGCCCCGGCTCTCGCCGCGCCGATCCCCCTCGGCGATCACCCGGCCGCCGCGGCCAATCTGGTCGCGAATGCCGACTTCCACAGCGGGCTCGCTGCCTGGAACAAGCACATCTACAACGCGAACGTGGGCGGCAACGGCGCGAGCGTGCACAACAACGGCTATGTCGGACAGGATGTCCCGGTGACCAAGGGCGCCGGGTACACCTTCTCGGTGCGGGCCGGCGCGAGCCCGGGCGGATCGGTGCTGGCCCTGGCCCTGGACTCCGGCACCGGCGTGGCCTACGTCAGCCAGAGCGTGTCCGCACCGACGACCGTGTCGCGGACCTTCACCGCCACGGGCCCGATCGTGTACATCGCCTGCCAGGGCTCGGGCAGCGGCGGCTGGTGCGACAACTTCAGCCTGGTAGCCGCACCCGACGTACCGGGCACAGGTTCATCCGGGTCGGGCAGCTTGAACATGGACAGCGGATCGGCCGGATCTCACTGATCGGCTCGCCTGCCGTCCGGTGTGACACCGGACGGCAGGCGCCCGAAAGACCTAGCGCCCGACCATATCCAGCACGGCCAGGTGGCTGAACAGCACCGAGGCCCCGATCGGGTTTCCGCCGCCCGGATACACCGTCCCGCTCACCGCCGCCATGGTGTTTCCGGCGGCGTACAGCCCCGCGATCGGCGCGCCGGAGGTGTCGAGCACCCGCGCCGCGGTGTCGGTGCGCAGTCCGCCCTTGGTGCCCAGATCCGAGATCCCGAAGGCCGCCGCGTGATACGGCCCGTCCCCGAGCGGCACCAGCGGCGATTCCCCGTTCGTGAACGCCCGATCGTAGGCCTCGTCGCCGCGGCCGAAGTCCTCGTCCGTGCCCCGGGCCGCCAGCTCGTTGAAGCGGGCGACCGTCGCGGTCAGCGCGGCGCCCGGCACCCCGATCTTCTCGGCCAGTTCCTCCAGGGTCTGTCCGGTGTGCCACAGACCGGCGGCCGCATACTTCTCCGGCTCGACCATCGGCACGTTGGTCGCCTGCACGGGCGGCACCGCGCCGGTGCTGTTGTCGTAGATCATCCAGAACGGCAATGTCGTTGCGCCGCTGTTCATCTGCTCGATGATCGCGCGACCCAGCTGGTCGTACGGCGCGGACTCGTTGACGAACCGCACGCCGTCCTGATTGACGAACAGGCCGCCGGTGAACCAGAGCGCGAATGCCGCGCGCCCGTCCGGGTGGATCATTCCCGGGGACCACCACGCCTGGTCCATCAGGTCGACGTCCGCCCCGGCCGCCAGGGCGGCCTCGAGCGTCTTGCCCACATTGCCCCACGGCCCCATCGTGTCCCGCGCGACGCCCGGCACCCCGTATCGACTCCGAAGCTCGTCGTTGCCCTCGAAACCGCCGGCGGCCAGCACCACACCCCGGCGGGTCCGGATGGCGATGCGCTGCCGCTCACGCTCCACCACGGCACCGACCACGGCGCCGTCCTCGACGACCAGTTCGACCAGCGCCGTGTTCAGGCGCAGGGAGGCATTCGGGTAGGCGGACAACGCCTTCAGGAATCGGCCGATCAGGGCGCGGCCGCCGATGAGCAGCTCGGGCGGTTCCTCGCCGAGGCGATCGGTGGCCAGGGGGCCGCGGATCGACTCGCCGAGGGCGCCGGCCTCGGCCAGGGGCAGCGGGGTGGGGATGATGTGCCGGTTCCCGTCCAGCCGGGCCTTGGGCGCCTTGCCGAAGTAGTCCGGCCACGGGAAGACCTCGAAGGAGAAGCTGTCGTCGCGCTCGAGGTATTCGATCACGTCCGCGCCCCGGCGCACATAGGTTTCCTGCAGCTCAGCGGGGGTCCGATCGCCGACGACCGCGCGGTAGTAGGTCAGCGCGTCCTCGGGGGTGTCCTCGACGCCCGCGCGCCGCAGCACCGGGTTGCACGGGAACCACACCCCGCCGCCGCCGGACAGCGACGTGGTGCCGCCGAATTTGTCCGTCGCCTCCACGACCGCGACGCGCAGCCCTTCCCGCGCGGCCGTATAGGCGCCGCACAGGCCGCCGCCCGACCCGGCGACCAGCACATCGACTTCTTCGTCCCACTTCACCACGCACCACTTCCGCCGAACAGCTTTTTCTCGACGGTAGGGCGCGGACCACGGGTGCGTCCCCCGCTCGTCCCGATGATCGGAACGCGCCGCGGCGGGATCCGATCGCCGGCGGTCGCGTACAGCTCGCGCGCCGGACGGCCACCGGCTCCTGGGCCCGAACACAGAGCGGGTGCGCGAGGTCGACGCCCGTCACCGCCCGCCCATGGCCGATTCGGTGCCCACCGCGCGGCATACAATGGCCGATTCGGTGCCCACCGCGCGGCATACAATGGCCGATTCGGTGCCCACCGCGCGGCATACAATGGCCGATTCGGTGGCCACCGCGCGGCATACAAAGGCCGGGTTAATGCACGACTCCAGCACGGACGATGGCCAATAAGCGGTCGGCCTGTGCGTCGTCCGCCGCCGCCCGGCCGATTCCGTTGGCCGAGGCAAGCAGATCGGCGACGTCCAGGTCGGCCCTGATCGCGCGGGCGTCCTGGGCACGGCGTAGCAGCTCGGCGGCCGCGGTGTGCATCGTGGCATGCCAATCCCGGTAGAGCGCGGACCGATCGCCCGCCTCGTCGTCCGGAATGGCAAGGGGGAGTTCGCTCTTGGTGGACACATGGGCGATGAACGCCCGCAGCCAGGCGAACAGCGCATCGGCGGGCGAGGGGTCGGCGAGCAGGGCGCGGCCCAGCTCGCCCAGCGCGGCGACCTCCTCGGCATAGACGGCAATGACCATGTCGCGGCGGGTGGGGAAATGGCGGTACATCGTCGCGTTGCCGACCCCGGCGCGCCGGGCGATCTCGTCCAGCGGGGCGGTCACGCCGAGCTCCTCGAACACCTCCTGCGCGGCCGCGAGCACCCGCTCGTAGTTGCGGCGCGCGTCGGCGCGGCGCGGTCGGTCGGCCATATTTCTCCTTGCAAAGTGGGGAGCTCCCCGGTTAGTCTAACGGCAGATAAACGGGGAGCTCCCCACTTACACCGGAGGCTTGGATGCTCGACATCACCGCGGCGGATCGGATCGCAATTCACGAAGCGATCTCGCTGCACGGACACATCGCCGACGACCGCGACTGGGATCGGTGGGGCGAGTTGTACACCGACGACCTGGTACTGGACCTGGAAGACTTCGGGCTCGGCACCACCCACGGCCTCGCGGCGCTGGAGAAAATGGCCCGAGACAACCAGGACGATCCGGCCCAGCCGCTGGGGCATCACGTCACCAACACCGTGCTGGTCGCACAGGAGGGCGACCGGGTGCGGGCGCGGTCCAAGGGGCTGGCGGTCAACGCCGACGGCACCAGCGGGACGGTCGTCTACGAGGACACGCTCCGCCGGGAATCGAATGGGTGGCGCATCTGCCAGCGAAAGGTCCTGGCACGCCGCGCACCCGGCCCGGCGTAGGCGGGCATCGACCGCTCGTCGCCGTAATCCCAGCGTGCTCGTGGCCGGGATCCATCGTGCGCCAGCAGATTCCGGCCCACGCATGCCGGAACGACAGTGGCGGCACGCCGGAACAGCGGTGAGTTCCTCAGGCTTTGGGCTGCACGATCGGCGACTGCGGTGACACCGCCTCGGGCTGCCGGCCCGGCGCGGCCGCGGCCGCCCGTTCGCGCTCGAAGGTGAGCAGCAGGTCCGCTGCCACCCCGACCGCGATCGTCGCGGGCTCCTTGCCGGTGATCTCGGGGAGGCCGATGGGGGTGCGTATGCGGGCGACGGCCTCGGGGGCGTGACCGCCCTCGGTCTGCAGGCGGCGGCGGAAGCGCGACCACTTGGCCGACGAGCCGATCAGCCCGATCGAGCCGAAATCGCCGCCGCGCAGCGCGGCATCGCACAGCGCAGCGTCCTCGGCGTGGTCGTGGGTCATGATCAGCAGGTGCGTACCGGACGGCAATTCCGCGAGAACCTGTTCGGGCAGCATCGGCACCTGATGCACATGCACCTGCGCGGTCGCGTCGGCAAGCACCGCGAGGCGCTCGTCGGTGAGCACGTCGGGTCGGGTATCGATCAGGTGCAGGTCCAGGTCCTGGCGGGCCAGGATGCGCGCCAGCTCCAACCCGACGTGCCCCACCCCGAAGATCGCGACCGCGGGCACCACCGGCAGCGGCTCGAGCAGCACCGCGACCGTGCCGCCGCAGCACTGCACGCCATGCGCGTTGATCACCTTGTCGTTGAGCGCGAAATCCATCAGCTCCGGCTCCGGATCGGGGGCGGCCAGCAGCTCGCGGGCCCGGTCGATCGCGACCGCTTCTACATTGCCCCCACCGATCGAGCCCCACGTCCGCGACTGTCCCACAACGAGTTTCGCGCCCGCGCGACGCGGTGCATGCCCGCGCACCGTCGCGACGGTCACCAGCACACCGGGCTCCCGGCGGGCGCGCATCCCCGCGACCGCGGCGATCCAGGTCAGCTCAGCCATGGCCGGGAACCCCTGCGCCGGTGGGGTTGTCGTGCGCCGCGCCCGCGTCCGCGCGGCCGCCCGATCGACCGTTGCCGGCCGATCGGACGGAGTCTGCGACCGCGGGCGAAATCCACTGTGCATCAATCAAGCTCGCGGCGGTTCCGTGCCGCGCCCGTTCGATGGCCCAGTACACCGCCTCGGGCGTGGCGGGGGCGCCCAGCTCCACGCTGCGCCCGGGCCGCCCGAAAGCCGCCGCGGCCGCACGCAATGCCTCGCGCACCGAGAACGCCAGCATCAGCGGCGGCTCCCCCACCGCCTTCGACCCGTATACCGCGCCCTCCTCGGTGGCGTTGGTCAGCAGCTCGACGTTGAACACCTCGGGCATCTCGGAGAAACTCGGCAGCTTGTAGGTGCTCGCGGCCTGGGTCAGCAGCCGTCCGCGGCCCGGGCCGTCGCCGGTGTCCCAGCGCATGTCCTCGAGCGTGAGCCAGCCCGCGCCCTGCACGAAACCGCCCTCGATCTGGCCGATATCGATCAGCGGGGAGAGGCTGTCACCCACGTCGTGCACGATGTCCACCCGGCGGATGCGGTAGGCGCCGGTGAAGCCGTCGACCTCGACCTCGCTGGCCGCCGCGCCGTAGGCGAAATACTTGAACGGCGAGCCCTGCATGGTCGCGGCATCCCAGTGCAGCCCCTCGGTCCGATAGAAACCGGCCGCGGACAGCTGCACCCGCTGCAGGTACGCGGTCCGCACCAGATCGTCCCAGTCGAGGCCGGCGCCCGACGCTCCCAGCGCCCGGGCGACCCCGTCGACGATCCGCACATCCGCCGCGCCGCAGCCCAGGCGGGTCGCGGCCACCTGCACCAGCCGCTCGCGCAACTGCTCGCAGGCGTTCTTGATCGCCGCGCCGTTCAGGTCCGCGCCCGAACTCGCCGCCGTGGCCGAGGTATTGGGCACCTTGTCGGTCCGGGTCGGGGCCAGGCGCACCTTGTGCAGCGGTATGCCGAGGGTCGTCGCGGCCACCTGCAGCATCTTGGTGTGCAGACCCTGCCCCATCTCGGTGCCGCCGTGATTGATCAGCACCGAGCCGTCCTTGTAGATCAGCACCAGCGCGCCGCCCTGATTGAAGGCCGTCAGGTTGAACGAGATGCCGAACTTGACCCCGGTAACCGCTAGTCCCCGTTTGGTATTCGGGTGCGCGGCGTTGAACGCCTCGATCTCGCGACGACGATGCTCCAGCTCGCCGCTCTCGTGCACCTGCCGCCAGACCGTGTGGATCCGTTCGGGATTGCGCACCGGCTGCCCGTACGGGGTGGACTGCCCTGCGGTGTAGAAGTTGCGTCGGCGCAGCTCGGCCGGATCCAGGCCCAGCAGCGGGGCGCAGCGGCCCAGCAGATCCTCCATCACGAGCATGCCCTGCGGGCCGCCGAAACCACGGAAGGCGGTATTGGAGGTCTTGTTGGTCTTGGCAATGCGACCGGCGATGCGCGCGTTGGGAATCCAGTAGGTGTTGTCGATGTGGCACAGCGCACGGGCCAGCACCGGCTGGGACAGGTCCAGGCTCCAGCCGCCGTCGGCGGTGAGAGTCGCATCCAGCGCCTGCAACCGGCCCTGCGCGTCGAATCCGACCCGCCAGGAGGCGTGGAAGCCGTGCCGCTTGCCGGACATGGTCAGATCCTGGGTCCGGTTGAGCCGCAACCGGACCGGGCGTCCGGTGAGGCTGGCGCCCAGCGCCGCGATGGCCGCGAATCCGTGCGGCTGCATCTCCTTACCGCCGAATCCGCCGCCCATCCGCAGGCACTGCACGGTCACCTCGTGGTTGTGCAGGCCCAGCACGTGCGCGACGATCTCCTGGGTCTCGGACGGATGCTGGGTGCTGCTCTGCACGAAAACCTGTCCGGCCTCGTCGATCTGGGCCAGCGCGGCATGCGTCTCGAGATAGAAGTGCTCCTGATCGGAGAACTGGAATTCGCCGGTGAACACGCGCGCCGACTCGGCGAATCCGGCCGCCACGTCACCGCACCGCACCGTCGGCTGGGCGCCCTGAAAGCTCTGTGCCGCAATCGCATCCGCGATCGTGATGAGCGAGGGCAGTGGTTCGGTCTCGACCTCGACCGCGGCCGCGCCCAGCCGCGCCGCCTCCAGGGTCTCCCCGAGCACCCAGCACACCGCGTGCCCGAAGAACATGACCTCCTCGGTGGGGAACAGCGGCTCATCGTGCTTGACCCCGGCATCGTTGACACCGGGGACATCCGCGGCGGTGAGCACCCGCAAGACCCCGGGTACCGCCAGGGCCGGTCCGGTGCGCAGCGCCAGGATCCGCGCGTGCGCGTGCATGACCTGGACCGGGTAGGCGTGCAGCACGTCCTTGGTGCGATGCACCAGGTCGTCGGTGTAGAGCGCGGCGCCCGTGACGTGCAGGGCAGCGCTCTCGTGCGGAATCGGCAGGCCCACCGCGGGGCTCTCGGGCCGCTCGGAAAGAACACTCATGCCGACACCTCCTCGCGGGTCTGTGCGAACAGCTTGAGCAGGCTCTGCCCGAGCATCGCGCCGCGGTACTCGGCGCTGGCGCGGTGGTCGCTCATCGGGGTGCCCTCCCCCTCGAGCACCCGCGCGGCCGCCTCGGCGGTCTCGCGCGACCAGGGCAGACCGGTCAACGCCGCCTCGGTCGCGTACGCGCGGATCGGGGTCGCGGCCACCCCGCCCAGCCCGATCCGAGCCGAGCGCACTACGCCGTCCCGGATGTCGAGCGCGAAAGCCACTGCGACACTGGATATATCGTCGAAACGCCGCTTGGCGATCTTGTGGAACCCCGTCACCGGCGCCAGCGGTCGCGGAATGCGGATCGTGCGGATCAGCTCGCCGGGGCGCAGCACGCTGCGCCGGTATCCGGTGAAGTACTCGGCCAGGGCGACCTCGCGCTCACCATCCGCGTCGCTCAACACGAGCGACGCGCCGAGCGCGAGCAACGCCGGCGGGGCGTCGCCGATCGGCGAGCCCGTGCCCAGGTTGCCGCCCAGCGTCGCGCCGTTGCGGATCAGCCGCGAGGCGAACTGCGGGAACAACTCGGCCAGCAGCGGAACCGTCCCGCGCAGGCTCCGCTCGATCTCGGTGAGCGTCAGCGCGGCGCCGATCTCGATGCGATCCGGCTCGACCCGCAGGCCGCGCAGTTCGGGCAGCCGATCGATCGCGACGACGTACTCGGCGCGGCGGCCGCCGATGTTCACCTCCACACCCCAGTCGGTGCTGCCCGCGACGACCACGGCGTCCGGACGGGCGCGCAACAACTCCAGCGCCTCGGCCAGGGTGGCCGGGCGGGCGAAGGTCTGGCCGTCACACTCCAGGACGGTCGGCACCGGTTCGGGCGGCGCACCCTCGCGGCGCTGGCCGAGCGGGTCGTCCGCCGCTGGGTCACCGAGTGCATAGGCGGCATCGCGGATCGGGCGATATCCGGTGCAGCGGCACAGGTTTCCACTCAGGGCGTGCAGGTCGAAGCCGTTCGGACCGTGCTCGGAGTCGGTGTGCGCGTCGCCGGAGCCCGCCGATACCGAATCGTTCGCCCGGACCGCGGAACCGTTCGCGGAGCCGTCGGCCCGCGATGCGGCGCCGTCGCGCGCCAACACGGATTCCGTTGCAGTGGAGGGCTGTTCACTCCGATCCGCCCGGTAGTACTCCGCGGCCATGCTGCAGATGAATCCCGGTGTGCAGTACCCGCATTGCGATCCGCCGCGCACCGCCATCTCGTACTGCACCGGATGCAGCGCCTTCGGTGTGCCCAGGCCCTCGGCGGTGACGATCTCCTGACCGTCCAGCGCCGCAACGGGAATCAGGCACGCATTGACCGCGACCCATTCGGTCGGGGTGGTGATGCCGGGGCGGGCCACCAGGACCGAGCAGGCGCCGCATTCCCCCTCGGCGCAGCCCTCCTTACTCCCGGTGAAACCCCACTGCCGCAGGAAATCCAGCACAGTTGTCGCCGGGGCGGCGGGAGATATCGGCATGCTCTCGCCATTGACCATGATCCGCGGCGCTACCATGGCAGGCCCTCTTTACACTGTCGATCGAATGGATGACGGATAACGACAATATCCATTTTAGGCGGCTTTCTACGTCGAGGCGCGGCGGCAAGAAATTGCCCGCGAAAATCGGTCTGCGATGGTGGCGATGCCGGCGTCCACGGCCCTGCGGGATCGGGGCGACGCACTAAACAGCGCGGTGACCAGGCAGTTCAGCAGCCGTGCGCGACGCGGCCGGGCACCCACACCATGCGGTGGGCGAGGCGGCGCAGGTCGTGGTCCGCGGACATCCCGATCGCCTCCTTATTCTCCGGCTACCCGTGTGTTGGGCACCAAAACTAGCCGCGCCCGGACCGGCGGTCAACCTCGGACGCCGCCCCCGTCCGGCCATTCGGATGATCCTCCAAATGGAGCGACCCGAATCGCCACCCCGACCGGATTATCATCCAAATCGGCACGACCGGGGTGTTACGTGTTGTAAACATAGCGTTGCGGCACAGCCGGGCAACGGCTCGTGGCTTTTACGCTGGCGCCGTGGGTAACTCGTACGAGAATTCCCGCGACAGATTCGGGCCGTCGTTCCGGTAGTTGTCGGCCGTTATTTCTGCTTGCCCAGGAGGCTTGCCATGCAATTGCGCTTCTCGCGCCCCTCCCCCGAACCCGATGGCATCGCGCCGCAGCGACACCCCGTCGACGAGGTCCCTCCCCCCGCCCGGCTCACGCTACTGGGCCTGCAGCATCTGGCGATCATGTACGCCGGTGCCGTCGCCGTGCCGCTACTGGTCGGCGGCGCACTGAAACTGTCCGCCCATACGATCGGCGTGCTGGTCAACGCCGACCTGCTGGTATCGGGCATAGTCACGCTCATCCAGTCCATCGGCATCGGCAAGATCCTCGGCGTGCGGCTACCGATCGTCGCGGGCGCGACCTTCACCTGCGTCTCGCCGATGATCCTGATCGCGCAGCAGTTCGGCGGCGGCGAGGCCGGGCTACCGACCGTGTACGGCGCGATCCTGGTCTCGGGCATCTTCGGGCTGGTGATCGCGCGGTTCTTCGCCACCGTGGTGCGGTTCTTCCCGCCGCTGGTCTCGGGCTGCGTGATCTGCGTGATCGGGCTGTCGCTGATCGGCGCGGACGCCGGGCTCATCGCCGGCGACGACCCCAAATCGCCCAGCTACGGGCAGATTTCGCATATCGCACTGGCGGGGCTGGTGATTCTGCTGATCGTGTTGCTGCACAAGTTCGGCCGCGGCCTGATCAGCCAGATCGCGGTGCTGCTCAGCATCGTGATCGGCACCATAGTCGCGGGTCCGATGGGGCTGGTCGACCTCTCGGGCGTCGGCAAGGCCGGCTGGTTCGGCATCTCGCAGCCCTTCAACTTCGGCGCACCGCAATTCCACATCGCGGCAATCATTTCCATGTGCGTGGTAATGCTGGTGACCTTCACCGAGTCGACCGCGGACATGGTGGCGGTCGCCGAGATGGTCGACAAGCCTTTGCAGCCCGCCGATCTGGCGCGCGGCCTGGCCGCGGACGGCCTGTCCGCGGTGCTGGCCGGATTCATGAACTCCTTCCCCGACACCGCATTCGCCGAGAACGTGGGCCTGGTCGGCCTGACCGGCGTGCGCAGCCGGTGGGTGGTCGCGGTATGCGGCGGGTTCCTGGTCGCGCTGGGCCTGGTGCCCAAGGTCGGCAGTCTCGTTGCGGCACTTCCCGGTCCGGTGATCGGCGGCGCCGCGACCGTCATGTTCGCGATGGTCACCGCGGTCGGACTGCGGGTGCTGCACAAGGTGCAGTTCGAGGGCACCAACAACATGCTGATCATCGCGGTGACCCTGTCGGTGGCACTGCTGCCCTCGGTCGCCCCGAGCTTCTACACCAAGTTCCCGACCGACTTCCAGATGATCGCCAGCAGCCCGATCACCTCCGCGGTGATCGTTGTCTTCGTGCTGAACCTGCTGTTCAACCACTGGCGCACGGGTAAGCAGCCGGAGGCCTCCGCCGGCACGCACTGAAACACGCGATCCGGTGCGTGACGGCCGCACCGGACGATCTACGGCTCGGCGAGATCCTTCTCGCCGGGCCGTGTGCGTGCGCGGCGACTTTCCGTACTTGACGCCGGATTCAGTTCTGGCTATCTTTGTGTCCTGAATCACACTATCCGGCAACGGGTATCACCGGCCCATGCTGTCGTCTGCGAGGTTTCCGTGCTCGATCGACTCGCATCCGAACCCGCTCCGAGCCATCGACCGGCCGACTGGATCTGGCGGCGCGCGTTGCGGCACTATCCCGATTCCGCTGCCCGCTACACCTATCTGGCGATTACGGTGCTCGCCACCATCGTGCTGTACTACGAGCTCTACGTGCCGGGCGCCGTGGCTACCAAGATCATCGGCGATCTCGGATTCTCGTTCGGCGGGTATGTGGTGGTCTCGGTGATCGGCAACGCCGTCGGCGCGTTCGGCTCGCTCGCGGCCGGGCTCGCGGACCGTTGGGGCCGGGCCAATCTCGTCGTCGTCGGCCTGTTCGTCACCGCGGCGATCGTGCTGTTCGGGCTGCCGCACGCACCGAACAAGGCTGCGTACCTGGTGCTCTTCGCGGTGCTGAGCGTGGTCGAGGGGATCATGCTGGTGGCGACGCCCGCCCTGATCCGCGACTTCTCCCCGCAGCTGGGCCGCGCGTCGGCCATGGGCTTCTGGACCATGGGGCCGGTGCTGGGCAGCCTCGCGGTGACCGAGATATCCAGCAATACGCTGGATGCCCACCCGCAGTGGCGATTTCAGTTCTACGTGTGCGGAATCATCGGGTTCGTCATCGCCGCGATCGCCTTCGTCGGGCTGCGCGAGCTCTCGCCCGCCCTGCGCGACCAGCTCATGGTGAGCGTGCGCGACCGCGAGCTCATCGAGGCGCGCGCGGCGGGGCTGGATCTGGCCGACGCGCTGCGCCACCAGTGGCGCCGGCTACTACGCCTGGACGTGCTGGCGCCGGCGTTCGGGATCAGCATGTTCCTGTTCTTCTATTACATCGCCGTCGGCTTCTTCGTCGTCTACTTCGTGACCGTCTTCGGCTATTCGGAGGCGCGGGCCAACTCCCTGGCGAACTGGTACTGGGGCTCGAACGCCATCGCCCTGGTCGTGGCGGGCGTGCTGTCCGATCGGATCCGCGTGCGCAAGCCGTTCATGATCCTGGGCACGGCGATCAGCCTTGCCGCCATCGGCGCCTTCGCGACGCTGGCCACCCGCCCGCAGACCTCCTACTACGAGTTCGCGGCCGTAATGGCGGTCGGCGCGATCGGCGGCGGCGTGGCCTATTGCGCCTGGATGGCGAGCTTCACCGAGACCGTCGAACGGCACAACCCGGCGGCGACCGCGACCGGACTCGCGCTGTGGGGCTGGACCATTCGCCTCGTCGTCGCGATATCGCTCGCCGGATTCACACTCGCGGTCACGGCGGTCTCGACGCTGGTAGACCAGGGCACCCGGGTGGCCGCGATAGTCCAGCAGTACCCGGAGCAGGTGGGCACCATCGGCGCCGTCTCGCCCGGAGTGCTCACCACGCTGGCCCAGCACCCAACCGATCAGCAGGCCGGTGCCGCGGCGGTATCGCAACTGATGCGCGCCGGCCTCGCCCCGGATCCCACGGCCGCGGCCGCACGGCTGCAGCAGCTGGCCACCGCGCCCGTCCCGCCGGCCGACCTGCAGTATCTGTCGAAGCACGCGGGCGAGGTGACCCGAGCCAAGCACGACAATCCCCATCAATGGCAGGTCTGGTGGTGGGTCTGCTTCGCCGCACAGCTGGTGTTCGTGCCCACGATCTTCCTACTCGTCGGCCGGTGGAGCCCCAGGCGCGCCCGCGAGGACGCCGAGCGGCACCAGGCGCTGGTGCGGGAGGGCCTGGCGCAGCTGCACCGCGAATCGAATACGGATTGACGTCTTCAAGGAGCAATCGGATGAACATCCGAAGGTCGTCGAATTCGCCGGCGATAACGAGACGCCATTCGGCGGCCGCGTCACGATCGAATCGGGTCCGGCGCCGAGGTATGCGCGGCGCCCAGCCATCGGGTAAGTGCGCCTGTCAGTGCGTCGTGGTCGAACGACTCGCCCGACGGGGCGACCCAGGCCACGTACCCGTCGGGCCGGACCAGAACCGCATCCACGGCGGGCATATCGCCGAAAACCGGTAGGCGCCAACGATTGCCGAGGTCCTCGCCGGTGAGTCGGGCCTCGATGTAGTCCACGCGATCCGCCCACGCCGACGGGGTACCGGCCAGGTCGGCCGCGCCGAGGTTGATCAACACTGGACGGGCCAGATGCTGCAGGCCGAACACGTCAGTGGCACCGTTGTCGGTGGTCAGGGGCAGGTTGGGCATGCGGCGGCCGAGCAGGGGGTGCGAGTCACCGAGCGGGTAGCGCAGGTTCAGCCCGCTGAGGATGCCGCTCAGGTGCAGGCAGGTCTCGGGCACCGCAAGCATGTCCGCCACGACGCCGCGCAGCGCATCCATCTGCGGCCCGGGCTTGATCAGCCCCGTCTGCGCCTTCGTCAGCTGCAGCACGGTGGCGGCGATCGCGTGCCGTTCCTCGTGATACGTGTCCAGCAGCGCATCCGGCGCACCGCCGTTCAGCACCGCGGCCAGCTTCCAGCCGAGGTTCACCGCGTCCTGAATCCCGAGATTCAGGCCCTGCCCGCCGATCGGGGAATGGGTGTGCCCGGCATCCCCGGCGAGGAAGACCCGGCCCCGCCGATACTCGGTGACCTGGCGGAACCCATCGGCGAAGCGGGACATCCACCGCGCCTCGCGCAGCCCGTAGTCGGTGCCGAGGCCCTCGCGCATGACCTCGCGCAGCTCGTCGAGGGTGACCGGCGCCGTGCGATCCGCGGGCGGGGTGGTCCGCATCATGCTCAGACGGAACCAGCCGGATTCGGCCCGGGAGATCTGGTAGGTGCCGATTCGCTCGTTGCGGCCGAAGACCCCGTCGCCGTCGGGCGGGGAGTCCAGGTGCACGTCGCCCACCACCCAGAACGAGACGGGCTCGTCGCCGGGGAACGGGATATCGCAGAGCTTGCGCACCGCACTGTGGCCGCCGTCGCAGCCGACGAGGTAGTCGGCACGGAGCGAGGACCGGCCCGCGGGCCCGTCCAGGACCACCTCGACGCCCTCGTCGTCCTGGTTCAGATCCACCACGGCGGTGGACCACAGGAAGTCGGCGCCGAGTTCGACCGCACGGGCCGCCAGGATCTTCTCGGTCTGGTGCTGGGGCAGGATCAGCGCGGCGGGCCACTCGGGATCGATCCGATGCGGAGCCATGGGGATCCCGGAGAACAGAACCCCGGGCAGGACCTTGCCGCGGCTCAGGAATTCCTGTGCCAGCCCGCGCTGGGTGAATACCTCCATACTGCGGGCATTGATGCCCGGTGCGCGCGATTCGCCGACCGTCCCGGCCGCACGCCGCTCGACCACGACGACCTGAACGCCGCCGAGACGCAGTTCGGCCGCCAGCATCAGGCCCGTGGGACCGGCGCCGGAAATGACGACTCGGGGTGCTTTCGATGTAATATCCATAGGTACCTATGTAACACTAGATAGGTACCTATGTAAAGGAGGATCATGCATCCCACTGCCGCCCCGAGCCTGGCTCAACTGATCAACCGCGCCTCGCGTGCACTGGCCCGCGACGGAGACGCCCTGCTCAAACCCCTCGGCCTGCGCTACGCCCAGGTCCCCGTTCTCGCACTGCTGCACGAGGGCGCCGGGCCGACCCAGAGGGAGCTGGCCGAGGCCACCGGCATCGAGCAGCCCTCGATGGCGCAGTTGCTCACCCGGATGGATCGGGACGGACTGATCCAGCGCACCCCGCACCCCCGCGACGCGCGCAGCCAGACCATCGCTCTGACACCGGAGACCGAGACTCTCGTGATCGCCGCGCACGACCGGCTCGCCGCCCTGGACAACCGCGCCGTCGCCGGATTCACCCCCGCGGAGATCGACACCCTGAAGCAGCTGCTGACCCGCCTCGGAGATAACCTCGACAGGACGAAAGTTCCTGCGACAGAGGCGATAACACCTGCGGCAGGCGTTCCGGAATGACCCTCCGTCCAACCTCGGTGATCGGTGGATCCTCCTGGTGCGGATCCCGGCCAGAACCTTTCAAGATTGCGCCAGAACATGATTCGGCCCGCCCGAGAGTCTTCGCCGGCCGGACCACCGTGGCCCCGGGCCGTGTGCGTGCGGCGCCGCCGCCTCGTCGGGGTGGCGGCGTCACGCTGGTGTCAGCGGGTGACCAGGTCGAGATCGACGGCTGATTCAGGATTCGCGCTTTTCGAGAGTGAGGAACAGGTTGCGGGGCACCAGCGTGCTCGTCGCGACCTGCTCCACCTGCGCTCCCGGCATGGCGCGCAACCGCCAGCCCGCGGCGATCGTCGCCAGTGCCATGGTGGCCTCGACGACAGCGAAGACGTCGCCGATGCATTTGCGCGGTCCGGCGCCGAACTGCACGATCGCGTCCCTGGGGATCTCCGATGCCCGTTCCGGCGACCAGCGGTCCGGGTCGAACTTCTGCGGATCGGTGAACCATCGCGGATCGCGTTGCACGCTGTAGGGACTGAACATCACCGACATTCCCCTCGGAATCCGGTAACCACCCAGCTCCACATCCTCGGTCGCCGTCCGCGTGACGATCCAGGCCGGCGGGTAATAGCGCAATGCCTCGCTGACCACCTGCGCGGTGTACGTCAGGCGCGGCAGGTCGGCGTGCTGCGCCGGCCGGCCCGCGAGCACCTCATCCACCTCCGCGTGCACTCGCGCCTCGACCTCCGGATGCCCGGCCAGCAGATGGAACGCCCAGGACAGCGTGGCGGCGGTGGTTTCCGTCCCGGCCACCAGAATCGCCACGACCTGATCGTGAATCTCCTGGTCCGTCAGGGTGCTTCCGTCGCTTTCGTCCCGCAGTTGCAGCATCGTGTTCAGCAGGTCGTCGCGGCCGTCGCCGCTGGCACGGTAATCGGCGATAACCCCGTCGATCATCGGATGCAGGCGCGCCAGAATCGCCCGGTACTCGCGATTGCGCGGCAGTGGCAGGCGGTTCAGCATCGCCACCGGAGACATCAGCCGTTGATACAGCAGGTCGAACAGCCGCGGCAGGCGGTGCAGCATCTCGGCCACCAGATCCTTGCCCAGATCCGACGAGATCAGCGCCTTCGCCGCCACGGCCAAGGTCAGCTCACTCATCTCGACGCGGACATCGATGACCTCGCCATCGCGCCAAGCGGCAGTCCGCTCCACGAACTGCTCCCGCATGACCTCGGTATATGCGGCGATCCGCTTCCGATGGAATGCCGGCTGCATCATCAGGCGCTGCCGCCGGTGCGTCTCCCCCTCCGAGATGACCAGTCCGTCACGGAACAGATCTCGGGCGCCCTGAATTTGCACGCCCTTGTCGAATTGGCGATGCTGCGAGACGAGCAATTGGCGAATGAGCTCCGGAGAATTCAGTACGTACGCGCGCTGCGGCCCGATCTTGATCTCGACGATATCGCCACAGTCGCGCAGCGACGAGAAGAACTCCAGCGGGGTGTCCCGCATGCGCAGGGCATGTCCCAGTAACGGGATGCCACCGGGCGCCGTGGAAATCGCGGGAGCGGTCATGACAACCCCTGGCAAGCGCTGGTCTCGGTCATAGCGGAATCCCCTTCGGATGTGAACTGTCACCGGCACCGAATCCGTTGCGGCACACTGGAATTGTGCGATGCGAAGCACACCGGCCGCATCCCGCGGAGCATTTTTTTAACAACCCATTAGGATTTCGGCCACCGCGTCGCGGGACCGTCACTGCGACATCGGCGAAACGTCAACGGAATCTTAAATATTCGGCGCGGCACCCGATACCCCCATGCGGGACGGCGACTCCCTTCGTAACGTGGTGAGGCTCGCATCGACGTACCGTCAGGAGATTTCGCCCGTGCCGATCCCACCGCCCCCGACCTGCCCGGCCGGACGCGGCTCGCCCAGCGGCGCAGACGGACCACCGGTCCCGCTGTACGTGCCAGAATTCGCCGCGGATCCCCATCGCTACTATCGCGAGATGCGCGCGCGGTTCGGCTCCCTGGCGCCGGTGGAGCTGGCGCCGGGCGTCCCCGCGACACTGGTGATCGGCTACCGCGCAGCGTTGCGAATACTCAACGATCCGGACCATTTCCCGGCCGATCCGCGCACCTGGGAGCAGAACATCCCCGCCGAGTGCCCAATCCTGCCGATCATGCAGTGGCGCCCCATCTCCTCCCGAAGCGCCGGATCGGATTTCGCACGCTATCGGTCGGCCGTCACCGCGAGCATCGACGCGATGGATCTGCATTCCGTGCACGGCACCGTGGAACGGATCGCGCTCTCGCTGATCGATCGCTTTTCCGCGGACGGCACCGCCGACCTGCTCCGGCAATACGCCGCGCCGCTGGGATCCGAAGTGGCCGCCGCCCTGCTCGGCTGCCCGCCGGAGATCGGGCAGCGGATAGGGGCGGCCCTGGCGGCCATGTTCGACGGCATCGGGGCCGAGGAGGGCAACAGACTGTTCGGCGAGGCAGTGGTGGAACTGGTACAGCTCAAACAGGCCGAACCGGGTAACGACGTCACCACGCGGCTGCTGCGACATCCGTCCGGGCTCGGCCTGGAGGAGGTGGTCAACCACGCCGCGAGCTTCTGCGCCACGATATTCGAATTGCAGCAGAATCTCATCGCCAACACCCTGCTGCCGATTCTGTCGAACGACGGGCTGGGCGACGTGGTCGCCGGGGGCAACATGTCCACGCGCGACGCTCTCGACGCGGTCCTGTTCGACGACCCGCCGCTGGCGAACATGCTCGCGACCTATCCCCGGCAGCCGATCCTCATCGACAACTTCTGGCTGCCCGCACATCAGCCCGTCCTGATCAGCATGGCCGCCTGCAACAACGATCCAGCGATCCGCACCGACGACCTGGTCGGCAATCGCTCGCATCTGGCATGGGGCGCCGGGCCGCACGCCTGTCCGGGGCGCTCGATGGCGTATCTGATCGCGCAGGACGCCATCGACCAACTCCTGGACATGCTGCCGGATATGCGGCTCACCTTCCCGGCCGGTCGGCCCGTCTGGCGGCCGGGCCCGTTCCACCGGGCGCTCGAGAGCCTGCCGGTGGAGTTCACGCCGGCCCCACCGGTAGCGGCCACATCGTCATTACGGGAGGGCCCACAGCCGCCGGCACGGTAAGGGCCGTAGCCCGGGGCGGGTCTGGGTGTCCGCTCTCAATGGTTGTGCACGGCAACCGAAGTGACCAGGACCACACGTGCCGACATCTCGCAATAACGCGCCAGCCCGCAGGCGTGCCGCGCGGGCCGTACGTCCCTCGGAATCGCCCTCGTCCCAGCGGGATACGACCGTCCGGATACCGGCGCCACGGTTGGCGCGGTTCAGCGCAATGTTGGCACGTTCGGTCGTCCCGGCCGCGGCTGTCCCCATGGCACGATGAATCGACCGGCGGCACCGGGGCCGCTCGGCAAATTTCCATACGGCTCTAGGGGACGGCGGCCATGCGACTACTACTGGTCGGAGACGACGACCAGGTTGGGGACGCACTGGCGGAGGGACTGACCGCACATCACCACGAGGTCCAACGGCGGCGCCGGGGATTGGATCTGCTGACCTCCTATCGCGAATGCGACGCGGTCATCCTCGAGCTGAGCCTGCCGGACATGCCGGGCCTGCAGGCGTTGCGGCAGCTTCGCGAGGTCAGTTCGATACCGGTGGTGGTCCTGGCCGACCAGCGCGACGAGCGCTCACTGGTGCGAGCGCTGCGCCTCGGCGCGGATGACTGCGTTACCAGGCCGCCGCGGCTGCGGGAGCTGATCGCGCGACTCGAGAAGGCGACCCGCAATCGTGGGGTCCGAACCCCGCCCGCCGCGGTCGACGTCGTCGTCACCGGGGACGTGCGGGTCGATCTGAACGCCCGGCGCGTCGTGGTGGCCGGAACGCCGATCATGCTCACGCACAAGGAATTCGAGCTGATCAAGGTGCTGGTGGAGTGGCCGGGCCGGGCGGTGAGCCGCCAGCAGCTGATGGACCGGGTCTGGGGCGATACGGTGATGGGTGTGTCCCGGTCGCTGGATGTGCACATGGCCTGGCTGCGCGGCAAATTGGACCGCCCCGGCCTGATCTCGACGGTCCGCGGATACGGCTACCGCTGGGGCGACACCCCGGCGCAGGTGAGCGCCGCTTCCTAGCCGACACACCACGATCGGTGTGCCGCAAGCAATTTCGGACAACCGCTTGGATGGCACTTGCCTACGGTTCGAGATATTGCCGCTGGGTGGAACGTCCTATCATGTCCGGATAGTCGCGCATCCCGGGCCGGTGGCTGCGCTTTCCCGTGTAGGTGTCGTATGGAAGCGGTGGATCTGATACTCCTTCCCCGGACTGTGCTCGAGAGTTCGGGCCTCTCGCCGGAGGTTCGGCACAGACTCGCCGATGAAGTGGGGCTGTCGACCTGGATGCTGTCGAGCAGCGATGTGATGGTGCCCGCCAGCAGCCAGTTACGGCTGTGGGAGCGGGCGGAGAAGGAGTTGGATGATCCGCACATCGCCCTGCGGATCGCCGATACCTATCGCCCGGGACAGATGGGTCTGCACGATTATCTGTTGATCACGGCACCGACGTTGGGACAGGGGCTGGCGGTGAGCCGGCCGTACCTCGGGGTGGTGACGACCAACTACGACTTCGCCCTGGCCGATGCGAGCGAGGACGAGGTCAGTGTCGACATCCGGTTGCTCGATGGCACGGACCGCGGGCGTGAACTGGCAATGCAGTACGCGCTGATGGCCAATGTGACCCGGGCCCGGCGGGTGACGGAAACGGCGGTGAATCCGGTGCGGGTGTGCCTCCGGCAACAAGCACCCCGGCAGCATCGGGAGTTCATCGAGGCATTCGGCACCGAGCGGATCGACTTCGGCGCTCCGACCGATCGGATCACCTTCCGCACCGCGGATTTGACGCTGCCGCTGCGCACCGCCGACCCGATGCTCGCCGCGGTGCTGCGACGCTATGCCGCCACGCAGCCCAAGACGGTGCGGGCGGCGACCTGGTCGCAGCGGCTGCACGAGGTGCTGATCCCGATGCTCGGCGACGGTGCGGTCAGCGTCGATCGCGCCGCCCGGGAAATGGTCACCAGCCGGCGCACCCTGCAGCGCCGGCTCGCGGAGGAGGGCACCACCTGGCGTGGCGAACTCGACCGCGCTCGTCGGGCGGTGCTGGAGACCCGGTCGGCACAGCATCGGGTCGACGGTGGCGATATGGCTCGCGAGCTCGGCTATTCCGACGCTCGCGCACTGCGCCGAGCCCATCACCGCTGGTCGGCACTCGGCTCGGACGGGTCATGACCCCGACTGCTGCCAGGCGGGCGACGATGAGCGTGCCGCCGATGGTGATCGGCTGAACCGCACGAGGCGCCCCACGGCCAGTCGAGTGTGACCGGGCGCGGAATCGGGCCGCTTGCCTGCTCGGCGAACTCCACGTAGCGGCGGGCATCGGTGACGCACGGCTCGTGCAGCTGGGGATCGACGGGGTGGGCGAGGATCTGATCGATGCCGCGCCCGAGCATCACAACCAGCGACACAACGGGCACGATCACCGGCAACTCCCTGCTGTACCGCCGAGTCTTCCGCCGGATACCGATGCGATACTGCGGCAACGCCCGTGGGGCCAGGGGTCGAGGTGGCTACTGTGACGTTCGATCAACGACATCGTCGTGACACGAACCGGGTGGCCGATCGTCCCCTCCAATGGTTGATTTCGGCTCTGCTGCCGATAGCGGGGAGGCGCGATGGTGGAGCGATGACGAAGATTTCGAAACTGTCCGCGCCGGAACGGCGACGGATGGCCGAACGCGCATTGGACTCGATTGTGCACCGCAGCGAACATGTCTTGGTCCATGTGCGGTGCGGCCGCGGCCACCACATCGCGATGGTGTTCGATACCCCGGCCGGCCCGGTTTTCCAGTCCACTCCCGGACCGCATGCGCACGGTGCGCGTGATTTCGTCGACACCGCGCACGGCGCCCATCGGCACGGCTCCCGTTACGTCGACCTCCTGGCCGGTGACGACACCGCTGACGATGCGTTGCCCGCGTCCTGCGAATGCGGCCCCCATACACTTTCCCGCGCTCGGCTCCAGCAAGCGATCGCCGACCACCAGCACACCATTCAGCTGCCGTGACCACCTTTGCAGCGATGCCGCCGCCGAGTCGATGAGTGCAGCGATCATGGCGGTCCGGAGTGCTGCGTGGTCAACGGTCAGGTCAGTGTGTAGACCCGTTCGACGAACTCGGCGACTTTGTCGTCACTCAGGTGCCCGGCGATGTCGGCCTCGCTGATCATGCCGACCAGCCGCTTGTTTTCGATCACGGGTAGCCGTTTGATCTGATGGGCCTCCATCTCGTGCAGCGCCTGTTCGATGTCGGCGCCGGCGTCGATCCAGCGTGGCGTGCCCTCACACAGCTGGGCGCAGGTGGTCCGGACTGGATCATGGCCCTGGGCGATAGCTTTGACGACGATATCGCGGTCGGTGATGATGCCGCACATCCTGTCGTTCTGGTCGGCGACCGGCAGCGAGCCGACATCGAGTTCCTGCATCAGTTGCGCGGCCCGCTCCAAGGTCTCTTCGTGTGAAATCCACCGTGCACCCTCGTGCATGATCTGCTTGGCAGTGGTCATAGTTTCCTCCTTGATTCAGCCACCGATCCGCCGGACCGGCGGCTATCGATTCATGGGGCACAGTCCCCGGGGGCCGCTGAACCGTGCCGACCGCCTCACCCCGCGGTCAGGGTGAAGTCGACCGGATGCGGCGCGGGGATCATCTTGGCGGCAAACCAGGTGATGCCGTCACCACTGGGCGGCGAGGGGAAGGTCGCCGCAGCCGATCCGCGCAGCGTGAAGCAGATCTCGATACCTTCCAGCCCCGTGCCGGCGTGCCCGAGGACCTGCGCGACACAGGGTTCACGGAAGGGGTACCGGCGGAAGTCTTCTGATGGTCGCCGAATCGAATGCGCAGCGTGTTTTCCACCATGCCTCAACCCTTTTCGAACAACTCGGCACCCTCGATTGAACCGTCCACGCCGGTGGGGCAGGAAGAGTCTTTGGTCCCGCGCCGCTCGGCCGAGCACGACGGGTGATGATGTGTCCGGCCGGACCATGACGACCGGCCGGTCGCGGATATCGCGGGCGCATACCGTGGTCTACCTCCGGAGGAAGCGGCGCAGGCGCATGGAGGTGGAGCGCCGCAACCCGCTGCGCCAGCTGCCCCGGCTCGCCGCCGCGGTCGGCGAATAGAATCACTTGGTAATAATGACGGCAGCGAGGCCGTGAGATACCTCGGCAAAAAGATGAGGGCGGTCCTGAACCTACTGGCCAGGACCGCCCTCGTTTGTAGCGGGGACAGGATTTGAACCTGCGACCTCTGGGTTATGAGCCCAGCGAGCTACCGAGCTGCTCCACCCCGCGTCGGTGAACATAACATTACACACGAGTGCTCTGCGATCGCAAATCGACTGGTCAGAGCTTATTTCCGGGCAATCCGAGAGGCGCCGGGAACGATCTTGCCCGGCCCGGATCCAATGGTCGCGATGGCGGGCAGCACGGCTCTTACTTCCACTAACGGCAAACTCGAATCGCTCAGATTACCCCCTACCACCCGCGCGCGTTGACTCCGAACGCGCCGAAATAACGTGACCTATGACACATTTCTCGAGTGATTTAAAACACATAACGGAGAGATAACAGACCGTCCAGAATTGTCAAATATGGCATAGCCGACCTGCGTCGACACCAATTTTCCGGTTATTCGTTTCATGCAATTCCGGTAGTTATCAAGACGTGATCTGTCGATATTTGTTCGTTATGGTCACTCTCGACCCGGATCGACACCGTGACGGGCACCCAGCCGAACCGCCGCACACCGGCAACCCTGCCCCGCGGTTCGCGCAAACCCCGACACCTGGGGGCAGGGACTCCGCGGGCAACCGACGCGGTAGGTGGGCGCGGGAAGGGACAACCACCATGAGCAAGAACCGGAAGATCAGCAGTCGCGCCCTCGGCCTAGCCGCCGTCACCGGCGCCCTTGTCGTCGTCCCGTTCGGAATCGCCGCCTCCGCCTCCGCGGCCCCGGCCCACGACTGGGACGGCGTCGCCCAGTGCGAGAGCGGCGGCAACTGGAACATCAACACCGGCAACGGCTACTACGGCGGCCTGCAGTTCACGCAGAGCACCTGGCGTGCCAACGGCGGCACCGGAATGGCCAGCAACGCCAGCAAGGACGAGCAGGTCCGCGTCGCGGAGAACGTGCTCAGCAGCCAGGGACAGGGCGCCTGGCCCGTCTGCGGCAAGTACCTGCGCTGGGGTCCCTCGTCCCAGGAGGCCGCCACCAAGCCCGCTCCCGCCCCGCAAGCGGCCCCCGCCCCGGCGGCGCCCGCGCCCGGCAGCCGCGAGGCCCTGATCACCCAGGCCGAGGGCACCGGCGACCAGTTCGCCAAGCAGCTCGGCATCGGCGCGCAGTACCAGCAGATCCTGCAGCAGAACAACGGCCTGATCCAGTCGCTGGGCCGCTAGGTTCCCGCACGCTCCTCCCCATACCGGAGAGACGACACGGCGCCGCCATCACTGGTGATGGCGGCGCCGTGCTGTATGTATCGACCGGCCCGGCTATCCCCCGGCCTTGTTGTAGTCGTCGATCGCCTTCTGCAACGCCTGGAAGGCCGTGCCCAGCTGCCCGAGATCGCCGGACTTCTGGGCGTCGTTCACACCCTTGAGCGCGGTGTTGAGCTCCTGCACCGCGGCATCGCGGGCCGCGGACGACCCGGTCGGGGGCACCACGGGCGGAGGCTGGACCACACCCTGGTTCGGCGGCGGCTGCTGGCTCTGATTCGGCGACGGATTCGTCGCGGCCTGGCCGGGCTGCTGCGTCGCCACCGTGCCGAGGCCTCCCTGCACGCTGTTGAGCGAATCGCCCAGCGTGGCCTCGTAGCCCACGTTGGCGTTGTAGTACGACAGCACCTTCACCAGCTGCGGGTACGAGGCGTTGTTGGTGTTGTTGGGCGGTGCGACGTTGACGCTGTTGCGCTCCAGGTACCACGGTTCCACGTAGAGGATGCCGCCCTTGCCGATCGGCAGGGTCAGCAGATTCCCGTATCTGACCTTGTTGGTGTTGCCACCGGTCAGGGTCGTGCGCTCGGTCGATACCCGGATATCGGTCGTCATCGCCGTCTGCACCGTCCCCGGACCCTTGGTCTGGGAATCGGTGGGCAGCACGAGCACGGTGAACCTGCCGTAATCGACCGGATCGGAGCTCACCGAGATGTAGGCGGACAGGAACTGGCGCTTGTAGCCCGTCATTGCGCTGGTCAGATCGAAGGACGGCTGGCCGGTGGCCGAATTGCCCTTGAGCACGTAGTACGGGGGCTGACTCGCGCTGGTCGGGGCGTCCGAGGTCGGATCGCTGGGCACCGACCAGAACGCGTTGCTGTTGAAGAATTCGCGCGGATCGTCGACGTGGTACCGGCCCATGATCTCCCGCTGCACCTTGAACAGGTCCTCGGGATACCGGAAGTGCGCGCGCAGGTCCTTGGAGATCGCGCTCGGCGGCTTCACCGTCCCCGGGAACACGCCCTCCCACGCCTTGAGAACCGGATCGGTCGGATCCACCGCGTACAGCGTGACGGTGCCGTCGTACGCGTCGACCGTGGCCTTCACCGAGTTGCGGATGTAGCTGACCTGCTTGCGCGGCATCACCCGGCCGGTGTTCTGGTCGACGCTGTCCTCGGTCGATCCATCCAGCGAGGTGTGCTGTGCGTAGGGGTAGTTGTCCAGCGTGGTGTAGGAATCGACGATCCACTGGATGCGCCCGTCGACCACCGCGGGGTAGACGTCGCCGTTGGTGCTCAGCCACGGCGCCACCTGCTCCACCCGCTGGCGCGGATCGCGGTTGTAGATGATCTTCGAGTCCGAGCCGATCGCGCCGGAGAACAGGATGTTGCGCTCGGCGTACTTGGCGGCGAAGGCGAGCCGGTTGAACCAGCTGCCGATCGGCACGCCCCCCTTGCCGTCGTACGTGAATTGCTGTGTGCCCGTATCGTATTCACGTGCCGGCTGGTGGTTGCCGCCGACGATCGCGTAGTCGGCGTCGGACTTGCCGATCAGCTCGCCGTAGTAGATGCGCGGCTGGGTGACCTGGATCGCCTGCTTGTCCGTCGGGGTGAAAAGGTCACTGACCGTGGACTTGTCGCCGACATTGAACACCGGATAGCCGTAGGTGGCCGATTGTGCGGCGGATCCGTTCGTGACCCCGGAGGCGGCCTTCTCGGTCTCCTTCGGCGGCGCAACGTTCACCCGATTGGCCGGTGCGGCAACGAATCCGTCGCCGTGGGTGTACACAGTGTGCTTGTTGATCCAGTCGGTCTGGTTACCGGACAGGTTGCCCGGCACCAGTTCCCGCGCCGCGACGATGTAGTCCTGCATCTGACCGTTGAGGGAGTACCGGTCGATGTCGAGCGGATCGGGGAAGCCGTAGAAGTTCTGCAGCTGCTGAGTCTGCGTGAAGGTGGCGTTCAGCAGGTTCGGATCCAGCAGGCGGATGTTCGCGATCGTCTGCTGGTCGGTCGGATTCGTGACCGGATCGACCGTCTGGGTGCCCGGATAGCCGACGTACTGCACCTTGTCGGCCTCCAGGCCGTACGCGTGGCGGGTGGCCTGGATGTTGCGCTGGATGTAGGCGGACTCCTTGGTGGCGGCGTTCGGGCGCACCTCGAACTGCTCCACGATCAGCGGCCACACCGCACCCACCAGGATCGAGGACAGGACCAGCAGCGCCGCGGCCATCGCCGGAACCCGCAGATCCCGCAGCACCACCCCGGCGAAGAACGCCAGCGCACAGATGATCGCGATGGACAGCAGGATCAGCTTGGCGGGCAGCACCGCGTTGATATCGGTGTAGGACCCGCCGGTGAACGTCGGCTCCTTGCGGGTGCTGGACAGCAGCGAGTACCGGTCGAGCCAGTAGGCAAACGCCTTGAGCAGCACGAAGATTCCCGCGATGGTGGCGAGCTGGATGCGCGCCGGGCGAGTGAGCGTGCCCTCGCGGCCGGACAGTCGCAGCCCGCCGAAGACGTAGTGCGTCACCAGATTCGCGAAGAATGCGATCACCGTGGCGACGAACAGCCAGTTCAGCACCATCTTGTAGAACGGCAGATCGAAGGCGTAGAAGCCGACGTCCAGATGGAACTGCGGATCCTTGACCCCGAACGAGCTGCCGTGCATGAACAGCTGCACCGTGACCCAGCTCGACTGCGCCACCAGCCCGCACAGCAGGCCCACCAGCAGCGGCAGGCCGATGCCGAACAGCCGCAGCCTGCCCATCACGGTGGTGCGGTAGCGCGCGATCGGATCGTTGGGCCCGGAGACCGGCACGAACACCGGCCGCTCCCGGTAGGCGCCCAGTAGGGCCAGCCAGATGATCGCGCCGACCACCAGCGTCACCACCACGAACAGCACGATCCGGGTGAACAGCACGGTGGTGTAGACCTTGCGGAAACCGACCTCGCCGAACCACAGCCAATTGGTATAGGCATCGGTCAGCCGCGGCCCGACCAGCAGCAGCGCCGCCAGCACGAGGGCCGTCACCAGCAGCACACGGCTGCGGCGAGACAGCGAAGGTAAGCCTGTCGGGGGGCGCATGCCCACGGTGACACTCTCCCTGGTCCGGCGGTCGGCGGGCGCGAGTTCGCGCTCGTCGCACCGCAGTTGCATACGTTGCGTGTGGTCCGTTCGGACCGCTCGGCCCCACTCTACGGAAATACGAGCATTGTGCAGCGATCTCCCTCCCCGGACGGGTGCGGATTCGCTGTCAGCGGATCGGGCGTGTTCGGGGCGACCGGGTCGCCCGGCCGCGCCCGCAGCCCCCTAGACTCACCGCGCGTGACCGTAGACAACCCGGAATCGGCCCTGTACCGCTGCATACGCGAGGTGGCGGAGTTCGCCGACGCGGAGGGGTGGGATCGGCCGCCGCAGATGTTCGCCCTGGTACCCACGGCCGATCTGGTGGCCGCGGAGCCGGGCCTGCAGGATCAGCTCGACGAGGGCGCGGAGCTGACTCCCATTGCGCAGGAACCGTTTCCCGACGACGTGACCGGCGAGCTGGCGCTCGACGAATTCCTGGCCACGACCAGCTGGCCCGAGGCCGTGCGGGGCTGTGTGCTGGTGCAGCAGATCGTGGTGCTGCCGCCCGATGCCGAGCAGACTCTCGACGACGCCATCGCACCCCTGCTGGCGGACCGCGACGCCGCCGACCGCGCGGCGCGCGACGCGGCCATCACCCACCCCGGCCGCCGCGACGCGCGCCTGTTCGCCGGGGTGCTGCGCGAGGGCGTCTCGCTGTGCCTGCTGCAGATCCGCCCCGAGGAGGACGAGGACGACCCCTTCGGCAACGACATCGACCTGCGCACCGCCCCGAACCTGGCGCCGAATCTGGTGCAGGCCCTGGCGCACACCCTGGAGAACGACTCGGAGGACTTCTAACCGCAGCTGGGCGCCGGCTTGCCCGCGTCGATGTCGTCAAGGGCGTCGATCGCCGTGGTGAGGCTGTCGACCTTGACCAGCTGCAGGCCCTTCGGCGTGCGCTGGCGGGCCTCGTTGCAGTTGTCGGCGGGGACCAGGAAGGTCTGCGCGCCGGCGTCGTGCGCGGCGATCATCTTGTACTGGATGCCGCCGATCGGGCCGACCTTGCCGTCGGGGTCGATGGTGCCGGTGCCCGCGATGAACTTGCCGTCGTTGAGCTTTCCGCTGCTGAGCTTGTCCACCAGGCCCAGGCTGAACATCAGTCCGGCCGAGGGGCCGCCGATGTCGGCCAGGTTGAAGTCCACCTTGATCGGGCCCTGCGCGACCTCGGCGGGCGTCACACCGAGATACCCCTTGGACGCGTCATCGGGGCGGGCGCCGAGCTTCACCGTGACGGTCTGCTCGGCGTCACCGCGGCGCACCACGAACGGCACCTCGGTGCCGGGCTTCAGGCCCTGCACGGCGGCCACCACATCCTTGGAGGTGGCCACCGGCTTACGGTCGACGCTGATCAGCTGATCACCCTTGTCCAGCAGGCCCTTGGCCGGGGCATCGTCGGCGACGGTCTCCAGCTGCACCACGGTCGGGTACTTCAGATAGTGCAGCGCGGCCAGTTCCGCGTTGTCCTCGGAGTTCTTGAAGTCCTGCTTGTTGGACTTGTCGACCTGGTCGCGCGGCACTCCGGGCGGATACACCTCCGCGCGCGGCACCAGACCGTAGTTTCCGTCGGCCCAGAGCCCGAACGCCTCGAAAATATTCAGCCCGTCGCGAACGGACACGGTGGTCATATTGAGGTTGCCGGACGTCGGATGGACCGGTGCGCCTTGCACGTCCACGACCTGCTTGCCCTCGACCACGCCTAGCGTATTGAAGGTCGGACCGGGGCCGAGAGCGACAAAGGGCACCGTGACGGCGCTGCCGACGATACCGAGCACGAGGACCGGCACCAGGGCGGCCAGCAGGGTGAGGATCCGGCGATTCACCCGGCCCAGGGTAGCGGCTCGGGTCCCCGGCACCCGCGTAGCCTAAGGGTATGAGTGATGTGCCCTTCGGATTCTCGAACCACGATGACGACGACCGCGAGCGTCGCGACGATCAGAGCGGTTCCGGCGCGGGCAATCCCATCGGAGACTCCGGCAATCCCTTCGGGGCCGCGGGCAATCCCTTCGGATTCGCCATGGGCGGGGAGAACTTCGATCCCTCCCAGCTGGGGCAGATGCTCACGCAGCTGGGGCAGATGTTCTCCACCATGGGTCAGCCGGGCGCAGCGCAGGCCGGTCCGGTGAACTACGACATCGCCAAGCGGCTGGCCCGCCAGCAGCTCGGTGCGAGCGTGCCGCCGGTCTCGGCGAGCACCCAGCAGGCCGTCGCCGACGCAGCCCACCTGGCCGAGCTGTGGCTCGACGCCGCGACCACGCTGCCCGCGGGCGCGACCAAGACGGTGGCCTGGACGGCCAACGACTGGATCGAGGAGACGGTGCCGACCTGGAAGCGGCTGTGCGACCCGGTGGCCGAGCAGGTCTCTGGCATGTGGACCCAGACCCTGCCGGAGGAGGCCCGGCAGGTCGCCGGGCCGATGATCGGCATGCTGGGCCAGATGGGCGGGATGGCGTTCGGCTCGCAGCTGGGCCAGGCCCTAGGGCAGCTGGCCGGTGAGGTGCTGACCTCCACGGATATCGGCCTGCCGCTGGGCCCCGGCGGCATCGCGGCCCTGCTGCCCGCCGCGATCACCGAATTCTCCAAGGGGCTGGAACGTCCCGAGAGCGAGATCCTGGTGTACCTGGCCGCGCGCGAGGCCGCCCATCAGCGCCTGTTCGGGCACGTGCCGTGGCTGCGCCAGCAGGTGCTGGGCGCGGTCGAGGATTACGCCCGCGGCATCCGCATGGACTTCTCGGCCATCGAACAGGCCGCCGAGGGCATCGATCCGATGATGCTGACCGATCCGTCCAAGCTCGAGGAACTGTTGTCCCAGGGCACATTCGAGCCGCAGACCACCCCGGAGCAGAAGGCCGCGCTGGATCGGCTCGAGACGCTGCTGGCGCTGATCGAGGGCTGGGTGCAGGTCATGGTCGCCGAGGCGGTCGGCGACCGGCTGCCCGGCGCCGGGGCGCTGGCCGAGACCCTGCGCCGCCGCCGCGCCACCGGCGGTCCTGCCGAGCAGACCTTCGCCACCCTGGTCGGGCTGGAACTGCGTCCGCGCAAGCTGCGCGAGGCGGCGGATCTGTGGCGCCGCCTCACCACGGACGCGGGCATTGAGGCGCGCGACGCCGTCTGGGCTCACCCCGACCTGCTGCCCAGTTCCGCGGACCTGGACAACCCGGCCGGCTTCATCGACGGCGTGATCGGCGGCGGCACCGGCGAATTCGACGATCCGCTGGCGCAGCTGGCCGAGACCGAAGCCCGCGAGCGTGCAGAGCGCGAGGCGAAAGACAAGGATGCTCAGCCCGGTGCGGACTCCGAGCCCGGCAAGGACGACGCTGCCGAGTAGCCGCGGAAAGGGTTGCGGTGCAGCGTCATCGCGACGTTCGCTCGTCATCGCTGGAACGACGGTGTGCCACGTGGAATGCTCGACAGCGCCGCCGGGAGGTCGCGCCTCAGTGGGTCCACAACGGGCGTTGGGCCATGAAGGGATCCTGGGCCACGTGTGAGTTGTCGTCCCAGATCATGGTTTCGCGCTTGTCCAGGGTGTAGCGCGGCCAGGCGGAGCCCGGGTCGCCATGCGTTATGAACTCGACCCACGCCTTGTGCATGGCCGTGGCCAGGGCCTGCGGCGGATTGTCGCCCTCGACGGTGCTGACGTTCGGGGCGGACAGCAGGTCGAAGGCATACGGAATGTCCAGGCAATGTGCGGCCATGCCGTGGTATGGCCCGGAAGCGGTTGAGCCGCGGGTGAATTCATACAGCCAGGTGGGGCGACCGCGGCGGGCGTGATCCTCGGCAACTCGGTAGCCGGGGCCGCGCAGCACCAGATCGCTGCCGATCTGTCCGACCAGCTGGGGAGTCGTGAGGCCGGGATACGCCGCGCGGTAGGCGTTTTCGGTGGCCGCGTCGATTCCCATGGCGGACAACATGGTCGGGGCCGTCGCATCCGTGACCTTCGCGGCGATCATATTGAACTCGTCGCGGGTGAATCCGATCAGCAACGGGACATCGGCGCTGCGGCCCGAATTCAGCATGGCCGCGGACGATTCGGGGATCAGCGTGCCGTCGGCGACCGGAGCCAGTTGCAGCACGGACGGATTCGCGCCGACGCCGGGTTGCGGGAGCTTGTCCTGCAGTTGCTGCAGCTGTTCGCGGGTCAGATCCCGCAGCGCCGCAACGGTTGCGGGCACGCCGGTGGCCTGCGTGAACGCCGCGGCGCCCGCCGCCGCGGTCTCGGCGTCGTTGGGTTGGGTCAGCGCACCCGATTCGCTGATTCCGGCCCGGAACAGCGACCGCGCCGATGGCGCGCCCATCAGCGCCCACACCGCGCCGCCACCCGCGGACTGCCCGGCGATGGTGACCCTCGCCGGATCGCCGCCGAACGCCCCGATATTGTCGCGCACCCATTCCAGGCCAGCGATCCAGTCCAGCACCGCCCGGTTGTCCGGAGCGCCTTCCACGTGCAGGAATCCCTCGATACCCAGGCGGTAGCCGAGCACGACCACCACCACGCCGTCGCGATTGAACGAGGCGCCGTCGTACCACGGGCTGGCGGGGGATCCCGCGATGAAGCCCCCGCCGTGAATCCACACCAGCACAGGCAGTTTCGCGCTCGACGAGGGATCCGGGGTGAAGACGTTCAGGTTCAGGTACGCGGCGCCGGGGATGCTCGGCTCGGGGATGGTCGTCACCGCCGAGAGCTGCTCGATCTGCGCGGTCGGACCGTATTTCGTGCAGTCCTTCGTCTCGGTCCAGGGCTTGGGCGGCACCGGTGCGGCAAAGCGCAGTGCCCCGACGGGCGACTCCGCGTAGGGGATGTTCAGGAAAGCGAGCCCGGTCGGGCGGCGGATGCCCCGCACCGGTCCGAGAGTTGTACGGACGGTGTCGGACGCGGTCGAGGTGCCGCTCGAGCAGCCCGCGGCCATGGCCATGGACCCGGCCCCGAGCAGCAGCGAACGGCGGGAGAGCGGAACTGCCGACATGGACGACCTCGATTCGTCGGGTACTGGTCACCGCAGTATTGCGACCTCGCGATAAATATGTCAATGGTTGAAATAATTAGCTCCGAGCCTAGTCTGATCGATGTGGAGAACTCGTCACCGGCCGCGGCGCCCAGCGATTCCGCCGCGGTTCGCCGGCGCAATCTCGGGCTGGTGCTGCGGCACATCGCGGCGAACGGGCCGTGCGCCCGCACCGAGATCGCCGCGGCCACCGGCCTGTCGCACGCCTCGGTGACCGGGCTGGTCGCCGATCTCGCGGTGCGCGGGCTGGTGCGCGAGGATGGGGTACGGCACGGCGCGGGGCGCGGACGGCCGCGGCGGCTACTGCGCATGGTCGCGCAGCGGGCGCTGACGGTCGCGGTGCAGATCAGCCTGGAGCAGCTGCGGGTAGCCGTCGCCGATCTCGCCGGGAGGATCGTCTGGCGCGAGTCGGTGCCGCACCGCAGCGCCCCCGGGGTGCCGCAGGACATCGCGGACGCGGTCGCCGCCGCGGTGCGGCGGGCCCGGGCGGCCATCGCACAGTTCCCCGACGCGGAACTCGCACGCCTGGTCATCGCCATGGCCGGTCCGGTCGGGGTGGACCAAACCGTGATCGCGGCAACGGATTTCGGCTGGCTACAGGAGGTCCGGTTGGGCACGCTCATCGCCGCCGCCCTGCCCGACGCGGACTGCCCGCTCGACGTCATCAACGACGCCAACGCCGCGGCCCTGGCCGAGTATCACGCGCACCCTCAGCGTCCGCGCGGGCTGGTCTACATCGAGGCGGGTACCGGCATCGGCGGCGGCGTGGTACTGGACGGACGCATCCACACCGGCAGCCACGGCATCGCCGGTGAGCCCGGCCATATGCCCGTCGCCCTGGACGGCCCGGACTGCTCCTGCGGCGCGCGCGGCTGCCTGGTCTGCTACGCCGGGCCCGAGGCCGTGCTCACCGCGGCCGGGCTGGGCGGGGTGCTGGAGCAGGGCGGACTCGAGCGGGCCCTGGCGCGGTTCGCCGCTGCCGTGGACGCCGCGGATCCGGCCGCACTGGCCGCCCTCGAGACGGCCGGGCGGGCGCTGGGCGCGGCGGTACTGGCCATCGCCACGCTGCTCGACGTGGATGAGGTCGTGCTGGGCGGCCTACTGGCACAGTGGTTCACGCACCTGCACCCGGCCATCGACCGGGAGTTGTCCCGGCGGCGGGCACTGGTCCCGGCCATCGAGTTCGACGTCACCCGCGCGCTGCTCGGCGAGGATGCGATCCTGCTCGGGGTGATCGAATTCGCCCGCCGCGCGGTATTTTCCGACCCGGCGACGGTGCCGCCGCTCCCGGCCGATGTCGCGGCCGGGTCCGCCGGCTGAACCGAGTCTGGTCCACCACACACGAATGCCACCACAGGGGCGTCGCACCCTGGACCAAGTCGAGCGAGTCCGCCAACCGAACCCGAACCTCGTCCACGATGCACGAATGCCACCACGGGGGCGTCGCACCCGAGTCCGGACCAAGTCGGTCGGATCCGCGACTGGACCGGGCATCGTCGATGATGCAGGCCGCCGCCGCGCCGCTTGTCGCACCCGGATCGAGGCCCAGTCGGAAAATTGTGGTCCCCCGGGTATCTCGAGTCCGCAAAGTCAGCGAGAAGACGCCCGCGAGCGGGGCCTGGACAACATCTCACCCGGCCGAATTGCCCTGTGGACGACCGGTCCGCCTGTGGATAACCGGTGGTTGTTCCGGCCGTCCCGCACACCGCCGCGGGCACACTGCGTCCATGACCAACCGTGCACCGATCGCAGGCGGGATTCGCGGTGCGATGCCCTCGCCCGCCCCTGTCATCTCGACCTGTTTCCAGGTGGAATCCATTGTCGCCCAGGAGACCACGGAGTATCCAGGCCGCGATCGCGCCCGGCAGCCGGCGCACTGCCGTGCACGCACTCGCGGGGCGCGGGCATGAACGGAGCGGAGCGAATCAATAACACAGCGTGCATCGCGCATGCCGGAGCCGAGCGCCAGCGAGGTGGAGGCATGAGCGCAGCGCAGCGGAGCGAATCAACAACACAGCGCGCATCGCACATGCCAGAGCCGAGCGCCAGCGAGGTGGAGGCATGAGCGCAGCGCAGCGGAGCGAATCAACAACACAGCGCGCATCGCGCATGCCAGAGCCGAGCGCCAGCGAGGTGGAGGCATGAGCGGCACTTCCCCGCGTGGGCCGATGCTGCATCCCCGCGTCACGGTGCTGCGCAGGCCGTCCGGGATCGTGCAGCTGGGATGGGACCCCGAGCGCGCGATGGTGCTGGAGCCGCCAGGAATCGCCGCCGAGACGGTGGCCGAGTTCCTGCGGCTGCTCGACGGGCTGCACAGCCATCCCCAGATCGTCTGGCGGGCGGACGGTTTGGGCATCGGCGCGACCGCGGCCCTGGAGATCCTGGCGGACCTGGATGCCGCCGGACTGCTGACACATCCGCGATCACCTGCCACTCCCCCACGAGTGCGCCGGATCCACATACACGGCCGCGGGCCGCTGTCCGAGGCCATTGCCGCGGGTGTGCGGCGCCTGGGCCTGCGCCCGACCCGATCCCGCGGCTACCTCGCCGCCGCGACGGTCGCGGGCTGGTCGGCAGATCTGGTGATCCTGGCCGATGCGCTGGTGCCCGATCCGATCCTGGCCAACGACCTTGTGCTGTACCGGATTCCCCACCTACAGGTGCGAATGCGGGACGGTCGCGGAATCGTCGGTCCGATGGTGCTGCCGGGCGGCACCAGTTGCCTGCGCTGCGCCGACCTGACTCGCGGCGATTTGGACCACGACTGGCCGCATCTGGCAGCTCAGCTGCTGGGCCGTATCGGACACGGCTCGGCCGCGACCATCACCGCGGCCACCGCCCTGGTGCTGCGGGACGTGGAAACCGTCCTGGACGGCATCGCCGCACGCCCGCCGCTCACCCTCGGCGCCACGCTGGAGCTGGACCCCGACTCGCTCCGAATCGATAAGCGGCACTGGCCCGTTCACGCGGCCTGCGGCTGCCGCACGATCGGCGCGCCGACCGGGCGCGGTGGGACGGGCACCGTCCGATCGTGACCTTCGGGGATGCGCGAGCGGTTGGGGCACGATCCTCAGCGCACGGCCCGCAGCACCAGATCGGCCAGATCGCGCCCGGCCGCGTCGTCCAGCGGCGCGTGGTCCAGCAGCAGCCGATACCACAGCACGCCGTAGACGACGTCGATCAACAGGTCGGGGTCGATGCCGGCCGCGATCTCCCCGCGCGCCGCCGCCCGATCGAAGATCTCCCGCAGCACAGCGCGCCGCGCCAACAGGAAGCGATCCCGGAACCCCTGCGCGAACACCGGATCCAGCATTGCGTGGGCCATCAGGCCGACCAGCACGGGGCGCTGGCCGCGCTCTTGGAAGGTGGCCTCCAGAAAGGCGAGCAGGTCCTGCGGCAGCGATCCGGTGTCCGGAACCGCAATGGCCGAGTCGGCCGCGTCGAGCAGCGCCTCGAGCACCACATCGGCCTTCGAGGGCCACCAGCGGTAGATCGTCTGCTTGCCCGCGCCCGCGCGGGCCGCGATGCCCTCGATCGTCAGGGCCGCATAGCCCCGCTCCCGTAGCTCGTCCACCGCCGCGGCCAGGATCGCGCGACGGCGGTCCTCGCTGCGGGGGCGTCCGAGCGGTTTGTCACCAACCATGGCGACCACTTTACAAGACGCCACGGTTCGAAATACTATCGAGACGCAACGTATTGAAAATAGAGGGAGACGCGCAATGCGCATCGTGATCATGGGTGGCACCGCCGGCATCGGACTGGCCACCGCGGAACGACTGACCGCACAGGGCCACGAGGTCACCGTCACCGGACGCGATCCGGTGAAGCTGGCCGCGGTGAAGGACCGGGTGCACGCCGCCGAGGCGGTCGATGGCGCCTCGCAGGAACAGGTCGCGGCGTTCTTCGAGCGGATGGGCAGCATCGATCACCTGGTACTGGCCTTCAGCCCCGGCGCGGTAGGCATCGGCCCGCTGCGCGAGATCGACCTGGCGGATCTGCGCACCGGATTCGACGGCAAACTGTTCGGCTACCTGTTCGCGATCCAGCGCGCGCAGGTGACCGGTTCGATCACCATGGTGTCCGCTTCCTCGGCCCGCGCGGCCATTCCGGGGACGGTCACGTTCGCCGCGGTCAACGGAGCAATCGAGCGGATCGTCCCGCCGCTGGCGGCCGAACTGGCGCCGGTGCGGGTCAACGTCGTAGCGCCCGGCGTCGTGGACACGGCTTGGTGGTCGTTCCTGCCCACCGACCAGCGCCAGGCTCAGTTCGCCGCGGCCGGGCAGCAGGTGCCCGCCGGGCGCGTCGGTAGCCCGGCGGACGTGGCCACCGCCATCGGCTATCTGATCGACGCCGAATACGTCACCGGCTCGATCCTGCCCGTGGACGGCGGGTTCACCGTGGCCTGAGATCCGCCGATCCGGGCCACGCGAGCGCGGTGTCCGGCCCCGTGAACAGCGGGACTGTGACCCACGCCACGCGGTCCGGATTTAGCGAATTCTCATGGCACACCGGCCGGTACGTCCGCCATGATGGGGAGGTGTCAGAGATTGTGAGTCGGCGCTCGTCGCGCAATGCCAAGCTGGCGAAAATTCCGCTGGGCATTGCGGGGCGCGCCGCCGTGGGTTTCGGCCGCAAGCTCGCCGGGGGCGACAAGGAGGAGATCAACGCGCAGCTGAATCAGAAGGCCGCCGAGCAGCTGTTCTCCATCCTGGGCGAGCTCAAGGGCGGCGCTATGAAATTCGGGCAGGCGCTGTCGGTCATGGAGGCCGCGGTGCCGCCGGAATTCGGTGAGCACTACCGTGAGGCGCTCACCAAGTTGCAGGCCGCTGCCCCGCCGATGCCCACCGCCTCGGTACACCGGATGCTGGATCAGCAGCTCGGCACCGGCTGGCGCAAGCGCTTCCGCGATTTCGACGAGCAGCCGGCCGCCTCGGCCAGCATCGGCCAGGTGCATCGGGCGGTGTGGTCCGACGGGCGCGAGGTGGCGGTGAAGGTGCAGTATCCGGGTGCCGACGAGGCGCTGCGCGCCGACCTGAAGACTCTGAACCGCATGGGCGGGGCCATCGCGAGCATCCTGCAGGCCTCCGACGTGAAGCCCGTCCTCGCCCAGATCAGCGAGCACATGGAGGAGGAGCTGGACTACCGGATCGAGGCGTCGAATCAGCGTGCGTTCGCGAAGGGTTTCGCCGGGCACCCGCAGATCCTGGTGCCGAGGGTGGTCGCCAGCGCCCCGAAGGTGATCGTCACCGAATGGCTCGCCGACGCTACCCCGCTGTCGGCAATCATCAAGCGGGGCAACGAGGATCCCGAGGGCACCCAAGAGCTGCGCAACCGGGTCGCCGGGCTGATGGGTGAGTTCGACTTCTCCTCCCCCGCGACATGCGGTCTGCTGCACGGCGATCCGCATCCGGGCAACTTCATGATGCTGCCCGACGGCCGTCTCGCGGTCATCGACTTCGGCATGTGCGCACCGCTGCCCGGCGGCTTCCCGCCGATCCTGGGGCAGATGGTGGCGTTCGCCGTCGACGACCGATTCGACGAGCTGACGCGGCTGATGTCCGACAACGGCTGGGTCATCCCCGGCAAGACGGTCACCGCCGAGGAAATCTCGAACTTCCTGCGCCCCTTCACCGATCCCATTCGCACCGACACCTTCCACTTCACTCGCCGATGGATGCAGCGGGTCGCGGGCAGGGCCACCGACGTCACCAGTGCCGAGATGCGCACCTCTTGGTCGTTGCAGCTGCCGCGCGAGCACTCGATGATCTTCCGGGTGCTGATGGGATCAATCGGGATCTGCGCGCAGCTCGACGCGGAGGTCCCGTTCATGCAGCTGATGCAGGACTGGGTCCCCGGCTACGCCGAACACCTCCGCGCCAGTTGATTTTTCGCACCGCCCATACCGAGAACACCCCGGAAAGGCCGAAGCCCCGCATCTGATGGTTCAGATGCGGGGTTTGGTGATGCCCCCCGTGAAAGACGGGGCGGCTCATGCCACGGTGACCTTGCGCGGGCGGCCACGCGGCCGCTTGCGGGCGATCACAACACCCTGTTCGAAGATCTCGCCGCCCCAGACACCCCAGGGCTCAGCACGATCCAGGGCGGCGCTCAGGCAGCCCTTGCGGATCGGGCAGGATGCGCACAGTGCCTTCGCCTCTTCCAACTGCGCAGGGCTCTCGGCGAACCACAGGTCGGGGTTTCCGACCCGGCAGGGGAGGGTGAGCGAGACTCCGCGAGGGCGGGAAGTCGGGGCCACGGGTGTACGGCATGTCACGCGAAAAGCGGTCGCGGTAGACACGTCTTGCTCCTTCAGCTCGTGCAGCGGTCAACTTGTGTGGAAGTAACTGCGTTCTTCCGCGAAACCGGTGCCGGTGGCTGGAGGCCTTAAAAATATTGGCCACGGTTTCGCTTCTGCGATCCGTGGCCAGGAGGCTGGTGGGGGTTTTTCCCTACCTGAGTCGACTTCGGTGTCGACTCCTGATCACGGTCGCTGGGTCTGCCTCGCGGAGGCGGGCTGCCGGCAGGTAGGCCGGGTTCACTCCGGAATCACCTGCATGGGCGCCGACGAAGGTGTTCGTCGGGTGCCAGCTCCGCTGGGGCTTGTCCGCTTTGATCACACGCTTCGGCGCTTGCAATTCGGCACCGAAAACGCTTGTGATGCGGGTGGACAGACCGGTCCTCTGCATGAGGACCCCCCGGGAGACGGACACGGACGAAATCGCCGACGCGGCAAGGCCGGTCGGGGCAAAGGCGTTCACGATGCCGTTCATTGGTCTGTCTCCCTCCATAACTCGTTGTCCGTTAGATCACTGTGCGCAACGGAATGACCTCCCGGTGCACGCAAACCACCCTACGGGTGGCTTACACGGCCGCACAACCTATTTTTCACCTGCAGTTTTGGGGGCTTGCGCACGCTCGCGCGAGCGCACCATGGCCAGCACGTCGGCCCCGAACTGACGCAGCTTCTTCGCGCCGATGCCGGGGATCGCGACCAGCGCGCGATCGTCGGCCGGACGCTGCTCGGCGATCGCGGTGAGCGTGGTGTCGCTGAACACCACGAAGTGCGGCACCGACAGCTCGTCGGCCTTCTCCCGCCGCCAGTCCTGCAGGGCGGCAAGCAACTCGGTATCCAGCTCGGCCGGGCAGCGCGAGCAGCGCCCCAGCATGGTCGATGCGGTGCCGAGCAGCGGGCGGTTGCAGATCCGGCACCGGGGATGCTCTCGCTTCGGGCCGCGCCGCTCGCCCCCGGCCTGCGCGATCCGCGAGGCGGGCGAATCCTCGGGGACCAGGCCGTTGAGGAATCGGCTGCGGCGGCGGGTCTTTCGCCCACCGCGCGAGAGCGCCCAGGACAGTTGCAGGTGTTCGCGCGCGCGGGTGACGCCGACATAGAGCAGTCGGCGCTCCTCCTCGAGGGCGGCCTCGTCCGCCACCGCCCCGCCCTCGCCCAGGACGTGCGCGATCGGCAGCGTGCCGTCGGCCAGGCCGACCAGGAACACCGCATCCCATTCCAGCCCCTTGGCCGCGTGCAGCGAGGCTAGGGTGACCCCCTGCACGGTCGGTGGGTGCCGCGCCTCGGCCCGGAGGCCGAGTTCGCGCAGCAGACCGGCCAGCTCGAGGTCGGGATCCTGCTCGGCCAGCTCCTCGGTGAGCCGCACGAGCGCGACGAGCGAGGCCCAGCGCTCACGCGCCTGCGCACCGCTTGGCTCGGTGGCCGTCAGTCCCAGGCGCGACAGCGCCGCGCGAACGAGCGTGACCAGCTCCGGGCCGCGCGCATCGGGCAGATCCTCGCGCGCGGCGGCCTGCCGCAGCGCCTGCACCGCCTGTCGGACCTCGGCGCGCTGGAAGAAGCCCTCGCCGCCGCGTACCTGGTACGGAATCCCGGCCTCGGTGAGTGCCTGCTCGTACACCTCGGACTGGGCATTGATGCGGTAGAGCACGGCAATCTCAGCCGCGGGCACACCCTTGCCGAGCAGGCGGGCGATCGACTTGACGACCGCGAGGGCCTCCGCCGACTCGTCCTCGTATTCGGCGAAGGCCGGCTCCGGGCCGTTGGGGCGCTGGCCGATCAGCTGCAGGCGGGTACCGGCGATTCGGCCGTGGGCCGCGCCGATCACCCGGTTGGCGAGCGAGACGACCTGCGGAGTCGAGCGATAGTCCCGCTCGAGCCGCACCACCGTGGCCTCCGGGAAGCGGCGGGAGAAGTCGAGCAGATAGCTCGGACTCGCGCCGGTGAAGGAGTAGATGGTCTGGTTGGCATCGCCGACGACGGTCAGATCGTCGCGCCCGCCCAGCCAGGCATCGAGCACGCGCTGCTGCAGCGGGGTGACGTCCTGGTATTCGTCGACCACGAAGCAGCGGTACCGGCCGCGGAACTCCTCGGCGACGGCCGGATAGCCCTCCAGGGCGGCCGCGGTGTGCAGCAGCAGATCGTCGAAGTCGAGCAGGACGCCCTCGGCGCTGGTCTTGAGCGCCTCGTACCCGGTGTAGACATCGGCGACGCGACGCGGCTCGTACGGCGTCTCGCGATGCCGGCGGGCCGCCGCGGCGGCGTAGTCCTCGGGGGCGATGAGCGAGGCCTTGGCCCATTCGATCTCACCGGCCAGATCTCGCACGCTCTCGGTCGCGGTGGACAGGCCCGCCCGATTCGCGGCCTGGGCCACGATCGGGAATTTACTGTCGATCAGCCGCCAGGGCACCTCGCCGACGACCTGCGGCCAGAAGTAGCGCAGCTGCCGCAGCGCGGCCGCGTGGAAGGTGCGGGCCTGCACCGTATTTGCCTCACCGCCCAGGCCGAGCGTGCGCAGCCGCGCGCGCAGCTCACCCGCCGCACGTGCGGTGAAGGTGACCGCCAGCACCTGATCGGCCCGCACGTGCCCGGCCGAGACGAGGTGGGCGATGCGATGGGTGATCGTGCGCGTCTTGCCCGTGCCGGCGCCCGCGAGCACGCAGACCGGCCCGCGCGGCGCGCGGACCGCCGCGGCCTGCTCGGGGTCGAGACCGTCGAGCACGGGGCGCGGGGCGGAGGTCGGGGCGGGCACGGGCTCCATCATGACAGCGAGGTCCGACAGATCGGGCCGGGCCGCCGGAGATCCGGACGAACCGCCGCGGCGCGAGGCTACCGCACCCCCGCGAATTCGAGGAGAAACCGCTCGCGGACGTGCGCTACAGTGACGAATCGATAGGTTTCACAACGGAGAAGACGGGGGCGCGGTCGATGACCACACCGACGGCGGCACAGCGGGTTTCTCGCGAGGGTCACAAGGGGAGTGACCGATGAGCCATCCCCCGGAACCACCGAATTCACCGCAGCCCGGTCAGCCGGACGAGGAGGCGGGCAAGCCGACCCTCTTCTATTCGGGCCAGCCGAATCAGACGCCCGGCGCGCCGCCCGAGCCGCCCGCACCGGGACAGCTGTACCCGGCCGAACAGGCCACTCACCTGTACTCGGGCCAGCAACCCACTCCCGGCCAGGCATACCCGGCCGATCAGGCCACGCACCTGTACACGGGTCAGCAGTCCATGCCCGGACAGCAACCGACGCCCGGCCAGGCATACCCGGCGGACCAGGCCACGCACCTGTACACGGGTCAGCCCTATCCGAGCGAGCAGCCCACGCAACAGATCTCGGATCCGCAGCAGCCGTATACCGCTGCGCCGCAGGCTTATTCGCAGAATCAGCCCTACACACCCGGGCCGCAGCCCTACGCCGCCGCCGACCAGGGCTACCCGCCACCGGGCCAGTACCCGCCCGGTCAGCCGGGTCCGTACACGATGGGGCAGTACCCGCAGACCCAGGGCTATCCCCCCGGCCAGATCCCGCCGGGGCAGATCCCGCCGTACGGCACGGGTGGACCCTCCGGGTCCGGAGGCGGGGGCACCAACATTCCCCTGATCATCGCGGTGGCACTGGTGGGCCTGATCGTCGTGGGCGTGGCGGGCTACTTCATCCTGCGTCCGAGCCACCACAGCGACAACAACGTCGCCACCGGTACGTCCACCTCGTCGGCACCCGAGACCACCACCAGCGACATGCCGACCACGACCACCGAGATGCCGACCACCGCGGCGAACGTGTGGATCGCCGCCATCTACAACGAGAACACCCACCAGGTCTCCTGGGCCAAGAGCACGATCGGCTCCGCGGATGCCCAGTTGCGCGCGGAGAACGAGTGCGGCACCGGCTGCGGTAATGCGGCGTGGGCCGAGAACGAATGCATCGCCATCGCCATCGGCGGGGGCGACGGCTGGGGATCCAGCGGCGGCACCACGGCCATCGATGCCCAGAACAAGGCGATCAACATCGCGGAGACCAAGTACAACGTCCAGGGCCCGTTCCACACCTGGTCCAAGTGCACCACGGACAACTGACGATCCGGCCGCACCCCGGGGCGGTCCGGCGGAATCCGGCCTTCGATCCGCTTGCCCCGCCCCGGGAGTGACCGGCGGAACTACCCCCGTTGGGAACACGGGTGGACCGTTCGATGTTGAATGAGCCGTGACTGCGACAGACCTGACCATGTACTCGACGACCTGGTGCGGCTACTGCCGCCGCCTCGAGAAGCAACTCGACGAGGCCGGGATCACCTACACCAAGATCGATATCGAGGAGAATCCCGAGGCCGCCGAGTTCGTCGGCAGCGTCAACGGCGGCAACCACGTGGTGCCGACCGTCAAGTACGCCGACGGATCCACCGCCACCAACCCCAGCCTGGTGCAGGTCAAGCAGGCCCTGGCCGCCATCGCCTGACGATCCGGAAATTCCGTCGTCCCGGCAGCACATGCGCCGGGACGGCGGTGTTCGTTCACGCCGCGGCGGCCCAGGATTCGACGATGGTCCGCGCGATCGAGATCGACCCCGGCAGCAGCAGCCGATGCTGCTCCGGATCGCTCGTCGTCGCGCCCGTGATCGACCCCCACGCGCCCGCGGCCAAGGCCGTGCGCACCTCCTCGCGGGTGAACCAGTGCGCCTCGGCGATCTCGCCGTCGGCAAAGACCAGCGGCTGATCCGGATCGCCCACCGCGGTGAAGCCCAGCATCAGCGAGCGCGGCAGCGGCCACGGCTGGCTGCCCAGATAGCGGATCTCGCGCACCTCCAGGCCGACCTCCTCGCGGATCTCGCGCTCCACGCACCGCTCCAGCGACTCGCCCGCCTCGACGAACCCCGCCAGAATCGAGAACATCCGCTCCGGCCAGCTGTGCTGACGTCCCAGCAGCACCCGGTCGCCGCCGTCGTGGACCAGGCAGATCACCGCCGGATCGATGCGCGGGAATTCCTCGTGTCCCGCGTCGTCCACGCGCGTCCAGCCGCCGTGCGCGGGCGTGGTCGGAGTGCCGTCGGCCGCGCTGAATCCGGCGCGATCGTGCCAGTTCAGCAGTGCGAGCGCACTGCCCAGCACGCCCAGCATCACGTCGTCGAGGCGCACCGTGGACAGGCCGACCGCGCGCAGGTCCGCGAGCTGTCCCTCGATGTCGTTATCCCGCACCGCCCAGATGTGCGTGCCGTCGACACCGAGGAAGATGGCGCCGGGCGCCGGTTCGGCCGCCAGCGACGTGGCCGACTCCAGCACTACCTCCGAGCCCTCGACGCGAAACTGCCCGCGACGGTTCATGCGCAGCAACCGGGCGGTGGCCCAGCCCTCCTTCAGCGCCTGTTCGTCCGTGCGCAACTCCTCGGCGCGGTCGAGCGCGGAACGGGACAGCAGCGGAACTTGATTCAATTCGAAACCGGGCACGCTGACGAGACTATCCCGCAGAGTCGTCCGGGCACGCGGCGGAGGTGCGGGCCCCGAGTGACACTCCCGTCCAGGAGTGACACAGTGTCAGCATGAACCCGGAGTCCCCCGCGCGGCATCGACGCATCTACCTGCTGACGGCGTTGCTGTTCGGCGCCGGCACAACGCACTTCGTGATACCTGAACAGTACGACAAGATCGTGCCGCCCGCGCTGCCCGGCGAGGCGCGCACCTACACCTATGTCTCCGGCGTCGCCGAGCTCATCGTGGCGGCGGCGCTCTCGTTCCCGCGCACCCGGCGCCTCGGCGGGCTGTTCGCCGCGCTGCTGTTCGTCGCGGTGTTCCCGGCAAACGTGCAGATGGCGGCCGATGCCCTGCGCAACCCCAAGGCACCGCTGCCGCTCAAGGTGATCTCGGTACTGCGGCTTCCGCTGCAAGTGCCGCTGGTGACGACGGCGCTGAAGATCCGCCGCGCGGCGTAGGGCACGATGCACCGGCCGCGAGCCGGTGGGCCCCGAAGGCGGCGACTCGGCACTCGCCGAATCATTCCGGCGGGCCGGGTGCGTCCTCGGTGGGCGACCAGGCCGGCGGAGTTGCCATGATCAACGCGGCCAGTTCGGCGGGGCCCGGCAGGTCGGGTGGGGCTATCGTGCGGCCGGTGCGCACGTAGTGGAATGCGGCACCGACGCGGTCGAACATCTGTGCCTCGTCGGCACCGGTGCGGGCGGCCATCAGCCGGGCCCAGGCCAGCCGGTAGACCGCCAGCTGCATCGCGACCGACTGCTCCTCCGAGCGGGTCGGCTCCGCGCCGGTCTTCCAGTCCACCACCAGCCAGCGCCCGCCCGGCTCGGCGAACACCGCGTCCATGCGACCGCGGATCAGCGTGCCCGCGACGGAGGTCTCGAAGGCCACCTCGACCTCCACCGGATTGCGGTTGGCCCACGACGAGGACAGGAACGCCTCCTGCATCCGGGTCAGCTCGGCATCGGCCTCCCCCTGGTCCGCCTCGCCCGGCAGCTCCAGATCGAAGGCCTGCTCGGCCCCGAACCAGCGCTGCAGCCACGCGTGAAATGCGGTGCCGCGCCGCGCGAACGGGCTCGGCGGATACGGCAGCGGACGACGCAGCCGCGCGGCCAGTTTCGCCGGATCGGCCCGCAGCTCCACCAGCGCGGTCGCGGGCAGCTGCTCGGGCAGTTCCACCTCCCGCACCGTGTCGTCGGCGGCGAAATGCTCGGCGAGCAGGGCATCGACATCCGCGGACCAGCCCTCCGGGTCGTCGAGGGCGGGTTCCTGTGCGCCCTCGGCCTCCTCTGCATCGCTGGGCTCGGCGTCCTCGCCGAACAGCGAGAGCTGCTCGGCCGAGCCCCGGGTAACCGGCCCGTCGGCCACCCGCGCCGGCAGGTCGAACCTGCTTTCCGGCGACAGCTCCGCCAGCGCGGAGCGGACCATGTCGGCGCCCGATTCGATTGCGGCGCGGCGCTTTCCGAGGGGATCGCGGGGCCAGCGCGCGGTGGCGGGATTGTCGGTGAACGGGTTCACAGCGTCCGGGGGCGGGCCCTGATCCCAGCGGTCGATGCGCACGGCGGTGACCAGGCCCGAGCCGGGAGCCTCGGTGGCATGCTTCAGCTCCAGCAGGAAGTCCGAGGGGCCCTTGGGGGTCGAGCCGGTCTCGGCCCAGTGGTGACCCGAAACGAACAGCGCCCGTTCGGTTCTGGTGAGGGCCACGTAGAACAGGCGGCGCTCCTCGTCCAGCCGGCGCCGATTCAGCGCGTCCCGGTGCTGTTTGATCGCATGCTCCAGATCGGCGCGATCGTAGATGTCGGCCAGCTCGAGCACGGGCACGCCGTCGCGGGCGTCCTCGCGCTGCCGGTCGCCGCGCAGCGTGGTGGGCAGTTCGGCCAGCGCACCGAGCCAGGTACCCGCCGCCGCGCCGGACGGGAAGACACCGCGTACCACGTGCGGCACGGCCACCACCTCCCACTCCAGCCCCTTGGCGGCGTGCACGGTCAGCACCTGCACGCGGTCGTGGGCGACCTCGACCTCGCCGGGCTCGAGCCCGTTTTCGACCTCCTCGGCCGCCGCGAGAAAGCCCAGCAGGCCGCTCAGCGTCGCCCGGTGGTCACTGGCATATCCGGCCACGACCTCGGCGAACGCGTCCAGATGCTCCCGGCCCGCACCGCCACCGGCCGCCGCACGACGCGCCTGGGTCTCCACGCCGACGCCGATCGTGCGCTCGACGTCGGCCACCAGCTCCGGCAGTGACTGACCGCCCCGTTCACGCAGCGCCCCCAGCTCCTGTCCGAGGGACTGGATGCGCTCGTATCCCGGCTCCGAATACTGTTCCGGCGCACCGGGATCGGCGATGGCATCCGCGATCCCTGCCCGTTCCGCGGGCTCGGGCGCCACCTCGCGCAACGCCTGCGCGAGCGCCTCGGTATCGGTGATGGCCGCGGCCTGCTCCGGGGGGCGGGAGATGGACAGATCCCGGGCGCGCCGGGACAGCGCGGCCAGGTCGCTGACCCCGATCCGCCAGCGCGCCCCGGTCAGGATCCGCATGGCGGCGCTGCCCGCCGCCGGATCGGCGATCAGGCGCAGCGTGGCCACGACGTCCGCGACCTCGGGGGTGGCGAGCAGGCCGCCCAGGCCGACGATCTCGACCGGCAGTCCCCGCTCGCGCAGCGCCTCCGCCAGCGGCGCGGCATCGGCGTTGCGGCGCACCAGCACCGCGGAGGTGGGCGGCGGCGCCCCCGCGTCCGCGTGCGCCTCCCATTCCGCCGCGATCCGCTCGGCCACCCAATCCCGTTCGTCGGCAACGGTTTCGGTCAGGGCCAGCGCCACCGCACCCGGCACCGCACCGGGCCGCGGCCGCAGCGCGTCTACATCGACGCCACCCTCGGTGTGCCGCAACGGTTCAGCCACCAGATTCGCCAGGTCCAGCGCCTCGGGCGGATTGCGCCAGCTGGTCAGCAGCGGCAGGATCGGCGCGGGAACACCGGGGGCACTGGGAAAGTCGGTCGCGAACCGCGGCAGATTCGCCGCCGACGCCCCGCGCCACCCGTAGATGGACTGCATCGGATCACCGACAGCCGTCACGGCGAGCCGGTTCGCCGCGCCACGCGGCTCGTCGGTCCCCTCATCGCGCCCGGAGACCTCCCCGGCATGCCTGCTCCCACCACCAGACGCACTCTCCCCGACCTGTCCGAATGCACGCCCGCCAGTCGCGAGAGCCACATCAGCACCGCTGCTGCCCTCGCTCCGCACGCCCGCTATCCCAGGCGGAGCCCCGGCATGCATCGGCACGCCGCTCAGCGGCGTCTCCTCGGCACGGGTCGGCCCGTTGTCCGCCGCCGCGATTGCACCTGCGCCATTCAGGTCACCGAACAGGGCGGCCAGCAGGATGCGCTGGGCGTGGCCGGTGTCCTGGTATTCGTCCAGCAGGACCAGGCGGAAGCGGTCGCGTTCGGCGACGCCGACCTCGGGATGTTCGGCGGCGAGGCGGGCGGCCAGCGACATCTGCGAGCCGAAATCCAGTGCGCCCCTTCGGCGCAACTCCTCGGCCAGGCGCCGGACCAGCGGGAGCAGTGCGACGCGTTCGGTCTGCACGGTGACGATGTTCTGCAGCTCCTGGCTGGGTCCGCCGCGCTGACGCGGGCCCTTGGGCAGGGTGAAGACCAGCTTCTCCAGCTCGGCGTGGGCCTGCACCAGCTGTTCGGGTTCCACTAGATGCTCGGCCAGCTGCCCCGACAGCGCGAGTACCGCCTCGGTCACCGACACCGGGGTGCGCTCGGTGTCCAGGTCGCCGTCCCAGGTGGTGACGACCCGATGGGCGAGCTGCCACAGCTGAGTCTCGGTGAGCAGCGTCGCCGAGGGTTCCACCGGCAGCAGCAGGCCGTGCTCGGTGAGCAGGCGTCCCGCATAGGAGTGGTAGGTGCTGATCTCCGGTTCGGAACCCGCCAGCAGCCTGCGCAGACTCCCCGACGGATCGATCTCGCGCACCACGGACGAGCCCGCCAGCCGGGACAGACGGGTGCGGATGCGGGTCGTCAGCTGCTGCGCGGCCTTGCGCGTGAACGTCAGACCGAGCACGGCATCGGGAGCGACGAGTCCGTTCGCGACCATCCAGACCACCCGCGCGGCCATCGTCTCGGTCTTGCCCGCGCCCGCGCCCGCGACCACCAGCGTCGGGCCGGGCGGGGCCGAGATCACCGCCGCCTGCTCGTCGGTCGGCGGCGGCAGCCCCAGCGCCTCGGTCAGCTGCCACGGCGTGATGCCGCGACCCGAATCCCCCGCACCGGGACCGCTCATACCTGCGCCTCGCTGGCGCCCGGCTCCGGCATGCGCGACGCACGCCGTGTCGATGATTCGCTCGCAGGCTCGCTCATTCCTCCGTCTCGCTCGACTCCGCTACCCACCGCACCCATGATCCGCTCGGCCGTGCTCCGCACACGCCTGCGCCGCGCCGAGACCGATTTCCCGCGTGTACCAGGGCACACCGTGTCCCGCTCGGGTGCAGCCGGTGTGCACCCGCGCCGCCGCCCCGTGCCACGGCTCCCGTTTGCGCGGGGGCACACAGCACCGGCTGCTCGTCATGCGGAGCGGCGCACGTGCCCGGCGCGCACCGACACTCCGGTCGGGCGACCATGACGGCGCGCTGTACGGCCAGATCCCTCCGCTGTGTTCGGCTCATTCGTCGGTCACCTGCCGTCCGGTGTCCTGGACCGGGCAGCTGCCCGATACCGCGCAGTGGCGGCAGCCGTCGTTGCGCATGGCCAGATAGCTGGGGCCGCGGGTGGATTCGGCGGCCTGGTGGATGGTGTCGCGCCATTGGCCGATCGACTCGTCGTCCAGGGCCTGCTGCATGCGCTGTGCGGCGCCCTCCTTGGCGCTGGGTTTGGCGACATAGACCAGTCGTGCTCCGCCCGGCAGCGGTCCGGCGGCCGGGTCGTCGGCGGTGTCGTACAGCGCACCGGCGGCCGCGGCCACCTGATAGGTGGCCAGCTGGGCGTGCTCGGCGGCGGCCTGTTTGGAGATCGGCGTCTTACCGGTCTTCACGTCGACGATGACGAAGCGCCCCAGCGCATCTCGTTCCACGCGGTCGACCCGCCCGCGGATGCGCACCGGGTATTCGTCGGGGTTGCGGGCCGGCAGCACGCAGTCGACGGGCACCTCGACACCCAGCTGGGTGAGTTCGTCGCGGGTGTTGTGCAGCCAGGCCAGGAAGGTGTCGAGCATCGTCTCGGTGCGCCGCAGGTCCTGGCGCGAATGCCAGCTCTGCGGACCGGACTCGCCCGAGCCGGGATCCACCGCCTTCCACGCCCGCGCCAACGCGGCCTTGACCTGCGCCTCGCTGACCTGACCGGCCAGCGCCTGCACCAGGGTGTGCACCAGATTTCCCTTGACCGCGTAGGGATTCTCGCCGTCACCGCCGCCGTGCCGCTCCAACGCCCAGCGCAGCGGGCAGGTCTTCAGCAGCTCCACGGTGGACGGGGACAGTGCGACCGGGCCCTCGTCCTGACCCCAGAGCGACAGCTGCGAGCTCAGCTCGGCGGTGCCGTACCAGTCGTCGGGGTGAGCACCGGGCACCCGCGCACCGGCCAGCCGGGCCAACTGCTGCGCCGCACGCCGCCTCCGGTGCGGATCGTCCTCGGGATCGCATGCCACACTGCGCAATTCGGCGATCAGCGCGTGCATGACCAGCGCCCGCCCGGGATCCACCGGGGCCGGGATGCGGCCGGGCTCACCCGCCGCGGCGGCGGCGTCGAGCTCGGCCAGGAACCGCGAGGGCACCAGATCGCGGTCGCCGGAGACCGATTCGACGGCGGTCACCAGCAGCGAGCGGCGCGCCCGGCTGCAGGCGATCAGCAGCAGCCGCCGCTCCTCGGCCAGGATCGGCGCCGACCGGCTGATCCGCTCACCCGAATCGGCAATGCCCGCAACGAGATCCACCAGATCCTCGACGCCCAGCAGTGTCCCGCGCGGGCGCAGGTTCGGCCAGATCCCCTCCTGCACACCGGCAACCGCGACGACGTCCCACTCCCGCCCGGCCGCGGCATGCGCGGAGACGATCGCCACCGCGCCGCCCGACTCGGTGACCGGCGCCGAATCCTGCGGAATCTCCTGCTGTTCCAGATATTCGACGAAGCCCTCAAGGGTAGCGCGGGGCAGCCGGTCGACGTAGGCGGCCGCGGCGTCGAACAGCCCGACCGCGGCGTCCAGGTCGCGATCGGCCTGCATGGCGCCCGCGCCGCCGCGCTCGGATTGCCCGACCCAGCGCCGTTCCAGGCTCGACGCCGTCCACAGCGCCCACAGCACGTCCTCGAGCCCGGCACCGCGCCGCGCGGCCTTCTCCGCCCGCCGCACTGCCTTGAGCACTCGGCGCAACGGCGCGGACTCCACCTCGGTGAGCCGGTCCAGCAGCGAGGCGTCGCCCGTCTCGGTGATCAGATCGCGGAGCACCTCCGCGGAGGATCGGTCCAGATCAGCGAAGCGCGCGGAATCGTTCGAGCCGGAATCGAAGTCGTCGTCCATCTCTCCGGCGGATGCCCTGCGTCGAGTCCCGATCCCGTCGGCCGCCATGGCATCGACGCCGACGGCACGATCCACATCGACCCGGTCAGGGCTCGGCGCGTGGCCGGTTACGTCCGCATCCGCACGCGATATGCCCGAGGCATTCCCGCCCTCCGGCGCATGTGATTCGACAGCGGCGCCGGGCCTGCGCGGGATACCGGATCCGTCCGGCTCGGGTTGCCCGGCGTCGACCGCCCACGGGTCGGCGGGATCTCGCCGCCCGCGTTCGAGCACGGTCCTTCGGATGCCGCGGCGCAGGCGGCGCAGGCTGATCTGATCGGCGCCGCCCAGCGGGCCGGTCAGCAGGTCCAGGGCGTCGTCCTCGGTGAACAGGTCGGGGCGGGCGCGGGTGCCCGCCAGCAGCGCGCGCAATGCCAGCAGCATCCAGGTGGCGCCGCGGCGGCGGGCCAGCGGCACATCCGGCTTCGGCTGCAGCACGGGCACTCCCGCCGCCAGCAGGGCGCGCCGCAGCGGCGCCAGGGACAGCGGCACCGACCGCACGACGACGGCCATGCTCGACCACGGCACCCCGTCGGTGAGGTGGGCGCGGCGCAGGTGGTCGGCGATGAGCGCGGCCTCCTTCGCCGGGGTCGTCAGCACCCGCACCGAGAAGGCCGCTGATTCCAGGGCCGGATCGGCGGGTTCACCGCCGGAATCCACACTGCCGCTGCCGTTCCCGAAATCCGCACCGTAGTGGCCGTTCCGGGAATCCGATTCCCCGGACGGGCTGCGCCGCGCACCGTTCGGACCGAACCGGTGCGGTGCGCGACCCGGCATCCGAGCAGCTATGCGGGCCACCGCATCGTGCACCGGAGCCGCGGCCCGATGGTTGTCGTGCAACACGATTCGGCGCTCGGCGGCCGTCTCGAGATCGGCGAGAAAACGCGGATCCGCGCCACGGAAGGTGAACACGGCCTGATCCGGATCCCCGGCCACCACCGTGCCGGCCGCGCCCCCGCCGACCACCCGGACCAGCTGCGCCGCCAGCGGATCCAGATGCTGGGCATCGTCGACCAGCAGGCACCCGATGCGGGCGCGCTCGGCATCGAGCAGGCCGGGGTCCATCGCGAACGCATCCAGCGCCGCGCCCACCAGCTCGGCAGCGTCCAGCGCCGGCGCACTCGCCTCGGGCGCCTCGATGCCGACCGACCAGCGCAGCAGCATGGCCTGCTCGTACCGTTCGGCGAAGCGGCCCGCGGCCTCCCATTCGGCGCGATCGTGCGACCGGCCCAGCTCGACCAGATCCTCGGGCCCCAGCCCGCGCTCGGTGGCGCGCAGCATCAGGTCCCGCAGCTGCTCGGCGAAGCCGAGCGTGCCCAGCGCGGGCTGCAGCCGCTGCGGCCACAGTTCGACCGCACCGCCGTACGGACTCGCCGGACCCGCCTGGATGTCCTCCAGTTCCCCGCGCAGCATCTCGCGCAGCACCACATCCTGTTCGGCGCCGGTCAGCAGCCGCGGCGGCGGATTGCCGTGTGCCTCGGCGTGCATGCGCAGGATCGCGAAGGCGTACGAGTGCACGGTGCGCACCAGCGGCTCGCGGGTCGCGCCCGGCACGCCGCCGACGATCGCGTCCAAGGGATCGCCGACAGCCGCCGAGACCTGCCGGGCGATCGCGTTGCGCACCCGGACGGCGGCCGATTTGGAGTGCGTGAGCACCAGGATCGACTCCGGGTCCACGCCTGCGACGATCCGGTCGGCCGCGATGTCGACCAGCAGCGACGTCTTTCCCGTGCCCGGCCCGCCCAGCACCTGCCAGGGCCGCCATCCAGGGTCCGCGCCCGCACCGCCCGCGAACAGCGTCCGGACGTCGGCGCCCCACTCCCGCGGGCGAGGAGCCGTCTCGCCGCGGCGCACGAGTCGCACCGAGCTATCCGATCGCATCACGGCCGCTATTTCAACAGACACCCCCGACAGGAAATAATTTCGGCGCAGCAAACTGTGCGGCACCGGGCCGCCGTATCCGTCCTGTGATCGGGCGTACAGGCTGCTTCGGCCGTACGTCCGCCCGGCGACTTCCGACGGATGCCGAACCGTGATTCACCCGCCACCACCAGGGCACGCGTGCGGCTACCACCACCGAACCCGGTTCGGCGCGGCCGCAAATCCCCGGCCCGGCGGATGTCGGTGCCGCCCGGCACAATGGGCCCGTGCCCGAACTCCAGGTGTATGAATACGGTCCCGCCGACGGTCCGCTGCTGCTGGCCCTGCACGGGCTGACCGGGCACGGCAGGCGGTGGGAGGCGCTGGCCACCGAGCACCTGCCCGGCGTGCGCGTCCTCGCGCCGGACCTGCGCGGGCACGGCCGGTCCACCTCGTTGCCGCCGTGGACGTTCGAGGCGGTGGTCGCGGATCTGGTGCGGCTGCTGGACGGTGCGCCCGCGACGGTGGTCGGGCATTCGTTCGGCGGGGCGGTCGGTATTCATCTGGCGCGGCTGCATCCGGAGCTGGTCCGCGCGCTGGTGCTGCTGGATCCGGCGATCGGCCTGGACGCGGAGTTCGCGCACGAACTCGCCGAGGGCATGCTCGCCCGGCCCGACTATCCGGACGCCGAGGCCGCACGCCTGGACAAACTCGAAACCGCCTGGGGCGAGGTCGACTCCGCGCTCCTCGAGGCGGAACTCGCCGAACACCTGGTGCCCACGGCCGGAGGCCGCGTCGGGTGGCGGATGAGCCTGCCCGCGGTCACCTCCTACTGGGGGCAGCTGGCCCGCGCGACCGTACTGCCGCCACCGGAGCTGCCCACCGTGCTGGTGCGCGCGGTGAATTCGCCGTTCGTGACGCCGGAGCTGCGAGACGCGTTCACCGCGCACCTCGCCGAGCGGCTCACGGTGCACGAATTCGACTGCGACCACATGGTGTCCCAGGCGCGCCCGGCGCAGACCGCCGCCGTGCTCCGATCGGTGCTGTAGATGGCGACGACCGACGCGCAGATCGAGCGGGTGCGCGAACTGGTGGCCGCGATTCCGCCGGGCCGGGTGTCGACCTACGGCGATATCGCCGCCGCGGCCGGGCTCTCCACCCCGCGGACCGTCGGGTGGATCATGCGCACCGACTCCGCCGACCTGCCGTGGCATCGAGTGCTGCGCGCCGACGGCACTCCCGCACCGCATCTGGCGCACAAGCAGCTCGCCCGGCTCGCCGCCGAGGGCTGCCCCATCAGCGGTGATCGCGCGGACCTGGCCACTGCCCGATACCGATTCGACAGGTAGCCGGATCCGAACGGCCCGGCCGCCTGCACCTTGACCTGATCCCCTGCCACGCCGACGATCCCGCGCGCGAGGTCGAGCGACTACACGCGGCCGGTGCACTGCTGCCGCGCAAGGGCGGCTCGCCTCAACGCGTTGGAAGGCGGCTCGGTCCTGTCCGCGAGCTCGCCCGGCCGATCGGGACGGTCGGTACACTCCCCGACTCGGACAGATCCGGCACCGTAGGTGTGCGGCATCGGGATCGCCGCGAACTACGATCGGCCCTATGAGGTACCGCGCGGGTGAGCGACTGTGACAACCGTCGACGCGATCGTGCTGGCCGGAGGGCGGGCCACCCGGATGGGAGGGGTGGACAAGCCGGGGATCGTGGTCGGGGGGCGGTCGATGCTGGAGGCCGCGATCGACGCGGTGGCCGGCTGCGCGCGCACGGTCGTGGTCGGCCCGCATCGGTCGGGGTTGGGGCCCGAGATCCGGCAGGTGCAGGAGGTGCCGGCCGGATCCGGGCCGGTCGCCGCGATCGCGACCGGGCTGCGGGCCCTGGCGGAATGTGATTTTCCCGCGGATCTGGTGGTCGTGCTGGCGGCCGATATGCCCTTCCTGTCCGCCGCCGCGATCGAGCAGCTGATCGCGCGTGTCCTCGCGACCGACGCCGAGGCGGTGTTCGCGGCCGACGAGTCCGGCCGTCCCCAGTATCTGGTCGGGGTGTGGCGGCGGACGGCGCTGCTGAACGCGCTCGACCGGCTCGAGGCACCGATGAATCAGCCGATGAAGGCGCTGATCCCCGCGCGTACCGCGATGCTGCCCCTGGACGGCGCGGTCGACTGCGACACCCCGGAGGATGTCGCCCACGCCCGCGCGCAGGCCGCCCCGCTGTCGCTCGACGAAGCCCGAAACATCCTGCGCCGCAAGCTGTCCCGCCTACCGGCCCACCGCACCGCACTGCGCCGGGCGGCGGGGGCGACCCTGGCCCAGCCGCTGACCGCGGCCGAGGCGCTGCCGCGGTTCGACGTCTCGGCGATGGACGGCTACGCCACCTCCGGCGACGGGCCGTGGCGGGTACGTCACGATATCGGGTTCGCCGGGGGCGACCGTCCCGCCGGACTGCACCCCGGGGAGGCGGTGCGCATCGCCACGGGGGCGCACATCCCCGAGGGCACCGACACTGTCGTGCGCGATGAATTCGTCGCCAGCGGCGCGGATGGTCTGCTGCATCGGCTGCCGGACGCCCCGATCCGCGACGATGTGCGCCGCCGCGGCGAGGACTGGCGGCCCGGCGACGTTGTCGCCGTCGAGGGCACGCCTGTCTCGCCCGCGCTGGTCTCGGTCGCGGCGGCCGCGGAGGTCGCCGAGGGCCTGGTACGCGGGCCGGTGCGCGCCCGCATCGTCATGACCGGCGACGAGATCCGCAGCGAGGGCCCGCTGCGCACCGGCCAGACCCGCGACTCGATCGGGCCGGTACTGCCGGACCTGTTGTCCTGGTGTGGAATCCACTCCCTGGACCGGGTGCACCTGCGCGATACCCCGAACGGTTTCGACGAGGTCCTGGCCCACGCCGGCGACTGCGAACTACTGGTGATCGTCGGCGCCACCGGCGGCGGCGTGGCCGATCAGCTGCGCGCCGCGCTGGACCGGGCCGGCGCCCAGGTGCTGGTGCACCGGCTGCGCCTGCGGCCGGGAGGGTCCACGGTGATCGCCGAAATCGACGGTGGCAGGGCGATTCTGGGGCTGCCGGGCAATCCGTTCGCGGCCGTCGCGACACTGCTGGCGGTGGCGCCCGCGATCGTCGAGGGGCTCACCGGCCGCCCGCCGCGCCGCGCCGTGACCGGCCCGCTGCGCAATGCCGGCGAGATATCCGGCCCCGCACCGAGAATCGTGCCCGCCCGCGCGGTCGCGGAGGGCGGCTGGGCCGGGGACGCGCACGTGCGCACCGCCCACCTCGCCGGCCTGCTGGACCGGGACGGCCTGGTCGTCGTGCCGGCGCACGCCACCGACGAGGCCGCGGTCGAATTTCTCCCACTACCGGTCTGACGCCGACCGGTCCCGTGCGGCTTCCTCGGCACTATCGACTTCGACGTCCATCACCAGGTCACGGCGGGCGCGACAGCGCGACCGCTTCGACATGACGCCGCTCGCGGCGCTGCGCGACCAATAGTTCGCCCTGGGCGGCCAATAGAATCGACTTCGTGCACCTTCATCCGGCGGCGTGGTGGACGGTGACCGCGCTGGCGGCGGCCGTGTGGACGGCTGCGGCGGCAGTCGGCGTGGCGATCGGATTGTTCGCGGCGGCGGACACCCGCTGCGGGTCCACCGTCGCGCGGGTCGACATGGCCGGTGGTTGGTGGGTGATCGGCACGGTCGCGATCTGGACAGCTCCGTTCGCCGCCGGTGCGTTGCTGCGGCGCAGCCGGTCGATGATCCTGATCGCGGGTGCGGCGGCTGTGGTCGCGGCGCTTGTCGTGGTGTGGATGTTCACCCACCCCGTGCGCTTCTGCTGGTGACCCGCCGGACTACCGCAACGACTCGACCGCCTTCTCGCGGCTCGGACGTCGCCAACACAGGTCGGAGCGCACCCGTCGACGGGAATGGACCAACGCGCGAATTCGGTTGCCAGAAAGGAATCCCTGCAGAGGAGTGCGCGCATGAAGGTCCGGTTCGGAGTCGGCGTGGGAGCGGGCGCCGAGCCCGCGCGATTCGCGCAGGTCGTGGATCGGCTCGAGGCGGCGGGGGTGGATTCGCTGTGGCTGCCCGAGCTGGTGTACTCGCACACGGTTGATCCGACGGTCGGTATGGCATTCGCACTGTCTCGCACGACTCGGCTGAAGGTCGGTACCTCGGTATCGATCCTGCCCGGACGGCACCCGGTGCTGGTGGCCAAGCAGCTGGCCTCGCTGGCGGCGCTGGCGCCCAAGCGAGTGCTTCCGGTATTCGGCCTGCGCCCGGCCCGGCCCGCCGAATACGACCTGTTCCCGGCGCCCGAGGGCCGCAGGGCCGCTCTGTTCGACGAATCCCTGCGGCTGCTGCGGACCGCGGTGGACAGCGACGAGCTGGATTTCGCGGGCGAGTTCTTCACCGTCGCCGCGAACGGTCTGGGCCCGCGCCCGGCGCGCCCGCTCGATCTCTGGCTCGGCGGTTCGGCCCCGGCGGCACTGCGGCGCGTCGGCCGCCTCGCCGACGGCTGGCTCGGCAGCTTCCTGACACCGCAGGAGGCCGGGCGGGCCCGCGAGACCATCCAGGCCGCGGCCGCCGAGGCGAACCGCGAGATCGAGCCCGACCACTTCGGCATCAGCCTCTTCCTCGCGCAGGACGGCATTCCTCCGGAGTTCGCCGCCGGCGCTCGCGCCCGCCGCCCCGGCGTGGACCCCGCCGACCTCATCGCGGACGGCTGGCCCGATCTGCACCGCAAGCTCGACGGCTACCTCGCCGCGGGCCTGACCAAATTCGTGATCGGGACCACCGACACCCGCCCCTACAACGAGTTCATCGATCGTTTTGTCGCGGAGGTGATTCCGCGCCAGAACTGAGTGTTCGGACTCAGCGGGCGCGCAGGAACTGCCCGGTGCGCTGGACACCCAGTACGGGCGCGGGCCGGCCGTTGCCGAAAACATATGTGCCGCCGACGAATACCGCGGTAACGGTGTCGTCGTTGCGGTTCACCATGCGCGACAGGTTGTCGAAGTAGGGCGCCGGGTGCTCGGCGTAGGCGTCCAGGCTCTCGTCCAGGCGGCCGGGATCGACGACGACCGCGTCGGCGCGGTCACCGACCCGCAGGTGGCCCGCGTCCAGGCCGTACCAGTCGGCGAGTTCCCCGGTGAGGCGGTGCACGGCCCGTTCGACGGTCATGAACGCCCGGCCCGCCCGCTCGGCGTCGTACACCCGGCGCAGCAGCCGCAGCCCGAAATTGTAGAAGGCCATGTTCCGCAGATGCGCACCGGCATCCGAAAATCCCAGTTGCACACCGGGATCCGCGGCGAAGCGGTCCAGCACGTGCGGGCGGTGATTGGATATCGTGGTGTGCCAGCGCACCTTCGGGCCGTGCTCGACAACCAGATCCAGGAACGCATCCACCGGATGCAGGCCGCCCCGGTCCAGGCCGACCTGGCCGAAGGTCTTGCCGATCACCGCGGCGTCCGGGCATTCGACGATCTCGGCGTCGAAGAAGTCGCGGTGCCACACCCGGGGCCCGTACTTCTTGTCATAGTCCTTGCGGAACCATCGCCGGTAGTCCGGGCTCGCCAGCAGTTCCCGGCGTTCGGTCAGCTGATTCGATAGGTGCAATGCCGCCGCGCCCGAACCGAATTCCTCGAACACGGGCAGGTCGATGCCGTCGGAGTACACCTCGAACGGCACCGGCAGATGCTGCCAGCGGAAGTCGCCGCCCAACCCGTTGAGCACCCGCGCGATCGCCGGAAAGATGTGTGCGACGGCCGGAATGGCCTTGATGTCGGCGGCCGAGAGCAGACTCACCTTCAGCGGCCGCCGCCCGATACCGAGGGTGCTGGCGGCCATGGCCACCAGGCTCTGCGGGCGCGCCACGTCCGGCCCGCCCTGCAGCGCCCGATACCGCCGCCGCAGGATCGCGTTGAGCCGCCGCCGTTCTCGCGTGGTCGCATAGGTCGAGGGCAGCGTCCGGGATCGGCACAACTGCCCGTCCAGCTTGTCGAACAGCAACTGCTGCGAGGACATGCCGACGAAGCCGGCGTCCAGGGCCTCGGTGAGATTCCGCTCCATCGCCGACAGCTCGGTCGCGTCGGGGCGCACGTCGGCGCGGGTGGCCCGGTCCAGCCCCATCTGCGCGGCGCGGATATCCGAATGCCCCAGGAAGCTCGCGATATTCGTGCCCAGCGGCAGTGCCTGCAGCGCCTCGGCGTATTCCGCGGCGGTGCGCCAGGTCTTCAGATCACCGATCGCCTCGATGACGTGGCGGCGCGGAATCGCCTCCACCCGGCCGAACAGATCCCCGGCCACCTCAGCGCCCACATGCACCGTGGACAGCGAGCAGGAACCCAGCAGGACGGTGGTAACGCCGTGCCGAACCGACTCCGGCAGACCGGGTTCCAGCAGCACCTCCACGTCGTAGTGGGTGTGGATATCGATGATGCCCGGCATCACCCACTTGCCCGTCGCGTCGATGACGGTGCCGCAGCCCGTCTCGTCGAGCGGCGTCGTGGAGATCGTCTCGACGCGCCCAGCGCGGATCCCCAGATGGCGGACCGCCGATGGCGCGCCGGTGCCGTCGAACCAGCGGCCGCCGCGGATGATGCTGTCGTACATAGGATCACCTCATGTGATTGCCCGGCTCAGATCTCTATCTCCCGCCGCACGACCTTGCCGGTGGCGTTGCGCGGCAGCGGTTTCGTGGTGATCACCCAGCGGGCGGGCACCTTGAAGTAGGCCAGGCGCTCGGCGACGAAGGCGCGTAGCTCCGCCTCGCCGACCGCGGCGGCGTCGATGACGACCACGACCGCCGCCACCTCCTGGCCCAGGTCCTCGTGCGGGACCCCGAGCACCGCCGACTCGACCACCGCGGGGTGCTCGTCGAGGGCGTTCTCGATCTCGATGGGGTACACGTTCTCTCCGCCGCGCAGGATGAGATCGCTGCGGCGGCCGGACAATCGCAGGCGCCCGTCCTCGAGGATGCCGAAATCGCCGGTGCGCAACCATCGTTCGCCGTCGATCGCGGCGGCCGTGGCGGCCTCGTCGTTCCAGTAGCCGAGCATCACATAGGGGCTGCGCACGCAGATCTCGCCCTCCTGCCCATCGGGCAGCGGCTTACCGTCCAGGTCGCGGATCTCGACGCTGACGCCGAGGATCGGGCTGCCCACCGTCTCGGGATGCGCGGCCAGCTCCGGTGGCGTAGCAACCGTTGCGGCCGTGCCGCTTTCGGTCATCCCGTAGCTAGTGGTCAGCGCGACCTGCGCGACCGGGAGCCGCTCGCGCAGGCGCTGATGAAAGGCCGGGGAGGAGGGTGCGGCATTGAGCGAGAACGCGGCCAGACTGGACAGGTCGTAGCCGCTCAGGTCGTGCTCGAGCATGCGCGCGGCCATGGTCGGCACCGCGCCCCAGTTGCTCACGCGCTCGCGTTCCACCAGCCGCAGCACCCGGTCCACCTCGAACGAGCCCTGATGGATAATCACCGCCGCGCCGGTGGCCAGGCGCGGAATCACCAGGTTGTGCAGGCTGGCGATGTGGAACAGCGGCGAGGTGAGCAGGAAGCGCTTGTCGCTCGGCTCGGCGAGCTCCTGACCCCGGAACGCCGCGACCATGGCGTCGCCGAAGCGGTGATAATCCGTGACGGCCACCAGATTCCGATGTGAATGCACCACACCCTTGGGACGCCCGCTGGTGCCGCTGGTGTAGAGCACGACGGCCGGATCGTCCTCGCCGAGCGAAACCGTCGGGACCGCACCGGAATACGCGTCGACGAGCGCCGGAACGTCGTGCTCCATCGTGAGCACCGGCACCCCGGCATCCGATTCCCGCAGCAGCGCGGCCCGTTTCGCGTCCGCGATCACCACCGACGGCGTCGTGTGCTCGAGCCCGTACGCGATTTCGCGCGGCGCCCACCATGCGTTGTAGCCCACCGCGATCGCGCCGAGGCGTTGGGCCGCCCAGAAGGTCAGGACCCATTCCGGCGTGTTGGCGGCCAGGATTCCGATGCGGTCGCCCTTGCCGACGCCGTATCGATCCGCCAGCGCGGCCGCCAGCGCGCCTGCCGCGGCGGCGTGTTCGGCGAACGACATGCGCCGGTCCGCGGTCACCAGGTAGTCGCGGTCTCCCCAGGCCGCCGAGGCGTCGAGCAGTTCGAGCAGCGATCCGCGGCGGTGCCGCAGCACCGGCATCGGCGCGCCCAGCACCTCCTCGACGGTCATCTCGAACGGCCCGCCCGGCCCGGTGAGGGCCGCGGCGATGCCCGCGGCGGCGGCCCGGGGATCGCTCGCCCCAACCCCGGCGCTTCGGGTGGCGGGGCGGGAATCGGCGGTCCCGGATCCGGTGACGGGTGACGGGTCGGTCCGCGGTGCGGTGGGCTCGGTCATGTGCGTCCTACTCTTGTCCCGGGATCAGCACGGCACGGCCGCGGATGAGCCCGCGGTCGAGGCGGTCGAAGGCGGCAGGCCCGTCCGCGAGGGCGAACCGCTCCACCTCCACCCGCACCCGGCCCGCCTGTGCCAGCGCCACCGATGCGTGCAAATCGCTTCTGGTGCCACCGTACGATTTGCGCACCGTCGCACCCCACGGCAGCCCCGGTCCCCCGGCGGGCCCGGCATCCAGGCCCAGCGCCCCGCCACCCAGACCGACGATCCGGTAGGCGCCGTTCGGGGCGACCGTTTCGGCCGCGAGCGCCACCGTGGCGTCGGTGCCGACGAAGTCGAAGACCGCCTCCGCACCCCGGCCCCCGGTGAGCTCGAGGATTCGCGCGGCGGCGCCGTCCGCGAGCAGGCCCAGATCCGCTCCGCAGGCCGCGGCCAGGTCCAGCTTGTCCTGCGCCACATCCACGGCGATGACGCGGGCCGCGGTGACGGCCCTCAGGATCTGCACCGCGACGTGCCCGAGCCCGCCGATACCGATTGCGACGGCAGTGGCCCCGGGCCACAGCTGGTCCGCCGCGCCGCGGATCGCGTGATACGGAGTCAGCGCGGCATCGGCGAGCGGCGCGGCCTGGGCGAACTCCAGATCGCCGATCGGAACGAACGAATTCGCAGGCACCCGAACGTATTCGGCCATGCCGCCGTCGGGTCCGAGACCGGGGCACGGGGGCATCGCCGCCCGGCCCGCGGCCAGGCACACATTCTCGTTGCCGCGCACGCACTCCCGGCACACCCCGCACGACCAGCACAGGTAGACCACGCCGCGCTCACCGGCGGTGCGCCCCCGCACCTGCGGCCCGATCGCCTCGATGGTTCCGGCGATCTCGTGCCCCATGGTCAGCGGGTCCTCGCGCAGCGCGAAGGGCAGGCCCAGCACGTACGAATCGGAATGGCAGATCCCAGCCGCGCCGACGCGCAGCAGCAGCTCGTCCGGCGCGATGTGGGGCACCGGGACCTCACGCATTTCCAGCCTTCCGGGCCCAGTCAGCTGTAGCGCACGCATCATCTCACTCATGACCGCACCGCCTCGAAGGTCGCCCGCAGGTACGCATCCGAGCGGTCCGAACCGAACAGTCCCGCGGCCATGCGATTCATGGTGTACGCGAAGGTGATCCGGCGATCCAGGTCGTTGACGACCATGGCCCCTCCGTACCCGGCCCACCAGCACACCCGGCCGGTCGGCACATGCGGCGCGGTCTGCGGCTGTGGCAGCCCGTAGCCGATGCCGAACCGCAGCGGGGTCAGCAGTGCCAGATCGACCCCGTCGGCCTGCTGCTCGAAGATGAGCTCGATGGTCCTGGGCGAGAGGAACTTTCGTCCGCCCAGCTCGCCGCCGCAGGAGATCAGCGATTGGACCCGGGCTACCGAGCGCGCGTTGCCGTGCCCGTTGACCGCGCCGATCTCGGCCTGCCGCCAACCAGGCGTGGCGGTTTCGGCCACGTCGAGCAGCGGGCTGGTGAGGGTCTTGACCAGGATGCTGTCCTGATCGAGGGCGGCCATGTCGAACTCGGGCAGCTCCGGCTGCACCAGCGTGGCGATGCGGTCGAAATGTTCTGGCCCGGTGCCGATGTGGAAGTCGGCGCCTAGCGGCCCGGCCAGTTCCTCGGCGAAGAACCGGCCCAGCGAGCGCCCGGTGATGCGCCGGACGACCGCGCCGATCAGATGCCCGTAACTCAGCGCGTGATACGCCGATGCCGAACCCGGCTCCCACCAGGTCGGTTGGGCCGCCAGGCGCGCCGCGGCCGCCTCCGCGTCGTAGAGGTCCGCGATCTCGATCGGCCGTTCCCAGCCCGAGACGCCGGAGGTGTGCGAGAGCAGATGGCGAATCTCGACCTCGTCCTTGCCATTCGCGGCAAATTCCGGCCAGTAGTGCGCGACGCGCTCGTGGATGTCGAGCTCCCCGCGATCCACCAGCAGCAGCGCGCACAACGCGGTCATGGTCTTGGTGATGGAGAAGACGTTCACCAGGGTGTCCGGCCGCCACGGCGCGGACCGGCCGGGATCGGCGTAGCCGCCCCACAGATCCAGCACCGGGTCACCGTCGACGGTGACACACAGTGCCGCGCCGAGCTCCTCGCCCGAGGCCAGCTGCCCATCGAATGCCGCACGCACCGCGGCGAATTCGTCGAGGCAGAACCCGGACGAGCCGGGTAGCGACGATGATTCACGCCTGTCCGCGGTCTGCTCGCTCATCCCCGGACCCCGGCTCCGGCGCGGGCTGGAACCGGCAACGAATTGCCCGCCGCAGCAGCACGTTTCGCCCCTGCCGCGATCTCCTCGAGCATATTCCGCACATACGGCTCGAATTCGACCTGGATGGTGTGGCGCGGCGAATCGTAGTATCGCCCCGCGCGGCGGGCCTCGTGCGCATGGACGGCGGCATCGATCTCCGGCCGTGCGGGCAGGTGATAGCGACCGGTCAGGTAGGCGGCGAGGAATTTGGTCTGCTGCTCGGCGAAATTCACCAGCGTCGGTAGCGGCTGGGCCAGGCCCATGAAGAACAGGTTGTCGATGCCCGGTTTCATCATCAGCTGGAACAGCGGGAAGCGATTATTGTTGTCCGGCAGCAGATCCGGGTCGACAAAGAACGGGAAGCTGATGTGGTAGCCGGTCGCGCAGAGCACCACGTCCACCTCCTCGGAGGTGCCGTCGGCGAAGTACACCCGCGAGCCGTCCAGCCGGGCGATGGCCGGTTTGAACGAGATGTCGCCGCAGCCGGCGCGGTGCAGGAATTCCTCACTGGCGGACGGATGCGCCTCGAATGGTCGATGATCGGGCTTGGGCAGCCCGTAATTCTCCATCTCCCCGCGGTATTTGCGCACGAACCGCTGCTTGAGTTTGAGCATCACCCGCGGCGGGATCCAGCGCGGGGTCTGCCGCCGGTCGCCGACCTGGCCGTTGACATATTTCGGCAGCACCCACACGCCCCGACGCGCGGAGACCCACAGCTTGTCCGCGACGAACCGCTGCGACAGCTCCGAGGCGATGTCCAGGCCCGAATTGCCCATGCCCACCACCACGATTCGCTTGCCGCGCATATCGATCGGGTCGAACGGATCGTTGTAGGCGTGGCTGTGCATGAGCACGCCGTCGAATTCGCCGGGATAGCCGGGCAGGCTCGGATCCCAGTGGTGCCCGTTGCACACAGCCAGCACGTCGTAGACCGCGGTCTCACCGGTGCTCGTGGTGACGACCCACAGACCGTCGCTGTCGCGTTCGGCAGCAACGATTTTCGTGTTGAACCGGATGCGGTCGCGGATGCCGAAGTGGTCGACGTAGTCCTTGAAGTACTGCAGCAACTCGGAGTGGTGCGGGAAGTCCGGCCAGTGCTCGGGAGCCGGAAAGTCCTCGAACTGCAGGCGATACGTGGAGGTATCGATGTGCAGGCTCTGATAGCAGGCCGACATGCCATTGGGATTCTTGAAATACCAATTCCCGCCGACCTCGTCCGAGGCCTCGTAGCAATCGAAGGGGATGCCGTGCTCGGCAAGGCGTTTGGCGGTGGTGATTCCCGACGGTCCGGCGCCGATGACGCACACCCGGGGCAGTTCGCGTGTATCCAACTCGGTTCTCCTGTTCGGCCGCTGGGCCGCCCGTGACGTGATACACACGCTAACACTCACTAGACATTGCGTCTAGTGAATGTTGGAGCGTCTATTATTGTCGGCATGCCGGAGACACCACGCGGCTCGCTACGCGAGGAGCAGAAGCGACTGACCCGCCTGCGCATCATCGATGCGGCGCGGGAACTGTTCGTGACCCAGGGCTATTCGGGCGTGCGGGTGGACGACATCGCCGCCGCCGTGGGCTGCAGCCGCGCCACCTTCTACCTGCATTTCACCGGGAAGACCGAGGTGCTCAGGGCGATCGCCGAACAGGGCACCCTGCCGACGGTGCGGGACTTCTACGCGGACCTGGACCGCGTGCTGGTCACCGGATCGCGCGAGGAGTTCGACGCCTGGATGGCCCGCGCCATCGCGTGGTTCGTCGAGAACAAGGATCTGCTGCCCGCTTGGGACGAGGCCACCGCCCTCGAGCCCGAGTTCCGCGAGGTGGCCCGCGAGGGCATCATGACGCTGGCCGATGGCATGCCGCAGTATCTCGCCCGCTGGCCGCACGAGCGCCGCGACGAGGCCCGGCTGCGCATCGAACTGCTCGTCGCGCAGCTCGAGCGCTTCTTCACCCGGTGGGCCATGCAGGGCACCATCGACGTGACCGCCGCGCAGGCCGCGGAGGTGCTGACCGACATCTGGTTCCCGGCCCTGCAGGCGCCCAGCTGATCCCAACCGGGACGACCGGGCGAGCGGCTATTTGGATTTCGGCGGAAGGGTGCGCGCGTACGCGACCCCCCGATCGATCCACTCCTGCAGCGCCGAATCGTCGACCGAGTCCGTGACGATGCGCAGCCAATTCTTCATCTCGCGTCCGCCCATCACCATCGGCGCCACCCGCTTACCGTCGATCAGCGAATCGGCCTCTGCGGGATCGACCCGCACCAGGAGCCCACCCTGACCGCTGGCGGCAACGGCCATATTGCCGCCGATCAGAAAGGCCAGGCCGCCGAACATCTTCTTCTCGACCGACTCCGGAAGCGCGGGCCCGAGCAGGTCCCGGATCCGATCGGCCAGTTCCATGTCGTACGCCATGGGTGCATTGTGGCATCGGCCACCGACAATTAGACCCCGAGCGCGGGTGCGAATACCCGCCAGGAATCATGCAGATCGTCCTGCCAGTACGGCCAGGAGTGGGTGCCGCCGCGGAAGACCTCGGTGGCCGGAATGCCCAGCGCCGCGAGGCGGGCGGTGAACGCATGGGTGCAACCGTTCGCGATCCCCTCCAGCGCCCCGCCCACCAGCAGCCGATCGGTGAGCACGCCGGCATTGCCGCCGGTCGACGGGTCGGCGAGCGTGTCATACGCGCCCGGCACGCCGTTTCCGACCGAGACGTACAGCGCCACCCCTCGCAGCCGCGCGGCGTTGAGGGCCGGATCGTGCGCCACCCAGGCCGGGCTGCCGGGCGGTCCCCACATGTTCGCGGCATCCGCGCCGAACGACGCGAGCTGGGAGTACACCATCGCCCGGGCAGCGGGATCGCTCGTGCTCGGGCATCCACTGAACACCCCGGCCGCCTGGTACAGCCCCGGCGCCTCGATCGCCAGATCCAGCGCCGAGGTGCCCGACATCGACACTCCTGCAACGGCATTGCGGCCGGTCATGCCGAACCGGGCGTTCAGCAGCGGCGGCAGTTCGTGGATCAGGAAGGTGGACCACTGGTTGCGGCCCAGGGCGGGGTCGTCGGCCGCCCAATCGGTGTAGTAGCTGGCGCGCCCGCCGATCGGCACGATCACGTTGACGTTCTTGTCGGCGAAGAACCGCGCCGCGTCGGTGCGCACGTTCCACGGTCCGCCGCCCTCGCCGCCGTCGACGGCGTTGAGCAGATACAGCGCGGGAGCGGGCCCGTCGGGATGCGAAACCCACAGCGTGATCGGCTTGTTCATGGCCGCGGAGTAGACGACCACCTGATACTGCCGCCCGCCCAGCGGACGCACGTCCAGCACAGCGGGGCGGCGACCGGCATCGGCCGAGGCCACGCCGGGGATCAGCAGAGCGATCCCAGCTATTGCGGCGAAGAGACAATGCAGTACTCGGCGCATTCCATCCACTATGCCTCGAGAAAACGAATGTGTGCCCTGTCGATGTACGTGTTCACCCGAATGTGAACGGGGTCGCGATCATCGGACACCGAACCAGCCGAAGGCATCAGCATCCGGTCGGCTAACTTTTGCGGGTCCGGCCGCATCCGAAATGCCGGATGCGGCCGGCCGCCCCGACGCTCAGCCCCGTTCGGCCGCCTCCCGCAGCACCTTCAGATCGAGCTTGGACATGGTGCGCATGACCGCGCCCACCTCCGCGGCCCGCTCGCCGCTCAGCAGTTCTGTCAGCCCGGCGGGCACCACCTGCCAGGACAGCCCGTACCGATCCTCGAGCCAGCCGCAGGGGCCGGGCTTACCGCCCTCGGTCAGGGCATCCCACAGCCGATCGACCGCCTCCTGGTCGTCGACCACGACCTGGATCGAGGCCGCGTCGGTGTGGGTGTGCCCGGGTCCGCCGTTCAGCAGCGTGATCGCGTGACCGGCGAGCTCGAGCGTGACGACGAACGCGGAGCCGTCCTCGCCGCGGGTGACGCCGGTGATGCGGGAATCCGGGACGGACGCGACGTAGAACTCGGCGGCGCGCTCGGCCTGGGTGTCGAACCAGAGGAAGGTGCTGACGCTGGTCATGATGTGCTCCTTGGGGTGTTTCGGGAACCTGCTGTCACGAGTAGGTCGGAGCCGCTCGAACCCATTCGACGCATTTTCACGAACTCTGCGAAACTTTTTTCGGGCAGAGCAAGGGCGTGCTTCCAACCGGAGACTAGTCCGCGCGCATCACCGGGTGACGCAGGCACATCCACATCGAGTTGCGCTGCTCAGTGCCGGTCTTCGCCCGCCTGCCATACGAAGCGATCTCATCAGCATCGATATACAGCTGATCGGCCAGCCGCGCCTCTGTCGCCGCCGGAGCGGCCACGATCCGATCAGGCACGAACCCCAGCCACGGCAGAGTGCATAGCGCCACGGCCAGTCCCCGCCGGTCGGTCGGCCCACGACCTCGCCCCGGATCGACGAACGCGACGTCGGCCGCGGTCAGAGTGAAATAGCGAAACAACTCGTCCCGCGTGATCCCCGGGAACTCCCGAAGCCGCTCCAGTTCCTCGACCCGTGACTGTGGATGCGTTTGCGTCGCAACAGGGTTCGGTTCGACGCCGCGGAGTAGGCGCGGCCGGCAATCACCACGTCCTGGTTGCGGCTACAAGGGCGGTGATGAGCGGGTCCGCTGCCTGCGGCCGAAGTCCAGACAATCGCAGATAGTTAATGAGGCTGGTATCTCCGGCGACCCGGTGCCGGACCGCTTCACCCGCCGCCCGAATTCGGGCGCGAACGCGAAATTCCAAATGAATGCGTTCCTGAAGTCCGGCGGCTGGGTGTACGAATACGGCACGCCGTCCGGGCGCAACAATGCATGTGGCGCGGGTGCACGAGCGCGATATGCAGGATCTCGGCGCCTACGAACGATGCGACTCTGGACAAGGTCGGCGGGCCCTCCTGCGCGCGGGGAACGCCGAGGCCGCCGAGCTCCTCGGGCAGGCCCAGCTTCTCCCAGCCGCCCTCCTGCATCGCGCGGAAGGACTTCTTGCCAGCCAGTCGATGATCGTGTGTGGCCGCACAAGCTCGATCGGTGTTGGGTGTGTTCTCCGTGGTGGGAGATTAGTGACGCGGCCGATTGCCATTCTGGGTGAGTGTTCAGCGAACGCGCTGAGAACCCGCTTCCTTGCCCGAATGCTGTGTTGGAGGGACTGGCGGGAAACCGGTCGGCGCCACCCGATGTTCTGCTGCGGCTTGCGGATGCGTCCACTCGGATGCCAGGACGACAAGGCCGGGCATGACTCGGCCCGACCGTAACGCGGGCCGCTGACTCGCCGACCAGAACCCCGAGTGACTACCTCGCCATGGCGGTCGGCCGCTGCGGCGAGCCGACTCCCGCGGACGACGGACGCGCGGGATTCGCCGGAGCGACCGCGGCCGGGCGCGGATTGTTGTCCACGCACTCCGCCGGATCCAGCGCCAGCCGATAGCCCCGCTTCACCACGGTCTGAATCGCCTTCGGGGTGCCGAGCCCGGCGCGCAACCGCGCGATCCCGGTCTCCACCGCATGCGTATCGTCACCACCGCCAGGCAGCGCCGCGAGCAGATCGCCCCGCGAGACGACCCGGCCGGGCTGGCGGGCCAGCGCCCGCATCAATGCCATCGGTGCCGGCGCCAGCTGGCGCACGGTCCCGTCCACCACCACGCATCCCCCGCGCACGCTCAGTTCGTGCCCGGCGGCGTGAATCCGGTTGGTGCGCCGGGGAAGTTCCTCTGCGACATGCCGGGCCAGCGCGCCCAGCCGCGCCCGTCCGGGCACCGTGGTGCTCACCCCGAGCTCCTCGAGCGGGGCGGCGGTGATCGTCCCGACGCAGGCGGGCAGCACCCGGGTCCGCAGGGCATGCAGCACGCCCTCCAGCAGCCCGGTTTCCTTGGCGCGCATCAGCATCGAGGCCACCGCGGGTGCACTGGTGAACGTCACGCAGTCCAGCGCGGCGGTGATGATCGCCTCGATCATCCGGTCCATCGGGCCCTGATCCTCCGGCGGCACCCAGCGATACACCGGTACCGGCACGACATCGGCTCCCGCGCAACGCAATACCTCGCAGAAGTCGGGCACCGGCTCCCATTCGGTGGTGGCGCCGTGCAGCTGGACCGCCACGCGCACGCCCTCCACGCCCTCCGCGAGCAGGTGATCGAGCACCTCGGCGGAGGACTCCGAGGCCGGCGACCATTCCTCGCGCAGCTCGGCGGCGCGGATGGCGCCCTTGGCCTTCGGGCCGCGCGCGAGCAGCCGGGTGGAGCCCAGCGTGCTGCGCAGATCCTCGGCCAGGCCCCAGCCCTCCGCGGCCTCCATCCAGCCGCGGAAGCCGATCCCCGTCGTGGCGACGGCGATCTGCGGGGGCTCGGCGACCAATTGCCGTGTCACCCGCTCCAATTCGGTGTCGTCGGCCAGGGGAATGATCCGGATGGCCGGGGCGGAAACGATGGTCGCGCCGCGGCGAGTCAGTATGGTGGCGAGTTCGTCGGCACGCCGGGCGGCGGTGACGCCGACGGTGAACCCCTCCAGCACGCGCTGTTCGGTATCCATCGACTGCTCCCCCGGGTACATCGCTCGATCGATCATGGACAAGCCACGGGCTCGTTCGACACCGACACTACCCCGTCGTGCACCGCGACCGCATATACCGGCAGCGCGACTCCGACGCCGTCCAGGCACCGCCCGTCCAGCAATGAGAAGGCCTGCTTGAGCAGCGGCGAGGCGACCACGGGCAGCCCGGCGCGATCGCCGACGATGCCACGCGACATCACCGCCGCCCGCCCGAAGGGGTCGATGTTGTCCACCGCGTACACGGTGCCGTCGGCCAGCAGGAACAGCGCGGCCTGCCGCCCGCCCTTCAGCAGCACCGCGACGCCGCGGCCGGGAATCAGATAGTCGAGGCGGCACGCCTGCGTCCAGCCTGCGGTGAGGACGGGGGCCATGGTGGGGGTGTCGATCACGGTCATCGGTAATTCTCCTCCGAACGCCCTACCTATTGGTACAGGCGGACTGTTTCCACGCGATTACGCGTCTATTTCCCGGGGATCTCCGCGGCGGGCATGCTGGGAACGGCTGCAACGCTGTCGGCCTGCCCTGTGCCCTTCGCGGTTACACTCCGCTGCCTCCTCCCGGCACGACGGGCAGGCCGAGCAGCACGGGTGTCTTGCGCTCGCCCGCGTCGTCGAAGGCGATGGTCGGGTCGGGCTCGGCCGGGGCGTTGACGAAGGAGACGAACCGCGACAGCTTCTGCGGATCCTCCAGCACCGCGGCCCACTCGTCCTTGTACCCGGCGACGTGGCGGGCCATCGCGGCCTCGAGCTCGGCGGCGATGCCGAGGGAGTCCCCACAGACGACCTGCTTCACGTACTCGATCCCGCCCTCGAGCGACTCCTGCCACGGCGCGGTGCGCTGCAGCCGGTCCGCGGTGCGGATGTAGAACATCAGGTAGCGGTCGATGTACGCGATCAGGGTCTCGTCGTCGAGATCGCCGGCCAGCAGCACCGCATGCTTGGGCGTCAGGCCGCCGTTGCCACCGACGTACAAATTCCAGCCGTTCTCCGTGGCGATGACGCCCACGTCCTTGCCCCGTGCCTCGGCGCACTCGCGGGCACAGCCCGAGACGGCCAGCTTGAGCTTGTGCGGGGACCGCAGGCCGCGATAGCGCTTCTCCAGCAGCACCGCCATGCCCACCGAATCCTGCTGCCCGTACCGGCACCAGGTCGAGCCCACGCAGCTCTTCACCGTGCGCAGTGACTTGCCGTAGGCGTGGCCGGATTCCATGCCGACGTCGACCAGCCGTTGCCAGATCTGCGGCAGCTGCTCCACCCGCGCACCGAACAGGTCGATGCGCTGACCACCGGTCACCTTCACGTACAGATCGAATTCCTTGGCGATCTGCCCGATGGTGATCAGCTGGTCGGGGGTGACCTCGCCGCCGGGCATCCGCGGCACCACCGAATAGGTGCCGTTCTTCTGCAGATTCGCCAGGAAGTGGTCGTTCGTGTCCTGCAGCGCGGCCTGCTCGCCGTCCAGGATGTGATCGCTCGCGGTGGAGGCCAGGATGGAGGCGACCGCGGGCTTGCAGATGTCGCAGCCGGATCCCTTGCCGTACTTGGCGATCAGGCCCGAGAACGTGCGAATCCCGGTGACCTGGACGATCTGGAACAGCTCGGCCCGGGACTGCTCGAAGTGCTCACACAGCGCCTTGGACATCTGCACGCCGGACTGCTCGAGCAGCTTCTTGAGCATGGGAACGCAACCGCCACAGGAGGTTCCGGCCGCGGTGCAGGACTTGATCGCGGGCACATCGGCCGCGCCCTCGGCGATGGCGCCGCAGATCGCGCCCTTGGAGACGTTGTTGCAGGAGCAGATCTGCGCGTCGTCGGGCAGGGCGTCCGCGCCCAATTCCGCTCCGGCGGGCGAGATCAGCGCCGCGGGCTCGGCCGGCAGCTCGCTGCCCACGAGCGGGCGCAGCGCCGCGTACTGCGAGGCATCGCCCACCAGGATGCCGCCGAGCAGCGTCTTGGCGTCGTCGGAGACAACGAGTTTGGCGTAGGTGCCCTTCGCGGCGTCGTGCAGCACCACCGACAGCGCGCCCTCGGAAGTACCATGCGCGTCACCGAAACTGGCCACGTCCACGCCGAGCAGCTTGAGCTTGGTCGACATGTCCGCGCCCGGGAATTCGCCCGCGCCGCCGAGCATCCGGTCCGCGACGATCTCCGCGGTGGTGTAGCCGGGCGCGACGAGTCCGTAGCAGACACCCTCGACCGCGGCGACCTCGCCGATCGCGTAGATGTGCGGATCGCTGGTGCGCAGGCCCAGGTCGGTGATCACGCCGCCGCGCGGGCCGACCTCCAGCCCGGCATCGCGGGCGATCTCATCGCGCGGGCGGACCCCGGCGGAGAAGACGACCAGCGCCGCGTCGATGACGCTGTCGTCCGAGAGCGTCACCCGCACACCGGAATCCGCCGGTTCGATCGACGTGGTGCCCACACCGGTGTGCACGGCCAGCCCCAGATCGGTGACCAGGCGCTCCAGGATCGCGCCGCCGCCCTCGTCGACCTGGGCGGGCATGAGGCGCGAATTGTATTCCACCACATGAGGTTCCAAGCCCAGCAGCCGCAGCGCGTTGGCGGCCTCGAGTCCGAGCAGGCCGCCGCCGACCACGACGCCGGTCGCCCCAGGCCCGGCGGCCTCCGCCGCGGCCCGGATGCCGTCCAGATCCCCGAGGGTGCGGTAGATGAAGCATTCGTCCCGATCGTGGCCCGGTACGGGGGGCACGAACGGATACGACCCGGTGGCAAGCACCAGCGCGTCGTAGCCGATGACCTCGCCGCCGGACGTGGTGACCTTGCGCGCGGCGCGGTCGATGGACTCCGCGCGCACGCCCAGGCGCATGTCCACCAGGTCGTCGCCGGGATAGTCGTTACCGGGCAGCGCCAGCGCCGCGGCATCCCATTCGCCGACGTACGAGGACAATCCGACCCGGTCGTAGGCGGCCAGGGCCTCCTCGCTCAGCACCACGATCTGCCAGTGGTTCTCGGTGTCGCGCGCCCGCAGCGCCTCGACGAATCGGTGGCCGACCATGCCGTGGCCGACGACGACCACGGTGCGCTGGGCGGGAATGCTCGGCGTACTCACAGGGGACCTCCTGAATTCCGGATGACCCCACGGTAGGAAACGGGTATTGCGCCGATGCTGCGCGAAATGACCGGCGAATCAACGGTTGCTCACGATCGGCGTGATCTTGCCGTGAGAACCGGCTCATTTCGCGCACGCCTCACCGGCGAGCAAGCCCGGCGGTGAATTCACACCGGCCGGGCTCGCTGTCGTTTCAGTTTCAGTTCCAGGTGTCCTCGAGCATGCGCGGCTTGCACGCCTGCCACGCCCCCGCCAGCATCACCAGCACCGCGACACCCAGCAGCGCGAACGGCGCGCCCCAGCCGCCGACGGTGGTGTGCAGCATCCCGAACAGCAGCGGGCCCACGCAGGCCACCAGGTAGCCGACGCCCTGGGTGAATCCGGACAGCGCCGCCGACCCGGCCTGGGTGCGGCTGCGCAGGTTGATCAGCGTCAGCGCCATGGGGAACGTGCTGGGCCCCAGGCCCAGCAACAGCACCCACAGCAGCGGCGCGGCCATCGGCGCCACCAGCAGTCCGGTGAACGCCACGGCGTAGCAGACCGCGCACGCGGCCACAACCGGGAAGGGATTGCGCACCCGCGCGGTGACGGTCGGTGCGAACAGGGCCGCACCCAGGCCGATCAGCGAGAAGATGCCGACCATGGTGCCGCCGAAGGACGCGCTCGCGCCCGCATCGGAAAAGATCTTCGGCATCCAGGTGAACATGGAATAGGTGGTCAGCGAGGTCATGCCGAACATCCCGGCCATGCCCCACGCCACCGGCGAGCGCCAGGGCCGGCCGGCGGCCGAGTCGGGCTCGGCCGCGGGCAGCGCGGTCCGGTCGACGACGTCGCGCCCACGCCGATCACGCAGCACCCCGATCCACGGCAGCGCCGCGGCGAAGGCCACGACCGCCCACAGCCCAATCGACACCCGCCAGCCGTCCGCGTCGGCCAGCGGCACCGCGACCAGCGCGGGCAGCACGGTGCCCGCCTGCACCATCGTGATGTACAGCGCGCTGACCAGCGCGAGACGATCCGAGAAGTACCGCTTCACCAGCGGCGGGATCACGACGTTGCCGATGCCCATGCCCGCCAGGGCCACCGCCGAGAACAACAGCAGCTCCCCGGTCTGCGGGACGACCGCCCGCACCGCCTGCCCGGCGCCGGCGGCCAGCATCGCGACCAGCGCGGTGCGCTCGAGCCCCAGCCGGCGCACCAGGATCGGGGTCAGGACGCCCGCGGCGGCGAACATCGCGGTCGGGATCATGCCGAACACGCCGACGATCGCGGTCGAGTAGCCGACCTGGGCTCCGATCCGCTCGGCCAGCGGGGTGAATGCGGTGACCGCGAGCCGCAGGGTGAACGCCGAGGCGATGATGGCGGCGAAGACGAGCATTCGTCCCTCGAACAGGGATCGGCGGGTCAGGCCCTCGGCGGTCGTCTTCTCGCTGGTCGTCGGCTCAGCAGTCACGGTCGATGTCACCGCGAAATCATAGGATGACCGGATGATGGGAGGCAATTCAATAACGCCGATGTACGCTGTTATCCGTGCAACAAGTCCGGCGTACCAGCCTCATCGCACAGGTCACGGAGCAGCTGCGGGCCGAGATCCGATCCGGCCGCTGGCCCGTCGGCTCCCGCATCCCCACCGAGCCCGAGCTGACCGAGCTCACCGGCACCGGCCGCAACACCGTCCGCGAGGCGGTGCAGGCCCTGGTCCACGCGGGCATGCTCGAACGCCGCCAGGGTTCGGGCACCTACGTCATCGCCATGTCCGACCTCGGTGGCACGCTGGCGAAATACTTCGCCGACGCGGTCGAGCGAGACATCCTCGAGCTGCGTCAGGCGCTCGACACCCAGGCCGCGCGCCTGGCCGCCCAGCGCCGCGACGATGCCGACATCGCCATGCTGAACCGGCTGATGCAGGAGCGCCTCCAGGCCTGGGACGAGGACGACCCCGGCGCCATCCACGCCGATATCCAGCTGCACCGCGCCATCGTGGTCGCCAGCCACAACGCGGTGTATCTGGAGTTCTACGACTCCCTGCTGCCGGTGATGGAGCAGGGCATCCGCAGCCGCACCGCCCAGGCGGGCGGCTCGTATCACGCCGAGCACGCGGAGCTGGTGAACGCGGTCATCGACGGCGATCCCGAGCGCGCCGCGCGCGCGGCCAACTGCTTCCTGAGCTCGCTGATCGCGGAGTATCCGGAACGGTAAACGAGATGTCACCGCGGTGACGGGGCCGCGGTGAGCGGGATTTGCCGCGGCTGTCATCGCTCGAGATACCCGCGTAACGGCGCGTTCGTACCGTGAACGGCGACTCATTCCCGAGAGGAAAGCGCCGATGACGATCGAAGCCGCAGCGCACACCGCCGCGCCGGACAGACCGGCATTCACCTATCGACGCCGGGGACGCTGGCTCGACCACTGGGAGCCCGACAACGCAACCTTCTGGGAGAACGGCGGGCGGCAGACCGCACGCAAGAACCTGAACATGTCGGTGTTCTCCGAGAACCTCGGCTTCAGCGTCTGGGTGCTGTGGGCCAGCGTGGTCACCGCCATGGGTTCGGCGGGTTTCCATTACATGACAGGCGCTGCGGCAGTAGGGAATTCGCTGCTACTCACCTCGACCCCCACCCTGGTCGGCGCGGCGCTGCGCATACCCTACACCTTCGCCATTCCGAAATTCGGCGGCCGGGCATTCACCGTATTCAGCGCGAGCATGCTGCTGATCCCGACGCTCGGGCTGGCCTATTTCATCAATCAGCCGAGCACGCCGTTCTGGGTCTTCATGGTGCTGGCCATGCTGGCCGGCGCCGGCGGCGGCAATTTCTCCTCCTCGATGGCCAATATCAATTTCTTCTACCCGGAAGGGAAAAAGGGTGCGGCCCTGGGCATCAACGCCGCGGGCGGTAATTTGGGTGTGGCACAGACCCAGTTGTTCGTCCCGTTGATCATTACCCTGGGCACCCACCTCATGGCCAAGAATCCCGCGGGTTACCGTTTCGGCATCACCCTGTCGGTGCTGGTCTGGATACCGTTCATTCTGATCGCGATGTTCGCCGCGCTGCGATACATGGATTCGATCGCCAATGCCAAGGCCGACGGCAGTTCCTATCGGCTGGCGCTGACCAACCGGCACACCTGGATCATGGCGCTGCTCTATGTCGGCACGTTCGGATCGTTCATCGGATACTCCTTCGCATTTCCCACGCTCATCAAGTCCAATTTCCCGGAATTGGCCAGGATCGGCTGGCTCAGCACCATCGGAAATCTGGCGTTCCTGGGCGCGCTCGTGGGCTCGCTGAGCCGCCCGTTCGGCGGATGGATCGCCGACCGGCTGACCGGCGCGCGGATCACCGCCTACGTCTTCGCCGGCATGGCCGCCGCGACGGTGCTGACCGTAATCGGACTGTCCGCCAAGAGCTTCCCGCTGTACCTCGTCGCCTTCCTGCTGCTGTTCGTGCTCAGCGGCGTCGGCAACGGCTCCACCTACCGGATGATCCCGTCCATCTTCGGCGCCGAGGCCGCGCGTCGCGCCTCGGAGGCCGGGCGGGACCCGTCGACCGCGGTGATCGCGGCCAAGCGCCAGGCCGGTGCGGCGATCGGTGTGGTCGGCGCGGTGGGCGCGTCCGGTGGCTGGCTGCTGCAGCAGGTCTTGCGCGAGTCCAGCATTCATTTCGGCAGGATGGCCCCGGCGATGTGGCTGTATGTGGTGGAGTTCCTCGTCCTGGGCGGGGTCACCTGGTGGTTCTATCTGCGATCGGCGTTCGCGGTGGACAGGATTCCGTCCCTGGCGTACGCGGACGTTTAGAAACCGGGTCGCCGGGCCACTATGTAAAGGCGGAATGTGCCGCAGTGATCCGGCCCTGACCCTGCCGGATTACCGAGTGTGGTCGTCGCCGGCCGAGATACGGCGACGACCGCACTCCCCTTTTCACACCAGCAGCCGCACCATATCGGCGGTATGCGCAAGCCCCGGAAATGCCTCCGGCGTCGAGCGCGGGTGCAGCGCATGCACCGCGAGCCGGAACATGACCGCCCGCAACATCATCTGCGACCATTCCGGCAGATCCGACCATCGCTCGAGCAGCCCCTCGTCCGCGCCGCCCCAGGCCAGCGCGTCGACCACGATCACCCCGGCCGCCCACGGCGCGGGCCGCCAATACGGGGTGATATCGGTCAGGCCCGGGGTGAGGGCGCCGCCGAACAACACGGTTCCGAACAGATCGCCGTGCACCAGTTGCGGCGGGGTCTGCACCGGTTTGCGCAGGGTCGCCAGCTGAGTGAGCATCTCGATGCTGCGCTGTCCGTCCGGCGTGGTGACCGGGAGCATGCCCCCGTTCTCGAGGCCGCGTAGCGGCACCGGCTCCCAGGCGGCACTGTCCGCGGCGACGAAGACGTCCACGTCCATCCACGGCGCGATGGGCTGCTGCACCAGAAAACGCGGCCGCTCGAGTTTCGCGGTGGCCGAATGCAGCCGCAGCGAGACCGACACCACCTCGTCGTGCCGGGGTTCGGGCGTGCCTTCGAGGAAAGTGTCCGCACGCCAACCGGAGACCACGTAGCGCCCATCGGTGGCCCGCACCGGCCGCGCCAGCCGCAGCCCGTCCACCTGGAGCGTCTCACGCACCTTCGCCGACCACGCGGATCGCGCGTGATCGGCGACCGGGGACAGCACCACGTCCCCGCATCGCCAGCCGCCGTCCCAATCCCCCAGCGGGACCGGCATCACTTCGCGAAGACCGAATGTGGCCCTGACGTGCTCGGGGGGTTCCACAGAAGTCACGTCCGTACGCTACTCCCGACCTGCGACGCTACGCCCGACGCCGCGCCGAAAACCAGGTTGGCGGCTTGCCGATCGCCAGCCGCCGACGCAGATCCGATGACGCACTCCGGTCGCGTTGCCAACGCGACGACTGATCTCGTGAGCACATGGGTAACTCACCGGGGACCGGCCCACCGCGAGCGGGCCGTCACCTGCCGGCCCGACGAGCAGGTCTCGTGGTAGGCAACGGCACGCTTAAGTCGCGGGGAGGCGGATCAGAGGCGGATCAGTAGACCGGCAGCGAGGGGTCTATTTGCTTGGCCCAGGCAATGATTCCGCCCTGCAGATGAGTCGCGTCGGAGAAACCTGCCTGCTTGAGCGCCGCGAGGGCCTCGGCCGAGCGGATACCGGTCTTGCAGTGCAGCACGATCGGGCGATTCTGCGGCAGCTCGGCCAGGGCCGCACCGGACAGGATGCGGTCCTTGGGGATCAGCTGCGCGCCCTCGATCCGGACGATGTCCCATTCCACGGGTTCGCGCACGTCCACGATCGCGACGTCCTTGCCCGCGTCGAGCATGTCCTTGAGCTCGCGCGCGGTGATCGTCGAACCGGCCGCGGCGGCCTGGCCCTCCTCGGACACCACGCCGCAGAACGCGTCGTAGTCGATCAGCTCGGTGATCGGCGCCCGCTCGGGATCGCGGCGCAGCTTGATGGTCCGGTAGCTCATGTCCAGTGCGTCGTACACCATCAGCCGGCCCAGCAGCGGCTCACCGATGCCGGTGATCAGCTTGATGGCCTCGGTCACCATGATCGAGCCGATCGAGGCGCACAACACGCCCAGCACGCCGCCCTCGGCGCAGGAGGGCACCATGCCCGGCGGCGGGGCCTCGGGGTACAGGTCGCGGTAGTTGATGCCGCGCCCGTCCGGCGCGTCCTCCCAGAACACCGAGACCTGGCCCTCGAACCGGTAGATCGAGCCCCACACGTAGGGCTTGCCGGCCAGCACCGCGGCGTCGTTGACCAGGTAGCGGGTGGCGAAGTTGTCGGTGCCGTCGACGATGAGGTCGTACTGCCGGAACAGCTCCACCGCGTTGTCGTTGTCGAGCCGGAACTTGTGCAGCACCACGTCGATTCCGGAATTGATCTCCAGAATCGAGTCCCGCGCGCTGTCGGCCTTGCTACGGCCGATATCGGATTCGCCGTGGATGATCTGACGCTGCAGGTTCGACGAGTCCACCTCGTCGAATTCCACGATGCCCAGGGTGCCGACCCCGGCCGCGGCCAGATACAGCAGCGCCGGCGAGCCCAGCCCGCCCGCACCGATCACCAGGACCTTGGCATTGCGCAGCCGCTTCTGCCCGTCCACGCCCAGATCGGGAATGATCAGGTGGCGGCTGTAGCGACCGACCTCCTCCCGGCTCAGCTCGCCGGCCGGCTCGACCAACGGCGGCAGGGGCTTCGGTGATGCTGACACGTTCTGAACTCCTTCTCTCCCCCGCCTCCCCGCGACTTCAGCGTATCGCTGCTTGCCACGCGGCCTGCTCCCCGGGCCGACGGCTGACGGCCCGCTCCAGGTGGGCCCGTCCCCGGCGAGTTACCCATGTACTTACGAAATCAACTGTCACGTTGGCATATTTCATCCCGGTCACTATCCGCGGGGATAGGGCCAGGGGTTGAAGCGGCAGGTCTTGCCGTCCTTGGGCACCACGCCCTGGGGGTCGAGGGCGGCGATGTCGTCGTTGCGGGTGCCGAAGGTCTGCTGCATCATCACCGGCGCCAGCCCGCCCTCGGACGCGCACGGTTGATGCTCGTGATAGCCGATGGCGTGGCCTACCTCGTGGTTGATCTGGTACTGGCGATACGAGCCGATGTCGCCCTCGAAGGCCAGGGCCCCGCGCACCCAGCGCACCTCCGAGAGCACCACGCGGCCCAGATCGGAGTTGTAGCAGGAGGAGTCGATCGGGATCTCGAAACCACAGGCGGATTCGGTGGTCGTGCGGGAGGTCAGCGAGACCCGGAAGTCCGGCACGCCGGAATCGATGCGGCGAAAGCCGAAGCGGGGGTCGTTGATCCAGCTCTTGGGATTGGCCAGGGTCGCCTCGACCATGCTGGCGACCGAGCCGTCGCCGCCGACTCCCGAGGTGTCGACCCCGTTCTCGATCTCGACGGTGTAGGTGAAGGTGTGTTGCTGCCCGGCGCCGACCGGCGCGGAGGTGCCCGGGACGACATGCCAGTCCCCGGCGCCGGCCTCGGTGAACGCGCCGCCGCCCGGCAGCGCCCCGGTGGGCAGGCTCGCCGCGAACCTGCCGTCACCGGCCGGTGGCCCGCCGATGATGCCGCTGTTGCGGCCGTTGGAGCTCAGGTGCCCGAGCCCGGGTCCGCCGGCGACGGCGACGCGGGGCCCGCCACCCCCCTTGACCGCATCCGCGATCACCAGTGCCGTCAGCAGGAAGAGCGCGGGCAACACGTAGGCCATGACCGCATCGACGCGGCCGCGTGCGGCCCCACCCTCCGATGATCCGTCCCGATGGTCGGTCACGCAGTTCAGACTCCCACACCTGGCGCGGCAGTACTCTGGATCTCACTTAGCTGACTTAGCGGAAACGGTTGCGGTTTTTCACACGGTTGTGCGAGATTGCTTACGACGGCCAGTTACTGACATGTTGCCAATAACTACCGGGATCAGCACTGCGGGGCACGGACGAGTATCGTTCGTGGGATACCCGTGCATACCTTTTCCGCCGGGAATCGATTGGGAGAGCCGAAATGACAGACCTCGTGGACCGGATGACGTCGTCCAGACTGTCGTCCGAGACCATGGCGCCGAGCAAGCGAGGAACCCGCCTGCCCCGCGATGCCCGCCGGGCGCAGCTGCTGGCTGCGGCCAGCGAGGTCTTCGTGCTACGCGGCTACCACGCGGCTGGCATGGACGAGATCTCGCAGTGCGCGGGTGTCTCCAAACCCGTACTCTACCAGCACTTTTCGAGCAAGCTCGAGCTGTATTTGGCGGTGCTGCAGAACTACATCGACGCGCTGGTGTCGAGCGTGCGCCAGGCGCTGCGCTCCACCACCGACAACAAGCAGCGCGTGCGCGCGGCCGTGGCCGCCTACTTCGATTTCGTCGATCACGACACCCAGGGCTTCCGTCTGGTCTTCGAGTCCGACCTGACCAGCGAGCCGCAGGTGCAGCGCCGCGTCGAGCAGGCCACCGAGGCGTGCGTGGACGCGGTCTTCGATCTGGTGGCCCACGACTCCGGGCTCGACCCCTACCGCGCCCGCATCCTCGCCGTCGGCCTGGTCGGCGCGAGCCAGATCACCGCCCGCTACTGGCTCGAGGCCGACCGCCCGATTCCGAAGGAAGAGGCCGTCGACACCACCGTCTCCCTGTGCTGGGGCGGCCTGAAAACCGTGCCCCTGCACCACTAGGCTCCCGCCTTCCCCAAACGAAAATCCGGGCCTCGACTTTCCAGTCGAGGCCCGGATTTTCGTTGCTCAGCGGGAGCTCAGACCGCGGCGAAACCCACGCGGCCCTGGGCGGAGGTGCCGATCTCGACGTACGCGACCTTGGCCGCCTGGATCAGGTACTTGCGGCCCTTCTCGTCGGTCAGCGACACCACGCCCTCCTTGGCGCTCAGCGCACCGGTCACCAGCGCCTCGACCTCTTCCGGGGTCTGCGAGCTGGTGATCACGAGCTCGCGTGGGCTGTCCGAGATACCGATCTTGACCTCCACGGCCATCCTCCTAAGTCCAGTTCCAGTCTGCACAAGGCTAATGCAGGACGAGCGGGCGAATGTAACGCTGTGAGCGAACTTGTGCGCGGACCAGGCGCTCAGCCGAGACCCAGTACCCGCATGCGCTCGGCGTGGCTGTTCTGCATGTGTTCGAACAGCGCCGCCACGCCGTTGAGATCGCCGGTGGCCACCAGCACCAGCTCGGTGAGCTCGTCGCGCTGGGCCATGACCCATTGTGCCTGGGTGATCGCCTCGCCCAGCAGGCGGCGGCCCCACAGGGTGAGCCGATCGCGCTGGGAGCGGGAGTCGGCGACCGCGCGGCGCACCTCCTCGACGACGAACTGCGAGTGGTTGGTCTCGGCGAGCACATCGCGCACAACCGCGGCCACCTCGGGCGCCAGCGCGCTGGCCAGCACGGTGTAGAAGTCCGCGGCGATGCCGTCGCCGACGTAGAACTTCACCATCGACTCGAGCCAGGTCGAGGGGTCGGTCGAATCGTGATAGGCGTCCAGCGCGCGCACGAACGGCGCCATCGCGTCGAACACCTCGACACCCCGCTGGGCCAGGGCATCCTCCAGGGTCTGGAAGTGGCCCATCTCCGCGGCGGCCATCGAGGCGACCGAGACCTTTCCCCGGAGCGTCGGAGACAGCTTCGCTTCCTCCGCGAGCCGGTAGAACGCGGAGATCTCGCCGTAGGCGAGCACGGCGAACAGATCGGTTACCCCGGGGTGATCGGCGGGGATGCGAACGGTGGAATCGGACGAAATATCCAGCGCGGCAGGCGGGTTTGCTCCCATGGCCTCCACCCTAGTAGGGGGTGCCGCGGCGCACACCACCGGACGAGACTTCAAATCCGGCACACCCGGATATCGCAATTGCGACGGCGGAAATCGGGCGACGGAAGATATCACGCTACAATCTGCGTGGGCAACGGAAATTTCCGCTCGGGTACCAGTTCGTGACGGGGCAGGTTCAAGATCGAGCAGAGGCGCCGTCGCCCAAATGGAAAATGTGCGCGCACCAGATCCGCAACACCGATGCGCCGCGCCAGGTTGATGCCGCCACCGGCATCCCGCAGCGGCCGAGGTGGTACAAACCGCCGGATATGTGGCCGAGAGTGGACCGCCAGGTCCGCCCCACACCTCGTGCGCGCGAGATGCGATACCGCGAGGAAGGCAAGAACCTGAGCAAGATCACTGTGGAACAGGAACCGGGGTTGACCGATACGCTGCTGACGGCAGAACTCGACCCCACACACACCGCACCGACATTCACCGAATTGGGAGTGCGCCCGGAAATCGTGCGCGCACTCGGCGAGATCGGAATCGAACGTACTTTCGCCATCCAGGAACTCACCCTGCCGCTCGCGCTGGCCGGTGAGGATCTGATCGGCCAGGCGCGCACCGGTATGGGTAAGACCTTCGGATTCGGCGTGCCGCTGCTGCACCGCATTTCCACCGCCGATTCGGGCACCACCGCACTGGACGGCACGCCGCGGGCGCTGGTCATCGTGCCCACGCGCGAATTGTGCATCCAGGTCACCCAGGATCTGGAGAATGCGGGCAAATATCTGAGCAATCATCAGGGCTCGCTGAAGGTGACCTCCATCTACGGCGGCCGCCCGTACGAGAGCCAGATCGAGGCGCTGCGCACCGGGGTCGACGTGGTCGTCGGCACCCCGGGCCGCCTGCTGGACCTGGCCGAGCAGCAGCACCTCATCCTGGGCAAGGTCGGCGTGCTGGTGCTCGACGAGGCCGACGAGATGCTGGATCTGGGCTTCCTGCCCGATATCGAGCGCATTCTGAGAATGGTCCCCGAGAAGCGGCAGACGATGCTGTTCTCCGCGACCATGCCCGGCCCGATCATCACCCTGGCGCGCACCTTCCTCCACAAGCCCACCCACATCCGGGCCGAGGAGCCGCACGATTCGGCCGTGCACGACCGCACCGCGCAGTTCGTCTACCGCGCCCACGCGCTGGACAAGAGCGAGCTGGTCGCGCGCATCCTGCAGGCCTCCGAGCGCGGGGCGACCATGATCTTCACGCGCACCAAGCGCACCGCGCAGAAGGTCGCCGACGATCTGGCCGAGCGCGGCTTCGCGGTCGGCGCCGTGCACGGCGACCTGGGCCAGGTCCAGCGCGAGAAGGCGCTGGACAAGTTCCGCAAGGGCAAGATCGACGTGCTGGTCGCCACCGACGTGGCCGCCCGCGGCATCGACATCGACGATGTCACCCACGTCATCAACTACCAGTGCCCGGAGGACGAGAAGACCTACGTGCACCGCATCGGCCGCACCGGTCGCGCCGGTCGCACGGGCGTCGCGATCACCCTGGTCGACTGGGACGAGCTCAACCGGTGGTCGGCCATCGACTCCGCGCTGGGGCTCGGGATTCCGGAGCCGGTCGAGACGTATTCGCGCTCGCCGCACCTGTTTTCGGAGCTGGGCATCCCCGAGGGCGCGACGGGCACGCTGCGCCGCAAGGTGGAACGCGACGAGGACGCGGTCGTGGTGGAGCGCGAGCCGCGCGCCCCGCGCCAGCGCAACCGCCGCCGCACCCGGGGCGGCCAGCCGGTCGAGGGCGACGAAAATGCCGAGGGCGCAACCGATATCGACGACGAGGCCACCGATTCGCCTGCGGCCGAAGCTGATTCGGACGAGGACTCGGTGAAACCGGCCCGCCGTCGTCGTCGCCGCCGCTCCCCCGGTGGCGCGGATGCCGCCGCAGAGGGTGCGCAGGAGTCGGCCGCGGCGGACTCCGACGAGGCCGCATCCGTGGACACCGCCGGGTCCGCCGATGATGCCGCGACCACCGATGAGGGTGACGAAGCCGCCAAGCCCGCCCGTCGTCGGCGGCGCCGTCGCAAGCCCGCGGGAGCCGACAGCGGGAGCGCGCAGGCCGACACGCCGGTCCCCGCATCGGCCTGATTCCCCGGTAGCGAAACCGATCCGGCCGGAGGCCGTCGCGGACATCCGCGACGGCCTCCGTCGTCCCGGCAGCCGCCGTAACGCTCGTCCCGGCCCATACGCTCCGCCTCATTCGGTCAACCCGGCGTGGTCGTCCAGAACCACCGGCCCACCGATCCCGCATCCTCCGCGAGGCGTGGTTCCCGCCGCGCACGGCAGGTGATGTGGGCCCACGACGCGCTGGCCGCCCGGCGCCGCTGGATGCCGTGGGGGCGATCCGGAACCGCGGGTCAGGTCCCTGCGGGAGCGCCGAACGAGATCCGAGCCGGGCGCTGGTGGCCGCCGCGCGCCGACGGCACGATCAGGTGTCTCAGTTCGATCGGCTAGTCTCGCTGACGTGCTCGCACCCGAGCGGCGGACGCGCGCCGATATCTATGCAGCGGTTGCGATCGCCCTCGCCGTGGTGATCGCGATCATCATCGTGTGGTCGATCAGCGACGCGCGCGGGACCACCTCCGAGCCCGCCGCCCAGCCGGCCACCCAGCCCCCGGCCGCCGCGCAGTTGCCGCAGTCCCTGCGCGAGCTCTGGCACGCACCCGACGGGGCAGCCCTGCGCGCGCTGACATCGGGCGGGGTCGCGGTCACCGGTGACGGCGGCACGGTGGCCGGGCTCGACCCGGTGACCGGTAAGCAGCTCTGGAAGTATCAGCGCGATATCCCGCTGTGCGGGGTGGAGGCGCAGTACGGCACGGCCGTGGTCACCTACCGCGATCGGCGGGGCTGCAGCCAGACCACGATGCTGGCGGCCGACAGCGGCGCCCGTCGCACCGCGCGCAGCAGCTATATGGATCACGCGATCACGCTGACCTCGGACGGCACCTATTTCCTGGCCCAGGGCTCGGATCGGCTCGAGGTGTGGCGCTCGGATCTGGTGCGCACCCTGGAATTCGGCTACGTCGACGCGCCCGTGAACACCAAGACCCAGCCCCGCACGGGCTGCACCCTGTTGTCCTCGGGATCGAGCAGCACCCGCCTGGCCGTGCTCGAGCGCTGCCCCGGCGACGGCTCGGACCGGCTCAGCGTGCAGAATCCGGTGCCCAAGGACGCCACGGTGCCCGAGGAGTACGGCTCCCACGTGCTGACCGAGCCCGGCGCGGCCGTCGACGGCGCCCGCGTGATCGCGGTGTCGGACAACCGGATCGCGCTCTACCTGCCCGGAACAGCCACCAGCCCACCGGAATTCGAGATCTACGACGCCGCCGCGAATTCCATTGCCGAACACCAGCTCACCGAACCGCTCTCGCCGGACATGTCCACCACCCACATCGGGTCGGCGTACCTGGTCTTCACCGGCCGCAGCGTGATCGCCCTGAACGCCACCACCTTCGACCCGATGTGGTCCAGCACCGAAGCCCTGGGCTCCCCCGCCCTGATGGCCGACCAGATCATCGTCCCGGTGGCGGGCGGCATCGCGGCCCTCAATCCCGAGACCGGCGCGGAGACGACGCGAATTCCGGTGCAGCGCAGCAACTACAACAACGGCCCGATCTCCCTGGCCGTCGTCGGCAACACCATCCTCGAGCGACGCGGCGGGCAGCTGTACGCTCTCGGCCGGCCGTAGGCCCTCGGGTCCGGCCTCCGCACACCCATCGGCGACGATTTCGCTTCGAGCTTCAACTGAAACCTGTTACAGTCTGCCGATTCGAGGCGGTCATAGACCTCGTTGCGAAAGGCTCGGTCATGTTCGACAGACGTCTGGTGGCCCGTAATAGTATGCGCCACAGGGTAACTCGCCGGAGATTTTTAGCGGGGGCAGCGTTGGCGGCGGGGGCGATGACGCTGAATCCGGCGGCGTGGACGGCAAAGGCGACGGCCGCGCCCATCGGTAACGGGGATCACGTGCCGATCCTGATCATCGGCAGCGGTTACGGCGGGGCGGTCGCCGCGCTGCGGCTGTGCCAGGCCGGGAAGAAGGTCGCGATGGTCGAGATGGGGCAGAGCTGGACCACCGCCGGATCGGACGGAAAAATCTTCTGCAACATGCTGAATCCGGATCAGCGGTCGTATTGGTTCCGGACGAAGACCGATCAGCCGGTGGGATATTTTCTCGGAATCGACATCAACAAGTCGATCAGTCCCAGTGACGCCGGCGTGCTGGATTCGGAACATTTCGCAGCGACCCGCGTGTACCAGGGCCGAGGCGTCGGCGGCGGGTCGCTGGTCAACGGCGGCATGGCGCCGCGGCCCCTGCAGAGCTATCTGGCAACCGTGCTGCCGTCGGTCGATATGACCTCGATGTACTCGACCTATTTCCCGCGGGCCGAGGCCGGTCTCGGGGTCAATACGATCGACCAGACCTGGTTCGCCTCCGCGGCATGCTACGAATACGCCCGGGTCAGCCAGAAGACCGCCAACAACGCGGGCTATTCGACGGTATTCGTGCCCAACGTCTACGACTTCGGCTATATGAAGCAGGAACAAGCCGGCACCGCAACGAAGTCGGCGCTCGCCGAGGAGGTCATCTACGGCAACAATTACGGGAAGAAGTCGCTCGACAAGACGTATCTCGCAGTGGCCGCGGCAACCGGCAACCTGAGCATCTCGCCACTGCACAAGGTCACCAGCGTTGCACCGGCGACCACCGGATACACCATCGTGATCACCCAGACCGATGTGCTGGGCAACACCGTCGCCACCAAGACCGTCACCGCGGACAAGGTGTTCTTCAGCGCCGGAAGTGTCGGCACCAGCAAACTACTGGTCACCATGCTGGCGACGGGCAAGCTGCCGAATCTGTCGAGCACCGTCGGCTCCGGCTGGGGCAATAACGGCAATGTGATGGTAGGGCGGGCCGGGTTGGATCTGACCGGGGCGACGCAATCGGCGATCCCCTGCATGGGTATCAATAACTGGGCCGATTCCGGGGGGCCGGTATTCGCCGAAATCGCCCCGTTCCCAACGAGTACCGAGAACGGCGTCAACCTCTATCTGGCCATCACCGAGAATCCCAACCGCGGTAAGTTCAGCTACAACTCGACGACCGGCGGGGTCGACCTGTCCTGGCAGGCGTCCTACACCCAGCCCTCGATCACCGCAGCCAAGCGCGTGTTCGACGCCATCAACGCCAAGGCGGGCACGGTCTACCGGTCGGATCTCTTCGGCACGTACAAAATTTGGGGCGACGACTTCGTGTATCACCCCCTCGGCGGATGTCTGCTCGGGCAGTCCACCGACAATTACGGTCGCCTCAGCGGATATTCGGGCCTGTACGTCATGGACGGCTCCCTCATACCCGGCAGCACCGGGGTCAACCCGTTCCTGACCATCACCGCCCTCGCCGAACGCAATATCGAGACGATCATCGCCGCCGATTTTGCGTGAGCCGCCGTTCGACATCCGCGTCCGCAGACCGGAATCGGCCAGCTGCCGCGGACCGCTCGGTGCCGCTCCTGGGCGTCACCGAGCACACGGCGAACGACGGTGCGCCCCGGTTCAGGCCAGGTGTGCCGACAGCAGCCAGGCGGGTACCGATTTGCGGCCCGGGCCCTCGTCGCGGATGCCTTCCTCCCGGACGAAATCCCCGAAGCCGGCGAAATTGTCCGGGATGTTGGCGTGAATGCGGGCCGGGCGGATCTCATCGATCGTCCAGTACGCACCGACTACTTCCCGCAGCTCCTGCTCGGTGACGGGGTTGACCGGGGCCTGTTCGGGCAGCGCGCCGCGGTCGAAGACCAGCACGAAGTAGGAGGCGCCGGGGGCCGCGGCGCGCACGATGGATTCCTGGTAGCCCTTGCGCAATTCGACCGGCATCGAGTGGAACAGGGTGCTGTCGACGATGGTGCCGAAGCGCCCGTCGTAGCCGGTGAACGAGCTGATGTCGGCGACCTCGAAGCTGGCGTTGGCCAGGCCGCGCCTGGCGGCCTCGGCGCGCGCGAGTTCGACGGCCGTGGATGACTGGTCGAGACCTACTGTCGTGAAACCCTTTTCGGCGAGATAGAGCGACGCCGCGGCCTCACCGCAGCCGGCGTCGAGCACCTCGCCGTGGAACTTCCCCCCGTCGATGAGCGCGGCGATCTCGGGCTGGGGTGCCCCGAGACTCCACGGCGGCCGGTTCCCCTCACCCAGTTCGGGAGCCTGGCCACGGTACGCGGATTCGAACATCGCTTCATTCGAAGGACTCGTCATCTCCCTATGGTATGTCAACCTGGTTGATATGTGTCAAGATGTTCGGCATGGAGGGTTTCGAGGAAAAGCCCCTCGGTTACCTTCTGTACCGAGTGATGTCGGCGTTGCGTGCCGAGGTGACCGCGACGGTGCTGGAACCGCTGGAACTGGCCTTCCCCGAATACCTCTGCCTGCGCATGCTGTCCCAGTCCCCCGAGCAGTCCAACGCGCAACTCTCGCGCATCGCCGGGGTCTCACCGCAGGCGATGAACAAGGTGATCCGCGAACTCCAGACCCGCGGCCTGGTGGCCCGCCCCACCACCGCATCGTCCGGCCGCTCCCTCCCCACCACCCTCACCCGCGACGGCAGATCCCTCCTGGACCGCATAGATCCCCTCATGCTCGAGGCCGAACGCCGAGCCCTGTCCAACCTCACCGCCCCCGATCGCCGCGAATTACGCCGCCTCCTCGGCGTTGCCGGTTCCCCCCACCCGAACCCGACCGAACCCTCGCATCCCTAGCGAACCCCACGGGCCGGATAGGTGCGCCACGGTTCGTCAGCTTTTAGGGTTGATCGTGCTCAGTTTGGATCTCCACCCCATCTTCCGGAACAACCGCGACATCGACCTGGCCATGCGCCAATTCCTCATCTCGGCCGCCGCCTCCGGCGCATCGGTCGCCGAGATCGTCCCCGGCAAGGGCTCCGGACAGCTCCGCACCCGCGTGCTGCGCTTCCTGGACCAGAAACACATCCGAAAGCTGTACGCGCGCAGGGAAACCGACCCCGCCAACCCCGGCCGCGTGCTGGTGTACTTCCGGTAGGCCTACCCTCCCGCTCGTGTGCTGAGCACGTGAATCGGCTGTGAATCCGCTCGAGGTCATTGCGTCCGGAACCCCGGGGGCGTGCAATGACTTTCGAGGTCGGGGCAACAAACTACCGGAGAGATCATCTTGAAGCAGAAACTGTCCGCAACGTTCATCGCCCTCACCGCCGGCGCCCTGCTCATCGGCCCGGTAGCGGGCACCGCCGCCGCCGCGCCGTCGTACACCCTTCCCGCACAACAGGACAACGACTGGGGCGGCTACAACAACCCCGGCTGGCACGACCCGGGCGACTGGCACCACAACGACTGGCACTGCGACCGCCACGGCTTCTGGCACAACGACGACCACGACGGCTGGGGCCACTGGGACCACCGCTGCCACCGGTGGTGAGGTTGAGGGTGGCCTGTTCCGCGGGCCGCCCCACTGGATAGTGGGGCGTCGACGATCCCCGTTGACCGCAGCCGCGTACGACGGCCCGGCTGGGGCGGAAACCGCCATCCGGCATGATCGAGCGTATGAGTGGTTCCGCGACGGAGTTCCGGGTGGTTGTGCTGCGGCACGGGGAGACCGAGTGGTCGAAGGGGCACCGGCATACGGGGCGGACCGATATTCCGCTGACCGAGGTCGGGGAAGAGCAGGCCAGGGCGGCGCGGAGCGTGCTCGAGGGCCTGCGGCTTTCCGATCCGCTGGTGTTGTGCAGCCCGAGGCAGCGGGCGGTGCACACCGCCGAGCTGGCGGGGCTGACGGAGGTGCAGATCGATGACGATCTGGTCGAATGGGACTACGGCGACTACGAGGGGCTGACCACGCCGGAGATCGAGCGGAGCGTGCCGGGATGGACGATCTTCACCGATCCGGTGCCGGGGGGCGAATCCGCCGCCCAGGTGCGGGAGCGGGCGGATCGGGTGCTGGCGAAGGTGGAGCCGGAGCTGCAGAACCGCGACGTGGTGCTGGTCGGCCACGGGCACTTCTCCCGGGTGCTGATCGCCCGCTGGGCCGAACTCGAGGTGCGCGAGGGGCGCCGGTTCTATCTGTCGACCGCCGCGATCAGCGTCCTGGGCCACGAGCACCGCACCCGCACGATCCGGGCGCACAACATCGTCTCGGACCTCGACGGCCTGGGCCGATAGTCCCGGCGCCGGGACACCGCAGCACACCACCTTTCCCGATCGAAGGAGCCTCATGATCCGCCGCGCCACACCCGACGACGTGCCCGCGATGGTCGGCCTCGTCTACGACCTGGCCGAGTACGAGCGGGCGCGCGACGAATGCACCCTCACCGACGAGCAGCTGCACGCGGCGCTGTTCGGCCCGGAACCGAAGCTGTTCGCCCATGTGGCACAGCGTGATTCGGGCGGCGAGGTGCTCGGCTGCGCGATCTGGTTCCTGAATTACAGCACGTGGACCGGCACGCACGGCATCTACCTCGAGGATCTGTTCGTCAAGTCGCAGGCGCGCGGACTGGGCCTGGGCAAGGCGCTGCTGGCGGCGCTGGCGCGCGAGGCCGTCGACCAGGGGTACCGGCGCGTGGACTGGTCGGTGCTGGACTGGAACACTCCCTCGATCGACTTCTACAAGTCGCTGGGCGCCACACCCCAGGACGAGTGGACCGGGTATCGCCTGACCGGCGACGCACTGAACCAGCTCGCCTCGCGCTGAGGCCCGGGGAGAAAAACGCCGGAAACTTCTTCCGGTGGATGTCGATTTCACCGCGGGGTGCACGTCGGAGAGTTGAATGGTCCGAAAGGCGGGCCACCAGTTCGAAGGACTTTCACCATGTCGCAATATCTGGTTCTGATCTACCAGGACGAGCGCGTTCTGGACGAGCCTGCGCCCGAGGCGCCGATGATGCGGGCCCACCAGAATTTCATGGAGCACAACGGACCGTCGCTGGCCGGCGGCAACGCGCTCGAGCGCAGCCACACCGGCACCGCCATCCGGCCGGACGGCGCCGGCGGCTTCGTCGTGACCGACGGCCCGTTCGCCGAGACGAAGGAACAGCTGGGCGGCTACTACCTGATCGAGGCGCCCGACCTGGATGCCGCGCTGGCGATCGCCAAGCAGGTGCCGATGGAGGGCGGCGGCGTCGAGGTGCGCCCCATCCGGGTCTTCAACTGACGCTCCGAATCATTGCCCACCACATCATGATTCGCCGCACGCACAGTGACCGATCCCGCGCACGCCGCACCTGCGGCCGCGGGATCGGTCCCGCGCATGTTGTCCCAGGGCTCGATATCGACTGCGGTCCAAGTACTTTCAGAGTCATCGAATCACGATGGCCGGCACCATGATTCACTCCGATGTCGCCGCGGCGGTGGCCGACGCGCACCGTCGCGAATGGGCCTTCGTGCTCGCCTCGACCGTGCGCGTCACCCGGGACCTGGATCTGGCCCAGGAATGCGTGCAGGACGCCTACGCGCAGGCCCTGACGAACTGGGCACAGCACGGCATCCCGGCCCGCCCGGCCGCCTGGCTGACGACGGTGGCGCGCAACCGCGCGCTGGATCTGCTGCGCCGCCAGTCGACGATGCAGCGCGCACTGCCGCTGCTGATCGACGACGAACCGGCTCCGGACCCCGCCAACGCCGCGATCACCGCCCTCGAGGAGATCCCCGACGACCGGCTGCGCCTGATCTGCACCTGCTGTCACCCCGCCCTGTCCCCCGAGACCCAGGTGGCCCTGACGCTGCGGCTGGTCTGCGGCCTCACCACCGCCGAGGTGGCACACGCCTTCCTGGTCGCCGAGCCGACGATGGCCGCGCGCATCACCCGCGCCAAGAAGAAGATCGCCACGGCCCGCATTCCCTACCGCGTGCCGGGCCCGCGCGAACTTCCCGAGCGCATCGAGGGCGTGCTCGCGGTGATCCACCTGCTGTTCACCACCGGCCACACCGCGCCCTCGGGCGAGGCCCTGATCCGGCGCGATCTGATCGAACGTGCCACCGACCTGGCCCGCATGCTGCACGCGCTGCAGCCCGACAACCAGGAGGTCACGGGACTGCTCGCGCTCATCCTGCTGACCGATGCCCGCCGGGTGGCCCGCACCGCGGACGACGGCACCATGCTGCGCCTGTCGGAACAGGACCGCGACCGCTGGGATCACGGGCAGATCGCCGAGGGCATCGCGCTGGTCCGGGTGGCGTTGTCGCGCAATCCGGGTCGGTACGCGCTGCAGGCCGCGATCGCGGCGGTACATGCCGAGGCGCCGAGCTACGACCGGACCGACTGGCGCGAGATCGCCGGGCTCTACGACGTGCTGATCGGCGTCTGGCCCTCACCCGTGGTGGCGCTGAACCGGGCGGTCGCGCGTGGCATGGCGCAGGGCCCCGAGACGGGCCTGGCGGCGCTGGACGAGCTGGCCGCCGAACCGCAGCTGGCCGGGTACGGCTACCTGGCCGCCGCCCGCGCCCACTTCCTGGCCGAACTCGGCCGCGCCCCCGAGGCACGCACCGCCTACCAGGAGGCGATCCTGCTGACCGAGAACGACACCGAGCGCGCCTTCCTCGCCTCCCGGCTCGCCGAGATGGGCACGTGAATCGCCTATCGTGAACCGTATGGAGCGCATCGTGCGCGCGGCAACCCGATCCGATGTTCCGGAACTGGCGCGCGTGCTGGGCTTGGCCTTCGCCGACGATCCGGTCATCGGCTGGCTGATCCCGGATCCCACGACCCGCGCCGAGCGCGCGGCGCGGTTGTTCGCCGCCCAGGTTCGCCACCAGTTCCTCGCTGCCGGCGCGGTGGACGTGGCGATCGATGACGCGGGCGCGATGGCCGGAGTGGCCGTCTGGGCTCCGCCCGGGATCTGGACGCCTTCGGCGTGGACGCAGCTGCGCATGCTGCCGGGACTGTGGCGCGGATTCCGCGGCGGGCTGGCGACGGCCGCGCGGCTGGCGGACCGGATGGCGCGCCATCACCCCACCGAACCGCACTGGTACCTGGCCTTCCTCGGCACGCTCCCGACCGCGCGGGGACGCGGCTTCGGGCACGCGCTGCTCGCGCCCCGCCTGGAGTACTGCGACGAGGTCGGCGCCGCCTCGTACCTGGAGTCCAGCAAGCCCGAAAACGTGCCCTACTACGAGCGTTTCGGCTACGAGTCCGATGGCGAACTCGACCTGACCGAGGGCGGCCCGCCGATGTGGCCGATGTGGCGAGCGCCCCGCTGAGCGCCCCTCACTCCTCCGGATCGACCCCGTAGCCGCGGGCCATCCACTGCGCCGAGGGCGGGGCGAAGGTGAGTCCGAGGGTGACCAGGGCCGCCAGCCCGATCGGAATCGCGAGCTCGAGGCGATGCGAGCTGACCATGTTCCAGGCGATCGGCAGTAGCAGCACCTGGGCGATCACCACGATGGCGCGGCCCCAGCGGCGGCCGCGAATCAGGCTCACCCCGGCGGCCAGCACGGCCGCGGACAGGATCGCGAACCAGACGGCGGTGCCGTAGGGCTGCGCGCTCGCTCCGGGCCCGCGGATGCCGGCGTGCGCGCCGCTGCCGTGCACCACCAGGGCGACCGCGATGCCCAAACCGACCAGGCCCTCGAGACCCGCCAGCGCACCCGCGCCGCGAATCGTGGCCGGGATCCGCGCCGGTGTTCCGGATTCGCCTGCGGCTCCCGGGTTCGCACCCGCTCCGGAGTTCTCGTCGGCCCCGGAATCACCCTGCTTCGTCACGGGACCATTCTGCTTCGCCACCGCCCCAGCCTACGACCGGGCCGCCGGGGTGCGGCCGGGCGTCGGCTACGGGTGCACCCGAAGCGGCCGGTTCCGGCCACCGTACGGGTTCGGCCGCGGGCGATCAGTAGGCTCGACGCGTGCGGACGCTGTTGATCGTGAACCCGAATGCCACCTCCACCACGGCGGCGACCCGGGATCTGCTGGCCCACGCGCTGGAGAGTCGCACGCAGCTGACCGTCGCACACACCCAGCACCGCGGCCACGCGGCCGAACTGGCGCAGTGGGCCGCCACCAACGAGATGGACCTGATCGTCGTGCACGGCGGCGACGGCACGGTCAACGAGACGATCAACGGCTTCCTCCCGCTGCCGCAGATCGACGACGGGCAGGCGTGGAAGCCCCGCCTCGGCGTCATCCCCGGCGGTTCGGCCAACGTCTTCGCGCGGTCGCTGGGCATCAAGCCCGATCCGGTGGCCGCCACCAACCAGCTGATCGACCTGCTCTCGCTGGAGCGGGACCGCCGGATCGGGCTGGGCATCGCGGACGACCGCTGGTTCACCTTCAGCGCCGGGGTGGGGCTGGATGCCGATGTCTGCGAGGCCATCGACCACAGCCGCGCCAACGGCAATCCGGCCACCCCGGCCCGCTACGTGCGCACCACTGTGCGGCAATTCTTTCGTGCGCGCCGCCGCGAACCGTCGGTGACGCTGCACATTCCGGGCCACGATCCGGTGTCCGGGGTGCATTACGCATTCGTGACGAACACCACCCCGTGGACCTACCTTGACAACACCCCTGCGCACACGAATCCCGGCACGGCCTTCGAGACCGGCCTCGGGGTGTTCGCCATGCGGACCATGAGTGTGGTGCAAACCCTGCTGGTCGTCCGGCAGATCCTGGCCACCGACGGAGACCCCAAGGCCCGCAATCTCTTTCGCACCGACGATGTCCCGTCGGTGCGGGTCGAGTCCGACATGCCGATCGGTTTGCAAATCGATGGCGATTTCATCGGCCGGCGCAACATGGTGGATTTCACAGCCGTGCCGAAGATCTTGGACGTGCTTGCTCCGCAGCCTGAATCGGGCCGACACGACTGAGAAACCTCCCGGTTGCAGTGCGAAAACCGGTCGGAGCGAGTAGAAAGGACTCCGCAGGCCCCCAGTGCAGGGGTCTTAGGCGTGAGCTTCCCCACGGTGCAACACCAAGCTATTGACATCTACGGTGTTCGTGAAAGCATTCACAAGCAACCGTGCGGAAACATTCGAGTCGCACAAGTGAACGAACCACAAACTCACGGCGCCCTACGGCGCCCAGCAAAGGAGCAGAGGAATGGACTGGCGCCACAAGGCCATCTGTCGCGACGAGGACCCCGAGCTGTTCTTCCCTGTGGGTAACAGCGGTCCGGCGCTCGCGCAGATTGCCGATGCCAAGCTGGTCTGCGCCCGCTGCCCCGTCACCGCCGACTGCCTGTCCTGGGCCCTGCAGTCCGGACAGGACGCCGGCGTATGGGGCGGCATGAGCGAAGACGAGCGGCGCGCGCTCAAGCGGCGCAACGCGCGGACGCGTACCCGGGCCGTCGTGTAGCACGACGGTCGGCGTTACGGCCACCGCGAATCAAACGCACCATCCCTGGCACGTAGCGCACTTCCGGCCCGGCACCCCGTAAGGTGCCGGGCTTTATTGTGCGCCAAGGGATTTCCCCCTGATCGCACGGCGATTATCGCGAACGGCGACCCAGCGGAACACGCAGCACCGCATCGGTTCCCACATCCGCACCCGGATGCAGACCGATGGATCCACCCAGTTCCGCGGTCACCAGCGTGCGCACGATCTGCAGGCCGAGCCGGTCGGAACCCTCGAGGCTGAACCCGTCCGGCAGCCCGCGGCCGTCGTCGCCGATGATGACGTCCAGCCAGCGCGCCGAGCGTTCCGAACGGATCGTGACGGTGCCGTTCTCGCCGGAATCGAAGGCGTGCTCGATGGCGTTCTGCACCAGCTCGGTCAGCACCATCACCAGCGGCGTGGCGCGTTCGGCGGAGAACACACCCAGCGAGCCCTCCCGGCGGACCTTGATCCGCGCGGTGTTCACCGTGGCCACGTCGGCCATGATCGGCAGCAAACGGTCGACGACCTCGTCGAGATCGACCTCCTCGTCAACCGACATCGACAACATTTCGTGTACCGACGCGATCGAGGTGACCCGGCGCACCGATTCGGTGAGCGCCAGCTGCGCCTCCTCGTTCTCGGTGCGGCGCGCCTGCAACCGCAGCAGCGCGGCGACGGTCTGCAGATTGTTCTTCACCCGGTGGTGGATCTCGCGGATCGTGGCGTCCTTGGACAGCAGCGCCCGATCGCGCCGCTTGACCTCGGTGACATCGCGCACCAGCACCGCCGCGCCGGCCAGCTCGCCGTGCGGGCGCAGCACCAGGGTGCGCAGCAGCACCGTCGCCCCGCGCGCCTCCACCTCCATGCGGCGGCCCGATTTGCCCGCGAGTGCGGCCTGGATATCGCTGACGACCTCCTGCGCATCGAACGGGTCGGTGATCAGCGAACGGGTGGTCTGCGCCAGATCCTGCCCGGCCAGATCGGCCTGCAGGCCCATCCGGTGATAGGCCGAAAGCGCGTTGGGGCTGGCGTATTCGACGATGCCCTCGGTGTTCAGGCGGATGAATCCGTCCCCGGCGCGCGGGCTCGAATGCGAGCCCGTGCGGTCCTCGAGGGTCGGGAAGGTGCCGTCGGCGATCATCTGGCACAGGTCATCGGCGCAGGACATGTAGGCGTTCTCGAGGCTGCCGCGGATCTTGGACCGCTGCACCTCGATGTCCCGGCCGAGCACCGCGATGATGTCCTCGCCGACCCGCACCGGAATCGCCTCGCGCATGACGTGCGCCGGATTCGGGTGGTAGACGCCGGTCGAGACGCGGTCGGTGTCGACACGCACGATCGCGCCGGTCGTCAGGGCCTCGAAGACCTGCGGATGATCGCTCGTCGAGGCGAGCGAGCCGACCAGGTCCTCCGGATGCACGGTGGCCGCGGTGGTCGGGCGGCACTGCGCCACGCACACCACGTCCGCGCCCTCGGCGACGGGCCCGGCGCCCACCCACAACTGCAGATCCGCGAACGACAGATCCGACAGCAGCTGCCAGTCGCCCACCACCCGCTGCAGATGGTCGACGGCCGCACCCGGTAGATCGGTGTGCTCGGCCAGCAGATCACTCAACGTCGACATAAAACCTCTCCTTCACACACCACACCGGCCCCCTGCGGCCACACCGACCCCGGCGTGAGATCGCTGCATCTACCCGCCCCGCCGGCTCACCATCCCCCTAGGAGATGACGGCGATCAGGTCGCCCTTCTGGAGCACGTCGCCCGGTTTGACGTTGATCGAGGCCACCGTGCCCGGTCCCTCGGCGACCACCGGAATCTCCATTTTCATCGATTCCAGCAACACCAGGGTGTCGCCCTCCTGCACAACCGCGCCCTCTTCCGCAACGATCTGGAAGACGGTCGAGACCATCTCCGCGAGCACTTCCTCGGCCATGACACCCTTCCGGTAGATCGCCGCTGCGGTCGATCAGCTGACGCTACAGCCAATCACATCCTGACCGGCACCACCCGATCAGCAGGGGTTTACCCGCCCGTATCCGGGGTACCGCATCCCGGGGCATCGGCGCAGCGGCCGACCGGGCGACGGGATCGCCGCACCCGCATGGAACAATGACTGCCGATCAGGAAGGAGACAATCATGGGTAAGCGTGGTCGTAAGAAGCGCAGCCGCAAGGGCAATGCCGCCAATCACGGCAAGCGTCCGAACAGCTGAATCGTTCGCATATCTCGCATATGCACTCAGCGGCACGTCATCTCGTCGATGACGTGCCGCTGATCTGTATGTATGCCGGGAGAACGGGCTAGGGCTCGAGCCGGGTCTCGGTGACGGTGATCGAACGCCGGATCTCCAGGGTCAGGCGCTCGCGCAGCGAATCGGGGGCCCGGTCGCCGCCGCACTTGCGGTTGAGCAGCCGCTTGAGCTTCTCCTCCAGGCCGTAGGCGTCGATGCAGGGCGAACAGGTCTCCAGATGATGCTGGAGCCGCTCGCGGGTGGCCTGGTCGCATTCGCCGTCCAGCATGAGCCAGACATCGGCCAGCACCGCCGTGCAATCGAGCTTCATATCGGCCTCCGCCTCGGTCCCCCGCTCCTGTTCCGTGCTCACTGGGCTACCTCCTGACGAGCCCCGCTGCCCGCCTCGTTCCGGTCGAATCCCCGCTCGTGTGCCACATCGGCGAGCAGGCCCTTGAGCTGCTTGCGGCCGCGGTGCAACCGGGACATGACCGTGCCGATCGGGGTGCCCATGATGTCGGCGATCTCCTTGTAGGGGAAACCCTCGACATCGGCGTAGTAGACCGCCATCCGGAACTCCTCCGGAAGTTCCTGCAGCGCCGACTTGATGTCGTCGTCGGGCAGCGCCTCGAGCGCCTCCATCTCGGCCGAACGCAGGCCCGTCGAGGTGTGCTCGGCGGTGGCCGCGAGCTGCCAGTCGGTGATCTCGTCCGTGGGGTACTGCGCGGGCTGGCGCTGCTTCTTGCGATAGGAGTTGATGTAGGTGTTGGTCAGGATCCGGTACAGCCAGGCGCGGAGGTTGGTGCCCTCACGGAAGGACCGGAAGCCCTGATACGCCTTGGCGAAGGTCTCCTGCACCAGATCCTCGGCGTCGGCGGGGTTGCGGGTCATCCGCAGCGCCGCACCGTAGAGCTGATCCAGCAGCGGGAGCGCGTCGCGCTCGAACCGCTGCGCCAGTTCGGCCGGGTCGGCCGGGCCCGCCTGCGTCGTGCCGCCGCTCTCGGCGTCACCATCGAGGCGATCGGCCGCCAAATCTTCGTCGCTCGTCACGCCCATCCCTTCGATCGCCGTAATCACAGAATCTACCGCGAGCGAGGTGGACAGCGGGAACCCGGTCGCCCGGGGGACCTGCGCGAGCTGGCTGAACAGCGGCGAGGTTCCGAGACGGACCGGACGTTCATCGATCAGAACCGTCACCGGCAAACTCCTTCGATTCTCACGGAATGGGATGCGTACCGCGTGCAACATGCCGGAGGGTCGCTGTGTTCCCGCGCGTCGGGCGCAATGGACTGGCCGGGTGGGTCCCCGCACACCTAAGGTGGCCGCCATGGCCGCCGCTTCGACCCCCGCGATCCGCACCCTGACCCAGGCGAAGGTCGCGCACCGGGTGCACGCCTACCAGCACGACCCGCGCAGCGACTCCTTCGGCGCGGAGGCGGTGGCGGCGCTGGCCGCGCAGTTGGGGGTGCGGGACGGGCAGATCTTCAAGACGCTGGTGATCGAGCTGTCGGGCGGGTCCGCCCCGGCGCGGCTGGCGGTGGCGGTGCTGCCGGTCCCGACGACGCTCTCGCTGAAGGCCGCGGCCGCGGCGCTGGGCGCGCCGAAGGCGGCCATGGCCGACAAGACCAAGGCCGAGCGCACCACCGGCTATGTACTGGGCGGCATCTCCCCGCTCGGCCAGAAGCGCGCCCTGCCGACGGTGATCGACGCGTCCGCGCTGGAGTGGGACCGGATGCTGTGCAGCGCGGGCCGGCGCGGGCTGGAGATCGAACTGGCCCCCGCCGATCTGATCCGCCTGACCGACGCCGTCACGGCTCCCGTCGCGACGTCCTGACCTCCCACCCCTATCCGACACGCCGGACTATCGTCCAGCGCTCCTTGCATATCTCCCCGATCGAGCACATACTTGCCCAGTACAACTAGTTGGAATAAGCAAGCAATTGACTGTGTTAATCAGTTGAGCTGACCAAGGAGGCGCGCGACCCATGGACCACGACGAGGTGATCGATCTGATCGCCCTGCAGCTGATCCGACTGGGACGCATCCGCGAGCGCACCGCCGCGCAGATCGCGGCCGCCTCCGGAGGCGAGATCGAGGCTGCATCTTACGGGATCATCTTCCGCCTGCTCGCGGACGGCCCGATGCGCTCGGGCGCCCTGGCGGAACTGCTCTACTCCGATGCCTCCACCATCAGCCGCCAGGCCGCGGCACTGGTCAAGCGCGGGCTCATCGAGCGCCGTGCCGACCCCGCCGACGGCCGGGCCAGCGTCCTGGCCGTCACCGACGCCGGACGGGAGCTGGCCGCCTCCCTGCGTCGTCGCCGCAACGAAGCGCTCTCCACCGTGCTCTCGCACTGGAGTGACGACGACCGCGAACAGCTCGCCCACGTGATGCGCCGCTTCGTCGACGACTACGAACAGGCGCGCCCGGCGATGCTCAACCTTCCCCCCAAAGATCCTGCGACGGAGAAACTCTCATGACCACCGCCACCGAGACGGCACATCGGCCGTCCCTCGAACCCAGATCAGCGGGCGGCTTCACCCACCGCCAGGTGCTGGTCATCCTGTCCGGCCTGATGCTGGGGATGCTGCTGGCAGCCCTCGATCAGACCATCGTGTCGACCTCGATCCGCACCATCGCCGACGACCTGCACGGCTATTCCATGCAGGCGTGGGTGACGACCGCCTACCTGATCACCTCCACCCTGAGCACGCCGCTGTACGGCAAGCTCTCGGACATGTTCGGCCGCAAGCCGTTCTATCTGGCCGCCATCACGATCTTCGTGGCCGGCTCGCTGCTGTGCTCGTTCGCCGACTCGATGTACCAGCTCGCCCTCTTCCGGGCGCTGCAGGGCCTGGGCGCGGGCGGCCTGATGTCGCTGGCCCTGACCATCATGGGCGATATCGTCAGCCCCCGCGAACGCGCCCGCTACCAGGGCTACTTCCTGGCGGTGTTCGGCACCTCCAGCGTCGTGGGCCCGGTGCTGGGCGGCCTGCTGGCCGGCCAGGCGCACATCCTGGGCATCACCGGCTGGCGCTGGGTGTTCCTGGTGAACGTGCCGGTCGGCGCGCTCGCGCTGGCCGTGGTCAGCAAAGTGCTGAAGCTGCCCAAGCGCACGCGTACACAGGTGCGCATCGACTGGTGGGGCGTGCTCGCGCTGGTCGTCGGCCTGGTGCCGCTGCTGGTGGTCGCCGAACAGGGCCGCAGCTGGGGTTGGGGCAGCGCGCAGTCGCTGACCTGCTACGCGATCGGCGTGCTCGGCATCCTCGGCTTCATCGCCGTGGAGGCGAAACTCGGTGACGCCGCGCTGATTCCGCTGCGGATGTTCAAGAACACCACCTTCGCGCTCGGCGTGGTGATCTCCTTCGTGGTCGGCGCGGCCATGTTCGGCGGCATCAGCCTGCTGCCGCAGTACCTGCAGGTGGTGCGGGGCTCGAGCCCGACCATCGCCGGGCTGCAGACGCTGCCGATGGTGTTCGGCATGATGACCGCCTCGATCGTGGCCGGTCAGACCATCTCCCGCACCGGCCGGTACCGGATCTTCCCGATCATCGGCGCCACGCTGCTGACCGTGGGCCTGTTCCTGCTGCATCTGGTCAGCGCCGACAGCCACCTGTGGCTGGTGATGATCTTCATGGCGATCGTCGGCCTGGGGCTGGGCAACCTGATGCAGCCGCTGACGCTGGCGCTGCAGAATGCGCTGCCGCCGAAGGACATGGGCGTGTCGACCTCGTCGGCGACCTTCTTCCGGCAGATCGGCGGCACCATGGGCGTGGCGGTGTTCCTGTCGATCCTGTTCGCCCAGCTGACCCCGAACATCGGGCATCAGATGCAGGTTGCGGCGACCCAGCCCGCGTATCAGCAGGCCATCGTGCAGGGGGTGCACTCGAGCAACCCGGCCGATGCGGCGCTGTCCAAGGGATTGATCTCGCACGGTACGTCGGCCGCGGCGAACGTGCTGAGCGACAGCTCGGTGATCCAGAAGCTGAATCCGACGCTGGCCCGGCCGTTCAAGGTCGGCTTCGCCGATTCGATGGACACGGTCTTTCTCTCGGTGACCGCCCTGGCGGTGCTGGCGCTGGCGCTGGTGGCCTTCTGGAAGGAGGTGCCGCTGCGCACCGCGGGCGGCATCGCGGCGAGTAGCGAATCCCGGGCCGGGGATCGCGCGGAGGTCGAACCGGTCGCCTGACCACGCGGAACTGGTCGTTCGACCGCCACGACGGGCCTGTCGAGAACACGCAGCACCACGGGGACCAATCGCGCAAATCACGCGAAATGAGCCCCGGTGATGCGTTACTTGACGGGCCCGTTCGTCGTACTTACCGACCCCCGAGGATGTTGATGCGAATGGCTCACCCGTCGCCCGACCACCGTCCCTCATCGAATCGCCGCGCGATGTCGTCCCGCCGCCAGCCCGTCCGCACCATGATCGTCACCCTGGCGAGCGGCGTGATGCTCGCCTGCTGCGCCGCCACCGCTGCGGCCGGCCCGGAGGATTACCCGCTCGGCGCCCATTCCGGCACCCCGGAGCAGGCACAGCCGGAACGGGACGAGAAGGCGCAGGGCATGGGCGGCGACCTGGCCACGAGGATTATCAATAGGGGCGCGGACCTGGGCAGCGAAGTCATGACGAAGACCATCGAGACAGGTGCGGACCTGGCCAAGTGCGTGGTGGCCCTGCTCGTGTCGAGCGAGACGTGCGGGTGACCCGCCGGGCCGGTGCTACAGCAGGCTGATCTGCCCGGCCCGCTCCCCCACCTGCGCGAGCAGTTCGGGCCCGTTGTTGCGCACGCTGTTCACCAAAGTCGGTACCTCTCGGACCGCGATCCCCGAAACCCGTTCCGGCCCCGGGGTTTCCAGCAATTCGTGCGGGGCCGCGTGATCGGGATCGAGCCAGGCGGCCCAGTGTTCGCGGGGCATGATCAGCGGCATGCGATCGTGAATCCTGGTCAGATCGCCGATCGCGTCGGTGGTCAGGATCGTGCACGAGAGCAGCGGATCCATCTCCCGCCGGGCCGGGTCGCGCCAGATCGACCACAGCCCGGCCATGTACAGCCGCGAGCCGTCGGCGTTGGACATGTAGTAGGGCCGCTTGACCGCCTTGCCCTTCGCGTTCTCCTCGCCCTCGACCACCCATTCGTACCAGCCGTCCATCGGCACCAGGCAGCGGCGCTTCTTGACCGCGTCCCGGAACGAGGGCGCCTCCGCGGCGCGCTCCGCGCGGGCGTTGAACAGCGGCTTTCCCTTGACCGGCACGCCGGGCTCGGCGGCCTTGGTCCACACCGGGACCAGGCCCCAGCGCATGCGGCGGATGCGCAGGCGCGGATCGTCCTCGGGGTGGTCGCGATCGTGCCGCTCGACCACGGTCAGCACCCTGTTGGTCGGCGCGACGTTGTAGTTCGGGCCGGGGGCGCCCGCGCCGGGGCCCGGCGGGTCGTCGGTCTCGTCGAGGGCGTCGAGTTCGGCCGCCAGACGGCCCGGATCCACGGTGGTCGCGTATCTGCCGCACATGTCCCCCATGCTGCCATCACCCACCGACAGCCGCGGCTGGCCCGGCATCGAATATTGGCCGGAAATCCAAACTGACGGCAGTAGACTTCATATCAAGCTATGAGAACTTCACGCCGTCACTTTCTCAGTAGGGGTCGCCGAAAACATGTCCACCACCGAGTCGAAGACCACCAGTGAGACCGTGCTGACCTCGGTCAACCCGGCTACCGGCGAGACCATCGCCACGCACCCGATCGCCGACGCCGAGGCGGTGGCCGCGGCCGTCGCCACGGCGCGCACCGCCGCCGCCACCTGGGGCGCCCTGAGTTACGCCGAGCGCAAGCGGTACCTGCTGCGCTGGTCGTCTCGGCTCGTCGCCGTCTCCGACGAGCTGTGCGACCTGATCCACGCCGAGAACGGCAAGCCGCGCGAGGACGCCTTCCTCGAGCTCATGCTGGTCCTCGAGCACATCGCCTGGGCCGCCAAGAACGCCGAGAAGGTGCTGAAGACCCGCAAGGTTTCCCCCGGCGCGACGATGGCGAACTTCGGGGCGTCCATCGAATACCGTCCCCTCGGCGTCGTCGGCGTGATCGGCCCGTGGAACTACCCCATCTACACCCCCAACGGCTCGATCGCCTACGCGCTGGCCGCGGGCAACACCGTGGTGTACAAGCCCAGCGAATACTCCACCAGCATCGGCAATTTCATGGCCAAGACCTTCGCCGAGGCCAATCCGGAACTGCCCGCGGGCGTCTTCATCGCCGTCAACGGCTACGGCGCCACCGGCGCGGCCCTGGTCACCTCCGGCGTGGACAAGGTGGCGTTCACCGGCTCCCCCGGCACCGGCAAGCGGATCATGGCCGCCGCGGCCGACTCGCTCACCCCGGTGCTGCTCGAATGCGGCGGTAAGGATGCGGTGATCGTGGCCGCGGACGCCGACATCAAGGCCGCGGCCGACGCGGTCGCCTACGGCGCCACCATGAACAGCGGCCAGACCTGCGCGGGCGTGGAGCGCGTGTACGTCGACAGGTCGATTCGCGATCAGTTCGTCGCCGAGGTCAAGAAGGTCCTGTCGAACGTCCACCCGGGCTCGGACGCCAAGGCCGCCTACGGCCCGATGACGATGCCCAGCCAGATCGACGTCGTGCGCCGCCACATCGACAGCGCACTGAAGAACGGCGGCACGGCGGTCATGGGCGGGCTGGACTCGATCAAGGGCCCCTACATCGAGCCGGTCGTGCTGCTGGACGTCGAGGAGACCTCCGAGGCCGTCACCGACGAGACCTTCGGCCCGACGGTCACCATCCGCTCCGTCGACGGCATCGACGAGGCGGTCCGGCTGGCCAACAACTCCAAGTACTTCCTGGGCTCGGCGGTGTTCTCCCGCAAGCACGGCGTCGAGATCGCCCGGCGCCTGCGCGCCGGAGCCACCTCGGTCAACTCGGTGCTGGGCTTCGCGGCCATCTCCGCGCTGCCCTTCGGCGGGCGGCGCGAATCGGGCATCGGGCGCATCCACGGCGCACCGGGTCTGCTGGAGTTCGCCGATCCGCACTCGATCGCGGTGCAGCGCTTCGCGATTCCCGGCATGGCGCTGCTGAGCTACAAGCGCACCGAGAGCACGATGAAGCTGCTGCGGCGGATCGTTCCGCTGATCCACGGGCGGCACAAGTAGCCCCCCGCCCCAGCCAAGCAGCGCCGCCTCCGCCGGTATCGACCGGATGTCACCTTCGGTCCGCTGATCCCGATCGAAGGTGACATTCGATCGGGTCAGTTGACCGAATGTGACATCCGGTCGAACACGCGAACATCCCCTGTGATTGATCACAGGCCGCGGCCGGTTTCGATGGCCGTTTTGCTGCGAGTTCATGACCGTGCGCACCCCGAAACGGTCGATAAGCGAAGATGGAGGGGTGACTCTCTGGCCAGCGCCCCACTCCGACCGCCCCGTCCACGCGACCGTCACCTTGCCGGGCTCGAAATCCATCACCAATCGGGCCCTGATCCTCGCCGCGCTCGCCGACCGGCCCTCGACCATCACCGGGGCGCTGCGCAGCCGTGACACCAACCTCATGATCGCCGCGCTGCGGGCGATGGGCGCCGGGATCGACGGTGACGCAGACACTTTGACCGTCACCCCGGCCCCGCTGACCGGAGCGGATGTCGACTGCGGCCTGGCCGGTACGGTCATGCGCTTCCTGCCGCCGGTGGCGGCGCTGGCCAGCGGCGAGGTGTCCTTCTCCGGCGACGAGCAGGCGAGCCTGCGTCCGCTGGACACCATCCTGCAGGCGCTGCGCTCGCTCGGGGCCACGATCGACGGGGACAAGCTGCCGTTCAGCGTGCACGGCACGGGTGGGCTGCGCGGCGGGTCGGTCACCATGGACGCGTCGGGCTCCTCGCAGTTCGTCTCCGGGCTGCTGTTGTCCGCGGCCCGCTTCGGCGAGGGCCTGACCGTGCACCACGAGGGCGCGGCGCTGCCCTCGATGCCGCACATCGAGATGACCGTGCAGATGCTGCGCCAGGCCGACGTCGAGGTCACCGCGCCGACGGATCCGCGCAAGGAGCAGGTGTGGACCGTCGCACCCGGCCCGATCCATGGCGTGGACTGGGAGGTCGAGCCGGATCTGTCCAATGCGACACCGTTCCTGGCCGCGGCCGCGGTCACCGGCGGTGAGGTGACCATTCCGCACTGGCCGCAGCTGACCACCCAGCCGGGCGATGTCATCCGGGAGATCCTGGTGCGCATGGGCGCCGAGGTTCGCCGCGCGCACGGCAAGCTCCGCGTGCACGGGCCCCAGCGGCTGGCGGGAATCGATATCGACCTGCACGACGTCGGCGAGCTCACCCCGACCGTGGCAGCCCTTGCCGCGCTGGCCGATTCGCCCTCGCGCCTGCGCGGCATCGCCCACCTGCGCGGGCACGAGACCGACCGGCTCGCGGCGCTGTCCACCGAGATCAACCGCCTCGGCGGCAACGTCACCGAGACCGAGGACGGGCTGGACATCGTGCCCACCCCGCTGCACGGCGGGCCGTGGCACTCCTACGCCGACCACCGCATGGCCACCGCCGGCGCGATCCTCGGCCTGCGGGTGCCCGGGGTGCAGATCGAGGACATCGGCACCACCGCCAAGACCCTGCCCGACTTCGTATCCCTCTGGGAGACAATGCTTTCGGGCGAGGGAGCAGCGTCCTGAGGCGCCGCGAGTACGACGAGTCCGATGTCCGGGTACGCCCGGGCAGGGGCTCGCGTCCTCGCACCAAGACCCGCCCCGAACACCGGGATGCCCAGGCCGCCATGGTGATCGGCGTCGACCGCGGGCGGTGGAGCTGCGTGCTCGACGGCGATCCCGATCGGCCGCTGGTGGCGATGCGCGCCCGGGAGCTGGGCCGGTCACCGATCGTGGTCGGCGATCAGGTCGACGTGGTGGGTGATCTGTCCGGCAAGCCGGACACGCTGGCCCGCATCGTCCGGGTGGCCGATCGTTCGACGGTCCTGCGCCGCACCGCCGATGACACCGATCCGTTCGAGCGGATCGTCGTCGCGAATGCCGAACAGCTGATCATCGTCGTGGCCCTGGCCGATCCCCCACCGCGCACCGGTTTCGTCGAACGCGCGATGGCCGCGGCGTATGCAGGCGGCCTGGAGCCGGTTCTGTGCCTGACCAAGCACGACCTGGCCGCGGACTCCCAATTCGCCTCGGAATTCACCGATCTGGACTTGACCATCGTCCACGCGGGGCGCGAGGACCCACTAGAATCCCTGCACGATCTGCTGCATGACAAGCTGTCGTGTCTGCTGGGCCATTCCGGCGTAGGAAAATCTACCCTGGTGAATCGCCTTGTCCCGGAAGCAGATCGAGCCGTAGGCGACGTCTCCGGCGTCGGCAAGGGCCGCCACACCTCCACCCAGTCCCTGGCCCTGCCCCTCCCCGACAGCGGCTGGGTCATCGACACGCCCGGCATCCGCTCCTTCGGCCTGGCCCACATCACCCCCGACGACGTCATCGAGGCCTTCGCCGACTTGGCGGACGCCATCGAGGACTGCCCGCGGGGGTGCACCCACTTGGGCCCACCCGCCGACCCGGAATGCGCACTGGATCTGCTGCCAGGCAAGGAACGCCGGGTCGCCGCAATCCGCCTGCTGCTGGTCGCACTGAATTCCAACGATCCCTGGGTCATGGGGAACAGCTAGCGGCACAGCAGTTTACGTAACCACCCACGCCGTCTGGAGGTATCGCGCAGTCCCGGCAACGCCGTGATCGAACAATCGGAGCCGCTGCGCCAGCCCCCCTTGTTCAGAAACATAGAACTATACATCTAAGATGTATAGTTCTATGTATGCCCGCCCTGAGCAAACCCGATCGCGTATTTGACCGTGAACGCGAGTGGGACGGCCTTACCCGCTTCGCGACAGCATCGAGCCCGGACGTGCGGCTCGGCATCGTCAGCGGACGGCGGCGGCAAGGTAAAACGTTCCTGCTCGACGCGCTCGCCGAGGTGGTCAACGGCTTCTTCTTCACGGCGACCGATGCAACACAGACCGAGTCTCTGGAGCGGTTCGGCCGAGCCGTCGCGGCCTATGCCGGCGGTGGGCGATACGCCTTCCAAGACTGGGACGAGGCGCTGGAGCGACTCTTCGCCGTGGTCGGCGACGGCCTCATCGTCATCGACGAGTTCCCCTACCTAACCAAAGCCACCCCCTCCCTTCCGTCGGTGCTGCAGCGCGCCCTCGATCCACGTGGCTACGCACGCCAGGCCGGGTCCCGGATCCTGCTGTGCGGCTCGGCCATGTCCGTCATGGGAAAACTCTTGTCGGGCAGCGCACCACTGCGTGGCCGCGCCAGCATGGAGTTGGTCGTCAGGCCGCTCTCCTACCGCGACGCCGCCACCTTCTGGGGGATCGACGATCCGCGCCTGGCAGTGCTGGTCCATTCGATCGTCGGAGGCACCCCCGCCTACCGCCGCGAGTTCGTCGCCGGCGATGCCCCCGACTCCCTAGCTGATTTCGACTCGTGGGTACTGCGAACCGTACTCAACCCGCAGGTTCCCCTCTTCCGGGAAGCCCGCTACCTATTGGCCGAGGAAACCGAAATCCGTGACGCGGCTTTGTATCACGCCGTCCTCGGCGCCATCGCGGGCGGCCACACCACCCGCGGTGGAATCGCAAACACCATCGGCCGCAACGCCACCGACATCGGCCACCCCCTGTCGGTACTCGAAGATTCCCAGCTGATCGTCCGCGAGACCGACCCCTTCAGCAAGGGCAAGTCCGTCTACCGAATCGCCGAGCCGTTGATCGTGTTCTACGAGGCCATCATGCGCCGCCAGTGGACGCTGCTCGAGCGCGGCAATCCGGAGGCCGCGTGGCGTAACTCCCAAGCCAGCTTCCTTTCCCAAGCGGTCGGGCCACACTTCGAAGGACTCTGCCGGGACTGGGCAATGTCGGTGGGGCCAGAGGTATTTGGCGGACTACCGGGTCAGGTAGCCGCGGCCACGGTCAACGACCCACGCGAAAGGTCCCAGATCCAAATCGATGTGGCAGTACTGGCGCCGGAAGAGCCCGGACACCCGCGGCGCATCCTGTCGCTGGGCGAAGTCAAGTGGGACCGGGTCATGACACTCGGCCACGTGAATCGACTTGGACGCGCTCGAGATCTGTTGGCGGCCAAGGGGTATGACACCTCCGAAACTGTTCTTGCCTGCTACAGCGGTGCTGGATTCGATGAGAACCTACGGGGGTCCGGAGAGGGGCTCCTGGTCGACTCGAGCACTTTGTATTCCGGCGAAGGGTAGCAACGCGATTGCACTTGCTCGTTGTTCGGCGGGTGGCGCTGCGAGCGAAGACCAGGCTCGGCTCGCTCCGAATGGCCACATCGATCCCGCCCCTTCTCCTACGACTTCACAATGACCAGGAGTGCATCGCAATCCGAGCATTTCGCTATGCACGTCGGCGCCGCCCGGCTTACGGTACTGGTACTACGTTGAAGCTTTGACTGTACCGGGGGGTTCGATGCCGAACATAGGTCGTGAACGTCGTATTGGGTGGGTGCAGCAGCAACTGGACGCGCTTGCACATCTGACAGCACTACAACGTCGGCTGTTGTCGGTGCCGTTGATGGAGGGCGGCTGGCAGCTAATGGTTGCCGGCTCGGCTGTACCTACGGACCGGGCCGCCGCGTTCGCGATCGGCCGGACCGGAATATTCGCGCTCGTATTCACCGACGAGGTCCCAGATCGGCAACGCCTGCGCAGCATCCGTGTTCACGCTGAGAACACCATTGCCGGCCTCACACCCGATAGCAGCCAGTTCGTGCCGCATATGCTCGAAGTGATGCTCCTGATGGATCGCGCTGCGCACACCGAGGCGCATGATCCATTCCTCGCGGTCGACGGGGCAACCATGCGCGATGTCCTCCTAGCCGGTGAGACGAAGCTGACCCGGACCCGAGCCCGCGACATCGCCGCAGCCGTAGACCAACGGCTCGATCGCTATGTGTGGATCTCCACCGACGATGCTCCGGCGCCCCAAACAGCAGTCACCGAAGGGCTTTTCGTCACCTCCGAACTTCGCGAGGACGAACGCGGCAAGGCACTGACCCGCCCATTCCAGGAGTGGATGACCTTCCTGGATCCCGAACAACTCGGCCTGGTCCACGCCACCTTCAACGGTCCTGCCCGGATAAGCGGACCAGCCGGCACCGGCAAGTCCGTCGTCGCTCTCCATCGCATGGCGCGGTTCGCTAAACACAATCCCGGCCGCCTGCTGTTCACGAGCTTCGTCAGAACCCTTCCGGCGTACCATGAATCGGGGTTCACGCACCTGGCACCGCACGCCACCGACCGAGCGAAATTCGTCGGCCTGCATGCATGGACGACGCGGTTCCTCCGACGTCGGGGCGTCCCTTTCGAATTGGCTGACGACGACGCCAACGAGGATGCCTTCGCACGCGCATGGAAACAGGCTCGATACTCACTCAGCAAGATCCCGGAAACCGACTACCAGTACTGGAAGGACGAGATCAGCCGGGTGATCGAGGGCCGCGGGATCACCGAATTCGACGAGTACAAGCCCGTGCTGCGTCGAGGTCGGGACGGCATTCGGCTCGATGAATCCCGCCGCAAGACGGTATGGGAGACATTTTATGAGCCGTACCGGAAGCGTTTGGGCGAGCGCGGGCTCGACAACTTCAACGATGTAGTGCGCAAGGCCATCGAGGAGCTGCGCGCCTGCCCTCTCGATGACACAGAGATCTACGCCATGGTGGTGGTCGACGAAGTACAGGACTTCACGTTGACCGAGCTGACCTTGGTCCACGAGATCGCCGGCGGCGGACCGGATGCCCAGTTGCTTCTCGTTGGCGACGGCCAGCAGCAGGTGTATCCGGGCGGATGGAGGCTGTCCGACGCGGGGATTCCCGTTCCCCCGGCCCGTAGCCGCACACTGAAAACCAACTACCGCAACCGAAAAGAGGTACTGCTCTATTCGCAGCAGATCGAGGCCAGCAATACAGTCGATGACCTCGATGGCGGCCCGGGTTTCGTCCTGCGCGACAGCGACGGTGTGCTGGAAGGCGGTAGCACGACCGAGGTCCATCTGCACCGAGCCGAGGTCGACGCCGAACTCATCCGCGCCATCTCAGAATCCGGCCTCGTCTCCTCGAACATCGCAGTCATCGTCGGTCCCCGCAAGGACGCCGTCCACTATCAGCACCTGCTCACGGGGTCTGGATTCGATACACTTTCACTCGAAAGATACGACGGCACACAGCAAGCCGCAATCAAAGTGGGAACCGTGTACCGCGCCAAAGGCATGGACTTCGCGGGGGTCTTCCACATCACCGACGAACCCTCGGCGCCGTTGCATACGCTCAGCGGCGGTGCACGGGACAGGGCCGAACTTATTGCGCGGCAGATGCTTGTAGCACTGAGCCGAGCGCGTGACTATTTGTGGGTTGCGTACGTTCGGGACTGACCACACAGTCAACTCAGGGTGCCAGGAATCACTATCGCAACTGCACTACCTCGTACCGGCATACCGTGACCATCCTGGGAACCTGCTCGATTTGCTGGAGCCCTGGACCGTGTGAGTCGAGAACTTCATTTCAACAGGCCGGTAAGGAATGCCTGGGTCTCGGGATCTACGGAATATATTGCGACGCCGCGCATTCCTCGCGTTAGCAGAACCTTGTATATGTTCCGTACCAGAATATCAAAGGTTTCGTCGGCGATAGGATCTTTCTTTGTTCCTCTCAGCGCCGAATCCTTCGTACCCTGACGCACCGTAGTCAAATGCCCGTCCTGGGCAACGAGATCCGGTCCGATAATAACTCCGGACCAATCGTACTCAAATCCCTGAGCGGTATAGATGCATCCGACCTGACCGAATCCTCGCGGATCGGTTGCCCAGAGCGGACTCGGCGGAGCGTCGCCGACAGCTCGGTCACCCCGAAGATTCCATGGTCGAGACCAATCGCCGATAACGATATCGTTGACCAATGTGCCGTCTTCATTGGGCGAACTCCACGGCCAGCAGTATCCAGCGGCGATCCTTGCAGTCATACCGTCAGAGTTCTTGCTCCGCAGAAAATCTTCCATTTCTCGTGGCGACGACGCGATCCGCACATCGAAGTTCGAATCACCAGGCCACGGGGTGGGGCCTCCGACTCGAAGACCAACCAGCCGACGCACCCACTCGTCGTATTCGGCGCTGCCTCCACACCGATACTGGCCGTCCAGTTCAACATGATGTGGCAAATATCCACAGCGAAGCGCGTGTTCTCTGATCGCTTTGACCGTCCCGATCTCATCGGGGCGTACCACCTGATTCTCGTCGAGGAGGAACACAGGCACCCGTGCCGCGGCCATAAGTTCATCGATCTGTGGCCGTTTGGTACGCTTCGCCGCCGGCGTGAAGCGGTTGGTCGATACCTCCCGAATACGATGCGCCTCGTCGCAGATCAGGACATCCAGGTCATTCTTCTCCGAATCTGCAAAGTTCCGAAAGTATTTGAACAATCCCTGCAGCTCTGTCGACCCCTTGCCCGGGAATTTTCGAAGCGATTCCGTAAATGCCAGCGAGCCTGTGGCGTGCCGCACTCGGTACCCGTCCCGGTTCAGCTCGGCCAACAGCGCGGCGGCAATAAGGCTTTTCCCGCTGCCAGGTCCGCCAGTCACGATAACGATGCTCTTCTGGTCGGCTTGCTTGGCCAAGCGCACCTGGCTCATCACCGTTTCGTACGCAAGCTTCTGGTGATCGAGCAGCGAGTATCGTGTGGCCTCGCGGAGTTCAGCACCGGTGAAGCTGAACAGATTCTGCTTCGGTCGAATTGCACTCTGCAACAGCCGATCCGCTGCGCCCGTATTGGATTCAGCGACGAGGAGCGCGATGGCCTGGGCCAGACCAGCCCGACCATGAGCGATGGAACCAGCGAGCTGATCGTCCGCATGTCCGCTGCCCGCGCCGAACTCCTGGACCAGGCCCGCACCGGCAAAGGACTCGCATCGATGGAGCGAGCGCAGATCATCGCGACCATCGACGACATCGACGCCGGCCGAATCGCCGGACGCGCACAGCTGCCGGAGCTGATGTGGGCTGATGAGATCACCCGATCCGAGGTGGACAGCAGGCGCATCGGCGTCACTGCCGATCGCCTGGCCACCGCGACCAAGGAGGCCATCACCCAGCGGATCGAGGCCACCGGCGCTATCGAGCCCGGCAGCCGCGCCGAGGACCGGCTCACCAAGGATGTGGACTCGATCGGATCCGTAGTGCGCGTCGTGGTCAACGGATCCCAGAGCACCTCACTGGACCGGAAACGAGCCGCGTTCGTCGAGCGACGCGGGCGGCTCGAGCAGGACCTCGCCCAGGCCGGTGTCCAGGTCGCCGCGCGCGCGGAGATCCGGGGCCTGGTCGACGCCCGAGGCAAGGAGGCCGGGCAGCTCGGCCAGAGCGCCGCGGTCCGCCGCGAGCAGTGGCAGACCCGCACCGCCCAAGCTGTCACCGCCCGCGACACCGCTGCCGCCCGACGCGCAGCCGTCGACGCTGGGGAGGCTCGCCCCGCCGAACGCGCCTGCGCGACACCGCCGACCCGCACGGCGGGCCAAGCAGCCTCGACCGGGCGGGGTGCGCGGATCGCGCAGCTGCACACCCAGGAGGTTGGACGATGACCACGACCACCGCTACGACACCGCTTCCGCCGTTGGTCACGCTGTGCGGGTCGATGCGGTTCTTCGATCACATGCTCGCCGTAGCTGCCGAACAGACCGCCGCCGGACGCATCGTGCTGTCCCCGTTCTGTGTGGTCACCGCCGACGAGCAGGACAGTGAGCTGAAGACCAGACTCGATGAGCTGCACCGCCACAAGATCGACCTCGCCGACGAGGTCATCGTGGTCACCGACGAAACCGGCTACATCGGCGAGTCGACCAAGGGGGAAATCGGCTACGCCAAGGCCCTGGGCAAGCCGACCTCGATCCGCGTCGTCGCCACCGCCGGCGGATAGATCCGATACGACCAAGCAGGCCCTCACCGGATGATCGGTGAGGGCCTGCTGTCGTATCTGCGCCGGTCAGTGAAGAAACACGAGCGCGAGCATCGCCAGGCCGACGACCACAGCGACCGGCACAAACACCAGCAGCCACCCATGCCCAGGGTCACGCGTCTCGGGCTCGACGACGTCGCGGTCGGGCACCTTGAATTGGGCCCGCCACCGCTCGAGGTCGGCGGCTTCGGCGGCTTCCTGCTGCTTTCTTTCCAGCCATCGGCGCAGCGCCGCCTCTTCCTGCGCGGTCCGCAGCCGGGGCCGCGCCGCCGGCGCATCCGACCGCAGCACCTGCCACGGACAGCTCGGGGTGTAATGCCAGCCCTGGTAGCACCACGGGTTCGAGCACGCATACCGCAACATCGTCCGGCCTCCCCTCCCACCACCGTCCTCACGGGGTGCGGTCGAGCGTAGCGCCGGACTGTGACCATGTCCGGTCTCCGGACCTGCCGAAAATCGGACGAATGCGCCGTAATCGGGTGGTAGAGAGCAGGTTTCTGTCCTCGCGGCAGTGGTTGATCCTTAAAGTTGGACAGGCCGTGATCGACCGTTTCTACAAGCGAGTGGAGAACAGCGTGTTGGATACCGTGGAAACCGCGACTGCGTACGTGATCGCCGAGCTGGAGGCCAAGGGCACGGCCACCCGTGAGGATTTCGACGTCGCCGCCATCGTCGCCGCCTCGCACGGCATCATCGAGGGCTGGGACTTCCGATCGATCGACCGGACCGCATTCTGGCGCCTCGCCGCCAGCAATCTCAAGCTCTAGGCGGGGCAGGCCGCAGCGACCGCCTGCAGCCATCCATAGCCGGGAGACCTATACTCGCGAGCGGAAACCCCGGAACGATCCCTACCGACCCTCGGCGGTCAGGCACATCGCCGGGGTTTCGCCATTTTCCGGGGGGCAGAGATCGGGAAGTCACACTCGCCGCTGAATCAGTCTGAATCAGTCTGGGGCAGCGTGTATCATCAACTCTGCAGGATGCATTAGCGTCCTTGAAGTGGACCCGGCAGCCATCCGGACGGTTGGTGAGCCGGGTTTCGCGTATCTAGGACAGCTTGCGAACCGTGGTGATGAGCGGGTCCACGCGCCGGCGCCAGTCCCCGCCTTTGGCTACGCACCAGGCCACCGCGTCCGAAACCCACAGCAGAGGCTCTTGATTCGGGCGTGTGTGGTCGTAGGTCAGGGTGTCGGCCACGTCGAACTTCCGGACAGCGCTATAGAGGGTCCTGCGGTCGCTGGCGACCAGGGAGTCGTCCTGCTCGATCGTTAACCGGCGGCCACCGACGGCGGCGAGGTCCTCGACAAGGGCTGTGAGACAGCTGGTTCGGGCCTCGACCGCGTTCCGGATGCTAGTCGCGTCGTAGACGCGCACCTGAACTTCGAGGGTGCACAGCGCCGAACAGATCGCTCGCCGCCGCGGATCGTCTTCTTTCTTGAAGTGGATGCGGTTCTGCCCCTTGGCGCGCTGGGGCTGAAGTACCTTGCGGGCCTGCTGGATGTGGCGGACCTCAGCGAGGGTAGAGACGATCAGCAACCCGTTTTGCTTGGTCTCGTCCACGAACGCGTGCATCTACAGCGACCTTCGACCTTTCGTCTGCGCCAGCGACCAGCGCGCTACTCCCGATATATCAAGCCTAGGACCGCCACCCGACAACGATGTACAACAGGCATGCCGCGCCCGTTCCCGCAGGGTGGGTTGCGCCGCCAGAAACGACAGGCCTGAACCCTCTTGGGCGGCAGCAGGTTCCCGCGGGACGTGGCACAGTAAGGTCTACACACACGACAGCCCCGGCGGGTAAGAGCCGCCGGGGCTGTCGTGTGTAGAGGCTGTGTGGGTGTGGTGGAGGTCAGTGGCCGACGGTCACCAGGGCGGCGATGCCGAGCCACAGCCAGTGGAAAGACTGGTCTGTTGACTGCACCAACTCTGGTGCCGATTCGTCAGCATGGTCCGGGCTGGTGATGATCGCTGAATGTCGTTGTCTGAGTTGCCCGGTGGTGTCCGGCAGAGGTTGATGGAGGGCCGGGGCGGGGTGTCGAGTGCGGGCCGGGTGGAGCATGGCCGGGGGGATTTTCTTCCGTGGGTGGCCCTCGACGGCTCCGGTCGCGAGATCGAGCCGGTCAGCGGTTTTCTGCGTGATCTGATGCTGGGCGATGCAAGTCCGTTGTCGTGCCGGAGCTACGCCTACGACCTGCTGCGATGGTTCCGTGTGCTGTGGACGGTGGAGGTCGGGTGGGAGCAGGCGACCGAGGCCGAGGTGGCGCTGTTGGTCGGGTGGTTGCGGGCCGCGCGTAATCCTCAGCGTGAGCGCCGGATTCCGGGCCGGGTTCCTGCTGGCGCGGTCAACCCGGTTACCGGCAAGCAGACCCTGGCCGCGGGGTATGCGCCCGCGACCATCTCGCACAACCTCAGCTGCGTGCACGGCTTCTACTCCTTCCACATCCACTTCGGTCGGGGTCCGTTGATCAATCCGGTCCCCGAGAACAGCCAGCGGCGTAGCGCTTTGGCGCACCGGTCTCCGCTGGAAACCCCGAAGCCGTTCCGCCGGGCCAGGTTTCGGCCGAAGACGCGTGTGCGTCAGCCGCGGTCGATCAGCGACGCCCAGTGGGACGACCTGTTCAGACAGATGCGGTGCACACGGGACCGGGCGCTGCTGGCCTGTTATGTGTCCTCTGGCGCGCGGGCCTCGGAACTGCTCGGGGCCACGCTCGAGGATGTGGATTGGTCGGGTGGTCGGATGTGGGTGGTGTCCAAGGGAAGCCGTGCGCGCCAACAGGTTCCGCTGTCGCCGGAGGCCCTGGCTCACCTGGCCGCGTACCTGGAGGAAGCCGGGCTCCCCGGTTTCGGCGAACCGTTGTGGCGAACCCGGCGGGGCACGGTTCGGCCACTGACCTATTGGGCGGCCCGCCGAATCCTGCAACGCGCGGCAGAGGTACTGGGGGCGAACTGGACTCTGCACGATCTGCGGCACACCGCAGCGTCCCGGCTGGCCCGTGATCCGTTGCTGACCCTGACCGAGGTCCAGTCCATCTTGCGGCACGCTCATATCAGCACGACCGCTCTGTACACAGTGGTCGGGCTGGAAGACCTGGTGGACAAGCTCGCCGAGCACTACCAGCGGCCCACGCCACCGACACGGTGGAACCCGGGCTACGACCCCGCTGATGTCGCGGTGGTGTTCGGTGCCCGGTAACGCGGTCGGCACCAGCGCCCGGATGCAGGGCCCCACCACCAGCCGGGTGCGCCGCACCGATCCGGTCTACGTCAAGGACAACAGCTTTCACCCCACCGCGATCACCCCGGCGCCGCCCGCGCCGCCGGCAGTGCGGCCCCAGCCGTTGGGTGACCTCCGGCGAGCCCCCGCCGCTGAGATCGTGGGTCTGGCGACGTCGCTGTTCACCACCGATTCCGGGGCGCGCCGACGCAACGACACCGATATGGGGGCGCTACTCGCAGCGCTGAAGCGGTTTCCGGGCGTCACCTGGCAGCAGCGGTGGGCGGCGGCCGGGCTCGGTGTGCCGGGCGCCAAGACCACGACGGTCTTGCTCGACGACGACGCCGGACAAGATCGGATCTACGGCTTCAACAGCGCGACCGGCAAGCTCTTCGCGATGCGCGTGATCATGCCCGAGCTGCGGGTGTTCCGCTCCTACAAGTTCAGCCTCTACACCCGCTGGTTCTCCCTCGTGCACTCCGATCCGCTGCTTCACCGGTACTTCGCCCAGGTCGAGAACCTGCCGGCATCGGAATCGCCCCGCGCCAGTGCTCGTTTCGATGTGTGCTGCGCGCTCACCGTGTTCGGTATCGACCTGGCCGATCTGCCCCCGCAAGCCCTGCTGCACTACGCCGTCGAGTCCCGCAAATACGGCCTCACGCGGGGCGCGCGGCCCAGCGACGGCAGCTTCGCGGGCGTGCAGGCATGGAGTGTCCTGCACCAGATGGGCGTGTTCCCCGCGTCGGCACCGGCCACCCTGCGAGCCGCGGTCGTCAAGGGCCAGCGCAGCATCGCCGAGCAGGTCGACCGGCACCAACTGCGCAACACCGCGGTCCGGGACCTGCTGGTCGACTACCTCACGCGCCGCACAGCCGAACTGGACTACTCCACGTCCTCGCACCTGGTCGATCGGCTGGCCCGGCTGTTCTGGAAGCAGATCGAGATCATAAACCCTGGTCAAACCGATCTGCGGCTCGACGAGCAGACCTTCACCGCGTGGAAGCAGTGGTTCCTCACCAAATCCGACGGGTCCGCCAGGCTGGACATCGACGGCCCGCTGCTGACGATCCGCAGTTTCTACCTCGACCTGCAAAGCTGGGCGATCACCGAGCCCGAGCGATGGGCGCATTGGGCTGCGCCCTGCCCGATCCGCGACGCGGATCTGCGCTGGTTCCAGGTGCGGCGGCGACGCATACAGGAACGGATGGCCGAGCGCACTCGCCAACGACAGCCGCTGTTGCCGATCCTGTCGAGCTTCGTCAACGATCGCTGGCACGAGCACAGCACCTTGCTGGAAGCGGCCCGCGCAGTCGGATTCGGCGAATGCTTCACCCTCGACGGCGTCACCTATCAACGCAGCTCCAGCAAATCCGATCTCTCCTACCGCAACCCGGATCACGCACCCGTGCGCGTGATCAATCGCGATACCGGCGAGCTGATCCGCGTCGGTCACAACGAGAACCTGGCCTTCTGGCAGTGGGCGGTGATCGAGACCCTGCGCCTGGCCGGCCTGCGCGTGGAAGAGCTCACCGAGCTGACCCACCTCAGCGTCCGCAACTATCAGCGGCCCAGCGGTGAAGTCGTCGCCTTGCTCGTGGTCTGCCCGTCCAAGAGCGACCGGGAGCGGGTCATTCCGATGTCTGCCGAGCTGTTCCACGTCATCGCCCAGGTGATCAAACGCCATATCGCCGAGCACGGCACAGTGCCGGTCGTGCCGCGCTACGACAACCACGAGCGGGTATGGACTCCGCCGATGCCCTACTTGTTCCAGACCGTTCACAGCGCCGCCCTGCGAGGGATGTCGACCCATACCGTCTGGCGCAGCATCCGCCGGGCGGTCGAGGCCCTGGCCCTGACCAGGCCGGAGTTCAAGGGCGTGACGTTCGCCCCGCACGACTTTCGCCGCGCGATGGCCACCGAGCTGGTCAACAACGGGCTCCCGATCCATATCGGGGCCGCGCTTCTGGGCCACGTCAACATCCAGACCACTCGCGGGTACGTCGCGGTCTTCGACGACACCGTCATCGCCCACTACCAGCAGTTCATCGAGCGCCGCCGAGCCCAGCGGCCCGCTGAGGAGTACCGCAAGCCCACCGAGGACGAATGGTCGGAATTCCAGGAGCATTTCGATAAGCGCCGCGTCGAGCTGGGCTCGTGCGGACGCCCCTACGGCACCGGGTGCGCCCATGAATTCGCGTGTGTCCGTTGCCCGATGCTGTCGGTCGACCCGAAAATGCTGACCCGGCTCGACGAACTCGAAGAAGACCTTATCGCCCGCCGGAGCCGCGCGAACGAGGAAGGATGGCGAGGTGAAGTCGAAGGACTCGATCTCACCCTGAACTTCCTGCGCGCCAAAAGGTCTCAGACCCACCGGGCACTGCGAACTGGCGCACCAGGCCACGCCGAACTGGGCATGCCGCCTGTGAAGGTCAAGGGACCACCGCCAGCAGAACGGCGGCCACGCACACAGTGAGCAGTCCGGGCGCCGTGGTGGCGGCCCCAGAGTGGGAACTTGACCACCCGGGCCTTGGGCGAATCGAGGCTAGCCTTCCGGAATGAGCACGGTGCAGTCCGACAACCTTCCCGGCCGAGGAGAGAAGCGACGACTCCGGTCACGGCTCGGCTGGCATCTGTTTCTCGCCGGCACCGCTATGTCTTGTGTGGGCCTGCTCGTCCATGCCAGCGACCCGGCCGGCGCCGAGTCGGTGCTGTGGAAATTGTTCTTGACCGTCGCGGCGGTTGCCTTCTTCTACGGAATGGTCGGTTACCTGACCCGGGTAGTCGTATCCCGGCGGCTTCGAGTACCCGAACTCAGTCCCCTGCTTGCGCCCGCGCTGGTGGTGGCGTGCACGGTGGTTGCATGGAGCGCAGACCTACCGATCCTCGTGCGCTGGCAGTTCTCCGAGCACAGCTTCGATGATTCCGCACGAAAGGTGCGCAACGGTGTCGATCCGCGGACGTTCGAAGGTCACCGGCTCGGCCTCTACCGCGTCGACGATACGGACCGCCCGATCTCGAGCATCTACCGCGACGACTCGGGTATCTGGTTCGACACCAGTCCCGCCGCGGACTACTGCTCGGACGGAGCCGGGTTCGCCCAGCTCACCGGTCTCCCTCGCACAGACAGGCTCCATCACCTCGAGGGTGACTGGTATTGGTACTGCTTCGACAGCGGGGGTGAGAAAGCGGTGCTGCCGGACCATCCCATCGGGGGATGACGTTGCCTCGTGGGACGAATCCGAGAGAATTCCTTATTCATCAGGCCACCGCCGGATTCCAGGTAGTGCAGAGAAGGTCCAGGTGCGCGGCGCCCGAGGCCAGTCCCTCACCACGCTTGTAGAACTCGCCCTTGCCGAGCCGGTCAGCCAGCCATCGCAGTGTGGTGCGCCGGTCGGCCCAGTAGTGCGTCACCGCCGACACCGCGAGACCCGCTGCCGCCCAGGCCGGGCTGAGCGGCAGTCGCAGCCACCAGGTCACCGCGGTTGCTGGTCGACTGCCGTGAGTGAGTCTTGGGTCGAAGGCGGCAGTGCGCGTAGGGCATGCTGGCGCGATGGATGATCCGCAGATGACTTGGGAAACCTGGGTGGTGTCCCTGGATGACGCAAGCCGGGCCACGGCGAAGTCGCTTCGGACTCAGTTCGAGGCGCTTGGTGCCGACGACCCCGCAGGCTGGGCTAGGTCCGAGATCAGCGAGAACATCCCGCATCTCGCTCGGTTCGTGCTCCTGCAGAGCTTGTGGCGTGGTGCGATCGACGGCTGGGATCGTCCAGGCGCGCTGGAGCAGGTGCCAGCGGCTCAGCGACTGATTGCTGCCGGTGTGGATCGGGCGGATCTGGCTCGCCTCGCCCGTGCTGTCGCCTACGAGGCGGTGTTTGCCGTCCTTGACGAGCTGGACGAGGGCCGCGCTGTGAACGCGTCCGGTGTTGATGTCGGTTGGCTGGTCATGGAGTCGGGTGAGGACGGATCGCCGACCGGGCGAATGCTGTCCGGCCTGCATGAGGATCTCCTCACCTTGGATCCGAGTGGTCGTGGTGGTGGTGACCTGGAGGAATGAGGTCATGATTCGGTCCTCCTGGACGGCATCCCAAGGTCGACCGTCGACAGGCGGTTCAGGCGCAGTGCTTCGTCGCGCTTGCCTTGGAGGAAGCCAAGGGTGAGGTCGATTCCTTCGATTTCGCCGTGCCAGCCTTTGGATTCGGCGCGATGGCGTCGAACCAGCAGGTCTTTTTCGATCTCGTCGAGCCGGACGACCATCTTGGGGTCGACACGCAGCATCGGGCAGCGGATGCAGGCGTGCTCGTGTGAGCAAGGGGTGGCATAGGGGCGGCCGCAGTTGCCGAGTTCGAGTTTCCGCTTGTCGAAATGCTCCTCGAATTCGGTCCATTCGGTGTCGGTGACCGGCCTGTACTCGTGTTCGGGGCGCATCGCTCGCCGCCGGGGGTGGCGAGTTGGTCGGTGGTGAGTTTGCGGGGGCGTCTCAAGGCAGTCGGGAAAACGACTGACGGTGTTCCGTTCGAGCAAGGAGATTTTCATCAGCCTCTAGCAGATAGGGACGAACATGGAGTTCTCCGTGCCGATACCGGGCGACCGTGACGGTTTCATTCGCCGCGACCCGCTGCCGACGCCTCACCAAAGCCTTCGCCACCCGCACCGTCGTGTTCACCGGCCGCCACCGCACCCGCGAGGAGCGGATCGACTCCTGGCGCCGCGGGGACCGCTGCCGTGGCGGCGGCCATCAGCTCGCACCAGGCCCGCCGGGTGTCGGACGGGTGTAGGTCAGTCTTGTTCCGGCAGCAGGTAGGCCAATGCGGAGTCGGCACGGTATCCCGCGGGCAGACTCTCGAACAGAATCAGGTCGGCGGTGGTGTTGTCTGTACGCAGGTTGCGGATCTCCAGGTACGCCGGGGATTCGTACCAACCGCGGGCCGCTTCGATGGTGGGGAACTCGATAATGATCAGGTCGCCCTTCCAGTCTCCTTCGATTGTGTCGGCACTCGGGTTTCCGTGGGTGCGGAAGACTCCGGCGAACGGCTCCAGCGTGGCATCGACTCGGCGGAGGTACTCGACAATCTCCGGGCCGAAATTCGTGCTGTGAACATGGGCGATGATGTATGCCGTCATGGCATCCTCCTTGATAGGCATGTGGTGTTCAATGACGAGAAAAGTCGCGCTGAGCTCGGCAGAGTGGTGTGGTGATGAGCGGCGAAGTGCCGCAGCGGATTTCGAGTGGGCAGAAGTGCTGCCCGTGATCGCCGGTCCGGTGGCCACCACTGTCGTCGCGGTGGCCACCGGCGGACCCGGGTCACTGGCTCAGGCGCCCGCGGGCACCTTGTCCAGGAATCCGAGCACCTGGGTGATCCGGCCGTCCGCGCCGATCACCGCGACATCGAATCCGATAATCAGCGGCTCACCGCCGGGGCGTCCGAGGTGCCAGGTGAACCGCGCGATGTCGTGGTGGGCGTCGACCGGTCCGCCGAGGCTGAACTCCAACCCCGGGAACTGCCCCTGCACCGCCGCTATGGTGGCCTCCAGACCGGCATGCCCGGCGACCGCGACCAACGGATCGGTGTAGCCGGCATCCTCGGCGAACACACTGGCGACCAGCGCCTTGCGCGCCTGCGGCTCGGTGGCGTTCCAGGCCGCCAGGTAGCCCTCGACCAGCTCGTTCACGTCGCTCATTGCCTTCTCCTTCGTAGTGCTTGCTGCGTTGTGAGCACTACGTTATGGAGATCCGAACCCCCCGGAATCTGTCGCACTTAGGTACCGCCTACCGGCGTGTGCACCAGCCGCCGCGCCCCGGCCATGACGCACGACCCAATCGGGTACTGGGCCTGTTGAAGTTGCGTCCGTTTGGGGTACACCTCAACGTGACACTCCAGCGCCAGCCAGAACAGCGTCAAGACAACGTCTTTCGCCGAATTTCTTGACGCGAGTCCGCCGGGTTCACGGAGGCTATCCGGACACATGGACGATGGGGGCTCAAACCTAGAACCCGCTGATTAAGAGTCAGTCGGCACCCGGCGCTGTTGAGGGTGGGCGCAGGCAAAGCGTGTACCGGACGTGGGACGCCGGTCCGTGTCTTGAAACCTTGGATTCGAGACAGCATGGGGGTGGAGTTGCCTTCGCTCCGAAGTCGCCTGTGGGCTGGTCTCGGAATCTGGTCTCGTTCCGGGCTGCGGCCGGTTCAGGATGCCTTGGAACACTGACGAGTTCGGCCCGCGTACTTTGCGGCCGCACGGACGAAGCGCATCATCGACACCGACAGCGGTACAACCTGTTGGAAGGGTGGGTTCGAATGGCAACGGGGGGAAGACCGCACCTGCGGCGACAGCGGCTGGTCGCGGGCAGGGGCCGATCACTGCACCGACCCGCACCTCAAGCTCCTGCCGCCCCTCCGGAACCAGCCCCACCTCCGGAACCTGCGGTGGCACAGCAGGATCCGCCGTCCGGGGCCGCGGACGCGCCCGCCGCTGCGGAATCGACTTCGGGGTGGACGAGGGTGACCGCCCTGGCAAGCGCGGCCGGCACACTGCTGGCGGCCTCGGCGGCCACCGGGGCCCTGTGGTTCACCGGGCAATCGCTGCACGCCACCAACACCCAGCTCGGCATGTCCCAGCAGACCGCGATCACCGACCGATTCCGCCTGGCCGCCGAACAACTCTCCTCAAAAGAGATCGATGTCCGGATCTCCGGTATCTACCTGTTCGAACGCCTGGCCAAAGACTCCCCAGCAGACCACGCAACCGTGTACTCGGTCCTCGCGGCATTCGTACGCACCCACGCCCCCGCAACCAACTGCCCCACACCACCAGAACCAGCGGCGACACCTGTCGACATCCAGACCGCGATGACTGTTATCGGCCGACGAGACGCCTCCCGGGAACAGCCAACAGACAAACCAGACCTCGGCCAAACCTGCCTCCGCGGCGCGGACCTGGGCGGCGCGGACCTGGGCGGCGCGGACCTGGGCGGCGCGGTCCTGGGCGGCGCGGTCCTGGACGACGCGAACCTGGGCGGCGCGGTCCTGGACGGCGCGGACCTGACCGACGCGAACCTGACCGACGCGAACCTGACCGACACATACCTGGACGACGCGAACCTGACCCACGCATACCTGGGCAGCGCGAACCTGACCCACGCATACCTGACCCACGCGAACCTGACCCACGCGAACCTGGCCGTCGCGAACCTGACCGACGCGGACCTGACCCACGCGGACCTGACCGGTACGCAGTACGACCTACAGACGCGATGGCCGAAGGGTTTCACGCCTCCTCCTCCACCACGCTGATGCGTTGTGCGAAGTGTTGAGAATTGATCGTTTTACCGACACTCGACCGGTCGGTGACGAATCCCTGGTCGACATCGCCGGACCGCTGTCGGAAAAACGTGTTGAAAAGTCTTGCTGTGCAACAAGTCCTGTCGGACCTTTCTCGTACAGTCACGCCCATGACCGAAACCTCCGCCGCGACGCCGGCGCTCGTTCTCGATGGTGACGCCCTCGACCCGATCGGTGGAGGCGGGGCCCTCGTCGGCTACGCGCGGGTCTCGACCACCGGGCAGCTGCTCGACCGCCAGCTGCACGCACTGACCGCGGCCGGATGCCAAAAGGTCTTCGCGGACAAGAAGTCCGGCAAGAACGTCGAGCGCGAAGAACTGTGGCGCTGCCTGGACTACCTGCGGCCGGGAGACACCCTCGTGGTGCCCGCGCTCGATCGGCTCGGCCGCTCGCTGCAGGACCTGATCTCGATCGTCGCCGGACTTCGCCAGCGCGGCATCGGATTCCGGTCCCTGCACGAAGCCCTGGACACCACCACACCGGGCGGGCGTCTGGTCTTCCACGTGTTCGCCGCGCTCGCGGAGTTCATCCGCGAGCTGATCGTCGACGGCACCCACGAGGGCCTGGCCGCAGCCCGCGCCCGCGGCCAACGTCTCGGCCGGCCACCAGCGATGAACGCCGAACAGATTCGCCAGGCCCGCGCCATGCTCACCCGCCCCGACGAATCGATCTCCTCGATCGCCCGCCTGCTCGGCGTTTCACGATCCACGCTCTACAAGCACCTGCCCGAACTCGGAAATGGCCAGCGGCTCGTTGCCGACGAAGCTCAACAGCTACCCCGGTAGTTCGGGACGTATTGGGCCCCAGTACTATCGAGCCATCATTTCGGCCTAGGTTGGCCATCGGCTCCGCAAAAGGCGATGGCGATGGAGACCGCGGCCAAGGAGCAATTATCGGTATTGGACCCTCTGACACAGTCAGAGCAGCAGTACCCGGGCTACTCACTCCATCAGGACCCCGGTTCACCAACCGCAAAACTTTGCGGGATGGTCGAACCGGTGACGCATGCCCTTTCAGCTCGCACGGCACGGCCATCCCATGTAGATGGGAGAGATCCTTCGTGTTGAGCATGACCATCAGCCTCAACCAAATCATCGGCGTGGCCGCCTTCGCGCTGATCGTCTTGGTTGTGTGGGCTGCGATCTACTCGAGCGACCCGGACCGCCGCGAAGCAGCCCAGCGGGTGCTCGCGATCATCCGGCGCCGCAACAACATCCCGACCGTGCGCCAGCCCAGGCCAGGGGTCAAGAAGGGAGACAGGCCCCGTGCGGCGCACCCCGGCTGGAGCACGCCGCACGGTCACCGGTGACTAGCCTTCGCCCGCACCGTTCTTCGCCGGATCCACCAGGCTGAAGCCGTTCCCCGGCTTGCTGGTCGGGGGCAGCGTCTTGCCCTTCACACCGGTGATCTCCTTACCGGTGTGACCGCCCCGCGGGCCGACCTCCTCGTACAGACCGGAATGCGGGGCCTTGTCGCCCGGCTTCAGCGGCGCATTCTGCGGATTCTTGGACATTGTCATGCCCTCCTTCCAGGCCGTCTGCACCGGCAACCTCCCCGCCATCGGGACAGAGAGACCACACTGAGGTACGTTGGCGAGGCGCTCCGCTAAAAGTGCACACACCAACGAGCCCCACGCCGGTTGCCCCGGCACGGGGCTCGTTCTGTGAACGCTTCAGGCCTACCCAGAACACTACTACTGGGGGCCGACACTGCCGCACAGCACAACACCTTGTGTCCCCGCACCCGCTCGGCGTCGTGCCGCACTCGGGCGCAGGATCAAGGGGTTCGGGTAGTAATCGCGCGCGAAAAACAACGACAACGGCTTGACCAGCACCGATGCTGTGGCTGGTTCAGGTGCCGGTGTGCTCGGGCTGCCAGGGCAACCACCAGCAGCCTTGTCCCGCAGCAGAACCCAACCCAATCAGCTCAGCCCTCACCACGCACTACGCCATATCCGTTGGATTTTCGGCGATTACTACCGGAACCCGAACCGCCCTGAGAAGTTGTTCCCGTCCTTTCCGGTGACTTGGCAAAGGCAGGGATCCGGTTCTGCTGCCGAAGACGGTACGCATGTTGTCGACAGGCATTGGTGCAGTACATGCGGGGCCAGCCCCGTTTCCACACCTCACCGTCCAGGCTGTACCGAGCACCACACAAGACGCAGTCACGCCCTACTGCTGTGATCTGGCTGGCGCGGCCGCCGGTCAGTGTCTCGGTGAGATCGCAGTCGTCGAGGTAGGCCTTCAAGACCTCCATTTGCTCGTCGAGCCGATCGAACGAGCGTTGGTAGTAGCTGGAGCGCAGTCTGCTCAGAGCCGAGTCCCACCGCTTCTTCACCGTCTGGACCGGAACGCCCAGTAAGACTGACGCTTCCCTCGCGCCCAGGGGTGCCATACCGAGCGTGAGAACGGTGTGGGCTTCCTCGACAGGAAGACGCTGCAGCGCGTCTCGCACTGTCACATTGAAGTGCTCGCGGACAACGTTTTTCGTGGCCTGCAGCTCCACCGGGTCACGGTGGACGTGGCGCCGCTTTGTCATGCTCGCTCCTGGGTCTGGTCATCGTGCCGCCGCTGCTGCTCGGTTGCGCCGGTCGCCGGGATGCCCCGGCTCGCATCCGCGCGCTTGGTCGATCTCGAACGTGGAAGCCTGCGGAAGCCGAGTGCGGCCGCGAACGCGGCGAAGATCTTCGGTACATCGTCTCGCTTGGCCCTGCACAGGGCAACGACGGCTACGACCGTGAACGCGCCGAAGAAGTACAGCGGCCAAGCAGCTTCCGGCGCAATAGGTCCGGCCGCGAGAGCCTCGATCGGGAACAAGGAACCTCCAGACATGAAAAAAGCCCCCGGGCATAAAGCGCCGAGGGCTGGACGGGGAGTGACAGGGCAACAAAAAAGGCCCCAGTCGTTCAGACTGAGGCCCGAAGGGCATGAAATGCCCTGTCCCCCTATAGGATATCAGCGCTCCCACACGGCTCAAAATCGACCCCTCGGCGAGAAACCACCAGGTCAGCGGCGCGAAGAAGTAGCACACTGTGTCCCACCGGATTTCGTAACGCTCTCGGCGCCGCGCCAGGCGGTCTCGTCATTTACGGGCAGCCTGGGATGAGCCAAGCCGCTTGCGGGTCTCCTCTTCGACCGCGGCGTCGTCAGCCGCGAACTCCTGGCTCAGCCGGGCGACCAGGCGCTGCTCCAGGTCGTTGAGGCCCGCGGCGGCATGCACACGGCCGGGGTTCGCGCCGAACATCAGGGCCTCGGCGGCAAGCATGTGGATATGCGCGCGCTCAGCCTTGCGTGCCACGGCCGCGGCCACTTCCCCCATCAGCCGCTCTGCATCCGCCGCGCTTGCGGCGGGCCCGCGTGGGTCACCGGCGTTGCTCACGACCGGGCCGCCTGCTGCGTTGGCATTCTGCAGTCCGGGATCCCCGCTGCGCGGCGCGCGGCGTCTTTGGTGGCGGCGAATTCGAGACGCAAGTGCTCCCACAGCGTGGTCTCGTACTGCGGCAGCAGTTCGGTGGCCTCGGCCAGCGTCGGATACTCGGGACCGAATGCGACATGCCCGGTCCTGCAGCTGGGCATCGGGATATCGGGCCACCGGTACGCCGGTGTGCTGCTGGTGAAGTCGCTGACGAACAGCACACGCGGCACCTGGTCGCCGCCGATTTCCCATGTGGCGCACATGTTTCCGAGGTCGGTGCGCCACACCGACCTGTCGCCGTGTTCGAATACGCGCATCGTAGTGACTCCTGCCCACTGGATCCGGCGCGCCTGGGGGCGCGTGTGGGACGCTACGAGCCGACCGGCCCGGGACCTATCCTCTTTGCCAGCCTTTGCCAAAAGGTTCGACACCGCGCCGTGGTGAGCGTGACTATTGCCGGGTACCTTCTCCCTCAGATGGCAAAGGACGCACCCATGTCGACATTGCGCTTGCTTGGCTCCGGCTCTGACCACGGCACCTGCCCAGCCGTGTATGCCAACCCCGCGGGCGGGCTGGTTGTGCAGGGTGATGCCCTGCCCGATCGTCCTGGCGCGGTGCGGGTCCCGCACCAGTTGCTGGACTGGCTCGAGGCGGGAATGGCGCTGCCGGTGGAGGCCACGGGCACACCCGGCATGCTGCTGGTGCCCGGCACCCCGGCCACCCCGGAGCAGCTGGCCGAGCTGACCCTGGCCCCGGACGAAACCGCGGTGGCGGTGCCCTGATGCTCCACACCACCGGCGACGACGTCTTCCCGCCGCTGTTCCGCGCCGCGAGGGCGCGGGCGTTCCACCTCGAGGTGCGCGACTCCTACGCGGTGGCTGATGAGCGGGAAGCGTTGGCACGGTGGGCCGCCGGCGAAGAGTACGAGCCCGCCGAGCAGCCTGACTCGTGGCGGGCCTGGGACGACCTCATGACCGAGACCGCCTCCCGCGGCGTGAAGTTGGAGCGGTTGCGGGTGGTCACGGTGCCGCACTCGGATTACACGCGCTGGTTGCTGTCCCGCACCGAGATCCGGGTGCAGGTCGGCGAGCAGGTGCGGTGGCTGCCCCGGCACCTCACCGGGGCAGCCAGCGTGCCGCAGGACGATTTCTGGTTGTTCGACGACGACACCGTCGCCTGGACCACCTTCGCCGACACGGGCGAGTTCATGGGACTGTCGATCAGCACCGATCCAGGCTTGGTCGGCTACTGCGTCCGGGCCCGGGACGGATTGTGGCCCATGGGCATCGACCATGCCCGGTATGTGGTCAGCGAGTACGCCACCGCGTGAGCACCGATCCCCGACAAGCCCGCGCCGCCCTTGGTGCCCGCCTGCGCGAGCTGCGCGTCGGCGCGAGGCTGTCCGGGCTCGACCTTGCCGATCGGTGTGGCTGGCATTCCTCGAAGGTCTCCCGCCTCGAGAGCGGGGACCGCGGGCCGTCGGAGGGCGACCTGTACGCCTGGTGCGAGCACACCGGCCGCCTGGACCTCCTCGATGATCTGATCGCGACCGTCCGCAACGTGCGTGCTGCCTACCTGGAGTGGCAGCGTGTGGTCGCTGCCGGGCACGCCCACCGCCAGCACCAGAGCCTCGATCTCGAGGCCCGCACCCGGCATATCCGCTGGTACTCCCCGGACGTGATCCCGGGCCTGCTGCAGACCGAGGACTATGCGCGCGCGGTGCTGACCGCGTGCATCGAGATCACCGCCGGCCGTGACGATCTCGATGCTGCGGTGTCCGCGCGGATGGCCCGCCAGCACGTGCTGCGGCACGGCGCCCGCCGCATCCACATGCTCATCGGCGAACCCGCCCTGTACCGCACCGCGGGCAACGACGAGACCATGGTCGGGCAGCTCCAGCGCCTGCTGGACGAACTCGACAACCCGCGGCTGCTGATCGGCATCATCCCGCTGTGGGCCCACTACCGGTGCCCCACCACCAGCAACTTCGTCATCTACGACCGCGAGCTCGTCCTCACCGAGACGATCTCCGCCGAACTGACCATCACCCGGCCCTCGGAGATCGCCCTGCACGAACGCACTTTCGGCCTACTCGCCGAGCAGGCGGCCACCGGCCCCGCGGCCGCCGAGCTCATCACCGCCGCCGCGCGCCGGCGCCGCGACCGGACGTGCTGACCGCGGCATGCGTGAGACTACGCCAGCGCCCCGACACGACCGCCTTTGTCGCGCCCGTCCCCTTGGACGTAAACACGCGCACGTGCAACCCGCACACGCCGAAAAAGACCGTCCGGACTGGAGTAGCGGGCGTCTGCGGGCGGCCCCTCGGATCAGCCGGTTTTGTCGTACTCGACCCGTATCGTCCGGGGGCATGACCGATATCGCCCCGTTGGCTGCGTCCGTGCGGGCGCGGTTCGGTGATCCCGGCGTCCATGCGGTCGTGCGAGCCGGGCGCACCGTGCACGCGGTAGCGCTGGGCCAGTGGGTCGGCGACGAGCAAGCACCAGAACTTCTGTGCCACACCGGCGTTGCCGGGTGGAGCCCCGACGCTCTCGCCCCTACATGGGAACCAATCACCTGCGGACGGTGCCTGCGCCGTCTCGGCGGCCCCAGCACGAACATTCTGCAGCTGCCACTGTTCGACTGAGGTCGACCAGCGAACCGAACCCAACCCTTCGCTAGAACATGTGTTCGATATCCTGTTCGCATGTCCGAGGATCGACCCCGGCCCGACCCGATCCGCTACACCGCGGCCGGGCGGATCGTGCCCGCCGGCGAGCTGGTGCAGCTGCCGGACGGTCGGTGGGTCGAGCCGACGCCGATCCGGTGCCCGGCCGGGCACTCCTTGATCGGGCCGGGCCGGGCGCGGGTCAGCTGGCAGCCGTGCGCGACCGCAACCCGATCCGGGCATCGCACGCATCGATGCCGAACCTGCGACGCAGTGGTGTTCACACCACCCCTGGATCCGGGGTGCCCGTGTCAGGACGACCGGTACCGGCCCAGCCCACAGGGCGCGGGATCAGACCGCGGGTAGGTCACCTGCGGCCGCGGTAGGTGCGGGCGGCATCGGCGGCCATCGGCGAAACTCCTGAAATCGAGCCGAGACAGGGTGGTATGAATTCACCGCCAGTATCACTCCACCTACCGCCAACAATGCACTACATCACCACCCAAAACCCGCCACCAGCACACCAACACCCTCTTGGGCGGCAGCAGGTTCCCGCGGGACGTGGCACAGTCAGGTCTAATCAGGCCTGTCGTTTCTGGCGGCGCAACCCACCCTGCGGTAACTCTTCAGATAGGTCAGGAAATCGGGTTGCTGCTCGCCAGTGAACATTCGTCCGAATTGTCCGGCATGCGGGCACGCAGTGTGCTGACGGAGTTCTCAGTTGCGTTGTGCAAGTAGGCGACTCCATGCACCGCCTCCGGTCTGTCGTGTAGCACCTCGACGTACTGAGTCAGAAAGCCGCAGTAGGCGCTCACCTGATCAATCGGATGCAGCTGCTCGTCCGGGACGCTGGACGCCCGAACGATGCGATCGCTGTTATGTGCGAGTTCCGCCCGGCTCCATTGCTTCAATTCGACGACGACGTAGTTGTCCTCGCCAGTCTGCGGGTGAACACCACTGAGGATCACGTCGGCCCTGCGGCTCGATTCCGGCAGCTGATACTCGATGAGCATCTCCACGTGCCCGAGCCCCACTGCCCTCAGGTCATGCGCGACCCGCGGCAGGCTCACATTCCACGACCGCTCCTCAGAGGATGGTCGCTGCCGACGGGTACGACCCAGGTGCTCGGCAATCATCGCCGACAGCTGTTGCTCAACAGAAAGGTTCAGCACCTCTTGTACGGACGATCGATACACCTGACTCGACACAGCAATACCCCCGGTAGCACGAATTCTCGTGCGGGGGGGCATATCCACGTTCACGGAAGCCCGTCGGGCCGCAACCTGACGACGAGATACTAACGTACCGAAGGGATGTGGACCCTGAGCCCCGCCGGGTCTTCTTACCCGGAAGTCGGTTGGGTACCGACTGTGCCTCGACAATGACGGAGTCGCCGGCCCCGTTGTGCCTTCAGGCAGCGTTCGATCTCGAGCAAACCCTAACGGGGCCACCAGTCGTCGCCGAACTGTTCGATGTTGCGGTCGACCAGTGCGTTCATCCACGACACCATGGTCTGAACCTCGTACAGTCTGCGATTGCGCCGATAGTGGTCGGCGGCAGCGTCTTTCGCCCCGGAGGAGACCTCATGGGCATCTTTTGCGAGGCCGGGGCGCTCGTGCACGAGGTCTGCGGACGACGATGGTGTGCATGATCGGGAAGATCCGGTTCGCCGGTGCCAGCCGCGGTCACGGCCGAACGTGCCTGCGCAGGAAGGCGGTCAGCGGCTGGAGGACTGCCTGCGGATCATCGATGAACGGCCAATGCCCCAGCCCCTCGAGGATGTGGATCTCGGCTTCGGGGAAGTAGTTCCGCTGCTGTTGCGCGAACCGGACGGGGATATAGGGGTCGCCGTCGCCCCAGATCACGCAGGTCGGCAGCGAATTCGCCACGGCGCCTGGGTTTTCTGGGAAGGCGCTGGCAGGGTTGCGCGAGTTGCGGTAGAGCCGTAGCACCGCGCGCTTGTGTCCCCAGTCCGCGTAGCCGCCGACACGGTCGGCATAGTCCCGGGGCAGCGGTACCGGATTATCGCGATTCAGCGCGATGTGCGTGGCGCGGGGCGTGCTCATCAGCTGGAACAGCTCGCCGGCTATCGGCGTCTGCCAGATCCTGGCGTACCGGTGCCAGCTGTAGCCCTCGAGCACACCGGTATTGATGAGCGTGAGGCTGGCCAGCCGCTCCGGATGATCCAGCGCCCACCGCAGTCCCCACGCCCCGCCGAAGTCGTGCAACACCAGATGCGCACGCTCGACACCGAGCCGGTCGAGCAGCAGCCCGAGGAATCGCGCATGCCCGATAACGCTGTGATCGAACGATCGCGGCCGCGCCGCTCGCCCGAAACCCGGCATGTCCATGGCGATCACGCGCGCGAACCCCGCGACGGCCGGCGCCAGCTCGGCCCAGTCGTCCATCGGCCCCGGGTTACCGTGCACGAAGACGACGGCCTCTCCGCGATCGGCTGGGCCACTGTCGTATACGGCGCAGCGCACACCATCAACGTGGTAGTCGGTGGTCGCCAGATCCTTGCTCACGCCGAGAACGCTACGGACGAACACCGCGGCGCGCGACCTGCCACGAGCGGATCCTGCTCTCCGACCACGGGATGATGTCGGCTTTTCGTGAGCACGCCGGCGGTGTGGCCCTGCCGATCAGGGCTGCACACACGATTTCGACAATTCCCAGCCGTGTCGCGACCGGCTGAATACGTCTGGACCACCGAGCCGGCTCCACCCGTGAACGGGAGGCGCCCGAACCCGCTGAGCTACGCCAGCGGGGTGTGAGCGCGGTGCAAGCGCGGGAGATGAGACTCGACGGCATGACATGGCATATCGGAGGCCGAGCCGAGGGGAAGACGATCCTGGTTACCGGCGCCAGTGCGGGCATCGGGTATTTCGTCGCCGAGCAGCTCGCGGCGGGCGGGGCGACCGTGGTGCTGGGCTGCCGCGACGCCGGCAGGGCCGAACTCGCGGTGCGGACCATCCGCAGACGGGTTCCGGACGCTCGATTGCGTTGGGTGCATCTGGATCTGGCGGATCTGTCCTCGCTGCCCGCGACGGTGGCCGCCCTCGGTGTCGAGAGCCTGGACGCGGTCGTGCTCAACGCCGGGGTGATGCTGTCGGGTCCGGATCGCCGGGTCACCGCACGAGGCCACGAATTGATGTTCGCGACAAATCATCTCGGGCACTTCGCGCTGACCGCCCACCTCGAGCCCCTGCTGACCGCCACCGCGAACAGCCGGGTGATTACCGTGGGCAGCTTCGCCGCGCGGTCGGAGCGGCTCGAACTCGCCGATCTGCAATCGGAGCACGACTATCGTGCCAAGCGCAGCTACGGCCGATCGAAGCTGGCTCAGATGCTGTTCGGTTTCGAACTCGATCGACGGCTGCGCGCCCGCGGCGCCGCCACCGCCAGCATCGTCGCCCACCCCGGCGGCGCCCTGGATTCGCTGACTCCGTCGCGGCCACCACTATTCGTCCGCACCACGTCCCAGCGCCTGCGCGGGCTGCCCGCGGGTGTTGTGGTGCACGGCAAGGACGCGGGGGCCCGATGCGTCGTCCGGGCCACTGTCGACACCGAGATAGTCAGCGGGCAACTATGGGGCCCAAGGATTTTCGGTCTTCGTGGTGAGGCCCACGGAGAAACACCCCGCACACACATGACCGACCCCGAGGCGGCCGCCGGATTATGGTCCGCCAGTGTGGCACTCACCGGTCTCGATCCGTTCCCGCTGCCCCCAAAGGAGTCTCGGCTTTGACCGGCGAGACGTCCTTATCGTCCACGCCGACAACCCCGCCCGGCATCGGAGCCGCCGCCGGAAACGCTATCGCACCACGCAGGCGCTGCCGAGATTCTGGCCGGTGCCGACCTCGACCGTGACCGTCCTGGACACGTCGGCGCCCATGTAGATGTATCGAGCCTCGAGGGTGTGCTGACCGGTCGTGGCCGGAGTCCACGTCCAGGTGATCGAGGTGCCCGACACCACCGGGCTCGGGCCGCCGCGCGGCTCCCATCCGTTGTCCAGGAGGATCACGTGGGCAGGATCTTGCTGAACCGTGGCCGAGACCTGGTACGAGCAACCGGTGCCGTAGCCGTTGCCGAGACCGGGAGCGATAGTGAGGTTGGTGATCGTGTTGGCCGCGGCCTGCGGGGCTGCCAATACCAGTCCCGCCGCGACCGCGGCGAATACGGCGATCGGTCCGGTTCTACGAAGGGTGTCCACCGTGTCTCCTGAGGGAATTCGGGCCGTCGCGGAGTGCGCGGCCGATACCGCGTCGATGTGCGGAACCGGCTAAGTCTTTCCGTATGGATATGTTGCCGTCAAGTCGGCGGCCACCCGCTCCTGAGCACCTCACCGGCGCGGCGTTCGAGCAGGTCGAATCCGGATCCGCGCCATGACGAACAGGCATGGCCGCGGCGACCCTTGCCTCGAGTACACGGGCGAGACGATGGGCATCAGGCTCGATCGAATCACGGTGCGGCCGAGTCGACATCGCGAGCGAGCCGGGCCGATCGCAGTGGCGCGCGAGCAGGTATCGGCGTGTGGTACACCCAGGAGGGACGACGCACTATGGTTACCGATCGTGAGCATGCGGTATCAGCCGGAGAAACCACCCCAGTGGCAGACTGTGGGCGGTCGATATTCACCGTCCTACCCGCCTGCCCCCGGACCTGTTGCTACACAACAGGTTCCGTCGACATTGGCGAACACCACCCTCGGCCCGTTCCTGCAGGCGCGGCGCCGTCAGCCGTACCCGGAACCGAAGAAGGGGCCCATCCTCGTTGCGCTGGGCGCAGTCCTGGTGATCACTCTGCTCGCGATCACGATAGGGACTGTCCAGCACCACAACTCGAAGCACCATGGCAGGGCAACCGCGACTTCGGCGTCCCGAGTGGCCGACACCGTCGGGTCGATCACCGTGCCCGCGGTGACACCCGGGTGGCAGGGAGTTCTCTCGCGCGAGCAACAGGTCGCCTACGACGTACCACCCGGCTGGACGGTCCAGACTCCGGGCACATTCTCCGGATACCAGGACGCCAGCGGCAAACTCACCACCACCATGCACGCGGTCACGATCTACAAGCAGCACGTCTGCCCGCAGAACCAGGGCATCGATCGCGGCATGGTCGGATTCATGCCGATCGGCCCGTCGGACCCACGGCAGGCGGCCGTGGAGGACGGCAAGCTGTGGGCGCAGAACGCCGCCGTCGACAGCTCGGATTCGGTCAGCGGGCCGGCGAGCGCGGTGAAGGTCATCGCCTCACCGGCGCATAGTGTTTCGCTCGACCGCGGCGCGATCAAGGCCTGGCAGGCGGTGACCTCCGCGCCGGTCCATCCGGGCGCCTGCCTGCCGCCCCGGGTCCAGGTGACGACGGTCGCCTTCGCCAACCGCGGCAACACCGTGCTGTTCGTCGCGGTCATGGACGAAGGCGTCGCCGATGCCGCCCCCGCCGGTGACATCACCGCGATCATCGCCAGCCTGCGCCCCCGGTGATCGCAGGCGGCCGACCACCGACCGCGACCTGTCGCGAGTCACCATGAGCCCCTATACCATTCATACTGAGCCATGAATGATGCCTCGGGTGCCCTCTATGCGTGACGCCATCGACGATGTCACGTTCGCGCCGTAGCGTCCCCGCGACGACTGTCGCACAGCGCAACTGGGCGCGCTGCGGTGCCCTCGATGTGTGACGCCGTCGACGAAGTCGCGTTCGCGCCGTGACCTCTCCGCGACGACTGTCGCACAGCGCAATTGGGCGCACCGTGCTTCGGCGTCAGTTCGAACCCCCCTGCGAGCCGCTGGGCAGATTCGGAATCTGGACGTGGTCGTCGGGAGTTCCACCGCCGTTCGTACCGAAGCCGCCGGGGGTGGCGTACCTGCTCTGCCCGGGCGGGGAGGCCACCGTGGACAGGTAATTCCATGCGCTGTACACCCCGGCCGCGAGTCCGAGACCGATCGTGCCGAGTACCGCGCCGGCGCCCGCCCCCACCGGGAGCAGCGGCAGGCATGCCACTGTGAGCACCAGGCAGGATGCTCCGGCGACCGCCAAACCCACGACGGCTCCCCCCACCGCGCCGGCCGTCACCGCGGTCGCCAGGACACCCGTGCTGTCGTTGGCGGCGAGCTGGTCTTCGAGCGGCGAGGCCACCGAATGCAGTGGGACGTCCGGTATGAGCCGCAGGGTGTGCCCGTCGCCGGCGATCTGCTGCGCGATGGCGCGCGGCTGTCCGTCGAGGGTGTATTCGAGGGGCAAAGTGGTTACCACCGTTGCGGTGTCGTCGCGGACCTGCACCGAGCGCCGATCCGCGGCAACGGCGAACCGACCGTGGTCGAGGGTCGCGACGACGACGCCATGTTCGAGCCGGAATCGTAGTAACGGTGAACCGCCGGGGGTCGCGTCGGCGGTGGCAGCCGTCGCGGCGAGCAGGGTTCCGGCGACAAGTGTCGCGGCGAATGCGTGAACGGGTGATTTCATGGCCGCCCGCTCACCGAGAAGGCACGGATTGCGGTGCCAGGGCGGGGATTTGGCTGGCGTACTTGCTTTGTCCCGGCGGCGCCAGCATGGTCTGGACATAGTTCGCCGCTCCGACCAGGACACCCGGCGCACCGCCGGCCGCAAGCCCGAGCACGCCGCCCACGCCGCCGGCCAGGGCGACGATCGGCAGCACGGCGAGCACACACGCGACGGAGATCACCAGGCAGGTCGCGCCCGCCACGAGCACGCCGACGCCCGTACCGATCAGCGCCCCGATCGCGGTGCCGGCGATGGCGCCCGCGGACATACCGAAGTTCACCGAATTGATCAGATCGTTCATGGCGAGCTGGTCTTCCAGCGGCGAGGCAACGGGTTTCAGCGCGACGACCGGCGCGGTGATTCGCAGCGAGCGACCGCCGTCGGAAATCTGCTGGCCCACCGCATGGATAACGCCGCCGATATCGAGATCCAGTGGAACGGTGGCGATATCGTTCCCGGCATAGTCGCGGACGACGAGGTTGCGGTCGACGAGCGCGAAGCGGCCGTTGTCGATGGTGCCGGTCAGGGTGTGCGCGTTGCGGTCGATCACATAGTGCAGGACCGGCGATGCGGGCTCGGGGGCGGCGTGGGCGGTGGTGGCCGTCGCAGTGGCCACGCAGGCGGCCAGGGCAGCGGTGAGCGCGGCTGATCGCAGAGACATGAAAGCCCTCATCTTCCATCGAGATTGATGAGCGCGCGCTTGCGAGGATCGTACCCGCCACTACATGGTCACGTGACCAATATCGACACGCGATTCGATCACGGGGATCGGTTTTCGCATGCCGGAAACGCGGCCCGTTAACATCCAGAGATATGTGCAAGATCTCCGCCTGGGCGGCGATCTCGGCCGTGCCGACCATGATCGCCGGAATCTACGGCATGAACTTCGAGAACATGCCCGAACTCCGCTGGGCCTGGGGATATCCGGTGGTGCTCGTCATCATCCTGACCATCTGCACCGGACTGTTCATCACCTTCCGCCGCAACGACTGGCTGTGACGTCGGACCCGGCACATGAAGAACTCGCCCAATGGTCCCGTGCGCACGCGCTGGCGATGACGAAGGCGCCCATGGAAACCCATGGGCGCCCTCATCATTCGTGTACTGCTACCGAAATTACCGGCGGCGCTTGGCCTTCGGCGCGCGCTCGCCGCGACTCTCGTGACGGGCGGCCTCGCGGCGCTCGCGGCGGGTCAGGCCGGAGTCGTCGTGCTCGCCGTACTCCTGGGCGTCGGTGCGGCGGGCGGCGCGGCCGCCCTCGTCGGGACCCGAGTAGACCATGCCGCCGGGGCCCGCGCTGTCGATTCCCTTGGCGCGCAACGCCGCCGGGGCACCATTGCCGGTGGGCCGCGGCTGCGGTGCGCCGGGGACGGGGGCGTCGACCATCCGGCCCACCGGGGAACGCAGGCCCTGATCGATGGCCACCCCCTCGGGCTGCGGGGCCTGGACCTCGACCTGCAGGTTGAACAGGAAGCCGGCCGACTCCTCCTTCAGGCCCTCGAGCATCGCGGCGAACATGTCGAAGCCCTCGCGCTGGTACTCTACCAGCGGGTCGCGCTGGGCCATCGCACGCAGGCCGATGCCCTCCTTGAGATAGTCCATCTCGTAGAGGTGCTCGCGCCACTTACGGTCCAGCACGCTCAGCAGCACCTGGTGCTCCAGGTTGCGCATGCTGCCCTCGCCCGCGAGATCGTCGATCTCCTTCTCGCGGCGCGCATACGCATCGTGCGCGTCGTCGAGCACCGCGTCGAGCAGCTCCTCGCGGGTCAGCTCGCCGATCTCGTCGTGCTCGTTCTCGCCGGTCAGATCCTTGTAGTCGATGCCGACCGGGTACAGCGTCTTCAGCGCGGTCCACAGCTTCTCGAGATCCCAGTCCTCGACGTAGCCGTCGGCGGTGGCGCCGTTGACGTAGGCGGTGATCACGTCGGTGATCATCTCCTGAACCTGACCCTCCATGTCCTCACCGGACAGGATGCGCTGGCGCTCGGCGTAGATGACCGTGCGCTGCTGGTTCATCACTTCGTCGTACTTCAGGACGTTCTTGCGGATCTCGAAGTTCTGCTGCTCGACCTGGGTCTGCGCGCTCTTGATCGCGCGGGAGACCATCTTCGCCTCGATCGGCACGTCGTCGGGCAGGTTGAGCCGGGTCATGATCGACTCCAGCGCCGCGCCATTGAACCGGCGCATCAGCTCGTCGCCCAGCGACAGGTAGAACCGCGACTCGCCCGGATCTCCCTGACGACCGGAGCGGCCGCGCAGCTGGTTGTCGATGCGACGCGATTCGTGCCGCTCGGTGCCCAGCACGTACAGCCCGCCCGCGTCGCGCACGGCGTCGGCGTCCTCGTCCGCCTCGTACTTGACCTGCTCGAGGGTGCCGTGCCAGGCCGCCTCGTACTGCTCCGGGGTCTCCACCGGATCCAGCCCCTGCCGGCGCAGCACCAGGTCGGCCAGGATGTCCGGGTTGCCGCCGAGCACGATGTCGGTACCACGACCGGCCATGTTCGTCGCGACGGTGACCGCGCCCGGGCGGCCCGCCTCGGCGACGATCTGCGCCTCCTGCTCGTGGAACTTGGCGTTGAGCACGTTGTGCGGAATGCCGCGCTTGGTCAGCAGCTTGGACAGGTACTCCGACCGCTCGACCGAGGTGGTGCCGATCAGCACCGGCTGGCCCTGCTCGTGCCGCTCGGTGATGTCGTCGGCGACCGCGGCGAACTTGGCCTCCTCGGTCTTGTAGATCAGATCCGGCTGGTCCTTGCGGACCATCGGCCTGTTGGTCGGGATCGGCACCACGCCCAGGGTGTAGGTCTGGTGCAGCTCGGCCGCCTCGGTCTCGGCGGTACCGGTCATGCCGCCGAGCTTGTCGTAGAGGCGGAAGTAGTTCTGCAGCGTGATCGTGGCCAGCGTCTGGTTCTCGGGCTGGATCTCCACGCCCTCCTTGGCCTCGATGGCCTGGTGCATGCCCTCGTTGTAGCGGCGCCCCACCAGGATTCGGCCGGTGAACTCGTCGACGATGATGACCTCGCCGTCGCGGACGATGTAGTCCTTGTCGCGCTCGTACAGCTCCTTGGCCTTGACCGCGTTGTTCAGGTAGCTGACCAGCGGCGAGTTCGCGGCCTCGTAGAGGTTGTCGATGCCCAGCTGATCTTCGACGAATTCGACGCCGGCCTCGTGCACGCCGATGGTGCGCTTCTTGATGTCGACCTCGTAGTGCAGGTCCTTCTTCAGCAGCGGCGCGATGCGCGCGAACTCCGCGTACCACTTGGAGGAGGCATCGGCCGGGCCCGAGATGATCAGCGGGGTGCGGGCCTCGTCGATGAGGATCGAGTCGACCTCGTCGACGATGGCGAAGTTGTGCCCGCGCTGCACCAGATCGTCCAGCGTGTGCGTCATGTTGTCGCGCAGGTAGTCGAAGCCGAACTCGTTGTTGGTGCCGTAGGTGATGTCGGCGTGGTAGGCCTCGCGGCGCTCCTGCGGGGTCATGCCGGACAGGATGACGCCCACCTCGAGCCCGAGGAACCGGTGCACGCGGCCCATCCACTCGGCATCGCGCTTGGCCAGGTAGTCGTTGACGGTGACGACGTGGACACCGTCGCCGGACAGCGCGTTGAGGTAGGCGGGCAACACACAGGTCAGGGTCTTGCCCTCACCGGTCTTCATCTCCGAGACGTTGCCGATGTGCAGCGCCGCGCCGCCCATCACCTGGACCTTGTAGTGCTTCTGGTTCAGCACGCGCCACGACGCCTCGCGCGCCACCGCGAACGCCTCGAGCAGCAGCTCGTCCAGCGTCTCGCCCTCGGCGTAGCGCTCCCTGAACTCGTCGGTCTTGGCCTGCAGCTCCGCGTCGGACAGCGCCTCGAACTCTTCCTCCAGAGCCAGGACCTCGTCCGCCAGCCTCGCGAGCCGCTTGACGGTGCGACCCTCACCAAAACGTAGCAACCTCGTCAGTGTCAGCGCAGGCACGGGTCTCGTCAGTCCTCTGGTCGGTGGTCGTCTTGCGGTGCTTACCTCAGCAAGGTTCATGGTAATGCGGTCACCATGCTAGAGGGGTGGGCAGCTTCATCGCAGGCGCAGGGCGGTCAGCCTCCACTCGCCGCGCCGCGCCGCGATGCGCGCGGCGACCGCGAAACGACGCCCGCCCCGCTCGTATCCGCCGAACACCTCCGCCGCCCCGGCCCCGGCGGGCACGGTGTTCACCGCGACCAGCACCGCCGTGCCCAGCCTGCGGTCGGCCTCGCCGGTGCGGGCCAGGGTCTCCACCGCCGCCACGATCGCCGGATCGGCAAGCCGACGTAACTGCGCGGCGCCGCGCCGCCCGTCCACCACCTCCAGCACCAGCCGCAGCGACCGTTCAGCGAATCGTTTTGCCGCCAAGTCAGTTTCATCCGCAGCGGCGTACGATGTAGAGCGTCCGTCGTGCGGCGACCGACGCCGCGTAGGATGACGCGGGGCCTGGGGGCCGGCACCATCGCTTTCCGCGGCCACGTCGGCGAACCGAGACACAAACTGGTGAGGGCACGGCAGCGCGGCCTGGCTCGCCGGGGGTGGCGCGGCCCGGTGCGCCGGATCGCCCGACCGCACCCGATCACCCGGGCCGCCCGTGAGCGGCGGTTCGAAGCCTGGTACATGTGACAGCGACCGGCGAGATCCCAGCATCCAAGTCCCCCTTCGTCATCGAGTCGGCTCTAAGGATGCGGGCCCAACTCCCCCTGCCCCATCCGCAGCTCGGCACAGCATGCCACGCGACCCGTCGCCGGGTCGGCATTTTTCACGACATGTCACGCACCCGGCGCCGAACGGGTGTGAGCAGATCACAATGGAGCGCGAGGAGTCGAAAGGGGCAACAGGCAGCGTGATCACGAGGCTGACACCACAGGACACGGCGTACTACCGGCTCGAGTCGAGCAGCAATCCGATGCACATCGGCTCCCTGGCGATCGTGCGCGACTCGGCGGCCGCGTCCGGGCCGCTGAACTACGACCGGCTCGTGGAGCTGGTGCACAGCCGCCTGCCGCTGGTGCCGCACTATCGGCGCAAGGTGCGCGAGGTCCCGTTTGAACTGGGCCGTCCGGTGTGGATCCAGGACGGCCATTTCGACCTCACCTATCACGTGCGACGCTCGGCGCTGCCCGCCCCCGGCACGGACGAGCAGCTGTTCGATCTGGTCGCGCGGCTGGCCTCACGCCCCCTCGATCAGACCCGCCCGCTGTGGGAGATGTATCTGATCGAGGGCCTGTCCGACGGCCGCCGGGCGATCTTCACCAAGACCCATTCGGCGCTGGTCGACGGGGCCGCCGCCCTGGAGATCGGGCACGTGATCCTGGACACCGGCCCGACGCCGCGGGAGATCGCGCCCGACGCCTGGGTGCCCAGGCGCGAACCCACCGACGCCGAGCTGCTGGCCATGGCGGTGGCCGATCTGGCCGGCCAGCCCGCCGAGGCGCTGGAGGTGCTGCGGCACACCGGCGCCCGCGCCTTCACCATGGCCGACGCCGCGGGCAAGATGGCCGGGCGCATGCTCGCCGCCGTCCGCACGACCACCGCGCCCGACAGCCCGTTCAACGCCCCCACCTCCCGCAGCCGCCGCTTCGACGTGGCCGCGACGAACCTCGAGGACTACCGCAAGATCCACAAGCGGTTCGACTGCTCGATCAACGACGTCATCCTCGCGGTCATGACCGGCGCGCTACGCATCTTCATCCAGTCGCGCGGGGAGGTGCTGACCGAATCGGCGGTGCTGCGCGCGGTGGTGCCGATGTCGGTCTACCTGAACGATTCGAAGGCCTCCTACGACGAGCACGACCCGCACAGCCCCGACAGCGAGGTGACCTCGTTCCTGATCGATCTGCCGATCGGCGAGCCGAATCCGGTGATGCGCCTGTCGCATATCGCGCACGCCACCGACGACAATTCCCGGCACCGGCGCGGTGTGCGGGCGGGCACGCTGATGCACATGGCGGGCTTCGCCCCGGCGAGTCTGCATGCGATGAGCGTGCGGGCGGCGAGTACGTTCGCAGAGCACACGTTCAATCTGGTGATCACCAATGCGCCGGGTCCGCAGCAGCCGATGTACATCGGCGGCGCGCGGATGCTGGAGATGTATCCGGTGTCGCCCCTGCTGCGCAACCAGGCTTCGAGCGTCGGAATCACGTCCTACGACGGGCGAGTGTTCTACGGTCTCAATGCCGATCGCGATGCGATGGCCGACATCGGCGTGCTGTCCGCGGCGGTGCACGAATCCATGGAGGAGATGCTCGGTGCCTGCATCCAATGAAGCGGCCGGTTCGGACAAGCTACGGGTCTACATCCCGGCGACCATCCCGATGCTGCGCACGCTGGTGGCCGATCGCGAGATCCGGGCGATCAACGACCTCGCCTTCGCCGTGACCCCCGCGCTGCGCGAGGCCTACGCCTCCGGTGACGACGAGGAATTGGCCGAGGTCGCGATGATCGAGGCGGCGCGGGCGGCGCTGCGGCTGCTGGCCAACGACCGCGAGGCGGCGTTCATGGCGGGCGGCGACGGCGAGACCGGCGACGACGGCCCCGACTCGAGCCCGGTCTACCGGCGGGCGGTGATCGCCGCCGACGTGACAGGCGCGACCCTGCGCCCGAACCTCGACGACGCCGTGGTGCGCCTGTCGGCCGCGGTCACCTACAAGCAGATCGCCTCGGTGCACGTCGACCTGGCCGAGGCCGAGCCCGCGGTGGCCAAGGCCGTCGACGTGGTCGATGCCGCCGACATCGGCGACGAGGACGCCGAATTCGTGCTCGGCGACGCCGAGGACCACCAGCTGGCCTGGTACGCCCCGCAGGAGCTCCCCTTCCTGCTGGAACTGCTGTAAAGGCTCACCACCAGGCACGACACTCACTGTGGAGTGCACCATGTACGCCCTAACCTACGATGCCGTAACCTTGCTGCGAAGGCTGCGCCCGGACGGCGCATGATCATAGGAAATGAGCATTCGCACGATGGTCTTGAAATCGGTACAAGGCGTTCGGGCATGGCTGGAGGCCCCGGTCGCCGAGGCGAAGATGGCCGGCCGCACCCGGCTCGACGCGCTGCGCGGCGCGGCCGCGCGCGTCACCACCCCCTTGCTCCCGGACGACTATCTGCATCTGGTCAATCCCCTGTGGTCCGCGCGCGAGCTGCGCGGGCGGATCGTGGATGTGCGCACGGAGACCGCCGATTCGGTCACGCTGGTGATCAAGCCCGGCTGGGGTTTCGACTTCCGGTTCACCCCGGGGCAGTACATCGGCATCGGGGTCCTGATCGAGGGCCGCTGGCACTGGCGCTCGTACTCGCTGACCAGCCCGCCGGACTGGACCGATCCGGACAATCGCGCCAAGCGGCTCATCTCCATCGCCGTCAAGGCGATGCCGGAGGGGTTCCTGTCCAGCCACCTTGTCAACGGCGTGCCCGCGGGCACGATCGTGCGCCTGGCCGCGCCGCAGGGCGGTTTCGTGCTGCCCGAGCCGCCGCCGGCCAAGGTGCTGTTCCTCACCGCGGGCAGCGGCATCACGCCGGTGATGGCGATGCTGCGGACGATGGATCGCCGCGGCATGGTGACCGACGTGGTGCACGTGCACTCCGCGCGCACCGAGGCGGACGTGATGTTCGGCGAGGAGCTGCGCGCCCTGCACGACCGGCACCCCAGCTTCACCTCGCACGTGAACCTGACCGGCGAGCGGGGCAAGTTCTCGCTGGCGAGCCTGGACGAGCTGTACCCCGACTGGCGCGAGCGCCAGACCTGGGCGTGCGGCCCGCTGGACATGCTCAACGACATCGAAACCCATTGGGCCGCAGCGGGTTCCAGTGAGAATCTGCACATCGAGCGGTTCGAGGTGGAGCGTTCGGCGGTCGGCGAGGGCGGCACCGTCACCTTCGCGCGCACCGGTCGCACCGTGCGGGTCGACGGCGCCACCACGCTGATGCAGGCCGGCGAGGACGCGGGCGTGCAGATGCCGTTCGGCTGCCGGATGGGCATCTGCCAGACCTGCGTGGTCGCCCTCACCGACGGCCACGCCCGCGATCTGCGCAACGGCACCGAGCACCAGGCCGGGGAAAAGATCCAGACCTGCATTTCGGCGGCTGCCGGTGACTGCACGCTCGACGTGTGAGACACGTCAAGACGTGGTCGGCACGTAAGCGACCGGACACCGGAACCGGCTACTCTCGATTAACAGCACCATTCCGAGGGGCGAAGCAAAGGCATCCGTAACCACTGTGGCAATCACCGACATCAAGGCGTTCTCCCACCTCACCGCGGCCGATATCGAAACGCTCGGACACGAGCTCGATACCATCCGGCGCACGGTCGAGCTGTCACTGGGCGAGAACGACGCGAAGTACATCCGGCGGTCCATCCGAGCTCAGCGCATTCTGGAGACCGCGGGCCGCGCCACCCTGTTCGCCGGTAAGCGGCGCACCGCGTGGCTGGCCGGAACGGCCATGCTGGCAGTTGCCAAGATCATCGAGAACATGGAGCTCGGGCACAACATCAGCCACGGGCAGTGGGACTGGATGAACGACCCGGAAATCCACTCCACCACCTGGGAGTGGGATATGACGGGCACCTCCGGGCAGTGGAAGCGAGCCCACAACTACTCCCACCACACCTACACCAACGTGCTGGGCAAGGATGAGGATCTGGGCTTCGGCATCCTGCGGATGACCCGGGACGAGCAGTGGCGGCCGGTGCATCTGATTCAGCCCCTGGCCAATCTCGTCCTCGCGGCGACCTTCGAATGGGGCATCGCCCTGCACGATCTGTCGGCGGAGAAGGCGCAGCTGGACGTGGACCCCACGCAGCTGCTGTCGGAGCCGAACAAGGCATTCTTCCGCAAGGCCGGGCGGCAGGTTGTCAAGGATTTCGTGATCTATCCGGCGCTCACCGGGCCGGCGTGGAAGCAGACGCTGAAGGCCAATGCCACGGCGAATCTGATCCGCAACCTGTGGGCCTACGCGGTGATCTTCTGCGGTCATTTCCCGGACGGCGCGGAGAAATTCACCGAGGAACAGTTCGAGACCGAGACCCGCGGCGAGTGGTATCTACGGCAAATGCTGGGCAGCGCCAATTTCACGGCGGGTCCGGTCATGGCCTTCATGAGCGGCAATCTCTGCTATCAGATCGAACATCACCTGTTCCCGGACATTCCGAGCAGCCGGTACCCAGAGATCTCGGAGCAGGTGCGCGAACTGTGCGACAAATACGATCTGCCCTACACCACCGGATCGCTGGGTAAGCAGTATCTGCTGGCCTTCCGGACCATCCACAAGCTGGCCCTGCCCGACCGGTTCCTGCGCCGCACCTCCGACGACGCGCCCGAGACCTCCTCCGAGCGCATGTTCGCCGGCCTGTCGCTGCCCGCGCTGCCGAGCACCGAGCACTGGGCGGAAACGCATTGGCCCGGCATCGATCCGGACACCGGCGAGCGGCGCGGCCTGCGCTCGGCCCTGGCCGAGGCCAAGGTGGCATTGCGGGAGAAGGCGCGGCACGAGAAGCTTGCCCTGCAGGAGAAGGCGCGCGCCGAGCAACAGGCTCTCATCGAGGCCACCCAGGCCCTTCAGGACCGGGCGCGCGAGGAGCAGCAGCTGCTGCGCCGCCGCGCGCTGCGGGAACGGGCGCTGTGGCGGATACGGCGGCGGCGGTCGCGCCGCGCCGACTAAGCACATATTGGCTACGATCACAATGCGGCGTACACCATAGTTGTGAACCGATCCCGAGATAACCTACGGAGCCGTAACCTACGGTAGTGTAACCGGCATGGCGATCTCGGATGTCAAGGAATACGCGCACCTCACCCCGGAGGACGTAGAGGCGATCGGTGCCGAGCTGGATTCGATCCGGCGTGAAATCGAAGCCTCCCGCGGTCAGCGCGATGCCCGGTACATCCGCAATGTGATCCGTCTGCAGCGCGCGCTGGAGATCAGCGGCCGCGCGGTCCTGTTCGCCAGCTTCCTGCCGCCCGCGTGGCTGGCCGGCGTCGCGCTGCTGAGCACGGCCAAGATCATCGAGAACATGGAGATCGGCCACAACGTCATGCACGGCCAGTGGGACTGGATGAACGATCCGGAAATCCACTCCTCGGCCTGGGAATGGGACAACGTCGGCCCCTCCGCGCACTGGAAGATCACCCATAACTTCCTGCACCACAAGTACACCAACGTGCTGGGCATGGACGACGACATCGGCTACGGCCTGCTGCGCGTCACCCGTGACCAGCGCTGGTCGCCGTTCTATCTCGGCCAGCCGGTCTACAACCTGCTGCTGCAGATGTTCTTCGAATACGGCGTCGCGATCCAGCACCTCGAGCTCGGCAAGGTTGCCAAGAAGAAGTGGGCGCCCGACAGCCCCGAGCGGATGCAGTTCGAGGAAGACCGCCGCATGGTCCTGAAGAAGGTCGGCAAGCAGGTCGCCAAGGACTACGTGATCTTCCCGCTGCTGACCGGACCGTCGTTCCTGACCACGCTGACCGCCAATCTGACGGCCAACATCATCCGCAATATCTGGACCAATGCGGTGATCTTCTGCGGCCACTTCCCCGACGGCGCCGAGAAATTCACCAAGGCCGATATCGACGGCGAAACCCAGGGCCAGTGGTATCTGCGCCAGATGCTCGGCAGCGCAAACATTTCCGGCGGACCGCTGCTGCACTTCATGACCGGCAATCTGTCGCACCAGATCGAGCACCACCTGTTCCCCGATCTGCCCAGCAACCGCCTGGCCTCCATCGCCGTGCGGGTGCGCGAACTGTGCGACAAGTACGACCTGCCCTACACCACCGGTTCGCTGCCGGTGCAGTACGGCAAGTCGTGGCGCACCATCATCAAGCTCTCGCTGCCCAACAAGTATCTGCGCCGCAGCACCGACGACGCCCCGGAGACCAAGTCCGAGCGCGTCTTCGGTGGCACCGCCGAGATCGATCCCAGCACCGGCCGCCGCCGCGGCCTGCGCACCGCCCTGAAGCAGGGCCGTCGCCGCATCGCCGAGGCGCGGCGCGCGGTGCCGATCGGCTAAGGGGCGCAACGGTATTCGGGCATGTCTCGGGCGCCCGAGCCCACTCCGCTCGATCGCGGCCACGAACATGCCTGCGGGGCGGGTCGGGTCGCCGCAATGCCCGTGCACCCCGTTCCCGATCGGGACGGGGTGCGCCTCACATGTCACGGTACGAGCGAAGTTCGAGGGTTCCTCGGCAGTGGAAAGCACCCCTCTGGTTGACTGGTGATGTTTTGCGGTTACCAGTGCGATTGGCTGAAGGTAGATGTTGACAGAGCACCCCATGGATGAAGAGCACAACATCTACGAGGTGATTCGGCGGCGGCGTGATGTGCGAGCCGAGTTCACCGGGGAACTCGTCGATGACGCCACGCTGATGCGGCTTCTGGACGCCGCGCACCGCGCACCCAGCGTGGGCAATTCCCAGCCGTGGGATTTCGTCATCGTGCGCGATCCGGACACGCTGAGCCGGTTCGCCACGCATGTCGCGGACAAGCGCAGGGAATTCCACGCGTCGCTGCCGCCCGAGCGGGCCCGCACCTTCGATCCGATCAAGATCGAGGGCATCACCGAGAGCGGCACCGGCATCGTTGTGACCCACGACGACAGCCGCGGCGGACCGCAGATCCTGGGCCGCGCGACGGTCCCGGAGACGGGCCTGTACTCCACGATTCTGGCCATCCAGAACCTGTGGCTGGCCGCGACCGCCGAGGGCATCGGCGTCGGCTGGGTGAGCTTCTACGACTCCCCCGTGCTGACCGAGCTCATGCAGCTGCCGGCGGGCATCCGCCCCGTCGCGTGGCTGTGCGTCGGCCCCGTGCGCGAGTTCCAGAAGGTTCCCGACCTGGAGCGGTTCGGCTGGCGCGACCGCAGGCCGCTGTCCGAGGCCGTCCACTGGGAACGGTACTAGGGCTCGGCTCCCCCGCCTCTCCGAGACTGCTCCCCCACCTCCCCGGGACTTCAGCGTGCCGTTGCATGCCGCGAGACTTGCTCGTCGGGCCCACGGAAGGCGGCGCGCTCTCGGTGGGCCGTGCCCGGCAAGTTACCCATGTACGCACGAAATCAGTTGTTGCGCTGCCGTTTACCACAAAACGCGGCCGGGATCCCGGTAGGGACCCCGGCCGCATTCGAGTTCTACTACGCCAGCCGGATCAGGCCGTAGTCGAAGGCGTGACGACGATAGACCACCGACGGTCGGTCGGTCTCACGGTCGTGGAAGAGGAAGAAATCGTGGCCGACGAGCTCCATCTGGTAGAGCGCGTCGTCGACGGACATCGGGGCGGCGGGGTGCACCTTGGTCCGCACGATGTGCCCGGGACCGGCGTAGTCGGCCGATTCCAGGTCCTGCGACGTGTGGTCGTGCGTTAGGGCGCCGTTCCCCATCATCAGTGCGTCGTCGACGAGGTCGGCCGTGGCCTCGGCCACCGAGACCGGCGTCTTCTCGCCGTAGTGCACGCGCCGGCGGTCCTTGCTGCGGCGCAGCCTGCTCTCCAGCTTTTCCGTTGCCGACTCGAGGGCAGCATAGAAGCTGTCGGCACAGGCCTCCGCACGCACGATCGGCCCCTTGCCGCGGGCGGTGATCTCCACCCGCTGGCAACTCTTGCGTTGGCGGCGGTTGCGTTCGTGGAAGAGTTCGACATCCAACAGATAGATCGACGGATCGAAGCGTTCCAGTCGAGATAACTTGTCCGCCACATGAATTCGGAAGTGGTCGGGAACCTCGACGTTTCGTCCCTTGACTACGACGTCCGCAGCAGGCGTCTTGGGCTGGTCTGCGGCAGGTTGCTCGGCTGCATCGAACTCGACGGCATCGAGGGTGCCGTAGCGGGCCGTGGAATCTGCTTCTTTCACTGAAGGTCGTGAAGTCGTCACGCGTACCTCCCGGATCTGGCCACGCACTCGAGTCATGCGCGGCGGGTAACAGTCCGTGCCGAGGTGAGGCTCAACTCCGGAAACCTCGGCACGAAGTCGCTCGAGGCGCCACCTCCAACCTCTGGGGATAGGTGTCAGATCGCTCTGATGGCCACGCTATTACGCCAGCGACTCGTCCGCCAGTATTCACGCAAATTTCGCTGAGTCACGCGGCGCAAGTCACCATGACAGCACGAATGTCTACTCCCGCACCGGCCAGCGCACGGACCGACTCGCTGGCGGTGGCACCCGTGGTCAGCACGTCGTCCACCAGAACTACCTCGGTATTTGGTACAGAGAGCGCACCGGGCAGGCCACCGGGTGGTGTCGTTATCCGCCCGTGCAGATTGGCTCTGCGCTGCGCTGGACCCAGCCCCACCGAATCGCGAACTGCGCCTTGCATTCGCAATGCGGAGACAGCACTGCAATCGACCAGCCAACTCGCCGCGATGCGGGCGACCCGGGCGACCGGATCGCCGCCGCGGCTGCGGGCGGCGGCGCGGCGGCTCGGCGCGGGCACCAGCACCAGCGCCCGCTCGGGATCGCGCAATGCGTCCAGCCCCCTGGCCAGCGCCCAGCCGAGCGGCACGGCCAGATCGCGGCGATTACGCTCCTTGACCGCCACCACCGCCCGCCGCCCGGCGCCGCGATACCCACCCAGCGCCCAGCACGGCACCCCCGGATCCGTGCGCGGAGACACCCGCACCGGCGGCCCGGCCAGACTCCGCGCGCAGTCGGCGCACCACACGACCCCCGGCACCCCGCAACCCCCGCACTCCCGCGGCAGGATCAAATCCAGCAGCATGCGCCGAGTATGCCCGCGGCCACCGACAGGTTCGGCACGGACCGTCCGAATCCGTTTCGGCAGAATCGTTTACGACCGGACTAGCCCGGCAGCACCGGCACCGCGTTGGCACCGAGGCTCTGCACCTCGCGCCAGAACTCGTCCGCCGCCGGAACCGCGGACTTGAGCTGCATCACGGCGCGTGCGTCGGCAACATATTCCGCATCGGGCCCGGCGCCCACCACGCGCACCGGCGGAGTCAGGTTCTGACTGGCCACCGCCTTCAGATCGGTCCCGTCGAGGAAGACGGACTCGACCGGATCCACGTTGCCCTCCCGCGCGAGGATCAGCATGTCGGCGGTGGCCCAGTCGATCGATACCGCGGTGGTGCTCAGGTCGACGGCGACCGGTAGCGGCGACTCCAGCGAATAACGCCCGTCCGGATGCGGCACCACCACCGCCATGTACACCTTGCCGCCGGCGATGATCGCCGCCCGGGCGCCGTCGTGCGAGATCCGCAGATCGGTGATGGGCAGGCGCGGGACCGGATCGGTGCTGTTGGGCTGCCCCACGGTGAGCGTGGAGGTGTCGACGTCCTGAACCGACACGTTGCCGGTCGCATGGTCGTGCACGGCCCGGATCACCCGGTTGCCATCGATCACCGTCCACACCGAGCCACCGTCGGAGGTCCACGACGGCCGGGTGAACGTGTTGCCCTGCGCGACCGAGAACGTCGCGGTGCCGTCGTAGCTGCCGATGACCAGCGTGCGCGCGGGGGCCGGGGCGGGCCGTCCGCTGTCGGCGACCGCGGCCACCACCTGACCGTCCTCCGAGATGCCCGCCGACTGCAGGTTGCGCGCGGTGCCGAAATAGCCTGGCGCCGGGACGATCTCGCCCTTGTCCGGATCGACGGCCACCAGCGAGCCGTCGCGTAGCGCGTGCAGGCCGATCCCGGCGTGCCGGTCGGTCATCGGATTGAGCGCGGCGGCATCGCCCACCGAATAGCCGTTGGCGGCGAAGCGCTCGTCGAGCGGTTTGCCGTCGGCCAGCAGGTCGTACGGGCCGAGGATGTCCGCGCCGGCCAGCGTCAGCACCACCTGCGCGGCGAGCAGTTCCTTGTTGTGCGGCTCCAGCCCCGAGGCGCCGGCGAAGTCGATCATCACCCCGCCCAGCCCGACGCCGACATTGTCGGTCTCGCCGTTGGCCTTGGTGATTCCGCCACGCAGCGTCACCGGCGGGGCGAGCAGATTCCGGACCGCGGGCGCCAGCGCGTGCTGCGATCCCTCGGCCAGCAGCGACAGCAGCCGCTGGGTCAGCTGCTCCTTGGGCGTGGAGATCCAGCGCAGATCGGGGACCATACTGGTGCCCGAGCTGTTGGCGAAGTACAGCGAATACCGCCGGTAGGACTTGTAGAAGGCCGAGCTGTCCACCACGACCCCGGGGGGCAACTGGTCGATCCGCCACTCGCCGCCGGTCTTGGTCATCTGGATGACCGCCTCGTATGTGCTGTCCTGCGCCCGGAACGATCCATCGGCGCCGAGCTCGCCGAGCTTGCGGCCGCGAATCTCGTACGTCGCGGTGGTGGGCGTCCGGGAGGTGCGCAGCGTGTCGGGTGCGTCGACGATCGCGGTACTGGCGGTGTCGTCCCAGCTCAGCGCCGCGGCCGGGGACAGGAACAGCCGTGCGGCCTGGTGCCGGTCGGTCGGGTCGGCGGTGGCCGAGAGGAAGTTCCGCACCAGCACGTCCGGATCGATACCGGGCGCGGGCTGGGCGGGGGCGGTGCTGGTGGGTTCGTGGTTGATGGTGCCCAGCGCCTGGGGCGCCGAGGAATCCGGCAGGTTCGCGCAGCCGCCGAGCGGCAGCACCGCAAACACGATCGCCCCCAACGCCATCCACAGGCGCGGGACGCGGCGTGGGCTGCGCCCCCGGCGACGCACGCTCGGGCAACGCGTCATAGCGTTCCTTCTCCGGAGTCCGTCAGCAGCGGCTTTCCCGCTGCGGTGGTGCCATTGCGGGCCGCGGGCGCGGTGCCGTCCTGCGGCTCGGAATCCGGCCGGTGATCGATGTCGGGCCCGCTGTCGGTGGCCGCGTGCTCGGCGGTGACGGGCGGCGGCTCGATGGTGCGAGCCGCGGGATCGACGATGACCCCGTCCGGCTCGAGCACGACCGATTCCGGCTGTGTCACAACGGCATCGGCCGCGATGTCCAGCTCGCTCGTGTCGTCGGCATCCGAGGGCGCCGCGAGCAGGGCGGGCACCTCGGCTTGCGCGGCCCGCCGCTTCGGCGGCTCCAGCGGCAGCGGGCTGGCGCCCATTTTGCGGGCGCGCACCAGCGGCAGCGTGAGCCGGAAGCTGGCGCCCACGCCCAGCTCGCCCCACGCCTCGAGCTTGCCGTCGTGCAGGTTCGCATCCTCGACGCTGATCGACAGCCCGAGCCCGGTGCCGCCGGAGCGGCGCATCCGGGACGGGTCCGAGCGCCAGAACCGGTTGAAGACCAGCTTCTCCTCGCCGGGGCGCAACCCGACGCCCTGATCGCGCACCACGATCGCCACCGCGTTGGCGGCCACATCGCCGCGCATCCGGATCAGCACCGGCAGGCCCTCGCTGTGATCGATGGCGTTGGCCAGCAGGTTTCGCAGCACCCGCTCGACTCGCCGCGGATCCACCTCGGCGACCAGCGGCTCCTCCGGCAGGTCCACCACCACCTCGACGTCGGACTCCTTGGCCAGGTGCCGCACCGTGGAGATGGCCGCCCGCGCGCACATCCGCACGTCCAGCGATTCCACCTGCAGCTCGGCCACCCCGGCGTCGTGCCGGCTGATCTCGAGCAGGTCGTTGAGCAGTCCCTCGAACCGGTCCAGCTCGGTGACCAGCAGCTCGGCGCTGCGCGCCAGCGCCGGATCGAGATCGTCGCTGGAGCCGTGGATGAGGTCCGCGGCCATGCGCACGGTCGTCAAAGGGGTACGCAGCTCGTGGCTCACATCGGAGGTGAAGCGCCGCTGCAGATTGCCGAACTCCGCGAGCTCGGTGATCTGATTCGACAGGCTCTCGGCCATCGCGTTGAACGATATGGCCAGCCTGGCCATATCGTCCTCGCCCCGGACGAGCATCCGCTCCTTCAGGCGCCCGTCGGCGAACCGGCCGGCGATCCGCGCGGCCGAACGAATCGGCAGCACCACCTGCCTGGTCACCAGCGCGGTGATCGCGGCCAGCAGGACCAGCAGCACGGCGCCGCCGATGAACATGGTGCCGCGCATCAGCGCGAGGCTGCGCTGCTCGTTGGTCATCGGGAAGATCAGATAGACCTCGAGGGTGGGCACCTCGACGCTCGGGCTGCCGATGATGAGCACCGACCCGTGGTAGCCGTCGGGATCGGACACCGTCGCGAACTGGTAGCTGACCTGGTTCTGCTGGACGAAGCGGCGCAGCTCGGCGGGCACCTCCTCAACCGGCCCGGCGGAGATCGGCTGCATGTTCTCCCCGACCATCTCCAGCGCCGAGTCGAAATTGCCGGCGGCGCCGGCGCTCTGGGCACCACTGCCGGCGCCGGTCGACAGCGCATCGCGCGCGGCCTGCAGCCGGGTGATCTGGGTGCTCGAATCGTGCACCCCGACCAGCTGATTCTCCACGGTCGTGCGGGCGCGGCTCATCTCGTCGGTCGCAGCGGCGATCTTGGCCTCGAGCAGCCGATCGGTGATCTGACTGGTCAACACCACGCCGAGGATGGTGATCACGATCAACGACAGGGTGAGCGTGGACACGACGACGCGCAACTGCAGCGAACGCCGCCAGATGTGGCCCAGCGACTCTCCGACCGATCTGAACCAGGCCACCGTCGCCGCCAGTAGCCGCTGAGCGCGGCCTCTGGAGGCCTCTATCACGGTCCCGCCTCGCTGGCGCTCGGCGGAACCGCGACCGGGATCGCAGCGCCCATCGGTTCGGTCGCAAGCTCCCTCACACCCGCCCCGCCGGCGCCCGGCGGAACCGCGACCGGGATCGCAGCGCCGATCAGTTCGGTCGCAAGCTCCCTCACACCCGCCCCGCCGGCGCCCGGCGGAACCGCGACCGGGATCGCAGCGCCCATCGGTTCGGTGGCAAGCTCCCTCACGGTGGTCCGGCCTTGTATCCCACGCCGCGGACGGTCAGCACGATCTCAGGGTTCTCGGGATCCTTCTCGACTTTCGCGCGCAACCGCTGCACGTGCACATTGACCAGGCGGGTATCGGCGGCGTGCCGGTAACCCCACACCTGCTCCAGCAGCACCTCGCGGGTGAACACCTGGCGCGGCTTGCGGGCCAGCGCCACCAGCAGGTCGAACTCGAGCGGGGTCAGCGAGATCTGGTGACCGCCCCGGGTGACCTTGTGCGCCGGCACATCGATGACGATGTCGGCGATGGACAGCAGCTCCGCGGGCTCCTCCTCGGTGCGGCGCAGGCGTGCGCGCACCCGGGCGACGAGCTCCTTCGGCTTGAACGGCTTGACGATGTAATCGTCGGCGCCGGACTCCAAACCCAGCACGACGTCGACCGTGTCGGTCTTGGCCGTGAGCATGACAATCGGCACGCCGGAATCGGCTCGCAGCACGCGGCATACATCGATGCCGTTCATGCCCGGCAGCATCAGATCCAGCAAAACCAGGTCCGGGCGCAATTCCCGGACCGCAGTGAGCGCCTGCGTGCCGTCGCCGACGGTGTGAGGATCGAAACCCTCGCCGCGCAAGACGATCGTGAGCATCTCCGCGAGCGCCATATCATCGTCGACGACCAGAATCTTCGGCTTCATAACTACTATGTTGTCATCTCTCCGGCTCGGAATGGGCAACCACGCCAACACTGGTACGTTTCCGACGCACATCCAACCCTATCGGGCAATCAATTTCGACAGGCGCGCGGTCAAAGTTTCCGGATCGTCATGCGGTGCATGCAGCCACCATGGACCACGCCAGTGTGCTTCGGCCATCACACGATAGACCTCGGCCGTGCGCTCTTGCAGTTCTCGATCGCGCTCGTAGGCGTCCAGCGCTCTGTTCGAATCGCTTTCGCCGCGGCGGCGCGCCCGCTCGGCGGCGAGTTCGGTGGGCACCGCGAGCAGCACGTGTAGCTCCGGCACGGGCAATTCGAATCGCCCGAACTCCAATTCGGCTACCCAGGCGGCCATTTCACCGTCGGCGGACTGGTCGGTCCGCGCGGCGTTGTAGGCGACATTCGAGGCGACGTAGCGATCGAGCAGCACAATGTCGTTGTCCGCCAGCAGCTTCGACAGCTCGTCGCGGGCATCGGCGCGATCGAGCGCGAACAGCAACGCCATTGCGTTGACCGAGGCGGCCAGATCTCCGTGCCGCCCGCGCAGCGCCTCCGCGGCCAGATCCGCATGCACCGACCGCCCGTACCGCGGGAAGGCCAGCGTGCCCACCCGCAGGCCGCGCGTGGTCAGCCCCGCGGCGACCGCCTCGATGAGCGTGCGTTTACCGGCCCCGTCCAGGCCCTCCACCGCAACCAGCGCTCCCATGAACAGCAGGCTACCGCCCGCCCCCGACAGAAATTTCCCACCCCGGCGGAATGCCTCAGCGCGTCAACTCGTCGAGCCGATTCCAGTCGAGCTTGATCACGATCGGCCCATCGACCGTGGTGCCCATGTCATCGCGGTCATGCTTCTGATGTGGACGATAGAGGCTCAGCGCATGGTCGAGCACATAGGTTTCGATCGAGGTGACCCGGCTATCGGACACCCACACGATCCAGTACCAGGGAATGCCCGCCTTCGCATACTCGGCAAGCTTGTCGGTGGTGTCGACGTCCAGACAGCCGTCGTTGTAGCGGTCCATGTGCGCCTCGGCAGCCGACTCCACAAGGTCCGCTATCCGCCTCGCGGCCTTCCGGTGGGTACGCCGCGGCAACTCCGCACGGACCGCTTCTCCGTTGACCACCTCCACCAACCGGCAGAACTCTTCCGGCAGTTGCCGCCAAATCTCAAGGGTGATCGGTTCCGGCTGCAGGTTCTCTTCCCGCGCCCAATCGAGCAGTACGGACAAGATGCGCTCCTCCGATAGCCGGACTACGAGTCGATCCTCGAGGCCGCCGGGACTTCGAGCGGCGTCCCTGCGCCCCGCCGGAGAATCCGGCGGGGCGCAGGAGGTCAGTAGCGGTAGTGCTCGGGCTTGTACGGGCCCTCCACGTCCACGCCGATGTACTCGGCCTGGTCCTTGGTGAGCTTGGTGAGGGTGCCGCCGAGGGCCTCGACGTGGATGCGGGCGACCTTCTCGTCCAGGTACTTGGGCAGGCGGTAGACCTCGTTGTCGTATTCCTGTGGCTTGGTCCACAGCTCGATCTGGGCGATGACCTGGTTGGAGAAGCTGTTGGACATCACGAACGAGGGGTGGCCGGTGGCGTTGCCCAGGTTCAGCAGGCGGCCCTCGGACAGCACCAGGATCGACTTGCCCGACTCCTTGAACGTCCACAGGTCGACCTGCGGCTTGATGTTCAGCCGGCTCGCGCCCGAGCGCTCCAGGGCGGCCATGTCGATCTCGTTGTCGAAGTGGCCGATGTTGCCCAGGATGGCCTGGTCCTTCATGGCCTTCATGTGCTCGAGGCCGATGATGTCCTTGTTGCCGGTGGCGGTGACCACGATGTCGGCCTCGCCGATGGCCTGCTCGACGGTGACGACGTCGTAGCCGTCCATCAGCGCCTGCAGCGCGTTGATCGGGTCGATCTCGGTGACCTGCACCCGCGCGCCCTGGCCCGCGAGCGACTCCGCGCAGCCCTTGCCGACGTCGCCGTAGCCGCAGATCAGCACCTTCTTGCCGCCGATCAGCACGTCCGTGCCGCGGTTGATGCCGTCGATCAGCGAGTGCCGGGTGCCGTACTTGTTGTCGAACTTGGACTTGGTGACCGAGTCGTTGACGTTGATCGCCGGGAACACCAGCTCGCCCGCGGCGGCGAACTGGTACAGCCGCAGCACGCCGGTGGTGGTCTCCTCGGTGACGCCGCGCACCGAATCGGCGATCGCGCCCCACTTGGACTTGTCGGTTCCGAGCCGCTCGCGCAGCAGGTTCAGGAACACGGTGTACTCGGCGGAGTGGTCCTCGTCCTGCGGCGGCACCACGCCGGCCTTCTCGAACTGCGCGCCGCGCAGCACGAGCATGGTCGCGTCGCCGCCGTCGTCGAGGATCATGTTCGCGGGCTCGCCGGGCCAGGTGAGCATCTGCTCCGCGGCCCACCAGTACTCCTCGAGGCTCTCGCCCTTCCACGCGAACACCGGCACGCCCTTGGGCTCCTCGACGGTGCCGTGCGGCCCGACGACGACCGCGGCGGCGGCGTGGTCCTGGGTTGAGAAGATGTTGCACGAGGCCCACCGGACCTGTGCGCCCAGCGAGACCAGCGTCTCGATCAGCACCGCGGTCTGCACGGTCATGTGCAGCGACCCGGAGATGCGCGCACCCTTCAGTGGCTGCACTTCCGCGTACTCCCGGCGCAACGCCATCAGGCCGGGCATCTCGTGCTCGGCCAGTCGAATCTCCTTGCGGCCGAACTCGGCCTGCGACAGGTCCGCCACCTTGTAATCGATCCCGTTGCGGTGGTCGGCCGTCATCATGCTGCTCACTGCGGTCGTCATCAGCCTCTCCTGGTCGGCGTGTACGCAGAAGAGACTAGTACCAATTGTGCGTACACGGTACGCAAGGTGGTGCGGACCGCTATGCCGCGGTTGCCCGCCCACCGTATGCGGCCAGGATCCGCCCCCGCTTGCGCGGGGCGATGTTGGCCCGGCTGACATCTCCCTCGTAGTGGGCCAGCACCCGATGATCCATCACGCGGCGCCATACCGACGGCACCAGGGCCAGCACGATCATGCTCGCGTAACCGGCGGGCAACTGCGGCGCCTCCTGCGTGCTACGCAGCGTCTGGTACCGGCGCCCCGGATTGGCGTGATGATCGCTGTGCCGTTGCAGATGGAACAGGAAGATGTTGGTGACCAGGCGGTCGCTGTTCCAGCTGTCCGCCGGCGAGCAGCGCGCCCAGGTTCCGTTGGGCCGCTTGCTCCGCAGCAGTCCGTAGTGCTCGACGTAGTTGACCGTCTCGAGCAGCCCGGCCCCGATCACCCCCTGCAGCAACAGGTACGGCAGCAGCGTCGGCCCGAACGCCACCACCAGCGCCAGATACAGCACCAGCGTCATCGACCAGGCCTGCAGGACGTTGTTCTGCGGGCTCCACCAGCCCAAACCCCTGCGGTGCAGGCGATCTTGCTCCAGCGTCACCGCCGAGCGGAATCCGCCGATCACGCTGCGCGGCAGGAATTCCCACAGCGACTCCCCCAGCCGGGCGCTGGCCGGATCCTCCGGCGTCGCCACCCGGGCGTGATGGCCCTTGTTGTGCTCGACGTAGAAGTGGCCGTAACCCGACTGAGCCAGTGCGATCTTCGCGAGCCACCGCTCGGCCCGCTCCACCCGATGCCCCAGCTCGTGGGCGGCGTTGATACCGATCCCGCTTACCAGGCCCAGCGTCGTGGCCAGCCCCAGCTTGTCGAGCACGCTGAGCTGATCCCCGGACCACATGTAGCCCGCGATCGCCAGACCGATCAGCTGGATCGGCAGGAAAATATATGTGCACCAGCGGTAATACCGGTCGTTCGACAGGAGCTCGTAGTCCTCGTCGCGCGGATTGGTGCCGTCCTCGCCCACCACCCAGTCCAGCACCGGAATCACGATGAGCACGATGATCGGGCCGACCCACCAGAACACCCGTAATCCGGTGTGCAGCACCAGCTGCGACGGCCAGAGCGCACAGCTGGGAGCCACCAACCCCAGCACCCATAGATACCGCTTGGGATCGGGCCTGCCCGAGCGATTGCCGACCGATTGCACGTTTGCCCCGCTAAATGATTCCGTGGAACTACTGCCCGTCAATAGTTGCAGACCATACGCCCGTTACAGGCGGCCGTCCTGCCCTCATCTGGAGACCGTTACATACGCTACGGTCCGCTTTTAAGCCATTACACATGTGCCTGCAAGTTCTGCATCCGGTGGGCAACCCGCAAGTTCCACCGTGACGCGGCGCGTCGTCCTCTCGTCGAGTCCTACCGGTCGGGGCCAGTTGCCCCGGAGCACACGCCGCGGGCATCCGCGCAATCGTTATACAACACAACACAATTCGGATACATTCGGGGCCGCCGTAACGGACCGGTCTGTTCATCTTCGCGCAACTGTGACATCAACTGTTCACCGACGCCATATATACCTCACCTGCGGCCGGCCCGCCCGCCCGTAGTCGGTCCGGCGCTCGACGACCCCCTCGGCGGCGAGCTGCTCCAGGTACCGCCAGGCCGTGACCCGCGAAACACCCGCGGACCGGCCGGTCTCGGTGGCCGACAGCCCGCCGGGCGCCGCGCGCAGCACCCGGGAGATCTCCTCGAGGGTCTGCGGCGCAATGCCTTTGGGCGAGGCCGCGCGGGGATCTGGGGTGCGCAGGGCGCTGAACGCCCGGTCGATGTCGTGCTGGGTCAGGCTCGAGGCCGCCGAATCCGGCAGCGCCGCCCGGAATTCCAGGTAGCGCTCGAGCTTGTCCCGAAAGGCCGCGAAGGGAAAGGGTTTGAGCAGGTAGAGCGCCACCCCGTGGGAAACCGCGGCACGGACCATGTCGAGGTCCCGGGCCGAGCTGATGGCGATGACGTCCGGCCGCGGGCGCAGGCGGGTCAGCGCCGCGGTCACCTCGAGCCCGCCGATGTCGGGCAGCCCGATGTCCATCAGGACCAGATCGATCGGCTCACGACTCCGTCGTTCGCCGGGGCGCGCTGGCCCATCGGTTCTCTCCGCTTCGCTCCGTTCACGACTCCGTCGTTCGCCGGGGCGCGCTGGCCCATCGGTTCTCTCCGCGGCCCGGGTCGCCACCCGGATCGCCTCGCGGCCGGTGTGGACGACCCCGACGACCACGAAGCCCGGCACCCGCTCCACATACGAGCGATGCGCCTGCGCGATGCGCGGCTCGTCCTCGACGATCAGCACGCGGATCGGCGGGGTCTGCGGGTTCATCGCGGAATCCTCACCACGACCGCCGATTCCGGCGTCCGCTCGGCCTCCAGGGTGCCGCCGTGCCGGGCCACCAGCCGCCACACCAATGCCAGCCCCAACCCGTGGTGGTCGGATTTGGTGGAGTATCCGCGCTCCGTCGCGCGGGCGAACGCGTCGGCCGACATGCCCGGCCCGCTGTCGGCCACGCGTACCAGCAGGTCCGAATCCCCGGCGCGCACTGTGACTTCCACCCACGCGTCGGGCTGCCGGGCGACGGCGTCGAGGGCATTGTCGACGAGATTGCCTACCAGGGTGATCATTTCGTGCACGGTCAGCGGCGCCGCGGAATCGACGCGGGTATCGTCCCCGACCGTCAGCTCGACCCCGCGCTCGATCGCCTGATCCACCTTGCCCAGCAACAGCGCCGCCAGCGCGGGCTCGTGCACCGCCGCGGTCAGCCGGTCGATGAGCGCCTGGGACAGTTGCAATTCCGCGGTCGCGAAGTCGACGGCCTCCCCGAACTGCCCCAGCTCCACCATCGTGATCACCGCGTGCAACCGGTTGGCCGACTCGTGCGACTGCGCGCGCAGCGATTCGGCCAGGCCGCGCGCGGAGTCCAATTCGCCCATGATGTCCCGCAATTCGGTGTGATCGCGCACGGTGAGCACAGTGCCGACCCACCCCGCCGACTTCGCGAGCTCCGTCCGCTTACCATCCCCGATGCCACGCCGACGGCCGGACCAGGTGACGATGTCCTGGTTGACGACCAGCACGCGTTCGGGTGTCACGTGCATCTCGTCCCGCACTACCACGGACTCCAGCCGTCGCAGCGATACCGGCAGATCCGTGCGTCGCACCGGTCCGTCCGGCAGGTCCAGCAGGCGGCGGGCCTCGTCGTTCACCACCGCGGCCACCTCGGCGTCCCGGTCGAACACCACCAGGCCCTCGTGCACCGAATGCAGAACGGCGTCGTGATGCTCGTACAGGATGCGCAGTTCGGCGGGGCCCAAGCCGTGCGTCTGGCGCAGCAGCCGTCTGCGGAACAGCAGCGCACCCAGCACCGCCAGCAGCAGGCCCGCCGCGGCCACGCCCAGGATCAGCGGCAGCTGCGCGAGCACCTCGTCGCCAATCCGCGCGCGGGTCACGCCCGCCGAGACCAGCGCGATCACGCGGCCCCCGTCGACGACGGGTGTCACCGCCCGGATGGAGGGGCCCAGCGTTCCGGTGTAGGTCTCGGTGAACGTCGCACCGGCCAGCGCGCGATCGATGGTGCCGCTGAACGGCTTTCCGATCTGTGTGACATCGGTGTGGGTGTAGCGGGTGCGGTCGGGCGCCATCACGACGATGAAGTCGACGCCGGTCCGCACCCGGATCCGCTCGGTCACCGGCTGCAGCAGCGCCGTCGGGTCCGGGGTCCGCACCGCCGCGATCGTGGAGGGCGCCTGCGCAACCGACACCGCGATGCCCACGACCCGCTGACGCGTCGCGTCGTCCTGTTCGCGGCGCACCTCCCACACCGCCAGTGCCGACCCGGCGGCGATGACGACGACCAGCACGACGAGCTGGACGAGGAAGACCTGACCGGCCAGGGTCATGCGCCGGTTCCACACACCCACCTCCCGTGAACGAAATGTACGTAATGGTGACCGTCGTCACGGTAGCCGCCAGGATGACTCTTCGAACGCGTGGCCCAGATCACGCGGGTACCGGAGGACTTGCCATGACAACCGCTGCACGATCGGGTCGCCGCGACCGTACCCACTGGCTCTATCTGGCCGTCATCGCGGCCGTCGTGGCCGGCGTCCTGGCCGGTTGGCTGGCTCCCGGATTCGGCAAGTCGGTGGGCCAGCTGGGCACCATGTTCGTCAGCCTCATCACCATGATGATCTCGCCGGTCATCTTCTGCACGATCGTGCTCGGCATCGGCTCGGTGCGGGCCGCGGCCCGCGTGGGCCGGATCGGCGGGCTCTCCATCGTCTACTTCATGGTCATGTCCACGGTGGCCCTGGCGATCGGGCTGCTGGTCGGCAATCTGGTGCATCCGGGCACCGGGCTGAACATTCACGCGCACGCCAAGGATGCCCTGGTCTACGCCAAGCAGGCCGCGGGCGGCGGTGGCACCTGGCACTTCCTGGAGAGCATCGTCCCGACCTCGCTGCTGTCCTCGCTGACCGCGGGCAGCGTGCTGCAGACGCTGTTCGTCGCGCTGCTGGCCGGATTCGCGATCCAGGCGATGGGCAAGTCCGGCGAGCCGATCCTGCGCGGCGTCGGATTGGTGCAGAAGCTGGTGTTCAAGATCCTGAGCATGATTCTCTGGGTCGCCCCGATCGGCGCGTTCGGCGCGATCGCGAACGTGGTGGCCAGTACCGGCCTGGATGCGGTGAAGCAGCTCGCGACGCTGATGCTCGCGTTCTACCTCACGTGCCTGGTCTTCGTCTTCGGCGTGCTGGGCGCACTGATGAGGGTTGCGTCCGGCGCGTCGATCTTCAAGCTGGTGCGGTACCTGGCCCGCGAGTATCTGCTGATCTTCTCGACGTCCTCTTCCGAATCGGCGCTGCCGCGGCTGATCGCCAAGATGGAGCACCTGGGCGTCGAGCGTTCGACGGTGGGAATCGTTGTGCCGACCGGATATTCGTTCAATCTGGACGGCACCGCGATCTACCTGACGATGTCCTCGCTGTTCATCGCCGATGCGATGGGCAAGCCGATGGCGCTGGGCGAGCAGATCGGCCTGCTGGTCTTCATGGTCATCGCCTCCAAGGGCGCGGCCGGGGTGACCGGCGCGGGCCTGGCGACGCTGGCGGGCGGTCTGCAGAGCCATCGCCCGGACCTGCTCGGCGGCGTCGGACTGATCGTGGGCATCGACCGGTTCATGTCCGAGGCCCGCGCGATCACGAACTTCTCCGGCAACGCCGTCGCCACGGTCCTGGTCGGCACCTGGACGCGGACCATCGATCCCGATCGGGTGCGCCGGGTGCTCGATCGCGAACTGCCCTTCGACGAATCGATGGTGCAGGAGCACGATGCTCCCGAAATGCCCGCTCCCGTCGAGGAAAAGGACCTGGTCACGGCCTGAACCCACCGTGTTCCCGGTGCGCCGGCGCCCTCCGCTCCCCAGCGTGAGGGCGTCGGCGTTTCCGTTTTTCCGCGATTGCTCGCGATGCCCGAGACTGCCGTAAACGACACGCCAATGGATCTATAGCAGTACATTCGGCAGTTCGACCTACGGTTGCTACGGGGTGACTACACAGCAGGAGGGTGAGCGAGTGACCGATACGACCGCGGCGAAGCTGGCGCTGCTGTACCGAAATCTGGAGGCGGCGAAGGAACCCGCCGGGCCCGCCGCCGTGGCGAAGCGGGCACGCAAGGGCACCGCCGGCCCGCGCGAGCGCATCGACATGCTGCTCGATGCCGGGAGTTTCGTCGAGATCGGCGCCCTGGCAAGGCAACCCGGGCAGCCCGACGCGCTGTTCGGCGACGGGGTGGTCACCGGGCGCGGCACCGTCGAGGGCCGCCCGGTGGTCGTCATCGCGCACGATCAGACCGTGTTCGGCGGCTCGGTCGGCGAGATGTTCGGCCGAAAGGTCGCCAAGGCAATGGATTTCGCCGCCGATACCGGATGCCCGTTCATCGCGATCAACGACTCCGGCGGCGCGCGCGTGCAGGACGCGGTGACGTCGCTGGCCTGGTACGCGGCGATGAGCCGTCGGCAGCTCCGGCTCTCCGGCGTGGTGCCGCAGATTTCGGTGATGCTTGGCAAATGTGCTGCGGGAGCGGTGTATTCACCGATCAACACCGACGTGCTCGTCGCCACGAAATCGGCGTACATGTTCGTCACGGGGCCCGAGGTGATCCGCGAGGTCACCGGCGAGGAGGTCAGCCTCGAGGAACTCGGCAGCGCCCAGGCCCAGGCCGACAACGGCAACATCCACCACGTGGCCGCGGACGAACGCGCCGCATTGGACTGGGTCCGTTCGTATCTCGGCTTCATGCCGTCGAGCTGCTTCGATAGCCCGCCGGTCGTCAATCCCGGAATCGAACCCGAGGTCACCGAGTCGGATCGGGAGCTGAACGCCGTCATCCCGGACTCCGACCGCGCCGGCTACGACATGCACGACATCCTGCTGCGCATCTTCGACGACGGCGACTTCCACGAGGTCGGGGACGCCTCGGCACTCAACATCATCACCGGACTCGCCCGCGTGGACGGCCGTCCGGTCGGCGTCGTCGCCAATCAGCCCCTGGTGTCCAGCGGGGCCATCGACGCGCGCTGCTCGGACAAGGCCGCCCACTTCATCCGGCTCTGCGACGCGTTCAGCCTCCCCCTGGTCTTCGTCGTCGACACCCCGGGCGTACTGCCCGGCGTGGACGAGGAGCGGATGGGCGTCATCAAGCGCGGCGGTCGTTTCTTCTATGCCGTGGTCGAGGCGAGTGTCCCGATCGTCTCGGTGATCGTGCGCAAGGCCTACGGCGGCGGCTACGCCGTCATGGGGTGCAAACAGCTCGGCGCGGATATCAACCTGGCGTGGCCCACCGCCCGCATCGCGGTCATGGGCGCCGAGGCCGCGGTCGGGCTCATCGGGCGCCAGCAGCTGGCCGCGGCCTCCGAGGAAGACCGGCTCGCGCTGCGCGAGCAGCTCATCGACTACTACAACACCGTCGTGGCCACCCCGTGGATCGCGGCCGAGCGTGGATACATCGATGCGGTGATCGAACCGGCGCACACCCGGCTGGAGATCCGCAAGGCGCTGCAATTGCTGCGCGACAAGACCGTTCAGGCCGGGCCGCGCAAGCACCATCTGCTCCCGCTCTGACCCGCGCCGACCCCGCGGTCCGCGCCGCGGTGCGCGGGGTTCACCGGATCAGCACGTCGGCATCGTCCGGCAGCCCGTCCACCGGCCACCAGCGCAGATCGGTGGATTCCGAACTGCGCACCGGCACAGCACCTTCCGGTGCCGTGATCCTGAACAGCAGATCCAGGTGCCGGGTCGGGCGACCCAGGGAGCACGTGATCGGATGGGCCTGGGCGCCGTACAGCCCCGGTTCGAGCGCCAGGCCGGCGATGCCCGACTCCTCGGTGGCCTCCCGCAGGGCCGCGGCCTGCACCGAGTCGTCGGATTCCTCGCAGTGGCCGCCGAGCTGGATCCAGCGGCCCACGCGCGGATGCAGGGTCAGCAGCACCTCGCCCTGATCGTGCGAGAAAACGACCGCCGAGGCCGTGATGTGGCCGGGCGCGTGCTCGCGCAGGCAGCCGCGCGGCGCCGAGCCCAGGAAGGCCAGCATCGCCTCGCGCACCGATTGCTCCGGACTGGTTGCCGGAGACCACCTTTCGAGCAGTTCGGTTGCCGACGCATGCAATGAGCCCGCGCTCATCCGTTTCCTTCCATTCGGCCGATCTCCCGGGCGGCAGATCGATTCGAGCACACCCGGCGAACCGGGCCGGGCGCGCTCGCATCCGCCGCGCGCCCGGACCACTCACCTACAGTTCCAGCAATCCGTCCCCGGAATCGCGCAGCGCGCGCGGGGACAACTCCTCGGTCGGGTACCCGACAGCGATGGCACCCAGCGGATTCCAGTCCGCGGCCAGCCCCAGCACCTCGCGAGTGAGCTCCGGGGCGAAAATCGTCGATCCGATCCAGCAGCTGCCCACGCCCTCGGTCGCCAGCGCGACCAGCAGGCCCTGCACCGCCGCGCCGACCGCGACGGTGAACATGGTCGACTCGGCGGCGCGGCGGCGCTCGTCCGGATAGTCGTGCGCACCGTCGGGCACGCAGATCGGGATGATCACCTCCGGGGCGCCCACGAGAATCTGCCCACGCGCCACGCGGCGCTCCACCCGTTCGGCGGCCCAGCCGTCGGCGGACAGGTCCGCGCGCCACTTCTCGGCCATCGCCGTCAGCCACCGCGCGCGCAGTTCCCGGTCCCGCACCCACACGAACCGGACGGGCCGGGTGTGATGCGGCGCCGGTGCGGTCAGCGCCGCGGCCACCGCGGACCGGATCACCTCGGGTTCCACTGGCGTATCGGCGAATTGGCGTACCGAGCGGCGCAGCAGCAGCGCCTCGCGGCGCCCCTTGTCGATGGCCTCGGCGGTGCCGAGCCAGAACAGGTCGTCCTCGCCGCCGCGCACCAGATCCGCCGCACGGGAGCCGTCGTCGTGCGGGCTCAGCCCGCGCACCACCGCCACCGGGACACCGCCGAGCTTGCCCTTGGCCAGATCCGCGGCCGCGGCCAGCTCGTCGGCGACCGCGACCTGGGTCACGTGCAACTCGTTGCCCTGGCCGTCGACCGCGCCCGCGTAGTCGTGCAGCACCCGCAGCCCGGCCGCGCCGATCGCGGCGTCGGTCTGCCCTGTGCGCCACGCGCGGCCCATGGTGTCGGTGATGACAACCGCGACCCGAACCCCCAGCCGCTGCGCCAGCGCGGACCGCAGGGTCTGTGCGCTGCCGTCCGGATCGGACGGCAGCAGGACCAGCTCGCCCTGGTCGACATTGGAGCCGTCGACACCGGAGGCGGCCTGCACGATGCCCAGCTTGTTCTCGGTGATCAGGGTGCGGCCCTTCTGGGCGAGCACCCGCACCGCCTCGGAGCGCACCAGTTCCCGGCGCACCTCGTCGCGCTCCTCGGGATCCGCGGGCGCGGCCACGATGCGCCCCTCGGCCTTGGCGACGATCTTGCTGGTGACCACGAGGATGTCGCCGTCGGCGAGCCACGGGGCCTGTGCCGCAATGTGTTCGGCGACATCGTCGCCCGGACGGAACTCCGGCAGGCCCGGCACCGGAATGATGCGCAGCTCGCCGCCGGGCGCGTGATCGCCGGACTCGGGCAGGATCGAATTCACGCCTTCACCCCCGCGATATCCAGCGCCTCGCGCACCATCTCCGCGGTGGCGGCCGGGTCGCTCATGAGCAGCGGCACGCTGCGCACCTCCACGCCCGGCACCTGCGCGGTGTCGGTGGAATGGACGAGCCAGCCGTCCAGGATGCCGGTGTCCGAGCGCGCGCCGAAATGCCGGCCGATGGCCTCGGCCGAGGTCTCCACCCCGAGCACCGAGAGGCATTCGTCGGCCATGCCGCGCAGCGGTTTTCCGTCGATCACCGGCGACAGCCCGACGACGCTCGCCGATGTGGTGCGCAAAGCGCCGCGGATTCCGGGCACCGCCAGGATCGCGCCGATGCTCACCACGGGGTTCGACGGCGCCAGCAGGACCGCGTCAGCGCCCTCTATGATTTTGGTCACACCTGGGGCAGGCTTGGCCTGATCCGCCCCGATTGTGACGAATCCATGGGTCTCAACGGTCGCCCGGTACCTGACCCACCACTCCTGAAAATGAATCGCGCGACGTTCGCCAGGGTTGTCCGGTTCGCTGATCACGACGTGTGTTTCGCACCTGTCGTCGGTTGCTGGAAGCAGTTTCACACCCGGTTGCCAGCGGTTGCACAGGGCCTCGGTCACCGCCGAGAGCGGGTAACCCGCACGCAGCATTTCACTGCGCACCAGATGGGTGGCGATATCTCGATCGCCGAGACCGAACCAATCGGGCTGCGCGTGATATTTCGCCAGTTCCTCCTTGGCGTGCCAGGTTTCCCCCTGCCGGCCCCAACCGCGCTCGGTATCGATGCCCCCACCGAGGGTGTACATGCAGGTGTCGAGATCGGGGCAGATTCGCAGACCGTGCATCCAGACGTCGTCGCCGACGTTCACGATCGCCGAAATATTCGCTTCGGGCAGCAGTTCGCGCACGCCCTGCAGGAACCGTGCGCCACCGACTCCGCCGACCAACACCGCAATGCTGGGCTGCGCCCCCGCCTCGCCCGTATCGGTCGCGATGTCCGCTTGTTCTCCAGTCACATCCGCATAGCCTATGCGTTGATCCGAAGATCACGCTTCGGGGCATATTTGCTGGTCATTTGCTACTCGGAGGTTACCTAACGGCCTCGAGGATAGCGGTGGATAGTAACGGAATTGTGTCAGCAGCTTGACCATCACGGCGTCCGGCGTGTCTAATCACAGGCATGTCATTTCAGGTGTGCGCGAGAATGCAAGGCGCAGACCGGATTTCGAACAGATGTTCGAACGAGAATGACGAGCTCGGGGATGTCCGCGGGACAACGTCGCGGTGTTGGGCCGTCGGTTTGCAGATCGGGTCCGACGGATAAATCTTTCTGCGCTAACACACAGTGAGGAGGCGGAGCGATGGCCGAGGAGCTGGCCCCGTCGGGCATTCCGGGTGGTGTATCGCAAACCGATTCCATGGCAGGCGCAGCACCTGGCGTCTACATGGACAGCTGGATCGACGAAGAAGGAGAGGGGGGAACCATGGCGATGGGGGCCGCACCACGGCAGGGAGGACAGTGGGCAGCCAACCAGCGCAAGCCTGAGCCGCCGAAGTTGAGTCTCATCGTCACGGACTTCGATGCCATGTTCGACACCATCGAAGAGCAGTGGCAGGAACGGGCCCTGTGCGCCCAGACGGATCCGGAGGCGTTCTTCCCCGAGAAGGGCGGTTCCACGCGCGAGGCGAAGCGGATCTGCCTGGGCTGCGAGGTACGGGACGAGTGCCTGGAATACGCACTCGCACACGACGAGCGCTTCGGCATCTGGGGTGGCCTCTCCGAGCGGGAGCGCCGCCGCCTCAAGCGCGGCATCGGTTAGCCGGGAGCCCGGGGGGTCCACCACCCCTGCGGCTCCCGCTTCACATTCATTCCTCGGGATCGATGACGTCCGGCTCGACACCGAGATACGTCGCGATCTGCTGAACGAGCACCTCGCGCAGCAGATCCACCAGATCGTCCGGATCGTTCGCACGCAGCTCCAGCGGCTTGCGGAACAACACCACGCGGGCGCGCGTCGCCGCCCCGCGCGCATCGACGCCCGCCGGGACCAGCCGGGACAGCGGCACCGGCCCATCGGCCACCACCTCGTCCGGCCAGGTCACCGAATCCGGGTGCAGCGGACGGATTTTCGGCACATCGTCGACCGCGATATCGAGCTTGGTGAGGCGGTCGTGCCAGCGGCTGTCCAGCGGTGCGAACGCCTCGAGAACCAGCCGGTCGAACTGCTGGCCCCGGGTGCGCCAGGCCGGCACCGTCGGCGGCAGCATCGGGCCGCGCAGGCCCCGCCCGCGACGGATCACCGAGCGTGCCGTCGGCGGCCGGCGCTTGCGTGAACGGGTCATAACCACGACAGTAGTCACCCCGTCCCGGCCGGTGTAGCCGAGGTTGAAGGCCGCAAACTGGCCCCGTGAATCGTGCGTGTCTTCGCGGCGCGCGGGCGCGCGGAGGGTTACTCTCCTTTGCGTGATTCCCATGCGTCGTTGCTGCCGACCAGGCTGCAAGAACCCGGCCGTTGCGACGCTGACCTACGTCTACTCCGACTCCATGGCCGTCGTCGGCCCGCTGGTCACCGTCGCCGAGCCGCACTCCTGGGATCTGTGCGAGACCCACGCCTCCCGCATCACCGCCCCCAAGGGCTGGGAGATGGTCCGGCACGAGGGCGGATTCTCCTCCAGCACCCCCGACGACGACGATCTGACCGCGCTGGCCGAGGCCGTGCGCGAGGCCGGAATGCGCCGCCGCGCACCGGAACCCGAGCAGCGCGGATACCAGGACTACCAGCCCGCACCGCAGCGCCCGGCACGTCCGGCGCGCACCGGGCGACGCGGGCACCTGCGCGTCCTCCCCGATCCGCCGAACTGAGTGCGGCACTACTAGGGTGTTGGGCATGACAGTCGCCCGGTCTGCCGAATCCGTTCAAGCAGTTGTCAAGGCATACGACGTACGGGGAGTGGTCGGAGAGCAGATCGACGGCGATTTCGTCCGCGATGTGGGTGCGGCGTTCGCTCGCTTGATGCGCGGTGAGAACGCGACCCAGGTGGTCATCGGCCACGATATGCGTGACTCCTCACCCACCCTGGCCGCCGCCTTCGCCGCCGGCGTGCGGGCGCAGGGCCTGGACGTGGTGCATATCGGCCTGGCCTCCACCGACGAGCTGTACTTCGCCTCCGGCCGTCTCGGCTGCCCCGGCGCGATGTTCACCGCCAGCCACAACCCGGCGCGCTACAACGGCATCAAGCTGTGCCGGGCCAACGCGCTGCCGGTCGGTCAGGACACCGGCCTGGCCACCATCTCCCGCGAACTCATCGAGGGCGTACCCGCCTACGACGGCACCCCGGGCGCCGAGAGCACCCGCGACCTGCTCGAGCCCTACGCCGAATTCCTGCGCGGGCTGGTCGATCTGGGCTCGGTGCGCCCGCTGAAGGTCGCGGTCGACGCGGGCAACGGCATGGGCGGCCACACGGTGCCCGCGGTGCTGGGAGCGGTCGGCGCGCTCACCATCGAGCCGCTGTACTTCGAACTCGACGGCTCGTTCCCCAATCACGAGGCCAATCCGCTGGATCCGAAGAATCTGGTGGACCTGCAGAAGTTCGTCCGCAGCACCGGCGCCGACATCGGCCTGGCCTTCGACGGCGACGCCGATCGCTGCTTCGTCGTGGACGAGCGCGGCGAGCCCGTCTCGCCCTCCGCGATCACCGCCCTGGTGGCCGAGCGCGAGCTGGCCAAGGAGCCGGGCGCGACGATCATCCACAACCTGATCACCTCGCGCGCGGTGCCGGAACTCGTGACCGAACTCGGCGGCACCCCGATCCGCACCCGGGTGGGCCACTCGTTCATCAAGCAGGAGATGGCGGCCACCGGCGCGATCTTCGGCGGCGAGCACTCCGCGCACTATTACTTCCGCGACTTCTGGGGCGCCGATTCGGGCATGCTCGCGGCCCTGCACGTGCTGGCGGCGCTCGGCGAGAAGGATCGCCCGCTCTCGGAGCTCGCGTCGGCGTATGAAACGTATGCCGCCTCCGGAGAGATCAATTCCACAGTGGCCGACGCGAAGGAGCGGACGATGGCCGTGCTGGAGGCGTTCCGGGACCGGGCCGTTTCGGTGGACCGGCTGGACGGTGTGACGGTGCACCTGCCCGAGGAGGCATGGTTCAATCTGCGCGCCTCCAACACCGAACCGCTGCTGCGCCTGAACGTCGAAGCCCGATCGTCCGAGGAAGTAGACGCACTCGTAACCGAGATTCTGGGCATCGTGCGCGGCTGACTGGAATAGTGGAATCACAGGGTGTGTATTCGCCCGGAACGGACAGGTTTCCCGGCCTGGTGACTCGATGAGGGGAGGTGGCAACGCCCGATGATCGCAGGGACACCCGTACTCGACCTCGATGACGTCGCCTCGCTGGAGGCCGCCGACTCCGGAGGGAATTTACGTTCGGCCGCATCCGGCGGCGCGCAGGTGCGCGCCACGGCGGCGGCCGTGAGTGAGGACGTGCTGGGGCGGCTGCGCGACATGCGGCCACGCAGCCTGGTCGTCGTCACCGGCGCGGGCCGTGCCGCCCGCGCGGCCGCCGTGCTTCTGGCCTGCCTGGGCGACCGGGCCGGTCTGCCGATCGTGCCCGTCTCGGCCCTGCCGCAGTGGGTGGGCCCGCTCGATGTGGTGCTGGTCGCCGCCGACGACTCGGGCGATCCGCGCATCGTCGAAGCGGTGGATCGCGCGCTGCGCCGCAGCGCCGAGGTGGTCGTCGCCGCCCCCGAGGAGGGCCCGCTGCGCACCGCCGCCGCCGGCAGCGCGGTGCTGCTCCCACCGCGGGTGCGGGTGCTCGACCACAACCGCGTGCTGCGCTATCTCGCCGTCGGCATCGCCGTGCTGCAGGTGGTGGATCCGGCGCATATCGGTCCGCTGACGCCCGAGCTGAACGCGCTGGCCGATGCGCTCGATGCCGAGGCGCTGCGCGACGGCCCCACCAACGAGGTCTTCCACAATCCGGCCAAACTCCTGGCCGCGCGCATGCAGCAGCGCCGCATCGTGCTCGCCGGCGACTCGGCCGGGGCGAACCAGGTGGCGCTGCACGGTGCCGAGGTGCTGCTGGCCACGGCCGGGCAGATCGCCGCGGCCGCCGATCTGGCCGAGGCCGCCGCCGCCCACACTCGCATCTCCGCGGCCGCCGGTGCGGCCGCGCCCGGTTTCGATCCGCTCTTCCACGACGAGCAGCTCGACGGCCCGGCGCCGGTGCAGCGGGTGGGCCTGTTCGTGGTGAGCGCCGACCCGGATCAGGTCGCCGCGCGCCGCCGACTGGCCCTGTTCGGCAATGGATCCGGGCTGATCGATGCCGAACTGGTGAATCTCGAGGCAGAGGCGGGCAGTGAGCTGGAAAAGCTGGCGGTGCTGATGCTGCGCCTCGAGATGACCGCGGCCTATCTGCGTCTGCTCGGCGGTCCCGCGGCCGCCACCGGCGGTCCTGCCCACTACGACAGGGGCAATTTCTAGTGCACGAACTCGTTGGCGCGTTGCGTTCCTATGCCTGGGGTTCGCGCACCGCGCTCGCTCAGCTGTGCGGGCGGGAGGTGCCCTCGGCGCATCCGGAGGCCGAGCTGTGGTTCGGCGCCCATCCCGCCGATCCGGCCAAGGTGCGCGTCGACGGGCGCTTCGAGTCGCTGCTCGAATTGGTCGCTGAGGATCCGCAGCGGGAATTGGGCGCTGTCGCACCGGAATTCGGCGGCCGGCTGCCGTTCCTGATGAAGATCCTGGCCGCGGAGGAACCCCTGTCGCTGCAGGCGCACCCCAGCGCCGATCAGGCACGGGCGGGATTCGCGCGGGAGAACAAGCACCAGGTGCCGCTGGATTCGCCGATGCGCAACTACCGCGACGACAGCCACAAGCCCGAACTCGTGGTGGCGCTCGAGCGGTTCGAGGCGCTGGCCGGGTTCCGCGATCCGCACCGCTCGGTCGCGCTGCTGCGCGCGCTGGCCGTGCCGGAATTGGCGTCCTACGCCGAACTGCTGGCCGCACAACCGGATTCCTCCGGGCTGCGCACCCTGTTCACCACCTGGATCACGCTGCCACAGGCGATGGTGGCCACGCTGCTGCCCAAGGTGCTCGACGGCTGCGTCCGGTATCTCTCGGACAGTCACACCGAATTCCTGCCCGAGGTACGCACCGTCCTCGAGCTCGCCGAGGCCTATCCCGGCGACGCCGGCGTGCTGGCGGCGCTGCTGCTCAACCGGATCACCCTCGACCCCGGACAGGGCCTGTTCCTCGCGGCCGGGAACCTGCACGCCTATCTGAGCGGGATAGGCGTGGAGATCATGGCCAATTCCGACAATGTGCTGCGCGGCGGCCTGACCCCCAAGCACGTCGACGTGCCCGAGCTGCTGCGGGTGCTGGATTTCGAACCGCTCGAGGTGCCCGTCGTGGCGCCCGAGCCGGTCGGCGATCATTCGTACCGGTATCGCACGCCCGCACCGGAATTCGCGCTGCGGCGTTTCGAACTCGAGGCCGGGGCCGAGCCGGTGCCGATTCCGCGCACCGGGCCGGGCATCCTGCTGTGCACGGCGGGAACGGTACGCCTGCTGCAGGGCCGCGACGAGCTGCTGATCACCCCCGGCGGAGCGGCCTGGATTTCCGCCGCGGACACCAATATCCGGGCGCAGGCGGCGGAGGGACCCGCCCAGGTGTTCTGCGCGTGTGTGGGCGGAGAGTAGGGACCGCGCTCACCCGGCGACCCGTGGACAGGTAGATTAACGGACAAATCGGACATGCGGTGCGCGCGGAGCCGCTGAGCCGGACGGGTGTGACGGCGAAAGGGCTTGGGCGACACGATGTCTGCCAGCGGTGGCAAAAAGGCGATCTTCGCGGCGCTGAGCGCGAACGCGGGCATCGCGGTGGCGAAGTTCGCCGGCGCGTTCATCACCGGTTCGGGATCGATGCTCGCCGAGGCGGTGCATTCGCTCGCCGACACGGGCAATCAGGGGCTGTTGTTGCTGGGCCGCAAACGCGCCGAGCAGGAGGCCGACGAACGGCACCCCTTCGGCTACGGACGCAACCGGTACTTCTATTCGTTCGTGGTGGCGTTGGTGCTGTTCACCCTCGGTTCGATGTACGCGATCTGGGAGGGAATACACAAGATTCAGCACCCGGAGAAACTGAGCTCGCCGGTGGTGGCGGTCGTCATCCTCGCCGTCGCCGCGGCGCTCGAGGGCTACAGCTTCGCCACCGCGATGCGGGAATCGGCCGCGCTGCGCGGCGATACCGGCTGGTGGCGGTTCATCCGCACCTCACGCAATCCGGAACTGCCGGTCGTCATGCTCGAGGACACCGGGGCGCTCATCGGCCTGCTGATCGCGCTGCTCGCGGTGGTCCTGACGATGCTCACGAACGATCCGGTCTGGGACGGCATCGGCACCGTCGGTGTCGGAATCCTGCTGGGCGCCATCGCGATCGTGCTGATCGTCGAGATGAAGAGCCTGCTGATCGGCGAGGGCGCGACGCCGGATCAGGTGCGGGCGATTCGTGAGAACCTCGTCGACGGGGTCCGCATCGACCGGGTCATCCATCTGCGCACGGAATACCTCGGCCCGGAGGACATGCTCGTCGCGGCGAAGGTGGCGATCGTGCCGGGGCTGGAGATCGCCGATATCGCCGCCGCCATCGACGACGCCGAGGCCCGGGTGCGGGCGGCGGTGCCGGTCGCGCGGCTGATGTACATCGAGCCGGATCTGTATCGCACCCAACCGGCGACCTGACCCGTCATCGTTGTACTGCTGGAAGGTCCTCGCGAACGCATGGGAGGCCAACCGATCCCGGTGATCTCGTCGCAGTGGACGCGCGGGCGCCGTGGCTACCGCCGACAGCGGCGGCGCTGTCCGGTTGGCGCCCCTTCGACCGGTGCCCCATGACGTTGGCTCAGGATCGACGCTGATGCCGCAGACGCGAGCGGCGGGCCAGGCTGCTACGGGGCCGCTTTCGGCGCGGTGCGCCGCAGCAGCGCAAGCGGATCCTCGGTGATGCCGAACCGTGTGCGCAGGGCGTGGCGGGCCGCATGCAGCCCCGACATGCCGTGCACGCCCGGTCCCGGCGGGGTGGACGCGGAGCAGAGGTAGACACCCGGCAACGGGGTCGAGTACGGATTCCAGCGCGGGGTGGGGCGGAAAATGGTCTGACGCATCGTCATTGCTCCCGCCGAGATGTCCCCGCCGATGTAATTCGCGTTGTAGAAGGGCATTTCGGCCGCGGTGCGCACGTGCCGGGCCAGGATCAGGTCCCGCACACCCGGGGCGAAACGCTCGAGCTGGGCGATCATGGTGTCGCTGACGTCGCGGGTCGAGCCGTTGGGCACGTGGGCGTAGGCGTAGAGCGTGTGGCCGCCCTGCGGAGCACGCGTGTCGTCGACGACATCGGGCTGCACGACCAGAACGAAGGGGCGGTCCGCGTGATGTCCTGCGGCAACGGCCCTTTCGGCGGCGACCGTCTCGGCGCGGGTGCCGACCACGTGCAGCGTGCCGGCCGATGCGCACCCGGGCGCCCGCCACGGTACGGGGCCCGACAGCGCGAAGTCGACCTTGCAGGCCGCGCCGCCGTAGCGGACGCGGCCCAGCCGCGCGGCGTACCCCGCGGGCAACCGGTCACCGGCCAGGCGCAACAGCTCCGCGGGCGCGGTGTCCAGGAGAATCGTTCGCGCGCCACGGAATTCGTCGAGCGAATCGACACGGCTCCCCGTGACGATGCGGCCGCCGGACTTCTCGATCTCCGCGGCGAGCGCGTCCGCGATCGCTTGGCTGCCGCCGCGCGGAATCACCCAGCCGTCGACGTGGGCGAGGCTGCCCAGCAGCAGTGCGACACCGGCGGCGGAGAAGGCCCGCGGCGGGATGATGGCGTGCGCGGCGATGCCGGTGAGCATCGCGGGGGCCACCTCGTCGCGAAAACGCATGCCCCACAAAGGCGATGCCTGCTCGAGCAGGCGCAGCCCGAACCGCACGCCTGTCGCCGCGCGCAGGGGCGGATGCCGCAGATCCGACATCGCCAGCGCGACAAGCTCCTGCCATTCGCGCACGAGCGGCCCGAACAACCGCCGCCACGCCGCGCCGTCGCGCCCCAGCCCCGCGACCGTGCGATCCAGGTCGCGCCACGCCAGCCCCGCGACGCCGCCGTCGAGCGGATGCGCGTAGGAGATCTCGGGCGTCAGCAGTTCCACCCCGTGCGCGGCAAGATCGAACGCCTGGAAGAACGGCGAGGCCGCCGCCATCGGGTGCGCCCCCGCACAGACATCGTGCCGATATCCCGGCAGCGTCAATTCCGCTGTGCGGCAACCACCTCCGACCGTCTCGCCGGCCTCGTGCACCTCGACGGCCAGGCCCGCCCTGGCCAGGATCACCGCCGCGGCCAGCCCGTTGGGCCCCGCTCCGACCACCACGGCGTCAACCATGTCAACCACGCTACAGCGCGGTTCCCCGCCACCCGATGCGGCAGCTCCCACGCGCCGGCTGTGCCCGCGGGCGCACCTCCCGCCCCGTCAGCAATTACGGCTTGGTTCCCCGCGGTCACCCGACGACCGGCGGCTCCCCCCGCGTCCAGTGCTCCACGAGAAGGGAAAGGCGCTGGTCACGAAAGCTCGGCCGCAGGCGGCCCTCCTGTTCCAGGGTGGCCAGGCCGTGCAGGGCGCTCCAGCCGACCTCGGTAGAGGTTTCCACATCATTCTCGCCCGCGAAGGGTGCGAACACGGCCGCCAGCTCGCCGAAGGCGTCCTGCAACGCCTGCGGCGCACCCGGTCCGAAGATCAGGTCCACCTTCTGTACGAACATTGCGTCGTAGAGCGCCGGGCTGCTGCGCGCGAAGTCCAGATAGCCGCCCGCGACCGCGGTCAGGGCCTGCTCGGGGGTGTCCGCCGCCTCGCGCAACCGGCGCGATCGGGCGGCCAGCTCGGTAAAGCCCTCGATCGCGACAGCGGCCACGATCGCGTCCCGATTGGCGAAGTGGCTGTACAGCACGGGCTGGCTGTACTCGATGGCGTCGGCCAGCCGGCGTATCGTCACCGCCTCCCAGCCCTGGGATTCGGCGATGTCGCGGGCGGTTTCGATGATCAGCTGATGTCGTTCAGCGCGCTGGCGCTCTCGCCGGGTCTGTGCGGTCATGACAGAATTCTAGCATCGCTAGACAAAGTAGCTCCGCACGTTCTAGCATTGCCTCCTGACTTAGCACTGCTAGAAATTGGAGCGTCGACATGACCCTATCCCGCATCACGACCGGACTCGCCCTGATCGGCGCGGCTTTCATCCTGTACATCGGCGTCGGATATCTGGTCGCACCCGCGTGGATGGCGCACAGCTTCGGCCTGCCCGCCTGGCCGCACGGCCAGGCCGCCGCATTCATGAATCTCAAGGGCGTACGCGACGTCACCTCCGGCGTCGTCATCCTGGCGCTGCTGATCGCCCGCCAGCGGTTCGCCCTGGGCGTTGCCATGCTCGCCTTCAGCCTCACCCCGCTCGGCGACATGCTGACGGTCCTGACCCACCACGGCTCGGTGGCGACCGCGCTGAGCGTCCACTTCGTCACCGCCGCCCTGGTCATCCTCACCGGCGTGCTGCTGATCCGCGACAGCCGCACCGCGCCCACGGCCATCGCCCAGCCGGTCGCGGTTCCTGCCTGATCCCCTGAACCCGGCCGTACGGCCTGCCGCGCCAGTCCGACCGCGCTTCCTCAAACCCGTAGCGGCACTTCCGTGACGGCCGGTGGGGCAGCCGATCCACCCAGCCCACCGCAATACTCGTTCGATCACAAAGCAATTCGCCGCTCACCACAGGTGAGCGGCGAATCGTGCTTATCACCAAGGATATTCGGGGGGACCCACACCTGAACCGATCACCATCGGCAGATCCGGGCTCTGACGAAGAGGGCGATACCCTATACGTCCGTGGAGAACCGGATCCCGCCGTCGGGCAGGTCGACACCCGGCCAGATTCGCGCGCCGCGTAGTAGTTCGCAGCGGGCACCGACATTCGCGCCGTCGCCGATCACGGCGTCGCGGACCAGCGCGCGGGGACCGATCCGGGCGCCGAAGCCGATGATCGAACGTTCCACCGTCGCACCGGCTTCCACCCGCGCGCCGTCGAACAGGATCGCACCGTCCAGGCGCGCGCCCGCGCCGACCTCGGCGCCGCGGCCCACGACCGTGCCGCCGATCACCAGCGCTCCGGGCGCGACGCCCGCGCCCGGATGCACCAGCGCCTCGCCGCGCTGACCAGGCAGCGCGGGCGAGGGGGCGATGCCGCGGACCAGATCCGCCGAACCGCGCACGAAGTCCTCGGGGGTGCCCATGTCGCGCCAGTAGGAGGTGTCCACGTGGCCCTGGATGTGCGCGCCCTCGGCCAGCAGCGACGGGAACACCTCGCGCTCCACCGACACCGGGCGGCCGGTGGGGATCTTCTCGATGTATTCGCGGCGGAACACGTAGCAGCCGGCGTTGATCTGATCGGTCGGCGGGTCCTGGGTCTTCTCCAGGAAGGCGGTGACCCGGCCGGTGTCGTCGGTGGGCACGCAGCCGAACGCGCGCGGATCGCTCACCCGCACCAGGTGCAGTGTCACATCGGCATTGGTGGCGGCGTGCGTGTCGAGCACCGCGCCCAGATCGGTGCCGCCGAGCACATCGCCGTTGAACACCATCACGGTGTCCGCGCGCAGCTTGGCCAGCACGTTGCGGATGCCGCCGCCGGTGCCCAGCGGCTCGGTCTCGGTGACGTACTCGAGCTCGATCCCGAGCTCGGAGCCGTCGCCGAAGTGCTCCTCGAAGACCTCGGCCTTGAACGAGGTACCCAGCACGACGTGGTTGATCCCGGCGTCGGCGATGCGCGCGAGCAGGTGGTGCAGGAACGGCAGGCCCGCGACAGGAAGCATCGGCTTGGGCGCGGACAGCGTCAGCGGGCGCAGCCGGGTGCCCTGGCCGCCCACCAGGATCACGGCATCGGCCGGGGTGCCGCCATCGGACACAACGTTGTCCGCCATCAATCTCCCCTTGTCAGGTTCGGTCGGTGAAATCGTTGCGCTGCCGCGCGGTGGTCCCGGGCTAGTGCTGGGCGTCGCGGTTGCGCAGCGCAGATCGAACCGCAAGCCGGCAGCGAACCGCAAGTCCGGCCCGCAGCGCCAGCCGCAGCGGGGCCTGCCACCAGTGCGGATGCCGGTCGGCCTGGAAACGATATGCCGAGGCGTGGTGCGCGGGCAGCATCGTCTCGGGATGGCGCCCCGCGGCGTGCCCCTTCGCGTGCGTGACCTCGGCCGATGGCACGAATACATTGTGCCAGCCCGCCCGCCCCATGCGGTCGCCGAAGTCCACGTCCTCCATGTACATGAAGTAGCGGGAGTCGAATCCGTCGATGCTGTCGAAGGCCTCGCGCCGCACCAGCAAGCACGAGCCCGAGAGCCAGCCCACGGTGCGCTCGCTGATCTGCTCGTTGTCCTGGCGGTAGCGCTGGGTCCACGGGTTTCCCGGCCACACGCTGCCCAGGATCGCGTGGCCGGCGCCGTCGAGCAGCCCGGGCACCGACCGCGCCGACGGGTACACGCTGCCGTCGGGCTCGCGCACCATCGGCCCCAGCGCACCCGCGCGCGGCCAGCGCTTCGCGGCCTCGAGCAGCGTGTCGATCGAATCGTTGCCCCACCGGATATCGGGGTTGGCGATGACGACGTATTCGATCTCCGGATCGATCTCGGCCACCGCCCGGTTGATCGCGCCGCCGTAGCCGATGTTGCCGCCCGTGCGCAGCAGCCGCACGTGCTCGTTCGCCTCGGCCGCTAATTCGGGAGTTCCGTCGGTCGAGCCGTTGTCAGCGAGAATGACCTGCGGCTTCTCACCGGTCGCCGCTGCCAGGGTGCTGATGAAATGCTCGAGGTGCTCGCCCGGCGAGTAGGTCACGGTGACGACGACCAAGCTGGGACGATCCGCATCCGAAGAGTTCACGCGGAGCAGCCTACTGGTGTCTGCGCATGGTGAGCGAAACGAGCGAAAAAATAGGCACTGTCGCCACCGCGCTCATGCCGGAGCCGAAGCGCTAGCGAGGCGGAGGCATGAGCGCGTCGTCGAGTGCGAGCCGCCAATCGCGCAGCGGGGTGAGACCGGCGGCGGCCCAGGCACCATTCGACAGCACCGAATATGCCGGGCGCGGTGTGGAACTCGGATATTCCGCACTGGTGCAGGGGCGCACCCGCTCGGGATCGGCGCCGATACCGGCGAATACCGCGCGGGCAAGTTCGAACCAGCTGGCCGCACCGGCGTTGGTGGCGTGCAGGATCGCGGGGACCTCCCCGTCGCCCACCCGGTCCGCCAGTTCCAGCAGGCCCGCGGCCAGATCGGGGGCGAAGGTGGGCGAGCCGATCTGATCGGCGACGACGCTCACCGTGTCGCGTTCGCGCTCGAGCCGGCGCATGGTGGCGACGAAATCGCGCCGATCGCCGGTGTACACCCAGGCGGTACGCACGATGTGCGCGCCGGGCGCCGCGCGCAGCACCGCGCGCTCACCGGCCAGCTTGGAGCGGCCGTAGACGGTGGTCGGTCCGGTCGGATCGCCGGGCTCGTAGGGCCGGTCGCCGGTGCCGTCGAAGACGTAGTCGGTGGAGACGTGAATCAGCGTGGCGCCCACCGCGGTACAGGCGGCCGCGAGCACGCCGGGCCCGGTCTCGTTGCGCGCGAACGCCGCCGCGGCGTCGGTCTCGGCGGCGTCGACGGCGGTGTAGGCGGCGCAATTGAGCACCACGTCTCCGGAGGACAGCACCGCGCGGACCGCCGCGTCGTCGGTGATGTCCAGTTCCTCGCGATTCAGTGCCAGCGCCCGCGGCGCCAGTGCGCGCACCGCCCGGCCGAGCTGCCCGCCCGCGCCCGTCACGACAAGTCGTCCCACGCGGCCAGTCTGGCACGCCGGGCCAGCGGTGGTTCAGGGGTGTATGCGGCCGCGTTGACTAGCCTCGTCTCGGGGGTGGATGCGTGTGTTTCGAATTCCGCGGGCAGGTCCGAAAGGAATGGAGCATTGCCGCAGAGCTGGACCGCAACGACGCCCCGCCGCCGATTACCTCAGGCCGGGCCCGGACGGCTGCTGACGGCCGCGGTCGCCGCAGTCGTGTTCGCCGTCACCGGATTCGGCTGGCACAGCATCGACAAGGTGATCGCGGGCATCGAGCGGATCGGCGACCTGGGCCTGGGCGGCGGCAGCGACGGCGCGACGGACATTCTGATGGTCGGCGTCGACAGCCGCACCGACGCGCACGGCAATCCGCTCACCCCCGCCGAGCGCGCCATGCTGCATGCCGGCGACGAGGTCGGCACCAATACCGACACCATCGTGCTGCTGCGCATCCCCAACGACGGCCGCTCGGCCTCGGCCATCTCGATCCCCCGCGACTCGTATGTCGACATTCCCGGAGTCGGCATGGGCAAGATCAATTCGGCCTACGGGTCGACCAAGGAGATGACCCGGGAAAAGCTGGTCAACCAAGGGGTTTCGGCCGCCGACGCCGAACAGGAGGCCACCCGGGCCGGGCGGCAGGTGCTGATCAAGACCGTGGCGAATCTGACCGGCATCACCGTCGACCACTACGCCGAGGTCGGGCTGCTCGGATTCGCGCTGCTCACCGACGCGGTCGGCGGGGTCGAGGTGTGCCTGAACAATCCGGTCGACGAGCCGATGTCGGGCGCGGACTTCCCGGCCGGCGTGCAGCGCCTCAACGGGCCGCAGGCGCTGAGCTTCGTGCGCCAGCGCCACGATCTGCCGCGCGGGGATCTGGATCGGATCGTGCGCCAGCAGGTGTACATGGCCTCGCTGGTGCATCAGACGCTCAGCGCGAAGATCCTCACCGACCCATCCCGGCTCGATGCGCTCAGCACCGCGGTCGGGCGCACCATCGTGCTCGACGACAACTGGGACGTGCTGTCGTTCCTGCGGCAGCTGCGGGATCTCACCGGCGGCACGGTGAAATTCCAGACGATCCCGGTGCAGGACCTCAACTCGATCCTCGACAACGGCCAGTCGGTGGTGCGGGTGGATCCCCCCGCGGTCCGCTCGTTCGTGGCCGGGCTGATCGACGGATCCGCCGCGGGCCCGGCCCCCACCCCGATCACCGTGGACATCTACAACGCCAGCGGGACCGCCGGGCTGGCCCGGCGGGTGGCACAGGCGTTGGCTGGCAAGGGTTTCCGCGCCGGCACGGTGGACAACTGGATCGGCGGGCCGGTATCGACCAGCCGGGTGTCGTCCGGGCGCAGCTCCGATCCGAGGGCGGCGGCCGTGGCGAAGGCCCTCGGCGGGCTGCCGGTGCGGGTCGAGCCGGGGCTGGTGGAGGGGGCCGTGCGCGTGGTGCTCGCCGGTGACTATTCTGGTCCGGGCTCGGCGGGCTCGCTGTTCGATTTCTCGGGAACCTCGGCCTCGGGCACCGCGACGCCGGTGCCGCCCGCGCCCCCCATCGACGCAGGCCAGAACGGACCGAAATGCGTGAACTGACCCGGACCCTCACCGACGCGATCCTGGATCCGATCCTGGACCGCGACCCCGCGGGCCCGCGCATCACCTACTACGACGACGCCACCGGCGCACGCATCGAACTGTCCGCCCTGACCCTGGCCAACTGGGCATCCAAGACCGCCAACCTGATTCGCGACGAGTTCGGCCTCATCCCCGGCGCCCGGGTCGCGGTGCTGCTGCCCGCGCACTGGCAGACCGCGGCGGTCCTGCTGGGCGCCTGGTGGGCCGGCGTCGAGGTGGTGCTGCGCCCCGACGACGACGCCGAACTCGCCCTGGTCACCCCCGATCGGCTGGACGAGGTGGACGGCGTCGCCGAGGTCGCGGCGCTGTCACTGGATCCGATGGGCATGCCGGTGCGAGATCTGCCGATCGGCGTCACCGACTTCGCCACCTCGGTGCGCGCCCACGGCGACCAGTTCCATCCGCGGGGCGCGGGCACCGCGCTGGCGGGCATGCCGGTCGGCGAGGTGCTGACCCAGGCTCGTGACTCCGCTGCGCACCAAGGATTTTCAGCCGCCGACCGAGTGCTGTCGAGCACGCCGTGGGACACCCCCACCAAGATCGTCAATGGCCTGGTCGCGGTGTACGCGGCCGGCGCATCCCTGGTTCAGGTCGCCAATCCGGATCCTGCAAAACACGAACACCGCGTCAGTTCCGAACGCGTCACCCACGTCCGCGCCTGAGCCTCAACGGGCACAACACCGCCGGACCGGCGAGCGTCCGGGACACAGTGTCGAAGCGGCCCTGTCACCCGTCGGCCGCCAGGCGGAAACGGATCGGCCGGTATCGCTCGGTGTACAGGTGCTCACGGGCAGGTCGGCCGATCCAACTCAGCGACGATAGCGCCCGCCGACGCGGCGGGCCGCTGTGAACCGACCACGCCGCGCGGACGCCGTCACATTCGATTCGAAATGTGGCGACGCGACCACCGCGGGTGATCGGACCGACCCTCATCAATCGGCGCGCACGACGTTCACGCAGGCACCATTCTCGATTCGACGAAGGACCACCAAGCGCGGCTATCGGCGACAGTCGCAAATATCCGCAAGGTGGCCCAAATTTCCGCGGCTCGAATCCGCCGGCCGCCCCGTACCAGCACCTGAGCTTCGTATCCGCTTGCAGGAATACAGCATTCGAAAATTTTCCGCTCGCCGCGCCCTTCCCAGCGGTGAACGCGTGTTACGTTAGTCAGCGGTACGGTACAGCAATTCACGGCACGTAAATTACAGTGCCGTCATCGATCGATATAAGCATTTCGGTGACCCTTCTCGGTTCACCCCTCCCCGTGATGTGTAGGTGAGCTATGCGTGTCGACTCGAGGGCCACAACCCTCCGCCCCCGCGAATGGGACGGCCTCGCCGCGGAAGTGCCCGAATACACCGTGTCGATCCGCTGGCTCGAGACCATGGGGCCGCTGCTGCCGGGCGAACCGCGGTGGCTGATCGTCTCGGTGGACGGACAGCCGCGGGTCGGATGGCATGCCCGCTGGCTGGAGTCTCCGCCTTCGGACGCCCGGTTCGACATTGCGGCCGTGCTCCGCGGCGACCTCCCGTCGCCGGTGCCGCGCACGGCCGCGGCACCGGCGCCCGACACCGCGACACTGTATCCGTCGGTAGTGGTGACCCTGCCCGGATACTCCTGCGCGGCAGCGGGTTCCGGCGCGTCGGACCCCGCGATACTGCGGGAAGCCCTGCACAGCGTGAACGCCTGGGCCGCGGCGCAGGGAGCGCGGTCGGTGTCGTTCCTGTACATACCGGAGCGGCAGGAACTCCTGCGCCAAGCCCTGATCGAGTTCGGTGCGCGACCGGTGGAGCTGTACCCGACCTGCGTACTCCCGATGACCTTCGGCAGCATGGACGAATATCTGGGGCAGCTGCCGCGCCCACGCCGCAAGGGCATCGGGCGGCTGCTGCGTCGCCTCGCGGAGAGGGACATGACGGTCGGCGAGGTCGACCTCGCCGATGTCCGCGACGACGTGCTGGACCTGCGCCTCGACCTGCTGCGCAAGTACAACTCCGCGGCGGATCGCGATACCCAGTCCGCGGCGCTGGACCGGATGCTCGAGCACTACCCCCGCGAGGACATCGTGGTGACGGCGGTACTGCGGGCCGGTCGGGTCGTCGGCTTCACCCACGGGCTGCGGAACGGAAACACGTTGCGGCAGTTGTGGTGTGGACACCTGCCCGAGGCATACGGCGCCTACTTCGTGACGCTCTTCTACACGCAGGTCCGGGCCGCGCTGGAGCGCGGCATCGAGCGCATCGACTACGGCACCCTCGAGTGGGGCCTGAAGACCGACCACGGCTCCCAGCTGGAGCAGCTATCCGGCTACACGTGGACGGTGACGGGCGATGAACGGTAGCCGGCTGTTCCTGTTCGGCCAATCGGTTTCGCTGCTCGGCGACGGTCTCGCCATCCTGGCCATTCCGCTGCTGGTGCTGCAGCTGACCGGCAGTGCGGTGCTGTCGGCGCTGGCCGCCGCGCCGCGCGCGATCGGCTATCTGATCGCCGGACTGCCCGCGGGTCCGCTGGTGGATCGCGCCGATCCGTGGCGGGTGCTTCTCGCCGCGGACGCGGTGCGGATGACGGTCTTCCTGCTGCTGGCCCTCGCGGTGGCGGTGCACGGCTGCCCGGTGGCGGTGATCCTCAGCCTCGCCTGCATCACCGGGGTGGCCGGGGTGTTCTTCGAGACCGCACTGGCCGTTGCGGTGCGCGACCTGTACACCGGAGCTCCGCTCCTGCGCGCCAACGGATTTCTGGAGACCTCCGGACAGCTCTCGCTCGTGCTCGGTCCCGCCGCCGTGGGTGTGCTGGTGGCACAGGCAGGCCAGCCGGCGGCGTTGCTGGCAAATGCCGGGACGTTCGCGGTCTCGCTGGTGACGGTGTGGCGGACGTACCGCAGGATGCCGGCCGCGGAATTCGACCGCGCCACACCGCCTGTGAGCGCCGAGCACCCGGCGATCCACGGCGCGCGGGCTTTCGGCTCCGTAGGCGCCGAATTCCGGGACGGACTGCGGTATTTGGTGACTTCACCCGTCGTCGCGGGCATCACGCTGCTGCAGACGGCGACCGCCCTCGGGCTCGGCGCCGAGACGCTGATTCCGTTCTTCGCCCGCGAACGCCTCGGAGCATCCGCGGTCCTGGTGGGTCTCGCGGTGGCCGGGGGTGGGGTCGGCGGGGCACTCGGTGCGCTTCTCGCGGCCGCGGTCGGGCCGCGCCGGTCGCCGATAGCGACCTGTCTGACGGGCACGCTGCTCATGGCCGTCGGGCTGGTGCTGGTGGGCCTGTCCCCCGGCGTGCTCTGGCTGGCCGCCGCCAACGCGCTGCTGGCGGGGGCCTGCATGGTGGTGGTCGTCGTGATCCGGACGCTGCGCCAGCGGGTGGTGCCGCGGGCGTTGCTCGGCCGGGTGACCAGCACGGCCCGGTCGCTCGTGCTCGCGGCCTCGGTGGCGGGCACGATGCTGAGCGGCTTGCTCACCCGGGTCAGCGGCGGCGATCCCCGCCCGGTATTCGTCGGCGCCGCGGTCTTCGTCGCGGTGTCCACCGCACTGGTGTGGCTCGGTGTGCTCGGCCGCACCGATCGCCGAATCGACACACTCGACAGGAGCAACCGATGCGCCGTCCCCACATCCTCGTGATCCACCGCTCTCGCGGTCCCATCGCCCCGTATCTCGAACGCATCGATCACACCGTCCACACCGTGACCTATGTCTGCGCCGCGCAGGTTCTCCATCGCATCCCGCGGCACGCCGCGGCCGAGGTCGTGGTCTTCGACGGGCACGAGCCGGTCGACGACGCGGTCCGCGGACTCATCGGTCGTCACGGTGTACCCGAACGCCTCGTGGCGATCAGCGAAACGGATCTGCTGACGGCCGCGCGGCTGCGGGCGGAGTTCGGCATCGCCGGCGATCTTCCAGCGCATGCGCTGCCGTTCCGGGACAAGCTGGTCATGTACGACACGGTCGCGGCATCCGGGGTGCCGGTGCCGGCGTACGGAAACGTGAACTCGGTCGACGATGTCGCGGAATTCGCTCAGTGGCACGGGTTTCCGATGCTTCTCAAGCCGCGGCTGGGCGCGGCCAGCCTGGGCATCGTACGGCTTTCCGCCCCCGCCGATCTCGCCGGCCTCCCGGATCTGGACGGCGAACCCTTTCTCGTCCAGCGCTTCTGCCCCGACGAGACCGGATCCATCGACGGGGTCTGGACCGGCTCCGAACTCGGGCCCTGGCGGGGTTCCCGGTACATCCACAGCTGCCTGGATTTCGCCAACGGCGAACATAGCTGGGGCACAGTCGATATCGACGATCACTCACTGAACGAGCAACTTGCGATATTCGCGAGTGCGGTACTCACGGCGCTGAGCACCGGTGTGCCGACGGTGTTCCATCTCGAACTCTTTCTCGGACCGGCCGATGCGCCGCGTCTGCAGCTGCTCGAGGTCGCAGGCCGGATTCCGGGGGCCGAGGCCACCCATCTGTGGCGCGAGGTGCACGGATACGACCTGGTCGGCACGGCGATCGACATTCAGATGGGGCGACGCCCGGCAGCTCGTCCGCTACCGGACGGACCAGTGGCGGGCCAACTCCTGGTACACCCGCGCGTCCGTCCGCCGTGCATGGTGACAACCGCTCGGCTCGATGTCGCGCCGGATCATGCCCCCTACCACAGTGCGATACCGACTGTCGGACATGCGATCACCGAGACGGAAGGCTACGTCGGCATCGGCGCGAGTTTCCGATTCCGCGGCGACAGCTCGCACACCGTCGCCGCGGCCATCACGTCCACCCTGTCCGGGTTCCGAATGGACTGTGCCACGGCCGAATTCACTGCGGAACTGGCCGAGCCACAACCACGGTGAGCGTGAAAGAAGAGCAAAATGTCCATCTCACTTCAGAACTCGGGGAAGCTGCGGCCCGGTATCAACACTCGGCAGCTGACGATGATCGGCATCGGCGGCGTCATCGGCGCCGGGTTGTTCGTCGGCAGCGGAAAGACGATCTCCTCAGCAGGTCCGGGAATCGTGCTGGTCTACCTGCTGACCGGCATCGTGGTGATCCTGGTGATGCGCATGCTGGCCGAGCTGGCCACCGCCAACCCCGAGACGGGCTCGTTCTCCAGCCATGCGTCCCGGGAACTGGGCACCTGGGCGGGTCTGTCCGTCGGGTGGGTCTACGCCTATCACTGGTGCATCACAGTCGCTTTCGAGTCGATCGCCGGCGCGGCCATCGCGCGCCAACTGCTTCCCGGGCCACCGACATGGTTCTACGCACTGCTCTTCATGAGCGCGCTGACCGCGGTGAACCTGGCCGCGGTGAGCTCCTTCGCACGATTCGAATTCTGGTTCGCGCTGATCAAGGTCACCGCGATCGTGGTGTTCATCGGCATCGGCATCGCGGCGATCGCCGGCCTGTTCCCCGATCGTCCTGCACCCGGAACGACGAATCTGCTCGGGCGCGGAGGACTGTTCCCAAAGGGGTACACCGTGCTCCTGACCGCGGCGCTGACGGTGTTCTTCTCGTACTTCGGCACCGAGCTGGTGACCATCGCCGCCGGTGAGGCGAAAGATCCGGCGCGGGAGATCCGTACGAGCATGCGCAGTGTGGCCGGGCGAATTCTGCTCTTCTACGTCGGCTCCGTTTTCGTCATTGTCACGCTCCTGCCGTGGAATTCGGCGCAGGTCACCGAGAGCCCCTACGCCGCGGTCCTGAACCTGCTGGGTATTCCCGGCGCGAAGACCATCATGAATCTGATCGTGCTCACCGCGGTGCTTTCGTGCCTGAACTCGGGGCTGTATGCCTCCTCACGGATGCTGTATTCGCTGGCACAACGGGGTGAGGGACCCCGGCTGCTACGTCGGACGAACCACGCCGGGGTACCGGTTGCCGGTGTGCTGGCCGCATCCAGCGCCGGATTCCTTGCCGTGGTGGCGAATTACTTCCTGCCCACCGGCACCGTATTCAATTTCCTGCTGAGCTCGTCGGGGTCCATCGCGGTCGTGGTCTACCTGTGTATCTGCGCGACGCAGATCCGCAGCCGCCGCGGCCGGACGCCGGAACAGATTGCGACGCTGACCGTTCGGATGTGGGGTGCGCCGTACCTGTCCTACGCGGTCGGCCTCGTCCTGGTCGTCGTGATCGCGGGGATGGCGTTCACCGGCAGCACCCGGAGGCCGCTCGTGCTGACGCTCACCGTCACCGGCATCGCCGTTGTCGCGGGCGTCGTTCAGCAGCGGCGACGCTCCCCGAAAATGCTCGCGGCGACAGCCGAACCGCCGCGTGACGACTAACGATTTCAGGAGAAGCTCCATGAAGCTCTTTACCGGAGACCGGCTCGAAGAGTTGGCACGGCGCCGTGGGCTGCCCGACGACTATCTGCGGGACCTGCGGGTCGTGTCGGCCGTGCTGCCCTTCCGGGTCAACGACTATGTTGCCGACGAGCTCATCGACTGGTCGGCCGTACCCGACGATCCGATCTTCCGTTTGACCTTCCCACATCGAGATATGTTGCCGCCCACCGTGTTCACCTCTGTAGCGGAGCTGCTGGCCGCGGGCGCCTCGCGCGATGTGCTCACCAAAGCGGCCGCGACGGCGCGGCACACATTGAATCCGCATCCCGGTGGTCAGATCCAGGAGAACGTGCCGGTTCTGGACGAGCATCCGGTTCTCGGCCTGCAGCACAAATACCGGGAAACGGTGCTTGTCTTCCCGTCTCAGGGACAGACCTGCCATGCCTACTGCGGATATTGTTTCCGCTGGGCGCAATTCGTCGGCACCGAGACCCGGCAGGCGCTATCGGCCCCGGACCGCATGGCGGGATACCTGCGCCGGCATCCGGAGGTGACGGATGTGCTGTTCACCGGTGGCGACCCGATGATCATGCGCACCGGCGTATTACGCCGCTGGGTCGAGCCGTTCCTCGCGACCGATCTCGAGCACGTCGCCACCCTGCGATTCGGGACCAAAGCACTGTCGTATTGGCCCGCCCGCTTCACCACCGACCCCGATGCGGACGACCTGCTCCGCCTGCTGGAGCAGTGCGTCGCGGCAGGACGGCACGTGGCGGTGATGGCCCACTTCTCCCATCCGCGGGAACTGCAGACCACGGCGGTGCAGCGGGCCATCGCAGGGGTACGGAACACCGGCGCCGTGATCCGGTCCCAGGCCCCGCTGGTCGCGCACGTCAACGACGACGCCGACACCTGGGCACAACTGTGGCAGCACTGCGTGGTGGCCGGGATCATCCCGTACTACATGTTCGTCGAGCGGAACACCGGCGCGCGCAGCTACTTCGAGGTACCGCTGGCGCGTGCCCTGCGCATCTACGTGGACGCCGTCTCGCAGGTCTCGGGGCTGGCCCGCACCGCCCGCGGCCCGGTGATGTCGACCACTATCGGCAAGGTCGTGCTCGACGGCGCCCCGGTCGTGCACGGTGAACAGGTCTTCGCGCTGCGCCTGCTCCAGGCACGCGACCCGAAACTGGTCGGCCACCAGTTCTTCGCGCGATACGACCCCGGCGCACACTGGTTCGACGATCTCGAGCCCGCGTTGGGCAGTGCAATTCCCGGGCGCCCAAGCGATCCGGTAATGACGGCCGGTGCCGAACCCATGCTGGACAGCTTGGGTCGACGCGCGTGAGCGCGCTATGACTCGGAAGCTCGGCGCAGCAGTAGGGCGCGTTCGGCGTCGTTGTGGGTCAGTTCGGCGGCGCGGGTGAATTCGGCTCGGGCCTCGGCAGTGCGGCCCAGGCGGGTCAGGAGGTCGGCGCGGACGGCGTGCAGGAGGTGGTAGTCGCCCAGGGGTTGGGCTACCGCGTCGGCCAGTTCGAGGCCGGCGGCGGGGCCGTGCAACATGGCGACGGCTACCGCCCGGTTGAGTTCGATGACGGGGGACGGGAAGCGTTGCGCCAGAACGGCATACAGGCCGGCGATGCGGCGCCAGTCGGTGTCCGCGGGGGTCGGGGCCATGGCGTGGGCGGCGGCCACGGCGGCCTGCAGGGTGTAGGGGCCCGGGAGCAGGGCGCGCCGGCGGTTCAGGGCGTGCGCGTGGCCCAGGGCCGCGAAGCCACGGCGGATGGCCAGGCCGTTCCAGCGGGCGCGGTCCTGGTCGGCCAGGAGCACCACCTCGCCGCCGGCTGCGCCGCGGGCCCGGATCCGGGAGGCCTGCAGCTCCAGCAGCGCGGCCAGGCCGTGCGCCTCCGGTTCGTCGGGCAGCAGCCCGGCCAGGATGCGCGCCAGGCGCACCGCGTCCTCGCACAGTTCGGCGCGCACCCAGTCGGCCCCGGAAGTGGCCGAATAGCCCTCGTTGAAGATCAGGTAGATCACCTCGAGCACCGAGTCGAGCCGAGCGGTCAGCTCCGCGTCCCGTGGCACCTCGTAGGGGACTGCCTCGGCCGCGATCGTGCGCTTGGCCCGCACGATCCGTTGCGCCACAGTTGATTCCGACACGAGATAGGCGCGGGCGATCTCCGCAGTAGTGAGGCCGCCCACCATCCGCAGCGTCAGCGCGGCCCGCGCCGGGGCGGACAGCACCGGATGGCAGGCGGTGAAGATCATCCGTAGCAGGTCGTCCTCGAGGGGGTCGTCCTGCGACGCAAGCTCGTCCGGCCCCGGCTGCTGCTCGGTCAGCAGGTCGTGACCGAGCAGCGCCAACTTGCCAGCGAAGACGGCATCACGCCGGATCCGGTCGACGGCACGGTGTTTCGCGGTGAGCATCAGCCAGCCGCCCGGATTCGGCGGCACCCCGTCGCGCGGCCACTGCTCCAGCGCCGCCACATACGCGTCCTGGGCCAGTTCCTCGGCCGCAGCGATGTCGCCCGTCACGCGGGTGAGACCGGCGACCAGCCGGGGCCATTCGATGCGCCAGGACGCCTCCACCGCGCGCCGAGCCACACCCTCGCCCGCCGCGCCCTGCGACCGGCCCTGCTTCGCGCCGCTCACACGTCGCGGCTCACGCCCGCGCCGCACGGACCCTGCGCCCGTGCGCACGCCGCGAAACGGGCTGCGACACTTGCTCGCTCACCGCACTCGTACAGGCCTGCCCCGCGCCCGGCGTGAGCGGGGCACCCCGGTCCGTGATTCGCCCGAAGCCCCCTCACGCGGGCTCGTCGATCTCCCGCACCTCGACCCCGATCTCCCATTCCGGGCCGTGGATCCGCAGGAACCGCGACGCCCACTCCACCGCCTCCTCCTTGGTGCGGGTCTGCAGCAGACAGTAGCCGCCGATGATCTCCTTGGACTCGGTGAACGGGCCGTCGATGACGGTCTGCACACCCTTGGACTGCTGGATCCGGGTCGACTCCTCGGTCGACCGGAACCCGGCGGTGTCCAGCAGCACACCGGCCTTGGTCATCTCCTCGATCAGCTCACCCATCTGAGACATCAGCGCCTCGTCCGGGCCGCCCCCGGGGGCGAGCGCGGGATCGAGCCGGATCAGAACCATGGAACGCATCGTCGTACTCCCTTTCACGCGATCCGGTAGCGGAGGTAGACCGCGCCCGAAGCGAACGCCTTCGATTCGACCAGATCCAGGTCGAGTTTCGTCTTGTCGAGGAACAGCGGCGTGCCGCCACCGAGGGTCACCGGGTGCACCACGATCCGGAATTCGTCGATCAGGCCCAAATCGACGAACGAGTGCACCAGTGTCGGGCTCGCATAGATCATCATCGTCTCGCCCGGCCCCGCCTTCAGCGCCTGCACCTGCGCCGCGACATCGGAGCCGATGACGCGGGCGTTGTTCCAGCCGGCCGTCTCCAGTGTCGTGGAGAAGACGATCTTCTCCACGGTGTTCACCCAGGCGGCGTGCGCCCGCTCGTGCGGGGTGGCATCGGGGTTCTGCGGCACCGCCGACCAGTATTCGCGCATGCCCACGAATGTCTCGCGCCCGTATACCGCGGTGCCGACATCGGCACGGATGTGCGCGTCACCGTAGTCGCTGAGCTCGTCGCTGTAGGCCCGGTGGGTGAATCCGATAGCTTCGAAACCCGCCCCGTCGTTCGAGGCCACGTACCCATCCAGCGTCATGTGTTCGAACGCAACCAGTTTGCGCATCACCCTGTCCTGTCTGTCGTAGTGAACGGGCCCGTGCGGACCCTCGCCTACACCTCGAACGGCGTCCCGTGAATTCGACACAATCGACACGATTATCTTGTGAGCTGGCTCACACCGCAGAGTCTCCGGTGTGTCCTACCCCGGTCGGGGGGAGGCTCCGACCGCGGGACGTTTCCGCGCGTGGCGTGCCTGCGTACGGTGGATAACGACCGGGATGAGACGACGTGGGGATAGCGATGAAGCCGCGATACTGGTTTCGGTGGATGTCGGCGCAGGGTGTGCCGCGCCTGGCGATGAAGGCGTATGCCCGCCGCGGGGATCCGCTGGCCCAGCTGTTCGGCGATCCCGCGGTCGCCGCCGACCCGTACCCGGTGATCGAATCCATCCGCGCCCGCGGGCCGCTGATTCGCAGCCCCCTGGCCTGGGTCACCGTCGAACACGAGCTGTGCCGGGCGATGCTGCGCGACAACGACATGGGTGTGCGCGCGGCGGAGAGTCTGGATCTGCCGCGGCCGATGCAGCGCCTGCGCGACCGCGCGCCGCTGCCGCCCAATCCGGTCGAGCCGCCCTCCATGCTGGTCATCGACCCGCCGGCGCACAGCAGGATGCGGCGGCCGGTCTCGGCGGCGTTCACGCCGCGGGCGATCGGACGGCTGCGCGACCGCGTGGAGACCGTCACCGAGGAGCTGCTCGACGCGCTGCCGGCCGGCGGTTCGGCGGATCTGGTGCCCGACTACGCCGCCCAGGTGCCGATCGCGATCATCTCGGAGATTCTGGGCTTCCCCGACGATGCGCGCGACCTCTTCCTGGGGTGGGGCGACGCCATGACCCCGCTGCTGGACACCGGGCTCCCGTGGGGCTACTACCGCGACGCGATCGCCGCCATGTACGAGATGAACGACTACGCCGAGGCGCACCTGGCCCGCCTGCGCGCCACGCCCGGCGAGGACATCCTGTCCACCCTGGTCAGCTCGGGCGAACTCGACAACCACGAGCTCAAGGCCACCGCGAGCCTGCTGATGGGCGCGGGCTTCGAGACCACCGTCAACCTGATCGGCAACGCCATCGTGCAGCTGCTCGCGCATCCGGAGCAGCTGGCCCGCCTGCGCGAGGAGCCCGAGCTGTGGCCCAACGCCGTCGAGGAGGTGCTCCGCTTCGACGCACCCGTGCAGAACACCGGCCGCGCCACCCTGAAAGAGGTTGAGTACGCGGGCATCCGGCTGCGCGAGGGCGTCATGGTCGCGCTGTCGCTGGCGGGCGCGAACCGCGATCCGAAGGTATTCGAGAATCCGAACACCTTCGACATCACCCGCGCCAACGCCAAGGAACATCTGACCTTCTCCACGGGCATCCATGCCTGCCTCGGCGCGAGCCTGGCCCGGATGGAGGCCGTGCACGCCCTGCGCGCACTGTTCGAGCGCTTCCCCGACCTGACGCTGGCCGGGCCGCCGCGCCGGCGGCCGCTGTTCACGCTGCATGGCTACAGCCACATGCCGGTGGCGCTCGGGCGCCGCGCCGAACACCGCAGCGCGGCTTGAGGCGAACACGCCCTAGCTGAAGCCGACGACCTGATCGCCCCAGGCGGTGTACAGGTTGTGGTCTGGGTCGTCCACGACGTGGTCGACGGCATCGATCACCAGCGTGGTGCGGGTGGCCTCGCGGTAGGGCGGCCAATGCTTGGAGCCGTCCAGCGCCGCGGGCACACCGTGCTCCGCGAAGGCCAGCCAGCGGCGCATCATCCGGCCCGAGATCTCCATCGCCGTCTTGCGCCCGCCCAGCCAGAATGTCGGGTCGTGGTTGAGGGTGCCGAAATTGCCGAAGACATACGGCAATTCGGTGGCGTGCCCGGCGCCGACCCGGGCCGCCTTCAGCATCGGGGTGGCCTGATCGAATCGGTACATCCAGGTGCGGGTGTGCCGGGAGTGCGCGTCGGCGACCCAGTGCGAGGGCATCCGGAACGCGGCGTCGGTCGACATCGCCAGCGCCCCGCGCGATGTGCTCAGATCCGGATAGGCCGAGGTGATCTCGGCGATCCGCTCGGGAGACAGCTCCGGATGGTCGGCGGCGACGCCGTTCAGCATCGCGTTCACCGCATCCGGGGTCACCGGCATGATCGGCGAGCGGAACAGGCGGAACAGCGAGGCCTCGTCCCGGTTGGTGCCTATCATCAGCGGCACCCGATGCGAGCGGCCCTCCTGGAAGCGGTCGGCGGGATAGGTGGGCAGCAGCTCACCGTCCACTACCGGCGCGGCGGCGAGCCGGCCCGGCGACTGCAACGGCACCTCGTCGAGCAGGATTCCGGCCGCGTCGACGATCCGCTCCAGCGGGCACTCGAGCAGCTCGTGCGCGCGCTGCGGCGGTAACTCCAGCAGCTCCAGGAAGCGCCGCGCGACACCCGCGGCCCGCTCGGGTCCGAAAACCGTGGTGGCCGGCGGACTCTGGGCGATGGCCTGATGGAACAACCCGGCGGCCGGGGGCGAGGTGAGCAGGGCGGTGACGCAGCCGCCCCCCGAGGACTCGCCGAACACGGTCACATTGCCCGGGTCGCCGCCGAATCCGGCGATGTTGTCGCGCACCCATTCCAGGGCGGCGATCTGGTCGTGCAGACCCAGATTCGGCACGAAATCGTGTCCCAGCGAGGATAGGTCCAGGAAGCCCAGCGCGCCGAGGCGGTAGTTCACGCCGACCACGACAACCCCGCCGGTCTCGACGAGCTTGCGGCCGTCGTAGATGGACTGCGCCGCGGTACCGAGGCAGTAGGCGCCGCCGTGCAGCCACACCATCACGGGGCGCGGCTCGTCGCCGGCGATTGTGCCGGTTGTACCAGGCCCCGCGGGCGCCCAGACGTTCACCCACAGGCAGTCCTCACCCATCCGCAATCCCGAATCGACCGGCACCATTGTGCCCATCGTCTGCGGGGCGATCTCGCCGAATTCGGTGCAGTCGCGCACCCCCTCCCAGGCCGCGGGCGGCTGCGGGCGGCTGAATCGTTTCGGACCCGACGGCGGGGCCGCGTAGGGGATGCTGCGCCAGATGTGCACCGAACCGACGCTCAGACCGCGCACCGCTCCCGCGGTGGTCCGTACAACGGGGGCGGAGTCGTGGGTAACCAACCCGGAGGCAAACTCTGTAGTGCTCATGCTTCCGCCTCGCTAGCGCTTGCTTCCGCCTCGCTAGCGCTCGGCTCCAGCATGACCACCAGAGTGGCTGCGCCTATGATTCGCTTACTCATGGCTTCGGCACCTCCTCACACTCTCTACAACGAGAGTACGTCCGAGATATTGTCCGACAGCGAGGATGGATCCGCGTCGGGCGTCAGTCGCGATCGATGTGACCAAGGTCCCGATCCGGATCGATCCGGTCGCGCACGCGCTGCTTGAGTAACGCAATATCGGGGAACCCGCCGTCGGACTTGCGTTCCCAGATCTGCTCGCCGTCGAGTGTGATGCGGAAGACTCCCCCGGCCCCCGGGATCAGCGCAACCTCCGACAGTTCGGTGTCGAAGGTGCTCAGCAGTTCCTGAGCCATCCAGCCCGCTCGCAGCAGCCAGCGGCATTGGGTGCAGTACTCGATCGCGACTCGTGACATGTCCGAACCCTACGTCGGCCCGGATTATGCCAAGGAGCTCATTGTCAGCAAATCCTCCGCTTCCTCAGGCCGTTACTTCTTCGAACGGTATTTGCGGCGACCGGGACGGGCAACAACCTCGTGGAGCCGCAGTCGAATCGTTACATCGCGACATCACCGTCCAGGTAACGCCATGCGCCGTCGACCTTGGCAAATCTGCTGCACTCGCGCAGGGAGCCGCGGCCGCCCGCATCGCGATAGTGCGCGCGGAACTCGACGACGCCGGCGTCGTCGAACGGTCCGCCGGATTCGGTGCGCAGAATCTCCAGCATCATCCAGCGCTGCCCGGGATCGAGGTCCACCCGGGCGGGCCGGGTGCGGGGATGCCAGGACTCGAGCAGATAGGCGGCGTCCCCGACGGCGAACGCGGTGTACCGGGAACGCATCAGGGTCTCGGCGGTCGGCGCCGGACGGGATCCGTCCAGGCGCGGGCCGCAGCACTGCCCGAAGACTTCACCACTGCGGCAGGGACACCGATCGTCATCCGTCCGCCGACCATCCCCGATATGCATCGTTCGATTATCGGATACGGGCGGCCCTGGAGGACCGCCCGGTTCACCGACGAACTCTTACAGCATTCCGAGCAGGCTGATGACATTTATCAACGCGGCGCTGGCGTTGGCCACCAACGCCGAACCGGTGTTGAGCAGACCGAGCGTTCCCAGATTCATGATGCAGCTCCCTTTCATCGAGACAGATGAAACCCGACCGTGTACCACCGCATTCATGCCGCAAACCGCGCAGCAAGCACACAGTACTGTCCACACGCGGTGCGCATCGGCGAAATCCCGGAGTTGGTACTGGTATTCGACCTGATTGGCCCGAAATCACCGGATATAAGGAGTATTTATGACCGACCAGTCTGTATTTGCTTGCCCGTAGCCACATCCTGCGCGCCGAGTGCCGCCAATTCGTCGGCGAGCCGAGCGGTTTCGTCGTACCAGCCGCGCAGCTCGACCACGGTCGGGGGCAGCTCGTAGTCCTGGTGATGCCCCACCCGCGACAGCGTCGCCCACAGCGCCGAGATCCGGGCCGAGGTGTCGCGACCGGCGTAGGTGTCCAGCGCCAGCAACTGGGCCCGCATGCTGCAGCGGGCCAGCGGCGGCGCCACCGTCGACCACAGCTGATCCAGAGACTGCTCCAGCGCCAGCCGCAGAATCCACACCGCCGCGCGCGACCACAGCCCGCCCGCGTCGGTCACCGTGCCGCGCAGCAGGCCGTCGGCGGCCGCCAGGCGCTCCGCGACGGTCGGGGCTACGGATCGAGCCATTTGACGAATTTCCGTGTCCCCGAGATCAATTCGCCCGTCCCCCGCTCGATACGGACGTGCGCGCCCGCCGCGGCATCGCGCACCACCGCGCGCGCCCACGGCGCGTCGCGGTCGAGTAGATCGTTCAGATCGTCGACCCGGTCGGGATCGCCGAAGATGGCCAGCGACACCTTCTCCCACGTCGTGCGCGCGGCATCGACGCGGCGCTGCACCTCGCGATGATCGACGCCGTCCGCGAGCAGGCCGCGGCGCGACCGGGCCAGGGCCGCGGCCTCGATCGCCGAACGACAGCAGGTGACCACGAGTTCGGCGGCGATCGCGCGCGGCAGCTGCTTGGTGCGCAGCAGCGCGTTGGCATCGCTGAGGTAGCGGCGCACCGGATCCTCCGCCACCCGCACCTCCACCGCCGATCGCTCGCGGCGCTGCACGTCCAGCACCGTGGCGCCCAGGCGCAGCCGGCGTACCGCCTCGGCCAGGCGCTCGTCGTGGGTGAACACCACCACCTGCCGCCCGCTGCGCGCCGCGGCCGCCAGCACCCGGGCCAGGCCATCCACCTTGGCCGGATCCATCGCCTGCACCGGATCGTCGATGACGACGAATCCGAACGGGCTCTCCGGAACAGTGGCGCGTGGGAGGAACAGCGACAGCCCCAGCGCGTGTAGTTCGCCCTGGCTCATCACACCCAGCGCGGTGCCGCCGGTCTCGTCGACGGTGACGTCCAGCAGCACCTTCCGGCTCGATCCGGCGTTGCCCTGCAACCGGATGACGCCCAGGTCGACGTTGCTCTGCTGGCGCAGCCCGCGCCAGATGTTGCGGGCGTGCTGCGCCAGCGGGGCCATGCGTTCGTCGCGCAGGCCCGCGGCCGCGGCCTTGAGCCAGTCCTCGGCGCGCCGCACGGTGCGCAGCTCGGAATCCGCCTCCGCGACCGCGCGCGCATCGCCCAGCCAGGCGGCGATGCGCGGAACCAGCGGGGTCCAGACCGCATCGAGACGGTCCAATTCCTTTCGGGCACAGGCCCGCAGCGCGGTCAGGTCCGCGAGCGCGTCGGAGTGGGACGCGCGGAGTCGATCCGGGAAGTCTCCGCCCGCCCGGCCGTGGGCCAGCTCGGCCCAGGCGGCCCAGCTCTGCCGTGCCGGGCCGGTGTCCACGCTCGGCACCTCGGGTGGCGGGGTGGTCAATTCCGCGGGCACCGGATGTACCAGTGCCCGCGCCCGGGCCACCGCGTGTATCAGCGCCTCTCGGGCCGCGGTGAGTGCGGCCGCACGAGCGGTCAGGCGGGCGATCTGGGTGTCGGTCTCGCGCAGCCACTCCCGATCCAGCGCCCCGCGCCCGCAGACCGGGCACGGGCACGCCTCGCCGCCGTCGGCGTCGACGTGGGCCCGAGCCTGCCGAAGCAGTTGCAGCACGCGGAGTTCGGCCTCCGAATCGCCGGTGGTCTGCGCGGCGAGCCTGGCCGTCCCGGCCCGCACGTCCGCCGCAGCCGCCTCGACGTCCGCCCTCGCGGGCAGCCGCAGCCGCAGTATCGCCTGCAGCGCCGTCGCGCCGACCGGATCGTGCCGGGCGCCGGACAGCTCGCGGCCGATCGCGGCCAGATCCGGTTCCGGGGACCGCAACAACTCCGCGACGTGCGCGGCACGATCGTCGGCCACCGTGTCCAGCGCGGTCAGCAGGGCCTGGCGCTCATCGCGCGATTGCCGTGCCGCACGCTCCAATTCGAGGCGACGGGCCCGGGTGCGGTCCTGGGCGGCGGTCAGATCGTCCAGGCCCAGCAGCCGGTGCAGCGCGTCGAACAGATCGCTGGGGCGGCCGTCGACCAGCGCGCCGAGCTCGCTGTAGGACAGGAACGGGCGGTACAACTCCAGCGCTCGCGCCCAGCGCTCGGCCCGGAATTCGGTGGGCTCGGCGTCCTTTCGCCGCTGCGTCCAGACCCCGCCGCTCAGATCCACGTCGGCGGGCCACTGCCGGGTGATGTGGAGTGGGCCGTCGGATCCCGTGGTCGTGAGCTCGAGTTCGATGCAGGATGTGTTGCCGTCGTGCAGATTTCGCCAGCCCTCGCGCCAGACCGCCGCGCGGCCCGCCCAGCGGCGGGTGACGCCGGTCAGCGCCAGCTCGGCGGCCTCGGCGAAGCTCGACTTGCCGGATCCGTTGCGCCCCACCACGAGCGTGAGCCCCGGCCCCGGCTCCAGGCGCAGTTCGGCCTCGGGACCGATGCCGCGAAAGCCGCGAACCCTGATGGCGCGCAGGAAGATCCCGTCGACACCCGGCCCCGTCCAGCGATCCGGCTCGGCCCCCAGCGCCGCCAGCACGGTCGCGGCCACCTCCGGCGTGATCGCCGGATCGTCGTCCAGACGGCGTCGCACCAGATCGGATAGGTGCGGCGCGGCCGCGATCGACACGTCCCCCAATTGCCGCTCCCTCTGCGTTCGCCACGTGCGCGGTGCGGACCGACCGCCGTGCCGAACGCTACCCGATGCGCGGGAGCTGTGCCGCCGCCGGAACAATGCAGTATCGAATCAAAAGAATGGTCGACCGGGAAACCGGCCCGGTCGGGGTGCTCATGGCCATCGAGCGGGTTGATCCGCCCGATGTCCACCCCTCGGCCGTCCCCGGCCGGGCAGTTCCACGGAATGCGCCCGTTGCCGGGCGGCTCGGATCAACCGAACAGGTCAGAATGCCAGAAAGCAGGCGGCGAAGCAAGAACACTTGACATTGCAATTACTCAGCGGCCCAGTGGAATTGACTCGCTAACATCCCGCGAACGTGTCGGTGGTCTGAGTTACCGTGCGTGGCAACGACGGGAGGGAACAAATGACATGGACCATGCAGCAGGTCGCCGCGCTGGCGCCCGACGCCGCCTCGCTCACCGCCGCACGTAAACTGCTCGGGCGCTGGAGCGGCGCCGGCAGCCACGGCACCGCGGTGTGGGGTCTGTGCAAGGGCAGCGGCGCCGAGCCCTATCGCACCGCCGTGGATCTGGATGGGCCCGCCTACGCATGCACCTGCCCGAGTCGCAAATTCCCGTGCAAGCACGCCCTGGCCCTGCTGCTCGCGTGGAGCGAGGGCGCGGTACCGGAGGCCGGGGCGCCGGCCGGTTACGCCGCCGAATGGCTGGCCGCGCGGGCACGGCGCGCGGCCGAACCCGCTGCGGCTGTAGCCACAACGCCGTCGGCCGCGACCGCGGAGCAGCGGCGGGCCAGGGTGGCCTCGGGCCTGGCCGATCTCGAGGTCTGGCTGTGCGATCAGGTTCGTACCGGGCTCGCACAGGCGGACCGCTCGTACGCCGCATTCGAGGCGGTCGCCGCACGGATGGTCGACGCCCAGGCACCCGGCGTCGCGCAGGCGTTGCGGCAACTTTCGCGCAATGTTGTAGCCCGCGAGGACTGGCCCGCGAAGTTACTCCGCGAGTACGCCCGTCTGTATCTCCTCGCCGCCGCGCATCGCCGCCTCGACGAGCTCGAACCGGCGCTGGCCGCCGCCGTCCGGACCCACGTCGGGTATCCGACCGCCGCGGAGGCGGTGCGCGGGCAGCCCGCGGTGCGCGACCGCTGGATGGTGCTGGGGCAGCGAATCACCGAGGAGGAGCGGCTGTTCACGCGGCGCGTCTGGGTGCGCGGCCGGTCGAACGGGCGGTGGGGGCTGATCATCGACCACTCCTTCGGCAGTCCGGCCTTCCCGTCGGATATGCCGGTGCCGGGCATGCAGGTGGAGGCCGGGCTGCACTTCTATCCGGGCGCCGCGGGGCTGCGTGCGCTGTGGGGCGAGCGGTATGGGGCTCCGGAGCCGTTCACCACGCTCGGGGCGGCGCTCCCCGGGGCCGGCGGCGGCACTACCGATCCACCAGCGGCCCCGCAGGTCATCGGCGATTCGCCCGCGCGCGTGCCGGTCTCGGGTGCATCCGGTGAGGCCGCCTCCCAGAGCGACGACGCCGAAACCTGCGAGCATGCGTCGGCCCAGCGCACTTTCGCCTCCGGGACAGGGGGCGCAGCGGTACCCGAAGCGGCTTGTGAGGCGCCCGGCGGTATCGCTGCCGCGCTCGGTGAGCATGCTCGAGCGATCGGGGCCGATCCGTGGCTGCGGTCGTGGCCGATGCTGCTGGTCGATGTTGTGCCGAAGGTATCCGAAAGTTCCTGGCAGGTAGTGAGTTTGGATGGCGCTGCGTTACCGGTGGCGCGTCTGGCCGAGCAACCCTGGAAGCTGCTCGGGCTGTCCGGCGGGCATCCGATCACGGTGGTCGGCGAGTGGAGCGCCGACGGACTGACACCGATATCGGCGATGGTCTCGGGCGATGTCGTCGATGTTGTCGCGGAAGCGGTTGGCGGTGGAAATTACTGTGCGGCATCCGATCTCGCGTCGACGGCGCTAATCGGCACCGCGCGGCGCGCACCCGATGTCGCCGCACTTCCGGCGCCGGTGGCGGACGTGGCCGGGCGGCTGCAGGGAGACCCGGCGGCGATCCTGCTCGAATCCGCCGCACTGCTCGATGCGTTCGCCCGCGGTGGCATGGTGGCGGGCAAGGGCTCGCCGGGCGAACCCGCCGAGGAGGACGTTCGTCCGCTGCTGCCACCCGCACCCGCGGCGCGGCTCGGCCGGATGCTGCGGGAGAATTCACCGTTCCTGGAGGAATGGTTCGAGGTCGCCGCGCCGGGCGATTACCGGGCGCCCGATGCGCTGTGCAGCCTGCTGCTCGAGCAGGCGAAGGCGCGGGCGGGGCTGCGGGAACACCTGCTCACCCTGGCCGGGGAGCGCGGCCGCTGGCTGGCCGCCCGTCATCCGCAGTGGCGGAATCTGGTGCGCGCCAGGCCCGATGACGAGCGGGTCTGGTCGCACGGCACTCCCTCCGAGCGGCGATCCTGGCTGGCCGCGCTGCGTCGGTCCGATCCCCGGGCCGCGGGCGAGGCGCTCGCTCGCACCTGGCGTTCCGAACCGGCCCATGTCCGGATCGACCTGATCTCCGTCCTGCAGGAGGGTCTCGCACTCGACGACGAGCCCCTGCTGGAAGTCGCGCTCGACGACTCCCGCGCCGAGGTCCGCCGCGCGGCCGCGGATCTGCTTGCCCGGCTGCCCGATTCGGCGTTCGCTGCCCGGATGGCCGAGCGGTCGGGGCGCTGGCTCAGGCTGGAGGGCAGCCAACTGGTCGCCGAACCGCCCGATCGCCTCGACGATGCCGCCCGGCGCGACGGTATCGCCGATCGCACCGCGAGCACCGCCTACCGCCTCGACGGCGCACCCCACGTCACGGCGGAATGGCTGCGCCGCGTCATCGCCGCCACTCCCCTGCGGCACTGGAACGCGCTGTTCGGCGCGCCGACGCGGGCGATCCGCATCGGCATGCCCGTCGAGTTGCTCGGACCGATCACCGCCGGGTGGGCCGATGCCGCGCTCGCCCAGCGCGATACCCGCTGGGCGGCAACGTTGTTCGAGGTGCTGAGCGGCACTCCGACGCTCGGCGCCGATCCGGAGGTGCGCCGGCGGCTGTTCGCGCTGCTACCGCTCGAGGCACAACTGGCCCACCTGCGCACACTCGACAGCAGCTGGCTGGCCGAGATCGAGCTGCTGGTGCACGCCGTGCCGCGGCCCTGGCCGGTCCCGCTGGCACAGCACCTGGTCCAGCTGCTGCTCGATCGCGCCCATCTCGCCGCGGCTCGCCCCGGCGCCCCCGGATTGTCTCCCGCGTCCTACCGCACGTTGTTCCAGTCCGCCGCTCGATACTTCCCGGTACGGGCCGCCGCCGCGGTCCTGACGGCCACCCGCCGCTGCGGAGATCCCTACTGGGAAAACACCTTCAACGAACTCGCCGAGAACCTGACTCAGCGCACCACGATGCTCGAGGAGCTGCGATGACCACCCCGACCACACCCGCGGACCTGCTTCGCCCGCATGCCGAGCAGGCCTTCGCGGACGAGTTGCGTGCCCTGGCCGCCGTCGACGACCGGCCCCGGCCCCCTTCATGGCGCCTGTCGCCGTGGGCCGTGGTGACCTATCTGCTCGGCGGCGTCTTGTCCGACGGCACCGTCGTCAGCCCCAAATACGTCGGACCGCGGCGGATGATGGAGGTTGCCGTCGCCACCCTCGCGACCGACCGCGCGCTGCTACTGCTCGGCGTGCCCGGCACCGCGAAAACCTGGGTGTCCGAACATCTCTCGGCGGCGGTCTGTGGCACCTCGACCCTGCTCGTGCAGGGCACCTCCGGGACGGCGGAGGAGGCGATCCGCTACGGCTGGAACTATGCCAGGTTGCTCGCGGAGGGGCCCAGCGACGGCGCGCTCGTGTCCTCCCCCGTGATGACGGCCATGCGCCTGGGTTCCATCGCTCGCGTCGAGGAGCTCACCCGCATCCCCTCGGACGTGCAGGACGCGCTGATCACCGTGCTGTCGGAGAAGACGCTGCCCGTGCCCGAGCTGGGCACGGAGGTGCAGGCGGCCAAGGGATTCAACGTGATCGCGACCGCCAACGACCGCGACCGCGGCGTCAACGAGCTGTCCTCGGCCCTGCGCCGGCGCTTCAACACGGTGGTGCTGCCGCTGCCCGCCAGCGAGGACGAGGAGGTTGCGATCGTCACCCGCCGCGTCGAACAGCTCGGTGCCGCACTGGAATTGCCCGAGGTGCCCGCCGCGGCCGAGGAGGTGCGCCGGGTGGTACGGGTATTCCGCGAGCTACGGTCCGGGATCACCGCCGACGGCCGCACCACACTGAAGTCCCCCTCGGGCACCCTGTCCACCGCCGAGGCGATCTCGGTGATCACCAGCGGCCTTGCGCTGTCGGCACACTTCGGCGACGGGGTACTGCGCGCGGCCGATATCGCCGGCGCCGTACTCGGCGCGGTCGTCAAGGATCCGGTCGCCGACACGGTGGTGTGGACCGAGTACCTGGAAGCGGTCGTGCGCGAACGCGACGACTGGGCGGACTTCTACCGCGCCTGCCGCGAGGTGCACGGATGAGCGCGTCCGGGCCCGCAGGGCCGGAATCCGGCACCCGCGCCACGGTCCAACTGCGAGGGCGCTGCATCCGCACCGGGTATCGCCCCAACGACGGGAGACCTGACATGGAATCGGCTCGACCCGCCGCGCAACCACATTCGATACGGATGGCCGGAATCCAACACTCCCGGCACGCCTCGGCAGCGCACTCACCCGTCTGCACCGGGTATCGCCGCAGCGCCGGGAGGCCTGACATGGAATCGACCGGACCGGCCGCGACGGTGCACTCGCTCCGGGTTGCCCGGATCGGACACTCCAGCCGCGTCTTCATATCGGACTCGACGCATCAGCACATGGTGCCGCGACGACGAGGCGCTTGACATGGGATCGACTCGCACAGCATCCGAATCTCAGCACTTCGGCGCACAAGTCGACGACGACTCGGTGCCGCAGACGCGGGTGTACGGAATCCGCCACCACGGCCCGGGCTCGGCGCGCTCGCTCAGCCTGGCGCTGGAGCGCTTTCGCCCCGACATAATCCTCATCGAAGGTCCGGCCGACGCCGACCCGCTGATCGCGTATGTCGCCGCCGAGGGCATGGCGCCCCCGGTCGCCCTGCTGGCCTACCTCCCGGATTCGCCCGCGCGCGCGGCGTTCTGGCCGTTCGCGGTGTTCTCCCCGGAGTGGCAGGCACTGCGCTACGCCGCCGAACACGATGTCCCAGTGCGCTTCTGCGATCTGCCCGCCGCCAACACGTTGGCGGCGGAGGACGAGCACGCCGGTCGCGGCGATCCGCTGGCGGCCCTCGCCGCCGCCGCGGGATACGACGACCCCGAGCGATGGTGGGATGCGATCATCGAATCCTCGGCCGACGCAGACGTTTTCGAGGCAATCCTGGAGGCGATGGGCGCGCTGCGGGAGGCAGCGAGCGAAGCATCCCCCGAGGAACCTCCCGCCGCAGAATCCAATGCAGCCGACATCACCGACACCGGTGGCTCCCACAGTGCAGAGGGCAGCGCTTCCGAGCCCTCGGTCACCCCATCGACAGCGACCACTCCGGCCCGTCAGGCTTCGCGACCATCGAGTCCCGCCGCCCCGCAATCCGGCACGGACGACCGAGCCGCCGCCGGTAGCCCACCCGCCACTCCAGACAGTTCTGCGGCAACGGCGACCCGGTCCGATTCGCAACCGGCCCTGAAGGATTCACTCGAGCACCTCATCGGCGGCCCGATCGACACGCACACGCTGCGGCGCGAGGCGTACATGCGGCAGACGATGCGCAAGGCGCTCAAGGGCGGTGCGCGGCGGCTGGCGGTGGTCTGCGGGGCATGGCATGCGCCCGCGCTGGCGGGGAAGTTGGGGCCCGCGGCGCCGGATGCGGTGCTGCTCAAGGGATTGCCGAAGGCCAAGACCTCGCTGACGTGGGTGCCGTGGACGCATTCGCGGCTTGCGGGGGCCTCCGGGTACGGGGCGGGTGTGACCTCGCCCGGCTGGTACCACCACCTGTTCACCGAGACGGATCGGCCGATCGCGCGGTGGCTCACCAAGGTGGCGGTGACCCTGCGCGCGCACGACCTGCCGGTATCCAGCGCGCACATCATCGAATCCGTCCGTCTGGCAGACACTCTCGCCGCGCTGCGGGGGCGCCCGCTGCCCGGACTGTCGGAGGTCACCGACGCCACTCGCTCGGTGCTGTGCGAGGGCGACGAGGCCAAGCTGCGACTGATCGGCGAGGAACTGGTGATCGGCGAGGCCCTGGGAACGGTGCCGGACAGCACCCCGGCGGTGCCGCTGGAAGCGGACCTGCGAGCGCGGGCCCGCACGCTGCGCCTGACCCGGCAGGCGCTGTCCCGGCAGCTGGACCTGGATCTGCGCAAGGATCGCGACGTGGCGCGCTCGCATCTGCTCCACCGGCTGCGCCTGCTCCGAATAGGTTGGGGCACACCGGCATCGAGCGAGGTGCGCAATGCCGGCACCTTCCGCGAGACGTGGACGCTGCGCTGGGAGCCCGAACTCGCCGTGGCGGTCATCGAGGCCTCGCGCTGGGGCACCACGATTCTCGCGGCGGCCGAGGCGAAGATCCTGGATGTGGTCGCCTCGCCGCAGGCCTCGGTCGGCGGGGTGAGCGGCGCGCTGGAACTGGCCCTGCTCGCGGATCTCGGTGGGGCCGTCGAGCAGTTGGTCGCCCGGCTGGCCGCGGTGGCCGCCCTCGACCACGACGTCACCAATCTGCTGGCCGCCCTGCCGGGCCTGGTGCGCACCCTGCGCTACGGCGACGTCCGGGGCACCGATGTCGAGGCCCTGGCGCACGTCGCCGATGGCCTGCTGGTCCGCATCTGCGCGGGCTTGCCGCGGGCCGTCACCGGTCTCGACGCCGATGCCGCCACCGCGCTGCGCACCCAGCTCGATGCCGCCCATCTGGCGCTGGCCACCCGCGACGACACGTGGGCGACCGCCGAATGGCATGGCGCCCTGCACACACTCGCCGACCGGGACGACGTGCACGGCGCCCTGGTGGGTCGCGCGGTGCGGCTGCTATCCGATGCGGGCATCTTCGACGACGCCGAGTCCGCCCGCCGGCTCTCGGCCGCGCTGTCGGTGGGCCACGCGCCCGCGGAGAAGGCGGCCTGGATCGACGGCTTCCTCGGCGGCCGCGGCCTGTTGCTGGTGCACGACCGAGATCTGCTGAGCCGCATCGACACCTGGCTCCGCGGCCTGGACGAGAATCAGTTCGTCGCGACCCTCCCGCTGCTGCGCCGCACCTTCGGCGCCTTCGAATCCGGCGAGCGCCAGGCCATCGCGCAGGCCGTCCGCGACGGCGGGCCGGTCGCGGCCGACCGGCGGCGGTCCGTGGACTACGACCTCGATCGCGGCATCTCGGCCCTGCGCTCAGTCACCCAAATCCTGGCGGTGAACTGATGTGCCGGCGGTCTCCCACGCGATCACGGACGGAAAGGCGGACGACTTGACGGATCCCGATGAGGCGCAGGCCCGCCGCTGGCGTCTGGTGCTCGGCACCGCCGCGGAATCATCCCTCGGCGGGCTCGGTTCCGGCGACGACTCCGCCATGGATCGCTCCCTCACGGCGCTCTACAACGCCGACGAACTCGCGGCAACGGAGAAGCGCTCCGGCGGCCTGGGCGGTTCGGCGCCCAAGGTGGCGCGGTGGCTCGGCGATATCCGCACCTACTTCCCGTCCACCGTGGTGGAGGTGATGCAGCGCGATGCGGTGCAGCGGCTCGACCTCACCCAGCTGCTGCTCGAGCCGGAACTGCTCGAGGCGGTCGAACCCGATGTGCACCTGGTCGGCACCCTGCTGAGCCTCAACCGGGTGATGCCCGAGACCACCCGATCCACCGCGCGCACGGTGGTGGAGAAGGTGGTGCGCGAGATCGAGCGGCGCATCGCCGCCCGCACCGTCGCCGCGGTGTCGGGGGCGCTGAACCGGGCCGCTCGCGTCTCGCGCCCCCGGCTACGCGACATCGACTGGGACCGCACCATCCACCGAAATCTCGCCCATTACCTGCCCGAGCATCGCACGGTCGTGCCGGAGCGGCTGGTCGGGTACGGGCGCAAGGCCCGGGCCGTGCACCGCGACGTCGTCCTGGCGATCGACCAATCCGGTTCGATGGCCTCGAGCGTGGTGTACGCCTCGGTATTCGGCGCGGTGCTGGCCTCGATGCGATCGCTGAAGACCTCGCTGGTGGTCTTCGACACGGCCGTGGCCGACCTGACCGACCAGCTCTCGGATCCGGTCGAGGTGCTGTTCGGCACCCAGCTCGGCGGCGGCACCGACATCAACCGGGCGATCGCCTACTGCCAGCAGCTCATCACCCGCCCGGCCGACACCCTGTTCGTACTGATCTCCGATCTGTACGAGGGCGGCGTCCGCGAGGAGATGCTGCGCCGCATCGCGACCATGAAGGAATCCGGCGTGCAGGTGCTGGTGCTGCTCGCCCTGTCAGACGACGGCGCCCCCTCCTACGACCACGGCAACGCCACGGCCCTGGCCGCCTTAGGCGTACCGGCCTTCGCCTGCACCCCTGATAAATTCCCGGACTTACTGGCCGTCGCCCTGGACCGCGGCGACGTGCAGCGCTGGGCCAACAGCAACGTGGGCTGATCAGGCGCCGAAGTCGCTGCTGCCGAAGGAAGCAATGCTCTCCAGTAAACCCATGACGGACTGGGCCACGCCTGAACCCGAGTTCAGAATGTTGAGCAGTCCGCCGATCATGCCGAAGGGATTCATAGTCTCGACACTCCTTGTCCGAACATCGCAGGAATAAGCAACCGGGACAGGGCCGATCCTACGGTCTACAGACCGGACGTATGCATATCCGCCACGCCGATGTCATGGCCCGGAGTTCGCCGCTCCGCCCGGCGATGCCGGCGTCCCCTCCACCCGCTACCCGATCGTGCACGGCTGCCTGCTCGGCGGGGCAATCGGCGACGCCCTTGGTGCGCCCGTGGAATCGTTGTCGCTCAACGAGATCCGGCAGAACTTCGGCCCGGATGGAGTCGGCGGCGAGGATTCCTTCGCCTTCGACGGACCGCCAGGGCGAGTCGTTGCCGAAGCAGCAGTGGGCGATCGGCGGTTCGCTGGCGGGAGATTCGGCGATCAACAGCCCGCGCGGGACGTCGCGCACGATGATCGAGGCCGCGGCCGCGAAGAAGGCCGTTGGCGTGGTAGGCCCGCAAACCCGCTGAACTACCCTGCCGCTGCCCCTCCGGTCGGTCCGTAAGCGCCCCTCACAGATCGGCAATGGCCGCCAGCGGCGGCGTGCGCGCGGCGCGAATCCCCGGCCACAACGCGGCCAGCACGCCGACCACACCCGAACCGATCAGCATCAGCGCGATCTGCCCCCACGGCACGGTAATCGTGCTGATACCCAGCTCGCTGAGCGTGCGCAGGAATCCGACGCCCAGTCCGAGGCCCAGCACCACGCCCACGACCGCGCCGAACACCGCGATCAGCATCGACTCGAGGTAGATCGTCCGGCGGACCTGCGGCCGCAGCATGCCGACCGCGCGCAGCATCCCGATCTCGCGGCGGCGTTCCACCACCGAGAGCGCGAGGGTGTTGACGATGCCCAGCACCGCGATCACCACCGCCAGCGCCAGCAGCCCGTACAGGATCGCGAGCATGGTGTCGATCTGCTTACCCTCGGAGCCCTTGAATTCCTCGCGGTCCTCCACCTGCACAACGACATACGGGTCGGTCGCCTTGACCAGATTCGCCCGCATGAGGTTCAGGTCGGCGCCGGGGGCGGCGGTGATCAGCACCAGCACGTCGGTGCGGAAGGCGACCGGCATCACCTGCTCGTACAGGGCCGGCGACACCACCATGGACCCGAGCAGCTGTGTGTCCTTGTAGATCCCGGACACCGCCACTCGAAACTTCGTCCCGTCCAGCCCGGTCAGCTGCACGTTCTGCCCGGCGTGCCAATTATGCTTCCCGGCTTCGGTTTCCGAGACCTGGATGGCGTTGCCGCCGAGCGTGCCGCTGCCGCTGCGCATCTCGTAGTTCAGCACCGGGCTCATCGGTCCGTCGGGCGAGATTCCGTACACCTGCTGGTCGCCGACCTTCATCGCCACGCCCCGGAACGCCACCACATCGGTAACGCCCGCAACGGATTTCGCGGCCTTGGACGCGTCCAGGGGCACCCCGATGAGCTGCGGCCCGGTCAGGATGTAGTCCGCCTTGACCCCCTTGTCGACCAGATCGCTGACGCTGGCCTTGGCCGAGGAGCCGAGCATTCCGATCGCGGAGACCAGCATCAACCCGAGGGTGAGCGCGAACGCGGTCGCGGCGGTGCGCCGCGGATTTCGCACGGCATTGTTCCGCGACATCCGCCCGATCGGCCCGAAGGGCCGCGTCAGCACCCCGAGCGCCGTCAGCACCGGCCGCGATATCGCGGGCGAGGCGAACAGCACGGCGAAAACCAGTGCCGCCGCGCCGATTCCGACGACCAGCGCGGCATTGCCGCCGGTGTGCCGGGAGCCGAGCACGACGAGCACGATCCCGACGACCGCCAGCACGGCCCCGATGCCCGTGCGCAAACGCAGCGACTCCCCGGCCGAGGCGAACTCCTCGCGCATCGCCTCCACGGGCGGAATTTTCGCCGCCCGCTGCGCCGGCGCGTATGCGCTGCCGACGGTGACCACCAGCCCGAGGCCCAGCGCCGCCAGCACGGTACGCGGCAGCACCTGCATGGATCCGGTGGGCAGCCCGAGATGGAAGGCATTGAGCAGACCGGAGAGTCCGAACGCCAGGCCGATCCCGCAGGCCAGACCCAGTGCGCTGCCGATCAATCCGATGACCGCGGCCTCCGCGACCACCGACCAGCCCACCTGCCCGCGGCTCGCACCGACCGCGCGCAGCAGCGCCAGCTCCCGCAGCCGTTGCGCCACGATCATCGAGAAGGTGTTGTAGATGATGAACGTGCCCACCAGCAGCGCGATCGCGCCGAAGGCGAGCAGGAAGTAGTTCACGAATTTCAGCGCGTTGCCGACCTGCGCCTTCAGATCCGCGCGCACCTGGGTGCCGTCGTGGACCTTGTAATCCGGCAGTACCAGTGCCAGCCGGTCGCGCACGGTATCCGCCGAAACTCCCTTCGCGACAGCGATATCCACGTACGCCACGTGCTGCCCGTCGGTGAACAGCTCGCGTGCCTGGGCATCGTCGAACAGGACCCCGATGAAGCCGCCGCTGTCCGAGGACAGGGTGTAGATACCGCTGACGGTGACGTCGATATTGCCCTTCGACGGCACCAGGATCGTGACGTGATCGCCGACCGACAGCCCGGCCCGCTGCGCCCCACCCGAATTGATCGCCACCTGCCCCGGCTGGGCGGGCGGCACACCCGCGACGAACTTGGCCGGATCGGCGACCGCCCGGTCCGGCGGCAGATAGGACTGCCCCCAGCTCGGCGCGCCGCCGGTCTGCACCGCGTGCCCGTTCTTCAGCAGCACGATCGGCCCCTGCGTCGCGGGCGCCACCGCGCGCACGCCCGGTGTCGCGGAGACGGTATTCACCACGTCGACCGGAACACCCAGCGACTGCTGCGCCTTGGGCTCGACCCGGACGTCGACGCCCTGGGCCTGGCTGGCGAAGATGCCGTCGAAGGTGCGCTGCAGGGTGTCGGTGAAGATGAAGGATCCCGCGATGAAGGCGGTTCCGAGGATCACCGACAGCACGGTCAACGCGAGGCGCACCTTGTGCGCCGCCAGATTGCGCAGGGCAACCTTGGGCATCGGGCCCATGGCCATCACAGGTTCTCCAGCTTTTTCATCCGGTCGAGCACCGATTCGGCGGTGGGATCACGCAGTTCGTCGACGATGCGGCCGTCGGCCAGGAAGATCACCCGGTCGGCGAAGGAGGCCGCGTGCGGCTCGTGGGTGACGATCACGACGGTCTGCCCGAATTCGTCCACCGCCGCGCGCAGGATCGAGAGCACCTCGCCCGAGGACCGCGAGTCCAGATTGCCCGTGGGCTCGTCGCCGAAGATGATGTCGGGCTTGCCCGCCAGCGCCCGTGCACACGCGACCCGCTGCTGCTGGCCGCCGGACAGCTCGCTGGGGCGGTGCGAGAGCCGATCCCCCAGGCCCAGGCGCTTGATCACGGTCTCGAGCCACTCCTGATCCGGTTTGCGGCCCGCGATATCCAGCGGCAGGGTGATGTTTTCCAGCGCCGTCAGTGTCGGCACTAGGTTGAACGCCTGGAAGACGAAGCCGATCCGGTCGCGGCGCAACCGCGTCATCTGCTTGTCGGACAGGGTGGTCAGGTCGGTGTCGCCGATCTGCACGGTGCCGGACGTGGCCGCGTCGAGCCCGGCCAGGCAGTGCATCAGCGTGGATTTACCCGAGCCGGACGGACCCATGATCGCGGTGAACTCGCGCGGTGCGAAGTCGGCGCTCACCCCGTCCAGGGCCCGGACCTGGGTATCCCCCATGCCGTACAGCTTGACCAGGTCGACGGCCCGGGCCGCGATGCGGACCGGGTCGGCTGCGGCGGAAGCAATGTTGTCCTGCACGGAAGCGCCGCCTTCGGCGGCGGCTGAGGTTTCGGTGCCCACGGCATCGGCAGTCATGCTGTCCAGTGTTCCGAAACCGGCCCGGCCGCGCTATCGGGAATAGCCCCCAATTGTCCCGGGTCCTCCTGCCGGGGGAAGGATGAGCCCGTGGGACCGGTGGGTTCAGCCCACCGAACCGATGATGATCAGCACGATGAGCAGCAGGATCACCGCACCGATGATGATGCCGATGATCAGACCCGTATTGGATTTGCGCTGTGGAATCTGCGCCGGTGCGTATCCGCCGAAGTTGCCCTGCTGGGCGAAGGGCGCATTCTGCTGGGTGTACATCGGCTGCGGCATCGGATTCGGCATCGGCGCGGGCACCGGGGCCGCGGTCGGCATCTGCATGGGGCCCGCGGTCGGCATGGGCGCCTGATTCGGCATCGGCTGACCGGTGCGCGGTCCCATCGGCTGGTTGACCGCCTGCATCGCGGGACCGGTGTACGCCCGCGGCGCGACCGGCATCTGCGGCGCGCTGGGCAGGGCCAGGGCCCGCCGGGCGGCGGCGGCGAAATCCGCACAGCTGGCGAACCGGTCGTCCGGGCGTTTGGCCATCGCCTTCATCAGCACCGCGTCCAACCCCGGGGGCAGTCCGGGACGCACCGTGCTCAGCGGTGGTGGCGGCTCCTGCAGATGCCCGCGGATCACGGCCGCGGGATTGCTCGCCGCGAAGGGACCGGCGCCGGTGAACAGCCAGAACAGGCTGCAGGCCAGCGAATACTGGTCCGAGCGGCCGTCCAGCTGGGCGCCGGTGAGCTGCTCGGGCGAGGCATAGGTCAGGGTCGCGGTGAAGGTGCCGGTCTGGGTGAGGTGGCCGCCGTCGTCGCGCAGCCGCGCGATGCCGAAGTCGGTCAGGTAGACCCGCTCGCCCTTACCCCCGGTCGAGCGGGCCAGCAGCATGTTCGCGGGCTTCACGTCGCGGTGCATGACGCCGTTGCCGTGCGCGTAGTCCAGCGCCTCGGCCACCTCGGCGATGATCTGCACCGCGCGCTCGGGTGGCAGCCGCGTCGGTTCCACGCTGGCGGCGTCGATGCCGTCGATGTACTGCATGGAGATCCACAGCTGGCCGTCCTCGAGGCCGCGGTCGTACACGGTGACGATATTGGGGTGGTCCAGCTGGGCGACCAGATCGGCCTCGCGCTCGAACCGGGCGCGAATCTCCTGGTCGGACACCATCTCCCGGTTGAGCAGCTTCAGCGCCGTCTTGCGCGGCAGCCGGGGATGCTTGGCGAGGTAGACCGAGCCCATACCCCCGCGACCGAGCAACTGCTCGACAAGATATCCGGCGAAGACCTCACCGTTGGCCACCATTTCAGCGCTCCCACTTCCCATGCCGCGCACCGGGACCCGCCAGCGCACGGCCGTACCGCATGAACTCCGTCGCCGCCCTGGTGCCGACCACGGGAAACACCGAAACCATAGCAGCTGTGCTCGTGGCCTTCGCTTCGGTCCGCGGCGATCCCGCTGCTGCGCGCCGACCTGTCGGTGGGTGGCTATACCCTCGTCCCATGCGCATTGGAGCCCACGTCAGGCAGGACAGCGATCCGATCGGCTTCGGTGAAGAGCTCGGCGCCGAGGTCATCCAGATGTTCGTGATCGACCCGCAGGGGTGGGAGAAACCCACGCCCCATCCGCTCACCGAGCAGATCAAGTCGAGCCCCATCGATGTGGTGGTGCACTCGTCGTATCAGATCAATGTGGCCAGCACCAACAACCGCCTGCGCATGCCCTCGCGCACGGCGGTCGCACAGCAGGCGCAGGCCGCCGCCGATCTGGGCGCCTTCGGCCTCGTCGTGCACGGCGGGCACGTCCGCTCCGACAGCGAGATCGAGACCGGTATCGACAACTGGCGCAAGCTGTTCGAGCGTCAGGAGGCCAAGGGCGGTTTCGCGGTGCCGATCCTGATCGAGAACACCGCCGGCGGAAACCACGCCATGGCCCGGTATTTCGATTCCATCGCCCGACTGTGGGATGCGGTCGGCGAGTACGGCGCGGGCTTCTGCCTGGACACCTGCCATGCCTGGGCAGGCGGCGAGGAGCTGGTCGGCGTCGTCGACCGGATCAAGGCCATCACCGGCCGCATCGACCTCGTCCACCTGAATTCCTCGCGCGACGAATTCAATTCCGGCGCCGACCGTCACGCGAACTTTGCCGACGGCACCATCGACCCGCAGCTGCTGGCCGAGGTGTGCCGCACTGCCGACGCGCCGGTGATCCTGGAGACTCCCGCCGAGGGTGTCGCCGAGGACATGGCCTACCTGCGCGAACACATCGGCTGAAACGCCCGACCACGCGCGCGGGCGACGCCGAAACGATCTGGTCGATCGCCTCTGGATGGAAGAGCCGCACCCCGCGACGGTTTCGATCCAGGTGAGGGCAACCCTGGTTCGTGCCGTGCCGAACTGGTGTGCTCGCAAGGCATTCCCGCTCCAGCGAAAGGCCTTCCATGTCCGCCGATGACGCAGCACAGACCGGCACATCCGTTCGGGTGGTCAAGCTCAGCACCCACATCGGCGCGCGAATCGACGAGGTTCGTCTCGGCGGGGATCTGGACGCGCAGACCGTCGCGGCCGTCCGGGACGCGCTGAACGCACACAAGGTGATCTTCTTCCGCGGCCAGGACCATCTGACCGAGGACGGCCAGTACGAGTTCGCCCAGTTGCTCGGCACACCCACCACCCCGCATCCGACGGTCAGCTCGCACGGGGTCAAGAGCCTGGCCATCGACTCGGAAACCGGGCGCGCCAACAGCTGGCACACCGATGTGACCTTCGTCGACCGGGTGCCGAAGGCCTCGATCCTGCGCGCGGTCGCGCTGCCCAGCTACGGCGGCTCCACCACCTGGGCATCCACCGTCGCCGCCTACGAGTCCCTGCCCGAACCGCTGCGGCGTCTCGCGGAGGGACTGCGCGCGCGGCACACCAATACCTACGACTACGCCGCACGCCACGGCGCCGAACCCACCCCGAACTCCCAGGCGTATCGCGCCGAGTTCGAATCGGCCTACTTCGAGACCGAGCATCCGGTGGTGCGCGTACATCCCGAAACCGGCGAACGCGCCCTGCTCCTGGGGCATTTCGTCAAGCAGTTCGTCGGCCTGAACAAGGTCGAATCCGATGCGCTGTTCCGCCTGTTCCAGGATCGAGTCACCCGGCTCGAGCACACCACCCGCTGGAACTGGGCGCCGGGCGACGTCGCGATCTGGGACAACCGCGCCACCCAGCACTACGCCATCGACGACTACGACGGCGCCGAGCACCGCAGGCTCACCCGCATCACCCTGGCCGGCGATATCCCCGTCGGCGTCGACGGCCGTCCCAGCACTGTCATCGCGGGCAATGCCGAGCACTATTCGGTGATCGAGCGGGCCGCCTGAACTCCAGTTGCCAAGCGGCTGAGACTTTTCGGCGCGGGAACGAACAGTCGGTACGCTGAATCTCGGGTCGGGCCGCGGAGAGGAATCCTATTGAGTACCGGACGGATCGGCACTGAGATCGTCCCATCCCAGCGGTCACGGCGGCGTTGGCGATATGCAGCATTGCTCGCGGCGGTTCCCGCCGCGCTGGCCCTGGCCGTCGTCGCGGAGGCCCAAACACCGGACGTACCCGCGATTCCGGCCGAAACACTCCCGGCGGTGGCACCGCCGACGTCCCTCGCACCGGTACCGACCCTGGTCCCGCAGACACCGACCTTCACACCGCCGACGCCGACGATGACCATGCCCACGGTGCCCGCGCCACCCCCGCCCGTGGCGAACTGCGGCCTGCCGCCGTGCAGCCCCGACGGCTACGGCATCGACGGATTCGACCAATTCGGTTACGACCGATCGGGATTCGACCACTGGGGTTACGACCGTTACGGCTACGACCGCTTCGGATACAACCGCTCGGGATGTAATCGCGCCGGTCAGTGCCGTCAGGGCGATCACGGAACCTCTGGGCCCCACGTCGGCCCGGGACCTGCCGTCCCCGCTCAGCCCCATCTACCGCCTGCGCCCGCCCTGCCCCTGCCTCCGAGCGGCAGCTTCGGGCTGTGAGTTGAGCCGGCGTGATCGACCCGCGCCACCGCCGGCCCGGCGTCGACGATGTCGGCCGCGAGCGGTGCGGGTCAGTCGTCCGTCGCACTACGCCCGAGTCGGCGACCAAGGCGGTCGTCTTCGCGCCCAGCGGCAAGGCTGCGGTGACCTATCGCGTGGAGCTCGGCACGAAGGAAGCGTGGCCACAGGCGATCGACGCCAGGCCGAGCATCCGCCCAACGCACGTCATCGCGTGCCCCGCGTTCCTGCCGACCGAGGGCGGCTGTCGGCGACCTCTCCCGGCTGGTTCAATCGACGCATGGAGAGTCGGCCGCTGGACGGGGTTCGGGTACTGGAACTGGGCAATTACATCGCGGCGCCCACCGCGGGCCGGATCCTCGGGGACTTCGGCGCCGAGGTAATCAAGGTGGAACGCCCGAAAACCGGGGACGAACTGCGCAATTGGCGGTTGTACGGCGGCGACACGTCGATGCTGTACCGCACGGTCAACCGGAACAAGAAGTCGATCACGCTGGATCTGCGCTCGGACGCCGGGCGGTCGATCGTGCTGGATCTGGTCGCGCACTGCGATGTGCTGCTGGAGAACTTCCGGCCGGGCATGCTGGAGAAGTGGGGCCTGGGGCCGGACGTGCTGAGCGCGGCGAATCCGGATCTGGTGATCACCCGCATCTCCGCCTACGGGCAGACCGGGCCGCTGTCGCAGCGGCCCGGATTCGCGGCCGTCGCCGAGGCGGTGGGCGGCCTGCGGGAGCTGATCGGCGATCCGGATCGGCCACCGGTGCGCACCGGGGTGTCGATCGGCGATTCCATCGCCGGGATCTACGCGGCCTTCGGCACGGTGATGGCGCTGTTCCAGCGCGAACGATCCGGCCAGCGAATTCCACTGCCGCAGCGGGTGATCGATGTGGCGCTGAACGAGTCCATCCTGTCGGTGATGGAATCGCTGGTGCCCGACTACTACGCCTACGGCATCACCCGCGAGCGGACCGGCGGCCGGATGGAGGGCATCGCTCCGAGCAACGCCTACCCCTGTTCGGACGGCCTGAGCATCATCATCGGCGGCAATGCCGACAGCATCTTCCAGCGTTACATGCAGGTCATCGATCGCCCCGATCTAGCCGCGGACCCGGAGCTGGCCGACAACGCCGGGCGCTGGCGCCACCGGGAGCGGCTGGACGCCGCGATCGCCGAGTGGACGCGTCGGCACACCCGGGACGAGGCGCTGAAAATCCTGGAGGGTGCCGCGATCCCGAGCGGCGCCATCTATACCGCCGCCGATATCGCCGAGGACGCGCAATACCGGGCGCGCAACATGATTCAGCATTTCCCGGTCGATGTCGGTGAGCCGGAACCGAAGTCGGTCGGCTTTCCCGGCATCGTGCCGGTGATCGGCGAGCAGTCCCTGCCTATTCACAGCGTAGGCCCCGACCTGGGCGCGCACACCCGCGAGGTGCTGTCCGGGCTGCTGGGCATGTCGGACGCGGATATCGATGCACTGGAGGCGAACTGATGCTGCGCGATGTGACGCTGCGAGACGGCCTGCAACTGACCGGCAAGGTGCTGCCGACCGAGCGCAAGGTCGAGATCGTGCGCACCCTGCTGGGCCTGGGCGTGCCCGCCCTGGAGATCGGCTCGATGGCGCGCCCCGATCTGGTTCCGCCGATGGCCAACACCATGGATCTGATCGCCGCACTGGATCCCGAAGAGCTGCAACGCTGCTGGGTGTGGGTGGCCACGCCGCGGCACGTCGAGCGGGCAGCGGCCGCGGGTGTGCGCAACTTCCAGTACTGCTTCTCGGTCTCCGACTCCCACAACAAGGCCAACATCGGGCGGACCACCGAGGACAGCCTGGCCGCGATGCCCGAGGCGATCCGGCTGGCCCAGGCCGCGGGCGGGTCCATTCAGCTCTGCCTGGCAACGACTTTCACGTGCCCGTTCGAGGGCGCGATCGATCCGGAGCGGGTGCTGGCGATCGCGAACGACCCCCGCGCAACCGGCGCCACCGACATCGTGCTCGCCGACACCCTGGGCCAGGCCCATCCCGCCCAGGTCACCGACCTGGTCGCCGCGGTCCGGTCGCGAACACCGCACCGCCGCATCGTCTTCCACGGGCACGACACCTGGGGCATGGGCGTGGCCAATTCGCTGGCCGCCCTCGCCGCCGGCGCCACCATGGTCGACGGCTCCCTCGGCGGCCTGGGCGGCTGCCCCTTCGCCCCCGGCGCCAGCGGCAACACCTCCAGCGAGGACCTGCTGTTCGCCACCCGCCCGGAATGGTTCACCCCCGGCACCCTGGCAACCCTGGTCGACCTGTCCCGCGACCTGCTCACCGACCTCGGCGAACCCAATCGCTCCCGCGCCGCCGAGGGCGCCGTCTCCAAGGCCGATGCCTTCGAATGGGTTGTGCGCCAGCCATAGCCGACGAGTTATGGCGTGGCGATCGGTCCCGCATCGGGGAGCTCGGCGTGCCCGACCAGCTCGATTCCGGTGACGATGTCGGGCTGGATCCGGATGATGCGGTGGGGCGCGCCGGGCAGCCACGGGTCGATGAGGCGCTCGTAGTACGCGATGTCCGCCGGGTCCGTGACGGCCGCGGTGGTGCCGGTGAGTATCACGCACCAGCCGAGCTGGGTCTCGTGGTCGATCGTGTCGACCTCATAGGAGACGACCTGCCGGTCCACGTGCAGGGGCACGATGCCGAGGTTGGCGTGCACGATCACGTCCTCGCCGTCCACAACGTGGTTCACCGGACGAATGGTCGGCAACGCGTAGCGCGCGAAGGCGATTCGGCCGAATCGCACGGTCCCGAGAAGTCGCAGCGAATCCGCGTTCGTCAGCTCCCGCAACTCCCGGTGGCCGTGTTCCGCCATAACCCATTATCTGCCAAGGCACCATGAAATGATGGTCGGTTCTCCCGAAGCCGGACCGGTCCGCCGACGGCACCGAATCGCGCCGCCGCCGAATCACACTCGATGACTGTGCGGATCCGTAGGGCCTCCGCGTTCAGGCGGAACCGTGGGAATCCGCGCGCAGTTTCAGCAGGACCAGCCCTGCGGTGCAGGCGAGCATCAGACCGGCGACGGTCACCAGCACCCGTAGATCGACAATGCCCATCACCGCTCCCGCCAGACCGCCGGCGAAGATCAGCCAGGCCATCAAGCGGGCGATGATCGCCCAGGCGGAGCGCGCGGATTCGGTTGGGGCCGAATCGTTCTGCGACGCCGCACGCAGCGGGGACGTCGAGTAAGCTCCCATCACCAACTCCTCGGTGACGCCGCGGCACTTCGGGGCACAGAATTCGCGGTGTCCCTCGGTACATTTCCGGCGTCGTGCGTGTAACTTTGCAAACACGCTACGTCTCCGTTGTCAAATCTCCACACGACACGCGCATGACACGCCGAAGTGACCGTTTCGATATGTGAGTCACAGACCTTTGACATATGCGATCGGTATTTTGCCGACGCCGCAACTCGTCTGGCCCGACCCCCCGGCGCTCGGTTAGTGTGAGGCGAACACTTTATTGAGGAGCTGTACACCGATGCATGGCATGACGGCGGACGTGGGGGAACACGCCGATGAGACCCCACACCACCCGATGAGGCCAGGCCCGGAGGCAGCGGCATGCGCGACAATCTAGTTGCCGAGACCACTCCACGACGCCTGGGTCCCAAGGTCGCCGGGCCCGCAATCGCCGCCGGCGCAATATCTCTCGGACTCGTCGTGATCGGCGCGTGCGGCCTTCGCCCCCACGACACCTACGTCGCGCCGCCACCGCTGTCCGCGAATCTGCCATCCGCGGCCGGCACCCGAGCCCCGACGTCGACCACCTACGAGGTGTACATCCCGCCCTCGCCGTCCTGGCGGGTCGCGGTCAACACCCCGCCGCGGCGGACGCCGACCACCGTGCCGCTCGCGCCCACCACTCCGGGCTATGCCCAGTCCCCGGGCGACGGGCCCGGCTACGCGGCCCCGGCCTACATCCCGCCGCCCTCGATCACCACCGACGACCCGTTCGACTCCACGACCACCCCGTCCGGGCCGCCCTGACCTCCCCCGGCGCCCGCCGGCGGAGGTCGGCCCCGGTGATTACAGCTCGACGAGCCCGTACTCCCCCACCCGGTCGGTGAGCACCCGCAGATGTTCGAACGCGCCGCCGAAGGTGCGCTCGATCGCGGTCAACCGGGCGGCGTAGTGGCTGACGGGATATTCGGCGGTAATGCCGATCCCGCCGTGCATCTGGATGGCCTCCTGGCTGATGTGCCGGCCCGAGCGGCTCACCTGCAGGCGGGCGCGCGAGGCGACGACCGGATCGGGATCCCCGTCGGCGAGCGAGGCGGTGGCGTACATGCTCATGCTGCGCGCGAGCTCCAGCGAGACGTACATCGTCGCCGCGCGCTGGGTGAGGGTCTGGAACTTGGACAGCGTGACCCCGAATTGCTTGCGGGTCTTGAGATATTCGGTGGTCAGGCGGAGCGCCTCCGCCATCGCGCCGACCGATTCCGCGCACAGGCTCGCCTGCGCGGCGGCGATCCCGTCGAGGATCGCGCCCGACGCGTCGCCGGGCTCGCCGAGCAGTTCGGCAGGGGCGCCGTCGAATTCGAGCTGGGCACCACGCAGGCCGTCGAAGGTGCGATAGGAAGTGCGTGTCACGGCATCGGGGGCGCCCAGGAACAGCCCCGCCGCGCCGTCCGGCAGCGCGGCGCTGACGACCAGCAGGTCGGCGCAATCGCCGTGCGGCACCGGATTTTTCAGCCCGGTGATCCGGTATCCGTCGCCGTCGGCGACCGCGGTGGTCGTCAATTCCACTGCCGGCCACCTGCTTCCGGGTTCGTCGTGAGCGAAGGCCAGCAACTTGTCCCCGGCCGCCACCTCCGGCAGCACGCGCCGGCGCTGCGCGGCGGTGCCCGCGCGGGCGATCAGCCCACCCGGCAGCAACACCGCATCCAGCAGCGGTTCCGGCGCGAGCCGGCGGCCGAATTCCTCCATGACGACCATGGTTTCCACGGGCCCGGCGCCGACCCCACCGTCCTCCTCGGCGAAACTCAGTCCCAGCACGCCCAATTCGGCCAGCTGCGCCCACACCTCGCGGCTCCAGCCCAGCTCGGTGTCCAGCGTCTTCAGGCGCGATTCCGGATCGTAATTGCGCGCCAGCAGCTCGCGGACGGTGTCGCGCAGCATGCCCTGTTCATCGGTGAGTTCGAAATCCATGGCGGCGGCCTCTCGCGGGGATGGTAGGTCGGCGGAGCTTGCGGAGCCGATCGGGGTGGGTAGCTACAGCCCGAGGATCGTGGAGGCGATGATGGTGCGCTGCACCTCGCTCGATCCTCCGTAGATGGTGGTCTTGCGGTAGTTCAGGTAGCCGGGGCCGCTGCGCTGGGCCCAGTCCGGCGAGGCGATCGATGGGGCGCCGACCGGCAGCGCATCCGGGCCCGCGATGTCCAGCAGCAGTTCGGTGGCGGCCTGCTGCAGCTCCGAACCACGCAGCTTGAGCACCGAGGAGACCGGATTCGGTTTGCCCTCACTGGAATTGGCCACCACCCGCAGCAGCGTCAGTTCCAAGGCCAGCAGCTCGTTCTCCAGCTCGGCCAGCCGAGCGGCGAACACCGGATCGCTCAACAGCGTGCTCGTACCCGATACCGTTTGTGCCGCATACTCCTTCGCCACCGCGAGCTTGACCTTGGTGCGGCCCACACCGGTGATTCCCGTGCGCTCGTTGCCGAGCAGGAACTTCGCGTAGGTCCAGCCCATGTTCTCCTCGCCGACCAATTGATCCGCGGGCACCCGGACGTTCTCGAAGAAGACCTCGTTGACCTCGTGATGGCCGTCGATCAGCTTGATCGGGCGGATCGTCACGCCCGGGGTCTTCACATCGAACAGCAGCAGCGAGATGCCCGCCTGCTTCTTGGGCGCGTTCGGATCGGTGCGCGCCAGGCAGAAGATCCAGTCGGCGTACTGGGCCAGGGTGGTCCAGGTCTTCTGGCCGTTGACGATGTACGAGTCGCCGTCGCGCACCGCGGTGGTGCGCAGCGAGGCCAGGTCCGAGCCGGCCTCGGGCTCGGAGAACCCCTGGCACCACCAGATGTCCAGGGACGCGGTGGGCGGCAGGAAGCGCTCCTTGAGCTCCTGCGAGCCGAATTGCGCGATCACCGGGCCGATCATGTTGGCGTTGAACGTCAGGGGCTCGGGCACGCACGCCAGCTGCAGCTCGTCCTCCCAGATGTGGCGCTGCAGCGGGGTCCACTTCTTACCGCCCCACTCGACCGGCCAGTTCGGAACCGCGAGGCCGTGCTCGTTGAGGGTCCGGTGCGCGGTGAGGATGTCCTCGCGCGAGAGCTCGCGACCGTACTTCACCTTGTCCCGGATGGACTCGGGAATCACGGTCCGATACAACTCGCGCAGTTCGTCGCGGAAGGCAACCGCATCGGGTGACATGGCAAGTTTCATGGGCATCTCCCACCGTGTCGGGTGTGGCGGAGTAAAGTGCTGTTCGTAGTAGAACTTACTCCCCGGTAGCGCGGAACTGTCGGCTGCGTCACATCGGTGAACCGGACCGGCGGCCTGTAGTCCACCGCACCCGACCGGGCGCGAGCTGGTAGGTTGCTCCGGAAGTAGGTCGCGGCCGCCCGGGCCGGCCGGGTGTAGACGGCGGCCGAGACGAGTTCACGACTAAGGAGTACAACGAGTGAACGGCAGGACCCTCGCGCGTCTGGCCGCGGTAGCGGCCTGCATCGGCCTCGGAACCGCGACGGCCGTGGGCACCGGTACGGCCGCCCCGGCCCCCACCCCGACCCACAGCCCGGCAACCCCGGCCCACAGCACCGTGGACACGGCGATCGACCACCTCGACGCCGCCGCGGGAACCAATGCGGCCGCCAAGGCCGCGGTGACCAAGCTGGCCGAGACCTCGCGCCTGCTCACCGCCAGCAAGCTGGATCACATCGCGGGCGCGTTCCAGCCGTTCTTCTTCGCCGCGCCCACCTTCGGATGCCCCGGGAACCCGGTCAGCCTGACCATCGCCTCGGGCGAGGCGGGCAGCAACGGGATCAGCAACGGCCTCAACGGCGGCTACGGCACCGTGCGCTATCAGGCCACCCCCTCCGCCGCGGGCTACCCGATCGGGTCGGGCCTGAACGTCGCCTGGCTCAACACCGGCAACGGCCGCAGCGGCATCACCCCGCTCAACGACATGACCCAGTACAAGCTGCCGAGCTTGTCCAAGACGGTCGCCACGGGCCCGGGCACCGTGATCTCGGTGATGTGGGGCACGGTCAACTACCCGGGCGGCACCTGCGTGATGGCACCCACCGTCGGGGCCATCACGGTCTACAACGCGCCCAACCCGAACTTCAACGCCCCGCTGCCGGATCAGAAGGGTCCGACCGAGCCCCAGGTCCAGATCCCGGTGCCCTAGCGAGCAGAGCCAGGACCTCGTCGTCGGTGAGCTGGTGGAAGTCGTCGTAGGCGCCGCCCACCCCACCGAGGATCCGGGGCACCAGGGGGCAGATGGTCTCGTCGGTCAGGGGATGGATGCGGCGCAGGGCCTCGATGGACGAGACCGGAACCGCGACGGTGAGGCGGCGGGGCTCGTGCAGGTTCGCCACCTCGCAGGCCACGGCGACCGTTGCGCCCGTTGCCATCCCGTCGTCCACGATCACCACGCAGCGGTCCTTCAGGGGAATCGGCGGGCGATCACGCAGAATGCGTTGCCGCCGTTCGAGTTCCACGCGCTCGAGGGCCTCGATGGCGGATATCTGATCGGGTGTCACGCCACTGTGCCGGATGACGTCGTCGTTGACCACGCGCGCCCCGCCCTCGCCGATCGCGCCCATCGCCAGCTCCGGCTGCCACGGCACGCCGAGCTTGCGCACGAGCAGAATGTCGACCTCACCGCCGATCACCGCGTGCACGCCGACCGCGATCGGAACCCCGCCCCGGGGCAGCCCCAGCACCAGCGGGTCCGACGCTCGCAGGTGCAGCAGCGACCCACCCAGCGAGCGACCGGCGGCCAACCGATCGGGATAGATCATGGTGCTTTCAGTCTAGTGGCGTAACGGCGAATCTCCGCAGCGTAAGGCTCGGATTGGCGGCACGAATCGCCTCGAGGTGCTCGAGATCGACGCGTGCGGTGGCGATTCCGGGCGCCTCGCCGAGTTCGGCCAGCACCAGGCCCGCCGGATCGACGATCATCGAGGCCCCCGCGCCGCGGGGCGCGGCATGATCGGCGGCGGCGACGTAGACGGTGTTCTCGATGGCGCGCGCCCGCAGCAGCGTCGTCCACTGGTCGACCTTGCCCGGGCCCGGAATCCATTGCGCGGGAAGGGCGAGCACCTGCGCCCCGGCCGCGGCGACCCGGCGGCACCCCTCGGGGAAGCGGAGGTCGAAGCAGGTCTGCAGACCGAAGACGACGCCATCGGCGGTGAAGGTCGCCGGTTCGGCGATCGGACCTGGCAGCACGATATCGGATTCGAGGAAGCCGAAGGCGTCGTAGAGGTGCACCTTGCGGTAGACGGCCGCGAATTCGGCATCGGGCGCGGCGGCGACGAGAGTGTTGTATACCTCCCCGGACTCGCCGTCGGCCCGCTCGATCGCGCCGGGCGCCTCCACCACGCCCGCCACCACATGCACCCCGAACTCCGCCGCCAACCCGCGCAACCCGGTGACGTACGGCCCGGTGAGCGGTTCGGCCGCCGCGACGACCCGCTCGTCGAGCCGCTTCACCGCGAACATCGAATACTCGGGCGCGATCACCACCCGCGCGCCGTGCTCGGCCGCCTCGCGCACCTGCGCGCGCAGCAACGCCAGGTTCGCATCCTTGTCCGTGTAGGGATCGAACTGCACCACCGCGACATCGAGCGTCCTGCGTGTCGCGGCGGTCGCGGGCGCGATAACAGACCCGCTGGTCGGAACGCCCGCGGGGGCGGTGGCGGAGGCCTGGGGAGGCTGCTGCGGTTGCATACGTCTCACCGTATTGGGCCGATGGTCGGGGTTGCCACCGCCACGCAGTAAACTGCTGGTCAATGAATACCTCAGAGGTCGACAGCTCCCAGCCCGACGAGAGGGACGCCGCCGACCCGTCCTTCGCCGATCTCGGCATCGATGACCGCATCCTGGCGGCCATCGCCGACGTCGGTTACGAGTCGCCGTCCCCGATCCAGGCGGCGACGATCCCCCCGCTGATCGCGGGCGCCGACGTGGTGGGCCTGGCCCAGACCGGCACCGGTAAGACCGCCGCGTTCGCCATCCCGATCCTGATGGGGCTCGCGGCCGCCGAGGGCCGGTCCAAGGCGCCGCGCGCGCTGGTGCTGGCCCCCACCCGCGAACTGGCGATCCAGGTGGCCGAGGCGTTCGGCCGGTATTCCTCGCACCTGCCGGGCCTGCACGTGCTACCGATCTACGGCGGTCAGAACTACGCGGTGCAGCTGTCCGGGCTGCGGCGCGGCGCACAGGTCGTCGTGGGCACCCCGGGCCGGGTCATCGACCATCTGGAGCGCGGCACCCTGGACCTGTCGCAGCTGCAGTACCTGGTGCTCGACGAGGCCGACGAGATGCTGAAGATGGGCTTCCAGGAGGACGTCGAGCGCATCCTGCGCGACACGCCCGCCGACAAGCAGGTCGCGCTGTTCTCCGCGACGATGCCGACCGCGATCCGCAAGATCTCCAAGCAGTACCTGCACGATCCGGTCGAGATCACGGTCAAGGCCAAGACCTCCACGGCACCCAACATCACCCAGCGCTGGGTGCACGTGTCCTATCAGCGCAAGCTGGACGCGCTCACCCGGATCCTCGAGGTCGAATCCTTCGAGGCGATGATCATCTTCGTGCGCACCAAGCAGGCCACCGAGGAGCTGGCCGAGAAGCTGCGCGCGCGAGGGTATTCCGCGGCCGCGATCAACGGCGACATCGCCCAGAACCAGCGCGAGCGGACCATCGGGCAGCTCAAGTCCGGCTCGGTGGACATCCTCGTGGCCACCGATGTGGCCGCGCGCGGCCTGGACGTGGACCGCATCTCGCACGTGCTCAACTACGACATCCCGCACGACACCGAGTCCTACGTGCACCGTATCGGCCGCACCGGCCGGGCCGGGCGCACCGGCGAGGCGCTGCTGTTCGTCGCCCCGCGCGAGCGCCGCCTGCTCGATGCGATCGAGCGCGCCACCCGCCAGCCGCTGACCGAGATGCAGCTGCCCAGCGTCGACGACGTGAACGCGCAGCGCGTAGTGAAGTTCCACGACGCCATCACCGAGAACCTGTCCGGGGCGAACGTGGCGCTGTTCCGCAAGCTCATCGAGGACTACGAGGCCGAGCACAATATCCCGCTGGTCGACATCGCCGCGGCCCTCGCGATCGGTTCCAACGACGGCGAGAACTTCTTCATGGAGGCCGAGCCGGAACCGCCACGGCGCGAACGCACTCCGCGCAAGTTCGACGACCGCTCGTTCGACGACCGGGGCGAGCGTGACGACCGCCGCGCCGCCGGGCCGAGCAAGCACCGCGCCACCGGCGCCGACATGGCCACCTACCGCATCGCCGTCGGCAAGCGCCACCGCGTGGCCCCCGGTGCGATCGTCGGTGCCATCGCGAACGAGGGTGGCCTGCGCCGCAGCGACTTCGGGCACATCAGCATCCGTCCCGACCACAGCCTCGTCGAACTCCCCGCCGACCTGTCCTCGGAGACCCTGGAAGCCTTGCGACGCACCAGGATCAGCGGAATCCTGATCCAGCTCCAGCTCGATCAGGGCCCGCCCGGACAGCGCTCCACCGCCCGCGGCCCGCGCCGGGGCGAGCCCAAGCGCTTCGAACGCCGCAAGCCGCGCTCGTAGCAAAGTCGCCATGGGCCGGGCGTCGGCGGCGCGACCGTCCGGCGTCCGGCTCCGGCCGATTGCTCGCCGCGCCGATTCAGCGATCCCAGCAGCAGAGCGCCAAAGCCACTGCGAAGTAGGACAATCGGGGAGCACAGGGCGCGTGCGAGATCTCGTACCCGCCCTGTACTGCGCGAGCGCTACCAGCCCTCGGCGTCGGCAACGATACGTTCGGCGGCGCTGAGCATGGGCCGCAGCTGCGCGGCGAAGGCCTCGGCGGTGACGGGCGCGACGGCGACCTCGGTGCGGGTGTGCACGGTGTAGCGGCCGTCGCCGGTGACGTCGATCCAGCACAGCACGCCCAGCGGACGCAGTTCGCCGTCGGCACGGCGCGCGGAGACCACGATCTGGCCGATGCCGTCGCGGGGCTGCTTGAGCAGGCGGCGGATGCGGGCCGGTTCGGACGGACCGGAGATCGGCACCGTCACCAGATCGCGGCTGTCCTCGCGAACCCGGCTCAGCGGTGCGCTGTAGCGCGGCTGACTACCCGCGGCCCGCTCCGGCAGCACCGAAATCACCCGGGGTGCAAGGGCTTTCGCGACGCCGACGAACAGCCGCAGCTCGCCGCCGCGATCGGGGCCGTCACCGGGCCGCTGGGCCGCGACGACGGTGACATGCCCGGCCGCGGCGCCCAGGACCCGCACCGGCGGCGCGTCCTGCCCCGGGCCCTGCCGGCCGAATACCTCGACCCGGATGGTCGGCCGGGCCAGCACACGCAGCGCCGCCTCGAGGTCCGCATCGAGTGCGCGCGAACACCACTGCCGCAACTCGGGCAGTTGCGCATCGCGTTCCCCGCTGTCGCGGGCGGACAGGCGCACCGCGAGCGGATAGGGGATCCGGTCGCCGTCGGTGCGCTCCCACGCCAATGCGAATTGATCGGGGGTGAGCGTCCATTTCACCGGCGGCGGCCCACCTCTAGCTCACTCCTCATCGTCGGCCCACTCGCCGACCACCGGTGGGGTGGTGGGCTCGAGATGTCCCACCAGCTCGGTGCCGGGCTCGGCCGGTTCCAGGAAGGTCGGCTCGTCGAAGTCCGGGTAGTACTCGTCCTCGTCGTAGTCCTCGTCGTCCGGAGACTGCTTGGGCGGCCGGGGAACCGAGTTGGCCGGCCGGGTGGTGTCGCCACCGAAGGCGACCGCGCCGCCCGCCAGTCCGCCGACGATGCCCGCACCCATTCCGGACGCGGTGTCACCGGAGGAGGACTGATCGCCCTGCTGATTCTTGTCCTTGCGATCGCCGTCGGAGCTCTGTGAGGTGGTGCCCTGCGGCTTGGTCGACGCGCTCTGCGGCTTGGTGGGCGCGTTCGACGGCTTGACCGCGCCCGGGGACACCATCGCGCCCGCGGCCGTGGCCGAAGGTGCGGCAGGAGCGGACCGATCGACCTGTGGCGCACTCGCATTCGGTTCCCCGGGCGCGGCCTGCACGGCGGAGGTATGTGTCGCGGCCACGGGCGGGGAGGGCGCCGCGGGTGCGGCGACGCCCGCCGGATTCACCGCCGCGGGGGCCGCGGTGCGGTCGGTGGCCGGTTGCTGCGCGGCAGCCGGATGGTCGGTGCGATGCGCCGAATCCGGTTGCGCCGCCGTGATATGCGCACCCGATGCGGGAATCAGGCCCGGGGTGACCACATCCGCCGAACCACCGCCGGGGGCGACGACGGTCGAACCCGGCGCCGTAACCGGCGCGTGCGGGTACATCCCGCCCACAGGGAAGCCGGGCACGTTGTTCCCGGTCGGAATGAACACTCCGGCGTAGACCGAGTTCATCACCCGCACCGCATCCAGGCGCACGTTCTCGGCCGTCTTCTGCATCTCGGACGTGGTGAGGGCGTGTTTGGGATCCAGCAGCGCGCCCTCGAGATCCACGGAGGAGGACACCGGCTGCGACAGCGAGGAGCGCAGCGACTCGGCCGCATCGTTGGCCTGCCCGAGCCGCCGGCCGACCTCGGCCATCACATCGGACAGGTGCTGCCCCAGCGACTCGAAGGCCTGCATGGCCTCGGATGCCAGCTGGGCCGCGCTACCGCGCCAGCCGTCGGCCATCGCGGCGCGCACCTCCGCATTGGCCTCCTGCACCGCCTGCGCCATCCCACTGGCTGAGGTCTGCCACGCGTGCTTGCCCGCGGTCAGCACCTCGGGCTGCAACTGCATGACGCCGCGGTAGATCTCGTCATAGCCGAGATGGTCGAACACCTCGACCGTCGGCGCGTAATCGGGGTCGGTGTGCGGGGTTTCGACCTTGGTGCCGGTGCCGCTGATGTTATGCATGCCCGGCCCCCACGACATCGGTGGTCGTCTTGCCCAGGGCGACGGCGATATCGGCATCGTGCTGGGTGTACGCCGCGGCAGCCGCGCGCAGCGTCTGCGCGAGCCGGCGGGCGGCGTCGGCGTATTCCTGCATCCGCTCCAGCGCGTCGGTGGCCTTGCCCTCGAAGCCGCGCCGCAGCGAACCGCCCGATTCGAAGCCGCCGAAACCGGGCAGCGAGACGCCCGCGTGCAGCACCTTCATCTGCTGTTCGACCTGTTCGGCGAGGGTTTCATAGCGACGCGCGCAGCGCTCGTGGACGCCGTCGGTGACCAAGACACCGTCCATCCACAGCTCACCGTCGTCCACCGCATGGCTCAGGGCAGCGACATCGCTGCGCACATCCCCGGTCTCCTGTGATTGCACCGGTCCCCCTTTCTCGAGCTCACTCCACCGATGCGCGCGCCGTGCCCGCGACGACATCCTGTATCCACTCCGCGATGTCGGCGGCGACCCGTGCGTGCACCGGTTCGTGCAGCAAATCGTGCCCGGCATCGGCATACTCACGCAACCCTACCGATTGACGCCGCAACGTCCAGTCGCGCACGACATCGATCGGCGCACGACGATCGTCGACGCCGTGCAGGGCCAGTGCGCGCAGCCCGTCCGGCAGGGAAACATCGCCGCTGAGAGCCCTTTTCGGGGTGCCGGTGAGCACCAGTCCGGCCCACTCGGGTGCCGGGCCGGTGGGGCCGGACGCCGTTCCCGCGGCACCGGATACGAGCGCCAGAACTGTGGCGGCGCCCAACGAGTGCCCCGCCAGGATCAGGGGAACTCCCGGCGAGTCCCGGCGCATCAGCGTGGCGAGCAGTCTTGCGTCGGCGGCGAGCTCGTCGAGGGTGCCGGGCGCCGCCGGATCCCCCTCGCTGAGCCCCTGCCCGGCGGTGTCCAGGCCCCAGACCTCGATATTCCGCGCGCCCAGGGCACGGGCGAACCGGTGGTAGTGGCCGCTGTGCTGACCGGTGCCCGGCAACCACAGCACCAGTGCCGTGGGGTGTTCTCGCGCCTCGGGCGGGTGTACCGGCCAGCGCCGATAGTGCAGCCGCCCGCGAGCGCCCTCGAAAAACGGCATGCCGCAATACTTTCACCGGTCCCGGGCCCGATCCGCGCCACCCCGCCCGGCCCGAAGCTCCCACCTCGCGGAACCGTGGGGCGGGGTTCCCATAAACTCGATGCGGGACCTGGGACTTGTCGGCGCTGACTTCACGTGACGACACGCCCCTCGTACACCACTGGCGTCCAATCCGAATGATTACGCTGTTGCGCGACTCGGCACGCAACGGTGCGTCCCGCCGGGTGCGGGTGTCCCGAGACACAGGAGGGCCGCGATTGATTCTGTTCGGTGATCGTGTCGTGTGCAGCACCGGAGACCTGGTGGAGGCGGCGCGCTGCGAGTTCGCGCTGCTGCGCGCGCTCGATGCCGAACTGGGCCTCGTGCCCCCCGTCGCGGGCGGCACGCATACGCCGCTGTCCGCTGCCCTGTCCCCGCACGTCACCGCGCCCCTCTCCGAGGCACTGCCCGCACCGATGAGCGCGCGCCTGGCAGATCTGCTCACACAGCGCGACGCCGTAATCCACATCAATCGGCCCTCCGACGGCGACCCGGATACGACAGTGGCGTCCCTGCGCCAGGGACACGAACGGACGCTCGCCGCCCTGCATGCGGGAGCCGGGGTGATCGTGGGGGCGCGGTTCTTCGATGGAGAGTTCGCCGCCGCGTGCGCCGCGCTCGTCCGCGCGGACCTGTGCGACCCGGACGACGGCCGCCCCGGCCCGGATTCCGATCCCGGCGAGCCACATGCGGACACCGACGACGACACCGACACGGTGCTGGATGGAGATGCCCTCCACACCTCACTGATCGCCACCTCGTCGGGGCTCGTCACCGACCGTGCCGAGGCCCCCGGCGCGTATGCGCACCTCGCCGATGCGGCGTCGCCCAGCTCCGCGGCCCGGATGCCCGGCGGCGCGGTCGCATCGCCCGGCACCACCGCTGCGGCGCCCGGCACCGATTCCGCCTCGGCCCCAGAGGCACCCCGTTATGTCATATTCGGCGTCGCATCCGAGGACTCCCCCGTCGCCACCCTGATCGAGCTGGCCGCCTGCGCACAAGCCCTCCGGGAGAACGGCTTCCGGGTCGACCCACGAGTACAGCTGCGCCTACCCGATGGATCGTCCGCGACCCACGACCTCGCCGCGGCCGCCGCCGTGCATCGCGCCCGGCGCCGCCGCCTGACGACGATCCTGGCCGACAAACAGAACGAGCTGCTGCCGGTGCAGTGGGGCGACCGGCGTTATCTGGCCTGCGGCGACTGCCCGACCTGCACCGCGGCGCTGGTCGCGGGCCGGGATCTGCTCCTGGTGGCGGGCATGCGCCCTGCCGTGCGGGCGCAGCTGCGCGATGCGGGCATCACGACCGTCGATCGGCTCGCCGCCGCCGATTCCGCGGTCACCGGGGTTGCCGCGCACACTCTTTCCGCGCTGCGCCGCCAGGCCGAACTGCAACGCAGGTACGAGCGCGGCGCGGCGGCGGTCTACACCGTCACCGATCCGGTCGCGCTCGGCGCGCTGCCGCTGCCGTCCCCGGGAGATGTCTTCCTGTCCGTTTCCGGCTCGCCCACCACCGCCGTCGGCGTGGGTGTGGCGCCGGCGCAACCCGGTGAGGGCGGCGAGGACCCGGCCATGCTCTTCCACGCATTCGGCGTCGCCGACGAGGCACCGGCCCTGCTCGAGTATCTGCTCGACCGCCAGGAACAGCATCCGGACCTGCGCATCTACCACTACCGCACCCAGGCCCGCCACCTTCTCGCCCAGCTGTGCGCGCGATACGGCGCGGACGAGCAGATCATCGACGATCTGCTCGCCGCGCTGGTGGACCTCTATCCCATCCTGCGCTCGGCGCTGATCATCGGCCAGCGCTCGTATCGCCTGACCGATCTGGCCGAACTGTTCGATCCGGCGAGCGAGATCGTCTCCGGCACACCGGAATCGGAGTGTTCGTACACCCAGCGGTTGCGCCGGTGGCTGCTCGAGCTCGCCACGCAGCACGGCGTGCGGCCCACCGCCGAACCGGACCGCCCGAGCGCCGAACCGCTCCCCGCGGTGGAGGCCGCGCTGCGCGAATTCGCCTTCGACTTCGACGAATCCCGCAGCGCCGCACAGCATGCCGCCGCGCTGATGGCCGCGGCCCTGGCCTATCACCGCCGCGAGCGCCAGCCGCTGCACTGGGCGCATACCGACCGCCTGCACCACCCGATCGCCGAATGGGACGACGCCCCGGGCGTTCTCGTCGCCGACTGGGGCAGCGTGGACACCAAGTGGCACAGCACCGGCGAGCTGCCGATGCGCCGCTACCTCAAGCTGACCGGGCGCCTGGGCACCGGCAGCGCGCCGCGGCCCGGCACCCCGGTGCTGACCGTCTACGATCGCCCGGCGCCGGGCATGACCACCGCCCCGGGCCGCCGCGCCACCGCCCACGCCACCATTCTGGGCTGCTCACTCGATGCCAACTTCGACGATGCCGTGCGGGTCGAGGAGCTGCTGCCCGAGGGCTGCGAACCCTACGACGACCTCCCGATCGCGATCGCGCCGGGTCCGCCCGGACACGACGAGAACATCGCGGACGCACTGGAATTCGCGGCCCAGCAGTTGCTGGTCAGCCTGCCCGAGGTGCCGCGGACGGCCGCGTTCGACCTGCTGTTGCGCCGCCCGCCGCGACTGCGCTCGCAGACCGCGCTGCCCGGGGTGTTCGGCGACCACGCCGCGGCGGTCACCGCGGCCGTGCTCGACCTGGACGAGTCCTATGTCGCGGTGCAGGGCCCGTCGGGGACGGGCAAGACCGATACCGGGGCGCGGGTGGCCGAACGCCTTGTCACCCGGTACAAGTGGCGCGTCGGGGTGGTCGCACAGAGCCATGCGGCGGTCGAGCAGGTCCTGGACGCGCTGGTCCGGGTCGGGGTGCTGCCCGAGCTGGTGGCCAAATCCGACGCCCAGTCGGTCGCCCCGGAATGGCTGTCGATCGATCCGGACCGCTATTCACGTTTCCTGGACAACGCCGTCAACGGCTGCGTGATCGGCGGGCTCCCGGGCGATTTCGCCGATGCCGCGCGGGTGCCGCCGGGCGGGCTGGACCTGCTGGTGATCGCCGACGCCGGACACTTCCCGCTGGCCGACGCGGTCGCGGTGGCGGGCAGCGCGCGCAATCTGCTGTTGTTCGGGGATCCCGCGCCACTGCCCGGGCACGGCACCCATCCCGAGCCGGTGCACGATTCGGTGCTGGGCCGCCTGCTGGGCGGATTGCCCACGCTGCCACCGGAATTCGGATACTTCCTCGACCGCACCTGGCGGATGCATCCCCAGCTGTGCGGGCCGGTGTCGCGGCTGCGCTATGCGGGCCGGTTGCGGTCGAGCGAAACCGTCACTCTCGCACGGGATCTCGAGGGCGTGCCGCCGGGCGTACGGATGGCACCGCTCCATCACCACGGCAACAGCACCGAATCAGCCGAGGAGGCGCGCGAAATCGTGCGCCGGGTGCGCAATCTGCTCGGGCTGCCGTGGCATCAGGGCGCGGTGACCAGGCGGCTGCATCCGCACGACATCCTGGTGGTGACGCCCTATCATGCGCAGGTGGCGCGGATCCGGACGCTGCTCTCGCGCGCGCGCATCGAGGACGTACTGGTCGGCACCCCCGAGCGTTTCGCGGGCCGGGAGGCGGCGGTGGTCCTGGTCTCGATGACCACCTCCTCCCCGGGCGAGGCACCGCACGGCATCCACACCCTGCTGTCGCGGCATTGGCTGACCACCGCGGTCTCGCGCGCGATGTGGGCCGCGATCATCGTGCATTCGGCCCTGCTCACCGAGTATCTGCCCGAAACCCCCGAGCAGCTCACGGATCTTGCGGCGTTCCTCGAACTCGCCGACTCCTGACGGCCGCCCGCACCATGTCATCCCGGCACACTTTCGGCCGGAACCCCGCGGTGGATCCGGCCGAAGCACACGCGGAAGACGAGTTGACTTGTGACGCAGCCGAAATGATGGTCTGCGCTCAGCCGAAGTTCTTGCCCTCGCCGCGGTAGGTCGGCGCGGTGGTGCGGGTGCCGTCCGAGTCGACGAGGTGCACGCTGTCGAAGCGCTCGAACAACTCGCCGGCCTTGGCGTGCCGGAACCACACCCGATCGCCGATCGCCAGGCCATTCGCGCCCGACAGCGGGGTCTGCACCTCGCCCGCCCCCTCGGTGCCAACAAGGCGCAATCCCTTGGGCCACACCGGCTTCGGAACCCTGGACGCACCTGCCGGACCGGACGCGATGTATCCGCCGGAGAAGACGGCGGCGAAGCCCGGCGCGGGCAGGCGCACGACCGACTGGGCGAAGTACAGCGCCGGGCGCGGGGTGAAGCTGCGGTAGTGGTCGAACAGCGTCGGCACGTACAGCCCGGATCCGGCGGTGACCTCCGTGACCTCGGGCGCGGAGACGCTGACCTCGATCGATCCACTGCCGCCGCTGTTGACGATCTCCAGCTCGCCGGCCACCGCGCGCACGGCATCCACGACCAGCGCGCGCCGCTTGCGGATCTCGGCCGCCGAGGCCCGCTTCACCAGCCGCACGGCCGGATTGGTGTCGGGCAGCCCGGCGATCTGTCCCTCGTAGGTCATCAGGCCCACGACCCGGAAGCCGCGGTCCAGGGCCGCGCGGGCCAGGCGCGCGGCCTCATCCGGAGTGCGGATCGGGGAGCGGCGCGGTCCCAGGTGCAGCGAGCCGATGCGCAGTGCCGCGTCCACGTCCAGGCACACCCGCGGGCGCACCCGGTCGCTGCCGACGGCGGTCTTGATCAGATCGAGCTGGGCGGGGTCGTCGACCATCAGCGTGATGGCTTCGCGGAGGGTGTCGTCGCCGCCGAGTTCGGCCAGTGCGGCCCGGTGCACGGTCGGGTAGCCCATCAGGATGTCGCGGGCGCCCCGGCGGGCCAGCCAGATCGCCTCGGGCAGGGAGTAGCCCATGATGCCGGCGAATCCCCCGGACGCGGTCAGCCCGGACCCCAGCACCTCCTCCAGCACGGCGCGACACCGCACCGACTTGCTGGCGACCCTGATCCGGACGCTCCCGGCCCGCCTCGTCAGGTCGGCGGCGTTGGCCCGCAAGGCGGCCAGATCGAGAGCGGCCAGCGGCGGATCGAGATCCGCGGTGGCCGCGTGCAGGGCGGTGATCGGCGACACGTTCGTCACGATATCCACTGAACCACGAAGTTGGTCGCACGTCCAGTTTCTCGGCGAGGCGCCATCGCGCCCGGTCCACAAGGTTGCGATAGTTGAACTATTTGTCCACGGCGCGCGTGGTCAGGCTCGACACCAGATCATCCAGCACGATGAGGGTCGTCTCGTCGTTGCAATCGGCCAGCCAGCGCAGCACGGTGCCCTGCATGACCGCGACGGTATAGGCCGCGATCGCCTCGACCGGCTCGATCCACTCGGTGTGCGAACGATCCGCGCACAACCGCAGAAAGGCGCCGATCTCGGCATCCTGATCCCGGAACGCGCCCGAGACCGCGGGCTCCTCACCGCAGCCGACCCGATCCTCCCAGCGGCGGCGCAGCGCCGCGACGGTCGCCTCGTAGGTGCGAACCTGCCGCTCGGGCGCGGCCTTGATGGCCGGCCACAGCGCGCTGATCCCTGTATGCAGCAGGATCCGCAGCGCACGTGTGCCGGAAAAGTCGATTTCGGCGGATACCTTCTCCACAGCCTCAGTGATCGCCGGCCCGGTACGGACCTCGACCATCTCTCCACTAGCGCTCACGGCACCTCCTCGCTGGCGCTCGTCGGCACCGTGCGCGAGGCGCGCCGTATTGATGGTTCGCTTCGCTCACGACGACTCCCTTGGGCGATAAAACTCGCGCACCTCGGCTGCGCGGGTCGCTCGGCGGGCTGCAGATCTTCGGTGATCGCATCGAGCCCTCCGACACGGACGACCCATTCAACATTTCACCAATATAGAGGGTTTTCAAGGATCACGACCCGTTTCACCGCCGTATACGGACTGGAAGAATGTTTTGTTACCCCCTTGGAACCCCACCGCGATCCAACGGACACCCCTGCGATCTTCCCCGACAACCAGGAGGCCATGTCGCGAATCCGAAAAAAACTCTACAGATACACATGCGCATCGTCGCATCGCTGTGGCAGATCCCACACGCCGCCCGACATTTGCCGGTTCGATCGACGAACGAAACCCCTGCGCAACCGGCCCGCCCGTAGCCTTGATTGATGAACACCTCGCGGCCCGATCACTTCCAGATCTCCGGCACTTTCAACTACCGCGACGTCGGCCGGCTACGCACCGCACGGGGTCGCACGCTGCGCAGCGGCGTGCTGCTGCGCTCGGCCCACCTGTGCCAACTCGACGCGCAGGGCCATGCCACGCTGCGCGAGCTGGGGGTCGCCACGGTGCACGATCTGCGCGGCCCTCGCGAGATCGACCACCTCGGTGCGGATGTGCTGCCCGTCGGCGTCCGATTACGGCTGACACCCTTCGATTCACGCATCGGCGAACAGCCACCACACGAAGCCGCCCGCGACGGGCTGACCGAGATGCTGCACACCTATCGATCGTTCCCGGCCATGCCCGAGGCGCACGCGGCGCTGCTGGCGATCACGGAGTCCATCCTGCGCGACGAGGGCGCGGTGCTGGTGCACTGCGCCGCGGGCAAGGACCGCACCGGCTGGGCGATCGCGACCCTGCTCCGGGCGATCGGCATCACCGAATCGGACATTCTCGACGACTTCCTGCGCAGCAATATCGCCATCGACGCGCTGGCCGCCGACGTCGACCGCAACTCCGGCGGCCGCCTGACCCTGCCGCCGGAGGTGCTGGGAGTCAGGGAGGAATACCTCGCCGCCGGGACCGAGGCGATGCACGACCTGCACACCGACCTCGAGGGTTACTTCGCGACAATCGGCCTCACCGCGGAACTGCGCGACCGCCTGCGGGAGCGGCTGCTGGCATAGACGCTCCGGCCACTCCGGCAGGTAGCGAACCCAGTCGCACCTCGGACCGGTCACCCCGACCACGAGCACGCCGGTGTGCGGGAGGCCATTGCACCCCGGTACACCGAACGCGGCCTGCCCGCCGACCACAGATTGCCGAGCACGAGCACACCCGGGGATAGCGGAGAGCACAGGGCGACACGGTAGCGACCGCGCCGGACCAGATCGGGTCAGCGCGAAGATGCGCATGTCCCGGGTTGCCGGCGCCGGACCGCACGGATCAGGACAGGGCCGAGGCCGGGTTCGCCGAGGCCGGCACCCGCTCGCTCTCGACGGGCGGAGCCGGCGGGGTGCCGTCACCGAACGGGTTGCCGGGCAACGACTCCCGGCCGTGCGGGGTGAGCCAGCCCGACAGCTCCGGGCCCGCGGGCACGATGCGGGTGGGGTTGATATCGGCGTGGACGATGTAATAGTGCTGCTTGATCTGGGTGAAATCGATGGTGTCGCCGAAGCCCGGGGTCTGGAACAGATCGCGCGCGTACGCCCACAGCACCGGCATCTCGGACAGCTTGCTCCGGTTGCATTTGAAGTGGCCGTGATAAACCGGGTCGAAGCGGACCAGGCTGGTGAACAGCCGCACATCGGCCTCGGTGATGGAGTCGCCGACCAGGTAGCGGCGCGTCGCCAGCCGCTCCGAGAGCCAGTCCAGCGCGGTGAACAGGCGGGCGTACGCGGCCTCGTAGGCATCCTGGTCGCCCGCGAATCCGCAGCGGTAGACGCCGTTGTTGACCTCGGTGTACACCCGCCGGTTCACCTCGTCGATCTCCGCCCGCAGCGCCTCGGGATACAGCTGCGGCGCGCCCGCACGGTGGTACTTCGTCCATTCGGTCGAGAAGTCGAGCGTCATCTGCGCGAAGTCGTTGGTGACCACCTGCCCGGTCGGCGCGTCCACGATCGCGGGCACGGTGATGCCGCGCGGATAGTCCGGGAAGCGCGCGAGATAGGCATCGCGCAGGAAATGGATGCCCAGCACCGAGTCAACGCCGCCGGGATCCAAGTCGAAGGTCCAGCTGCGCGCGTCGTGGGTGGGGCCGCACAGGCCCAGCGAGAGCACGTCCTCGAGGCCGAGCAGCCGCCGCACGATCAGCGTCCGGTTCGCCCACGGGCAGGCGCGCGCCGCGACCAGCCGGTAGCGGCCCGGCTCGACCGGATAGCCGTCGCGCCCGTCGGCGGTGATGCGGGTGGGGATGTAGTTGGTGTCCCGCTTGAAGTCCCCCGGCTCGACATACGAGGACTGATTCGGCTCGGCGCTCATCGGCCCAGTTTCGCAGATCGAGGACTCGCACATCCGGCGCGTGTCAATTGAGACATCTCACGCTACATGTATCTATTTTGATCGGGTAGCGGATAGATTTGCCCCATGACGGACAAACCCACACGCCTGGAACGCACTACGACCGAGGGTGGCGCCGAGCTGGCGATCATCACCATCGCTCATCCGCCGCTGAACCTGTTCGACATGGCCCTGATGGAATCGCTGGCCGCCGACATCGACGAGCTGACCGCCGCCCCGCCGCGCGCGCTGCTGCTGCGCGCCGAGGGCAAACTGGTCTCCGGCGGGGTCGACGTGCACGAGTTCGACGGGCTGTCCGTCGAGCAGGGAACCGAGCTGTGGCGCAAGCTGTTCAGGCTCGCCCAGGGCATCGAGGCGCTGCCGTGCCCGGTGGTGTTCGCCGCACACGGGCTGACCCTCACCGCGGCCTTCGAGATCGCGCTGGCGTGCGACATCATCCTGGCCGCGCCGAAGGCGAAGTTCGGCCTGGTCGAGACGGTCGTCGGGCTGACCCCCTCGATGGGCGGGCCGCAGCGCCTGGCCGAACGCGCCGGATCGGGCCGAGCACGGGAATTCGTGATGACCGGCGATCTCTACGACGCCGCGACCATGGCCGAGTGGGGCGTGGTCAATGCCGTGCACGAGGACGTCGACACCGCCGCCCGCGCCCTTGCCGCCCGGCTGGCCGACGGCCCGACCCGCGCGCACGCGGCGACGAAGGCGATCATCGAGGCGTGGCGCTCCGGCGGTGTGGCGCACGCGGATTCGGTGACGCCGGTGGTCTCGGGTGCGCTGTTCGCGACCGAGGACCTGCGCGGCGCGGTACGCAGCTTCCTGGAGGTGGGCCCCGGGAAGGCGACCTACTCCGGGCGCTGAGTCCCGCCGGGACACGTTTGCGGACAATCAGCCCACGACTGTGAGGTGCGTCATATAGTCACAGGTGCCGCCCGGATCGAGGCACTCGGAGGGACTGATGTCGCAGCTGGTCGAATATCCGCAGACGCGAAATCCGTGGAGCGGCAACCCCGTTGCGCGCGGCGCCGACGGCGTGCTGCGCTACGGCAACCTCAATCCGGCGCTCACCGAACTCCTGGACGTGCAGGTGCACGCGTTCTCCACCCGCGAGGCCGTGGTGGAGATCGGCGGGCCGCGACTGACCTATCGCCAGCTGTGGCACAGCGCCTCCCGGATCGCGGGCGGGTTGCAGGACCACGGCATCGGCTACGGCGACCGGGTCGCGGTGTGCATGCCCGTCGGTGCGCGCTGGGTGCAGGCGTTCCTGGGTGCGCTGCTGTCCGGCGCCGTGCCGGTGCTGGTGCCCGACGGGCTGCCCGATGCGCTCGCCGCGCAGGTGCTGCACGACAGCTCCGCGGATTTCGTCCTGGACGCCGCGAACGAACTACCCGACGGCGCCGCCTTCATCGACGACGGCGCGTCCCTGAGCGAAATGGCGCTGCTGTGCTACACCAGCGGCGCGGTGTCCCGGGGCGTCGAGCTGACCAACGAGAATCTGCTCTCGGCGGTGCGCTCGATGGTGGGCGCGCTCGACCTGCCCACCGACGGGCTGCGCAATCTGGTGCTGCTGCCGCTGGCCCATGCCAGCGGCAGCGTGGATCAGATGCTGCCGACCTTCGCCGTCGGCGGCACGGTGGTGCTGGCCGGCGATCCGGCGCTGATCGCGGAAACCATTATCGCCGAACGCGTCGACACCGTCTCCGCGACGCCGCGCATCTTCGCCGGACTGCTGCCGGACCTGGCCGGGCTGCGCGCCGACGGCGTGCGGCAGGTGTGCAGCGCCGGGCATCGCGCCGAACTGGCCGCTACCGATCCGAGCACCTGCGAGGTCGTGGCCGCCGCGCTGCGCGAGGTATTCCCGCTGGCCCGGCAGTGGTCGGTATGGGGTGCGACCGAGACCAGCGGGATCGGCCTGGCCCTGGCCGACAACGGCGAACCGCACCACCGCGATCTGCTCGGACTCCCCTTCGGCGGCACGGAATTGGCGCTGTGGGGTCCCCGCGCCCGCTTGGGTCACGGCGAATTGCTCTGCCGCGGACCGAATGTCACGCGCCGCTACTGGAACGATCCACAGACCACCGAATCTCGCTTCACCGGAACCTGGTTCCACACCGGCAACCAGGTCGACATCGACCAGGACGGGCTGGTCCACCGCGCCGAATAGCGGCGCCACCGAATCGGCCGGGACTTACACCGTCGTCGGCCCCGGCGCGGATCCCACCGTGGCACCGAACTTCTCGCCCATGCCGGTCAGGAAGGCGCTCCGGCGTACGTCCCGAAGCTCCAATGCACGCCCTCGGGGTCGCGGCAGCTGAATTCACGCGAACCGTAGTCCTGATCGCAGAGCTCGCGGGTGATGGTGGCGCCCGCCGCCTTCGCACGCTCGTAGAGTGCGTCCGGGTCGTCGATGACGATGTAGACCGAGCCCGTCCCCGGCGGCAGGCCCGCGAGCACCGAATCCTCACGCACCGAGCCGAGCATGATGCCCCCGCCGCGCGGGAATGCGAGTTCGGCGTGATCGACGACGGGACCGCTCTCGGGATAGCGGACGCGCTGTACGAAACCGAAGGCGCGCTCGAGGAAGTCGATCGCGGCGACGGCATCGCGATAGCGGAATGCCGGCCACACCACCGTGCCGCCCGGCTGCCGGGCCGTCTCAATAGTTGTTGCGGACGTGCTGGTCTGGGTTGAATCTGTCATGACTACCACCTTCCAACAGCTCGGGATCGAGATCTTGGACGAATGGGAACTCCTCGAGGGCCAGCCAGCGCGAGGGCGGCATCCCGGCCATCTCGCGCCACTCGCGAGCCATGTGGGCCTGGTCGTAGTAGCCGCTCGCGACGGCCACATCGGCGAGCGTCGCGCCGGGCCGCGGAGAGGTCGCGACCACGCGCAGCCGCCGATGCGAGGCCTCGAAACGGGCCAGGCGCACCGCATCCTTGGGCGTGATGCCGAATTCGGCGCCGAAGCGCGTGGCGAGATGCCTTCTGCTCCAGCCGATCTCATCGGCCACCTCGGCGACCCGGGCGCCCGGCGCGGTGAGCATGCGCCACGCCTGGGCCAGCCCGGCCTCGATCTGCGCCTGCCGGACCGCACCCAGCAGCACCTCGTCGAGTATCGCGAATCTCCCCGGCCAGTTCGGTGTGGCCGCCAGCCGCTCGCGCAGGTCCCGCACCCGCGGGCCGAGCAGATCGCCCAGATCGACCAGCCAGGACCCCAGTTCGGCGGTGGGGGCGCCGAACAGCGCCCGCGAGCCGAGCGGCGTCAGGGCCAGCTGGATGCCGTGCTGGTAGCCGCGGTGCGCGATGGTCGCCGGGTGGATGGTGAGGCCGCTGGCCAGGGCGTCCCAGGTGCCGCCGGGCTGGCCGGGCTGTGAGGACACCGGTACCGCGATCGGCTCATCGATCGTGATGATGACGGTGAGCGTGGTGGCCGGCATCCCGACATGGGTGCCCGGGGCGAATCCACACAGCAGATAGCCGCTGTACGAGTGCACGAAGGGCCGCAGCAGCGGATCGGGAAGCCCCCGGCATCCCCCGGAAACGCCGTGCTCCGGACGGTCCCGCCCGGACACGCGGTATGCGGTTGGTTCGCTCGCAAGCTCACCCATGGCCCTACGGTAGCCCCGGGTACCGACAACGTCGACGGTCGGCGGCGTCGCGCGGGGCACTATTACACTCGGCCCGGACGAGAGGGGTGAAAAGTGCCGATATTCAAGACCGGTGTGGAGAAGGCGGTGCGATCGCTGCTGGACGACGGCACGCGGCTGCAGGCGCCCGCGGTCGCGAAGTACGTGGACCGGTTCCGGCGCTCCCACCCCGGCGAATCACCCGCCCAGATCGTCGAGCGGCTCGAGAAGATGTATCTGACCACGGTCACCGGCAGCGGTACGGCGGTCGGCGCCGCCGCCGCGGTGCCCGCGGTCGGCACGCTCGCCTCCCTGGCCGCGGTCAGCGCGGAGACCATGTTCTTCCTGGAGGCCTCGGCGGTGTTCACCCTCGCCGTGGCGAGCGTGCACGGCATCGCCCCCGACGACGCCGAGCGCCGCCGCGCGCTGGTGCTGGCCGTGGTGCTCGGCGAGAGCGGGATGCAGATCGTGGAGAAGAACGTCGGGCATTCGGCGAAGAACTGGGGCACCCTGCTCGCCGGGCGCATCCCCGGCATCACCGCCCTCAACGATGCGCTGATGAAGCGGTTCGTGCTGCGCTTCCTGGCCGAGCGCAGCCCGCTGATGTTCGGCAAGGTGCTGCCCGCCGGAATCGGCGCGGCCATCGGCGGTTTCGGCAACCGCACGCTCGGCAAGCGCACGATCGCCAACGCGCGCGGGGCATTCGGCCCGGCCCCGCTCGCGTGGCCGACGCCGCTGGTCATCGACGCGGATCCCCTGCCCGCCCTGGACAATCGAAAGATACAGTAATGAGTCCCGCACGGCCGCTCGCCTTTTCCGTCTCCGGGATCACCCAGGAATTCGACGGTGTGACGGTGCTGCGCGGGGTCGGTTTCTCGGTGCCGATCGGCACCACGGCCGCGCTGGTCGGGCCGCCCGGATCGGGCAAATCCACCCTCGTGGAGATCCTGCTCGGACAGGCCCGGCCCACCTCCGGGACGGTGTCGATCGGCGGCACCGGCTCCGAGGCGGGCAGCGGCCGCTCGCTCGGCGCCCTGCTGCAGCCGCGCGGGCTGCATCCGGCGCGCACCGTCCGCTGGCACCTGCGTGTCTATGCCGCGGCGGCGGGCATCCCCGACGACGAGGTGGACGCCGTCCTGGCCACCACCCGCCTCGACCCGGCCGCGGACACCAAGGTCCAGGCCCTGACGCCGAGCATGCAGGCCCGGCTGGCGCTGGGGATAGCGCTGCTCGGCAATCCCCGGTTCCTGATCCTCGACGATCCGCTCACCGGGCTGGATGCCGCCGAACGCGCCTGGCTGTCCGACCACCTGCACCGGCACGCCCGCCGCGGCGGCGCCACACTGCTCACGGCGCAGAGCCTGTCGGCCGTGCTGCCGGTGGCCGACAACCTGATCGTGCTGAGCCGGGGGTCGGTCGTGTATCAGGGCAGTCCCCGCTCGCTGCGGCGCAGCCACCCCGACCGCCTGGTGGTCGCCGCGTCGAGCCCGATCGCGCTGGCCACCATGCTCGCCGCGGAGGGATTCACCGACGCGGTGATGCGCTCGGACGGGCGGCTGGCGATCGCCGAGGCCACCCGCTCCGAGATCGAATCCGCCGCCGGGCGAGCCCGGGTGCGGCTGACCGAGGTGATCCCCGAACCCGTGCACCCCGATCGCGTGCTGGCCGCGCTCACCGGATCCACCCCGGCGCCCACCAGAACCGCTCCGATGTCGTATGGGATGCCGCGATGAACCTCACCATGCCCGCCCTCCCCACCGTGCCGGTCCCCGTGCGCCGGGCCGCATGGTCCGAGATCCGCCGGATCAGCACCCGGCGATCGGGGTGGGTACTCGTGGCGGTCTGCGGGGCGATCGGTCTGGTTACCACGCTGCTGAGCGCCCAGGTCGGCAGCGGTCCGCAGTCCAGTGGGCAGATCGCCACCGGAACCGCGACCGTCGGGCTGTATCTCGCGCTGCTGGTGGCCATCGTGGCGTCCGCGGTGACCGGAGCCCTGAGCACCGGTGCGGAGTACCGGTACGAGAGCATGCCGCTGACCGCGCTGTTCATTCCGGATCGCGATGTGTTGTTCGGCGCGAAACTCGGTGTGGCGGCTGCCTATTCGCTGCTGTTGGGGCTGTCCGCGGAGATCGGCGCCGCACTCGGCCTGGCCGCGCTGGGCCGGGACAAGATCCAGTTCGGGCCGCAGCTGGTGGGTGCGTTCGGCGGCGGGCTGCTCGCTGCGGTGTGCTGGGGCGTGATCGGTGCGAGCCTGGGCCTGCTGGTTCGCTCCACCGCCATTGCCGTCACGGCCGTGATCGGCTGGTGTATCGTCGCCGAACCCCTGATCTGGCTCGTCGCGAGGGGCGTGGGAATCCCGGGTTTCGCTGTGCTGCTTCCCGATTCGGCCACCATCGGCGCGGTCGCCGTCGGATCCTTCAGCCGCAGCCCGTTCTTCGCCCCCAGCGCCGCGTCAGCGGTGGTGCTGATCCTGTGGACCGCCGCCGCGGGCTTCGCCGCCTGGTGGTACCTGCGCAAGCGCGAGTTCTAGAACTCCCGCACCCGGCAATTCAGGCGTCGAGCCTGCGGGTGCCGGGGATATGGCTCAGGCCCCACTGCACCATCGCGTCCAGTATCGAGTCCAGGGCACGCCCCTTGTCGGTCAGGCGGTAGGAGTAGCGGGGCGGGTTGTCCTGGTACGCGGTGCGGGTCAGGATGCCGGCCTCCTCGAGTTTGCGGAGGCGGTCGGCCAGGGTGTTGGTGGGGATCTGCTCCCCGGCGAGCATGAAGTCGCCGTAGCGGAGTTCGCCCCTGATCAGCAGGTCGCGCACGATCAGCAGCGACCATCGGTCGCCCAGGATGTCGAGCGTCCCGGCGATCGCACACTCCGACCGTGGTTTCTTCGTCATGGAACCTCCTGAAGTCACTTGCATATTTAAAGTTACCACTTTAGAGTGACTTTAAAATTGCAAGTCACTACGGAGGCTCCCTATGACCGCATCCCTCGCCGCCCCGTCCCTGACCGCCCGCCGCACCCCGGCGCTGCTCTCCGCGCTGGTCGCCGCCTGGCTGGCCCTCGCCATCGCCCTGAGCGCCGCCGGCGTGTTCCGCGGTCCGGCGTCCAGCCCACCCATCGCGCTCGGAATCTTCAGCGCCGGACCGCCTTTGGTGATTCTCGCGCTGTTGCTCACCTCGGATCGCGTCAGGTCCTGGGCACGGCAGGCCGATCTGCGGGTGCTGACTCAGCTTCAGATGCTGCGCGTGGCCGGATTCACCCTGCTGGTCCTGGGCGTGATGGGCTCCCTGCCCCGCTCGTTCGCGCTCCCCGCGGGCATCGGCGACGTCATCGTCGCACTCACCGCGCCGCTGATCGCCACCTTTGCGCTCGGCACCAGCCGCCGCTGGATCTTCGTGGCCTGGACCGCATTCGGCATATTCGACCTGATCAATGCGGTCGCACTGGGGATCCTGAACACGGACTCCTCGATCGGACTCCTCACCCACGGAGCGAATTCGAACGCCATGGGCTCCCTGCCCCTGGGCCTGATCCCGGTGTTCGGCGTTCCCTTCACGATGATCCTGCATCTGTTGTCGCTGCCCCACCTGCGCCGCTGGAACGCCTGACAACTCTGCCCCGCCGACAGCCGCTCGCCGGAGTCATGGATCCAGCTATGACTCCGGCGGGCATTTCCGCACGCGGGTGACCATTCACCGCGCGGCGCCGCCGAGTTCCCTGTCGAGTTCGGCGCTGGATTTCGCGCAGGGTGCACCGCGCGGGGGGCGGATCGGTGGGAACCGGAACACGGTGTCATGAACCCGATGCCGCCGCCGGGCGGTCGGGCGAGCTTCGGCCCGGCGGGCTTGTCGGTTCCGGTCGGTAATGTCGATGGGTGATGAGGGTGATCGGCGCGAGCGGGGGCAACGTGGAGGAGACCGGCCAGGGCGGATGGTTACGGCGGCTGTGGGTGGCGTGCTGCACGCGGCCGGGGCTGCTGTCCGGAGTGATTGCCGTACTCGTGGCGGGGGCGGTGGCCGAGGTGGCGGTGCCGGTCGCGGCCAAGCAGGCGCTCGATCGGGCACGGGTGGGCGATGTGCACGCCATCGCGGCCATCACCGGGGTGTTGGTGGCGCTGGCGGTCGTGCGGTTCGGGACCTCCATCGGGCGGCGGTGGCTGGCGGGGCAGCTGGCGCTGGATGTGCAGCACGACGTGCGGGTGGCGCTGCTGACGGCGCTGCACCGGTACGACGGGCGGGGCCAGGACGGGGTGCGGACCGGGCAGGTGGTGTCGCGGTCCATCTCGGATCTGCAGATGGTGCAGGGGTTTCTGGCGATGGCGCCGATGTCGGCCATGCAGCTGCTGCTGGCGGTGCTGGCCGCGGTGGTCATGCTGATGCTGTCGCCGCCGCTCGCGCTGGTCTCGCTGCTCACCGTCCCCGCCCTGATCCTGGTCGTATACCGGGTCCGGCCGCGGCTGCACGCGGCGACCTGGTCGGCGCAGCAGCGGGCGGCCGATGTGGCCCAGCACGTGGAGGAGACCGTCACCGGGGTGCGGGTGGTCAAGGGGTTCGGGCAGGAGGCCCGGATGGTGCGCGTCCTGGAACGGCATGCGCGCACGCTCTACGGCGAGCGGATGCGCGCGGCCCGCATCAACTCCTGGTTCTCCCCCACCGTCGCCGCGATTCCGCAGCTCGGCATGGTCGCGGTGATCGCACTGGGCGGCGCCTTCGCGCTGCACGGCACGATCGGCGTCGGCACCTTCCTGGCGTTCGCGGCGTACGTCACCATGCTCGCGGGCAGCACGCGGGTCGTGGCGAGCGTCATCGTGATGGCCCAGCTCACCCGGGCCGCCGCCGAGCGAGTGTTCGCGGTGATCGACGAGGCACCCGACACCGTCGACCCGCCCTCCCCGCAGCCGGTGCCGCAGGGGCCGCTCGGCATCGAGATCGACTCGCTCACCTTCGGATTCGATCCCGGCCGCCCCGTGCTGCACGATTTCGACCTGACGGTGCGCCCCGGCGAGACCGTAGCGATCATCGGGCCCGCCGGCTCGGGCAAGTCCACGCTCGCCCTGCTGCTGCCGCGCTTCTACTCCCCCGACGCCGGGCGGATCACGTTGCGAGGCGCGAACGGCGAGGCCGACATCGCGCGGGTGCGCGCGGCCGAGCTCCGCGCCGCGATCGGGGTCGTCTTCGACGAACCGTTCCTGTACTCCGACACGGTCGCGGCCAATATCGCGCTCGGCCACCCCGATGCCACGGCACAGCAGATCCGGCACGCCGCCGAGCAGGCCGCCGCGCACGAGTTCATCACCGCCCTGCCTGAGGGCTACGACACCGTGGTGGGCGAGCGCGGCCTCACCCTCTCCGGCGGCCAGCGCCAGCGCCTGGCCCTGGCCCGCGCCCTGCTGGCCGATCCGCGCATCCTGATCCTCGACGACGCCACCTCCGCCGTCGACGCCGTCACCGAGGCCGCCATCTTCGATGCGCTCCCCAGCGACAGCGGCCGCACCACCGTCATCCTGGCCCACCGCGAATCCACCCTCGCGCACGCCGATCGCGTCATCCGCCTGCCGGAGCCGGATCGGGAGCAGGTCGCCGATCTCTGGCCCGACACCGACCAAACCCCTGCCGCTGCAATCCATCCGGCGGCAGTCACGGCCGGCAACGGCCGCGGCACGATCGAGATGTTGCCCATCTTCGCACAACCTTCCACCGAAGGCGCCGCACCGCAACGACTTCCGGCGCCGGGCGATACCGTGGCCCTGCGGGAGCCCGCGAGCATCGCCGACTCCGACATCCCGCCGGAGATCCGCGACTCGCTCGCGCGGCTCCCCGCCGCCGCGGAACTCCCCGGCGGCGACATCCGCGAGCTCGAGCGCCCCGATCCGCACTTCCGGCTGCTGCGGCTGCTGCATCCGGTGCGCTGGCTGCTGGCTGCGGTCGTGACGCTGCTGGCCTTGGACGGGGCGATCGGTGTGGCCTTCCCCGCGCTGACCCGCTACGCGCTGGACCACGGCGTATCGGCACACAGCGGGGCGGCGCTGGCCGGCGCGGCGCTGGGAGCGCTGGTCCTGGCGGGCCTGAGCTGGCTGGACGAGTCGATCGGCACGATGCTGTCCGCGCGCGGGGGCGAGCGGATGCTCTACGGTCTGCGGATCCGCAGCTACGCCCACCTGCAGCGGCTCGGGCTCGACTTCTACGAGCGCGAGTTGTCCGGCCGGATCATGACCCGGATGACGACCGACATCGATGCGATGTCGACCTTCCTGCAGACCGGCCTGGGCACCGCGCTGATCGGCGTTGCCACCGCGGTGGGAGTCCTGGTGGCGTTGGTGATCTGCGATGCCGGGCTCGCGCTGGTGATCTTCGTGGCGCTGCCGCCGCTTATCATCGCGACGCTGGTCTTCCGCAAGATCTCGGCGTCGGCATACTCCGCCTCCCGGGAGCGGGTCGCCACCGTGAACGCCGACTTCCAGGAGAACATCGCCGGGCTGCGCACCACCCAGGCCTACCGCTCCGAGCCGCACGCACAGGGGCGCTTCACCGGATATTCCGATGCCTATCGCCACGCCCGGATGCGGGCACAGAAGGCGATCGCGGTGTATTTCGGCTTCATCGTCGCCTGGGCCGACCTCGCGCAGGCCGTCGTGGTGTACCTCGGCGCCCGCGATATCGCGCACGGGGTCACCACCGCGGGCACGCTGGTCGCCTTCATCCTCTACCTGGGCCTGCTGATCAACCCGATCGTGCAGCTGTCGCAGGTGTTCGACGGCTATCAGCAGGCGCGCGTGGGCCTGAAACGGATCGAAACCCTGTTGCGCACGCCGTCGTCCATCGAGCCGGATCCGCCGCGGGAGCGCGCCGCGGCCGCCGTGCGGGGCGCGGCGGATGTGGAATTCGACACAGTCCACTTCCGATATCCGGATGCCCCGGCCGAGGCCCTGAGCGGCGTGCGCCTGCACATTCCGGCCGGTTCCAGCCTGGCGCTGGTCGGCGAGACCGGCGCGGGCAAGTCCACGATCGTGAAACTCCTTGCACGCCTTTACGATCTGCCACGCGAGGATCCCGCCCCGCATCCCACCGGCGCAATCGTGGTCGACGGCGCCGACGTGCGCGACTACCGCCTCGCCGACTACCGCGCCCGCCTGGGCGTCGTCCCGCAGGAGGCGCACCTGTTCACCGGCGATGTCGCGAGCAATATCGCCTTCGGCCGGCCCACCGCCACTCCCGCCCAGGTCGAGCGGGCCGCCGACACGGTCGGCGCCCTGGAGATGATCGCCGGGTTACCGGGCGGGATGCGGCAGCCCGTCGGCGAGGGCGGGCGCGGGCTGTCCGCCGGGCAGCGCCAGCTGATCGCGCTCGCCCGCGCCGAGCTGGTCGGTCCCGACCTGCTGCTGCTCGACGAGGCCACCGCCGTGCTCGATCCGGTCAGCGAGGAGAAGGTGCTGGCCGCGAGCACCGCCATGACCCACGGGCGCACCGCGGTGATCGTCGCGCACCGGCTCGCGACGGCGGCGCGCGCCGACCGCATCGCCGTCGTCGCGGACGGCCGGATCGCTGAAATCGGCACGCACGCAGAGCTGGTCGAGGCGGGCGGCATCTACACCCGGTTGTGGGAGGCCGCGGGTGCAAGTGAAGGAATATTCTCGACCTAGGACTCGTCGTCATAAAGGTGGTCGGTCAGTCCGGCGATTCCGGCACCCGTCAGGGTTTGCCGACGGGGTGCGGGGCCGCGACGGGTCGAGAAGAGGCAACGTGTGTAAACAGACAACGAACCACGGGTACCACCGTGCGGCGTCATTTCACCCAGGGGCCTATCCTCAGAAAGGGCGCATCGGCGCGCATCTTGCCGATACCCGTGCCGGGCACGTCACAAACGTCGCAGCGCGAAGAACGAAATGAGGCGAACACCTGCTGTGAGCAGCTCAACATCCCAGTTCGGACAGAACCAGTGGCTCGTGGACGAGATGTACCAGAAGTACAAGCAAGACCCCTCGTCCGTAGATGAGAGCTGGCATGAATTCCTGGCCGACTACACGCCGGAGACCCCGGCCGACTCCGGCAACGGAACCGTTGCCACGGCGACAGCTGCCGCCGCTTCCGCTCCCGCCGCCGTCGCTGCCCCCGCGCCCGCCCCTGTCCCGGCCCCGGCCGCTCCAGTGACGCCCGCGCCGGCACCGGCTCCGGCCGCCGCCCCACCGGCGGCGCCCAAGGTGACCGCCGCGGCCTCGGCCGCCGCCGCGCCGCCCGCGGCCCGCGCGCCGCAGACCACCCCGGCCCCGGCCTCGAACGCGCCGGCTCCGGCCGCCGCGGCCGAGCCCGCGACCGACACCTCCCAGGTGCTGCGTGGCCCCGCCGCCGCGATCGTGAAGAACATGTCGGCCTCGCTGACCATCCCGACCGCCACCAGTGTGCGCGCCATCCCCGCGAAGCTGATGATCGACAACCGGCTGGTCATCAACAACCACCTGGCCCGCACCCGCGGCGGCAAGATCTCCTTCACCCACCTGCTGGGCTACGCGATCGTGCAGGGTGTCAAGGCCTTCCCGAACATGAACCGGCACTACGCCGAGGTCGATGGGAAGCCGAACGCGGTCACTCCCGCACACACCAACCTCGGTCTGGCCATCGACCTGCAGGGCAAGAACGGCCAGCGCACGCTCGTCGTCGCGGCCATCAAGAACTGCGAGTCGATGAACTTCGCGCAGTTCCACAGCGCCTACGAGGATGTCGTGCGGCGCGCCCGCGACGGCAAGCTGACCGCCGAGGACTTCGCGGGCGTCACCATCTCGCTGACCAACCCGGGCACCATCGGCACCGTGCACTCGGTGCCGCGGCTGATGCCTGGGCAGGGCACGATCGTGGGCGCGGGCGCCATGGAGTACCCGGCCGAGTTCCAGGGCATGAGCGATCAGCAGCTGGCCGAGATGGGCATCGGCAAGCTGATGACCCTCACCTCCACCTACGATCACCGCATCATCCAGGGCGCGGAATCCGGCGACTTCCTGCGGACCATCCACAACCTGCTGATCTCCGACGAATTCTTCGACGAGATCTTCCACGGCATGGGTGTGCCCTACGAGCCGGTGCGCTGGCGCAAGGACATCAAGGAGCGGGGGGTCGACAAGAGCGTCCGCGTCCAGGAACTCATCGCCGCCTACCGCAACCACGGCCACCTGATGGCCGATACCGATCCGCTGCGCCTGGTCAAGGACAAGTTCCGCAGCCACCCGGACCTGGACGTCACCCAGCACGGCCTGACGCTGTGGGACCTGGACCGCGAATTCAACGTCGCGGGCTTCCACGGCCAGGAGCGGATGAAGCTGCGCGATGTGCTGTCCATCCTGCGCGACGCCTACTGCCGCCACATCGGCGTCGAGTACACCCACATCCTCGATCGCGAGCAGCTGCGCTGGATCCAGGACCGGGTCGAGCAGAAGCACGCGAAGCCGACCGTCGCCGAGCAGAAGTACATCCTGTCCCGGCTCAACGCGGCCGAGGCCTTCGAGACCTTCCTGCAGACCAAGTACGTCGGTCAGAAGCGCTTCTCGCTCGAGGGCGCCGAGGCCGTCATCCCGATGATGGACTCGATGATCGACCAGTGCGCCGAGAAGGCCCTGGACGAGGTCGTCATCGGCATGCCGCACCGCGGCCGCCTGAACGTGCTGGCCAACATCGTCGGCAAGCCCTACTCGAAGATCTTCACCGAGTTCGAGGGCAACATGAACCCGGCCGCCACCCACGGCTCGGGCGATGTGAAGTACCACCTCGGCGCGCACGGCACCTACATCCAGATGTTCGGCGACAACGACATCCAGGTGTCCCTCACGGCGAATCCGTCGCACCTCGAGGCCGTCGACCCGGTGCTGGAGGGCCTGGTCCGCGCCAAGCAGGACCTGCTGACCAAGGAAGACCTGGTCACCAAGGGTGAGGAGGCACGCACCTTCTCCGTTGTGCCGCTGATGATGCACGGTGACGCCGCATTCGCCGGACAGGGCGTGGTCGCCGAGACCCTGAACATGTCGGGCCTGCGCGGTTACCGCGTCGGCGGCACCCTGCACATCGTGGTGAACAACCAGATCGGCTTCACCACCGCGCCGGAGTACAGCCGCTCGACCGAGTACTGCACCGATATCGCCAAGTTCATCGGCGCGCCGGTCTTCCACGTGAACGGCGACGATCCGGAGGCCTGCGACTGGGTGGCCCGCCTGGCGGTCGACTTCCGCGAGCGGTTCCACAAGGACGTCGTGATCGACCTGATCTGCTACCGCCGCCGCGGCCACAACGAGGGCGACGACCCGTCGATGACCCAGCCGTACATGTACGACGTCATCGACACCAAGCGCAGCGTCCGCAAGTCCTACACCGAGGCCCTGATCGGCCGTGGTGACATCTCCATGAAGGAGGCCGAGGACGCGCTGCGAGACTTCCAGGGTCAGCTGGAGCGGGTCTTCAACGAGGTTCGCGAGCTGGAGAAGTACCCGCCGGAGCCGAGCGAATCGGTCGAGGAGGAGCAGACCGTTCCGGGCACGGTCGTCACGGCCGTGGACAAGACGGTGCTGCAGCGCATCGGTGACGCGTTCCTGAACGTGCCCGAGGGCTTCAACGTGCATCCGCGCGTCAAGCCGGTGCTCGAGCGCCGCCGCGAGATGGCGTACGAGGGCAAGGTCGACTGGGCCTTCGCCGAGCTGCTGGCCTTCGGTTCGCTGATCGACGAGGGCCGCGCGGTGCGCCTGACGGGTCAGGATTCCCGCCGCGGCACCTTCACCCAGCGGCACTCGGTGATCATCGACCGCAAGACGGGTGCGGAGTACACCCCACTGCACAACATCGGCAGCGCCGCGCCGGGCTGGTTCGCGGTGCACGATTCGGCGTTGTCCGAGTACGCCGCGGTCGGCTTCGAATACGGCTACTCCCTGGGTAATCCGGACGCGCTGGTGCTGTGGGAGGCGCAGTTCGGTGACTTCGTCAACGGCGCGCAGTCGATCATCGACGAGTTCATCTCCTCCGGTGAGGCCAAGTGGGGCCAGCTCTCGGAGGTCGTGCTGCTGCTGCCGCACGGCCACGAGGGCCAGGGCCCGGACCACACCTCGGGCCGCATCGAGCGGTTCCTGCAGCTGTGCGCCGAGGGTTCGATGACGGTGGCCGTTCCCTCCACCCCGTCGAACTACTTCCATCTGCTGCGTCGCCACGCGCTGGACGGCATTCGCCGCCCGCTGATCGTCTTCACCCCGAAGTCGATGCTGCGCAACAAGGCCGTGGTCTCCAATGTCGAGGACTTCACCGACTCCAAGTTCCGCTCGGTGCTCGAGGAGCCCACCTACGAGAGCGGCGACGGCGACCGCAGCAAGGTCAAGCGGATCCTGCTGACCAGCGGCAAGCTCTACCACGAGCTGGTCGCGGAGAAGGGCAAGAAGGGCCGCGACGACGTCGCCATCGTGCGCATCGAGCAGCTGTACCCGATCCCGGGCTACCGGCTGAACGAGAAGCTGTCGACCTACCCGAACGCCACCGATATCGCGTGGGTGCAGGAGGAGCCGGCCAACCAGGGCGCCTGGCCGTTCTTCGGCCTGAACCTGCCGGAGATCCTTCCGGACCGGTTCACCCGCCTGCGCCGGATCTCGCGCCGCGCGATGTCGGCCCCGTCCTCGGGTTCGTCGAAGGTGCACGCGGTCGAGCAGGCCGAGATCGTCGCGGAGGCGTTCGCGCCGACGGTCTAACCGAACCCCTCCCGGGCACTGTGCCCGGGTAGACACGGTCACTGCGCCGGGTCGAAGCCGCTCCCCGCGGAGCGCTTCGGCCCGGCGCAGTCGTATGTCCGGCACCGCCCTCGCACCTGTGATGGTGGCCATCACCCCTTGTGCCCTACTGTTCCACGTCGTATATTCGGCGTGGAATATTTCTAGCGGGTTATGTCGTTCGCTATCGCTAGAGTCGCGATGAACCGCAGAGGGAGTGAGTGTGATGACCAAGCAGCCGAGTGCCACGCTGACGCCACTGGCGATGTCGGCGCTCGCGCTACTCGAGGAGCGGCCGATGCATCCGTACGAGATGTACCAGCTGCTGCTGCAGCGCCGGGAGGACTACATCGTCAAGATCCGGCCCGGCTCGCTGTATCACACCGTCACCCGCCTGGCCGAGCAGAATCTGGTGCACGCCGAGGGCACGAATCGGGCCGGCAACCGGCCCGAGCGCACCACCTACGGCATCACCGAGGCCGGCCGCACCGCACTGCGCACCCGCATCGCCGAGATCCTGCGCAAGCCCGTCAACGAATATCCGATCTTCCCGGTGGCCATGTCCGAGGCGCACGATCTGCCCGCGGGCGAGGTGATCGAGCTACTCACCGAGCGCATCGGCTGGCTGGACACCCATATCGCCGAGATGGACGCCGTGCTGGCCTTCCTGCCCGTCAAGGGGGTTCCCCGCCGGTACTGGATGGTCATGGAATACCTACGCGCACAGGCCGATTCCGAGGCCATCTGGCTGCGCCGCATCGTGCGGGAGCTGCGTGACGGCACGCTCGAATGGGAGCAGTACACCCCCGAGGGCGTGCGAATCACCGACGCCACCGACGATTTCGGTCCCGACTGGGGCGCGGCCGTCACCGACGACGTGCTCGCCCAACTGCGGAAGGGCGGTGTCCTCCCTGCCGAGCAATGAGGCGAACTCGCGCGCCGCACAACCGACTTCACGTACTCGCCCGCGGGCGAATCGCATCTGACAGGAACCCGAAACTCATGACCAAGCAACGCAATCCGTGGCTCGCGCTGTACGCGCTGGTCGTCGGATTCTTCATGATCCTGCTCGATATGACCATCGTCGCGGTGGCCAATCCGACCATCATGCACGACCTGAACACCGACATCACCAAGGTCATCTGGGTGACCAGCGCGTATCTGCTCACCTATGCGGTGCCGCTGCTGGTCACCGGCCGGCTTGGAGATCGCTTCGGCCCCAAGAACCTCTATCTGATCGGCCTGGTGGTCTTCACCCTCGCCTCGCTGTGGTGCGGGCTGTCCGGCAGCATCGACATGCTGATCGCGGCCCGCGCGGTCCAGGGCCTGGGCGCGGCGCTGATGACGCCGCAGACCATGGCCGTCATCACCCGCACCTTCCCGCCGGACAAGCGCGGTGCGGCGATGGGCCTGTGGGGCGGTGTGGCCGGACTGGCCACCCTGGTCGGCCCGATCCTGGGCGGTGTCCTGGTGGATCAGCTGGGCTGGAACTGGATCTTCTACATCAACGTCCCGATCGGCGTCGTGGCCTTCGCGCTGGCGGTGTGGCTGGTGCCCGCGCTGCCGGTGCACCAGCACAAGTTCGATCTGGTCGGCGTGGTGCTCTCGGCCGCCGGAATGTTCCTGCTGGTCTTCGGAATTCAGGAGGGCAACACCCGCAACTGGGACCGCTGGATCTGGACCATGATCATCGCCGGTGTGGTGGTGCTGGCCCTGTTCGTGGTCAACCAGGCCCTCAACAAGGGTGAGCCGCTGGTGCCGATGCGCCTGTTCCGCGACCGGAACTTCGCGTTGTCGAGCGTGGCGATCGCGTCAATGGGTGCGGCGATCACCGCCCTGATGGTGCCGGCCTACTTCTATCTCGAAGCGGTGCGGGAGTATTCGCCGACGCGTGCGGCGCTGGTTTTCGCGCCGATGGCGATCGTCACCGGTCTCACCGCGCCGTTCATCGGCAAGATCTCCGACCGGATGCCGCCGCGGATCATTCCGACCATCGGCTTCGTGTTGTTCGCAGCGTCGATCTTCGGATTCGCCACGTTGATGAAGCCGGACGGCTCGATCGTGGCGTTCATCGTGGTCGGCGGCGTCGCCGGTCTGTCCAACTCCTGCATCTGGGCGCCGCTGGCCTCGACCGCGACCCACAACCTGCCGATGGAGCTGGCCGGCGCCGGCGCCGGTGTGTACAACACGACCCGGCAGATCGGATCGGTCCTGGGCAGTGCGGTGATCGCCGCGCTGGTCTCCAACCGGATGACCGCCCAGCATCTCGGCGGCGGCAAGTTCTCCGAGGGTTCGGGCCCGGCGAAGCTCCCGGCGTTCATCGTGCATCCGTTCAGCACCGCACTGAGCCAGTCGATGTATCTGCCGGCCGCGATCCTGCTCATCGGCGTCGTCGCCTCCGCACTGTTCGTCAGGACAAAGGACGACACCCCTGTCTTCGCCTCCGCCGAAACCGAAGGGGCCGCGGCACTTCCGGTCGGCGAGGCGCCGACCACCATCGCCACGGCGGCCGAGGTCGTCCCGGTCGATCGGGCGAACGTCGAGGTGCTCGCGCCCGCGGTCACCGGTGGTGAACAACCGCTGTCGGTGCGGGTGCACCGCGAGGACGGGCGTCCGGTGTCGGGCGCGGCGCTCACGCTGATCGATCAGCGCGGACAGCAGGTCGCCCGCGCCGCGGGTGGCGACAACGGCGTCTATCGCATCGCGGCGCCGACTGCCGGGCATTACGTCCTGATCGCCTCGGCCAGCGGCCATCAGCCCGCCGCTGTCAACGTGACCGCCGGTGACCGCCACGCGCTGTGGGAGCTGACCCTGAGCGGAGACGGCGAGCTGTCCGGTGTGGTCACGGCCGGTGGCGGGCATCCACTGGCCGGGGTCACGATCACGCTCACCGATTCACGCGGCGAGGTCGTCACGGCCGGGGTGACAGGCGGCGACGGCGCCTACACCTGCCAGGGCACCGTCGCGGGGACGTACACCCTGGTCGCCGTGGCCGAGGGCCGGCAGCCACACGCGGTGACGCTGACCGTTCCGGAGTCGGGCACGCTGCGCTACGACGTCGAACTGGCCGCGACGGCGATGCTCACCGGCCGAGCCTGGTCGTCTTCGGATGTGGTCGCCGATGCCCAGGTGTCGGTACTGGATTCGGCCGGCCGGGTGATGGGCTCGGTATTCACCGATGCCGAGGGCAACTACCGCATCCCGGACCTGCCCGCGGGCGACTACACCGTCGTAGCCCGTGGATATCCCCAGGTCAGCAGCGAAGTATGGATCCACGGCGCAAACCTCACTCACGATGTGAACCTCGGTTACGAGGCCACCCCCGAGGCCGTGCCCGCCGAATACAGCAAGACCGGCTACGACGGGTCGCCCGACCGCACGTGAGCCGGGGTCGCCACGGCGACTGGATCATCGCACCGGACGGTGACCGGCGATTCGCCGGTCATCGTCCGAGCTGCCGATTTCCCGGGCCGGTGCAGGTTCGGGCCACTACAGCACGATCCAGCGGATCGGTCCCGAACAGCGCGGAGCCAGTCGCACTGTGATCTCGAGGCAGATGTGCACAAGCATCCGACGGCGGCAAGTCCTCCGCAAGCGCCCTTCTCGAGGACCTACACCTACCGGCGGACTCTGAGTACCGAAAGTTCCCGCGAGCACGGACCTTTCAGATGCCGAGTTTGCCGAACACCGCGATGGACTCACTGCCGCCACTCGAGCAGCCAACCCGATGACCGGTCCCGCCCTGGGACACGCCTCTGGTCACCCCACCCGGACGGAGATCGACGGGTAGCCCGTGGCGCCGTCCGGTACGACGTCCTGCTGGTCGGAGGTCTGCACCTGACCGGTGGCGTCGGTGGAGCGGGCGCGGATGGTGTGGGAGCCGGGGGTGGTGGTCCAGTCGTAGGCCCACTGGCGCCAGGTGTCGATGGAGGGGTCCGCGGCCAGGCGCGCGGGTTGCCATGGGCCGTCGTCGATTTGGACCTCGACGGCCTTGATGCCGCGATGCTGGGCCCAGGCCACGCCCGCCACGGTGACGGTGCCCGGCTTCGGATTCGCGCCGTCGTGCGGGGTGTCGATGCGGGTGCCGGTCTTGATCGGGCCGCGCTCGGACCAGCCGCGCTCGGTCCAATAGGCCCGTGCGCGATCGAATCTCGTGATCTCGATGTCGGTCACCCACTTGGTGGCCGAGACGTAGCCGTAGAGCCCGGGGACGACCAGTCGCACCGGATAGCCGTGTTCGATCGGCAGCGGCACGCCGTTCATGCCGATGGCCAGCATCGCGTCGCGGCCGTCGGTCACCGTGGCCAGGGGGCTGCCCGCGGTGAAACCGTCGACGCTGCGCGAGAGCACCATGTCGGCGTCCGCGTGCGGCCCGGCCTCGGCGAGCAGATCCGCGAGCGGGTATCCGAGCCACAGCGCGTTGCCGATCAGATCGCCGCCCACCGGATTCGACACACACGTCAGGGTCACCAGCCGCTCGATGGGCTTGCGAGCCTTCAGATCCGCGTAGTTCAACCGGATTTCGCGATCGACCATGCCGTGCACGCGCAGCGACCAGGTCTCGGAGCTGACCTGCGGGACGATCAGGGCGGTGTCGATGCGGTAGAAGTCGTGATTGGCGGTGAGATACGGGGTCAGGCCGGGGATTCGGAGATCCGCCGCGGGATCGACCGCCGGCAGCGGGGTGGGGGGCGCGGGCAGCTGGACGGTGGCGCGTTCGGCCGAGACGCTGTGCAGCACGGAGCCGACGATCCGGCCCGCGATCTCGGCGGCGGCGGCCACGACGCCGACACCGACGATGCCGAAGAGCACTCCGCGGCGAGCCATGTCGTCCCGGCGTCCCGAAGCCGTTGCGCCGGTACCGGTCTCGGGCCGATCGGCGTCGGTGTCCGGTCCGGCCGCTTCCTCGAGACCGGTGGCCGGTCCGGTCGCCTGCCCCGCCGGGGGCGCGGCGGCCGCCTCGTACGCATCCACGCGCCGAATCAGCCAGCGCAGCACCACGATTGCCAACGCCACCCCGATCAGCGACGGCAGCGCCCACGTCCACGGCGCGGCGGGCCGATTCACGGCCACGTACGCGGCCACCACACCGAAGACGCCGAGCAATACCGAACCCAGCGGCCGGCGCTGCTGCTCGATGCGCCCGGCGAATCCCGCCACGACGACCGCAGCCGCCGTCATCAGGATGAACAGCACCAGCTTGTCGTTGGTGCCGACGATGCCGATGACCCATTCCCGCACCTTGTCGGGAGTATGGTCCACCACCGTGCCGCCCAGGGCGGTCATGGGCGCGCTGCCCGAGCCGACCGGCACCGCCACCAGCTCGGCCGCACCCACCGCAAGGCCCGCCGACACGATGCCGCAGGCCGTGCGGAATCCCGAGCCGGATCCGCCGCCCGCCGCCGCGGAGCCGGGCTTCCCGGCGCTACCGCGCAGGTCGAGGCCAGAAGACGTCATATGCCGAGCGTACTGCGGTTTTCCACCGCCGAGACCGGCTCACGGGACCGGAACCCGGGTCGTCACGGATTCGTCAGAAATACCCCCGCCCGCCCCGGATGAACCCGGGGGCGCCCGGCGTTAGTAGCCATAGCGTGTGATTCCACGCACCGTGGTCGTTGCACGGTGTCTCCCCAGCTGCCTCTCAGGAATTGCGCGCTTAATGGATCCAGAGGGTTCCTGACCAAAAGGACGTGATGACCGTGTATCCGAATCAGGGGAGCTGGCCCGGGCAGCAACCGGGCCCGTACGGAGCACCTCCCGGGCCGTACCCGGCCCAGGGTGGCCGCCGGCCCCGCCATGGGCTGAACTTCACCGCCGTGGCCGCGCTGGTGCTCGCCCTTGCCGTGGGTATCGGGCTGGTGACAGCGCGATTCAGCGTGCACAACACGTCGTCGCTCCCGCCGATGGCGCAGTCGCCGGGCATCGTCACCCAGCCCATCGGTAACCAGACCGGTTCGGCGGATCTCACCGCCGCAGTCAACAAGGTCGTCCCGGGCATCGTCATCATCAATACCGAGCTCGGATACCAGAACGGCACCGCCGCGGGCACCGGGATCGTGCTGAGCCCCAACGGCGAGGTCCTCACCAACAACCACGTTGTGGAGGGCGCCACCAAGGTCGCGGTGACCGACGTCGGCAACGGCAAGACCTATGCGGGCACGGTCGTCGGCTACGACCGCACCAACGATATGGCCGTGGTGCGCATGTCGGGCGCCTCGGGCCTGCAGACCGCGCCGCTGGGCAATTCGGACAGGATCTCGGTCGGCGACAACATCGTCGGCGTCGGCAATGCCGGCGGTACCGGCACCCCGACCGCGGCCGCCGGACAGGTCACCGCGCTGAACCAGTCGGTCACCGCGTCCGACGCCGGGGCGGGCACGGCCGAGCAGCTGACCGGGCTCATCCAGGTCGCGGCCAATATCCAGGAGGGCGACTCGGGTGGCCCGCTGATCAACAGCGCCGGACAGGTCGTCGGCATCGACACCGCCGCGTCGGCCGCGCAGGGCTTCCACCTCGGAGTGCCCGGCGGGCCGGGCATCAGCATCCAGAACGGACAGCAGACCGGCGGTCAGGGCTTCGCCATCCCGATCAACAAAGCGGTCGGCATCGCCAAGCAGATCCAGTCCGGAAACGCCTCCGGCACCATCCACATCGGGCAGTCGGCCTTCCTCGGGGTCGGGGTCGCCGACGCCAACGGCGGGGGCGCGCTGGTGCGCAACGTCTTCCGGGGCGGATCGGCCGCGCAGGCCGGCATCGTCCCCGGCGACGTGATCACCGGCGTGAACGGCACGAGCGTGGATTCCGCAACGGCACTGACGAATACGATGGACCAGCATCACCCCGGCGACAAGGTGACGCTGCGGTACACCGATCCGAACGGGCAGAGCCAGTCCGGGCAGGTCACCCTCGCCCAAGGACCGGTCGGGTAATCGATCCGGGGGGCCCGGCCATCCCGTGACATCCGGGAATCCTCCGATGTCACGGGATGGCGAGCCCGGCGCCCCGCGGCGCCCTCATCGTCAACCCGTACACCCCGGCGACGGCTCGGCGCTTCGGTGTGGTTTCATCAACGCCCGGACCTGCGCGGCCGATTCGAGCGTGAGTGCCCACCTGGCCAGTGTCGTGCACTCGGCGAGGGGCAGCTCGCGCACGGCCGCCTTGGTCAGCGCGACGGCCGGCGGGGCGACACTGAGTTCGGTGACACCCAGGCCCAGTAGCAGCGGGATCGCGGCCGGATCCGCGGCGATCTCACCGCAGACCGCGACCCGGGTGTCCCCCGCGCCCTGGCAGACCTGGTCGATCAGGTGCAACACACCGGGGTCGAGTGGATCCGCCAGGGCCGCGACGGTGTCGTTACCCCGTTCGGCCGCCAGCGCATACTGGGTCAGGTCGTTCGTGCCGATGCTGAAGAAATCCACGTAGGGTGCGAACGCCGCGGCCTTGGCGGCGACCGCGGGAACCTCGACCATGATGCCGAGCTCGATCGAAAGATCCTGCGGGACAAGCTCGTTCAGTAACTCCCGGGCGGCGCGGACCTCCTCGACCGCGCTGATCATCGGGAACATCACGCTCACCGGATGATCGGCGGCGACCCGGACGATCGCGCGCAGCTGATCGCGCAGCAGCGCGGGATGGGCCAGGGCGAGCCGGATTCCGCGCAGCCCCAGGAAGGGGTTGGCCTCGCGCGGCTGCCGGATGTACGGCAGCGGTTTGTCGCCGCCGACGTCGAGGGTTCGCAGAATGACCCGGCGATCGCCGAAGGTGCGCGCGATCTCCCGGTACACCCGCTCCTGTTCCTCCACCGTCGGTGCGTGGTCCCGGTTCAGGAACAGGAATTCGGTTCGCACCAGTCCGGCCAGATCCGCGCCGGCCCGCACGGCGTCGGCCGCGTCCGCGACGCTGCCGACATTGGCGGCCACGTGGATCTCCGCCCCATCGAGGGTATGTGCCGGCAGCCGCGCCGCCGCGTCCGCGACGCGCTGCCGCTCGCGCTGTTCGGCTGCGCGAGTGGTGAATTCCGCGAGGGTGCCCGGGTCGGGATCGACGACCAGTAGCCCGGTGCCGCCGTCGAATGCCACCGTGGTCCCCTCGGCCACGGTGAGCACGCGCGGTCCGGCGCCGACGATCGCGGGAATTCCCTTGGAGCGGGCCAAGATGGCACTGTGTGCGGTCGGGCTCCCCTCGGCCAGCACGATTCCCATGACGATCTCCCGGTCCAGCGCCGCCACCTGGCCCGGGCTCAGCTCGGCCGCGACCAGAATGCCGGGGCGGCCGACGGTGTCGCCGCTGTGGCCGAACAGCGCCATGAGCACCTGATCGCGCACCGCGCGGATGTCGGCGGCGCGCGCCCGCTGGTACTCGTCGGGCAGGCGCGCCAATTCGCCTGCGGCATCGTCGAATACGGCCGCCCAGGCACTCTCGGCAGCCGCGCCGCCGACCACCCGCGCGCGGATCTCGCCAATCAGCTCGTCGTCCTCGAGCAGGAGCAGATGCGCCCGGAAGATGTCGGCCTCGGGTCCGGCGAGCCCGGAGGCGTCCGCGCGGTCGATATCGGCTTCGATCCGGCCACGGGCCTCCGCGATCGCGGCGTCCAACCGATCCCGTTCGGCGTCGGGATCCCCGGCAGGATCCCTCGGCAGCTCGAATTCGACCGTGTCCAGCCGCCAGGCGGGCCCGATCGCGATTCCCGCGGACGCCGGGAACGGGCCCGCGGTTCGTGCGGCGGGCACGCCGTCGATGCCCACCGCCGCGCTCGTGGACCGCTCTCCTGTCATCGGGGCACCCTCGTCGCCGATCCGGTTGCGCGTCACCGCGATCCGATCCGCAGCGGTGTCGAGGGCATCGGATGCCGTCGCCGCGATCGCGATGCCGTGCCCCGGGCCGGCACTCGGATCGAGTGACGACCCCTCGGCGGGCTCCTCGCCGAATCGATCCTCCGCCATCGCGACAACCCGGTCGACGACCGCCCGGGCGTCGGGACCGGTCGCGGAGATCTCGACCATGTGCCCGGCCAGCACCCCGAGCGCCGCGACCCGGGTGAGGCTGATGCCGGAGGCCGGTCCCGCGCCGGTGGTCAGGTTGCGCAGCAGCACCCGCACCTCGCGGCCGCGGATCGCACCGACCAGCATGGATGCGGGGCGCGCGTGCAGGCCGTGCGCATTGGTCACCCGGAAGGTCGCCACCGCGCTGCCGGCATTATCCTCGATATCACCGCCGGAGCCGTCCGCGGATTCGGCCGACCGCACAGCATCGCGCCCGCGAGACGCGCCGAGGGTTCCGGAACTTTCTGCGGCAGAGTCGGATTCGCGCAGTGCGCCCGAGCCCCCGGAAGTCGCGCCGACCGCGGCAACGTCCTGCTGCAGTTGAACCCGCTTGCCCAGCAGCGCATTGTCCGCCTCGTCGGCTGCCTCGTCCAGGTCGGCGCCGCCGGCCGCGGAGACCGCGGCGGCAATCAGTCCCTCGACGATGGGCGCCGCGCACAGCCGCGTCCGATGGGGAGATTCCAGCAGGTCCAAGGCCAGCTCGGCCGAGAGCACGGCGCTGCCCAGATCCATCAGGATCAGCGCGCCGTCGCCGGAATCGGCGGCGGCGATGGCCTCAGCAACGGCGACGGCGTCGGTGCCGAGGGTGGTCTCGTCCAGGCCCGCGGCGATCTCGATGCGAACGGGCGCGCCGTGCAGCATCTCACCCGCCAGCGCGACAGCGGCCTGCGCCAACGGATTACTGTGGGACACAATGACAATGCCGATCATGGGCACCACCCCGCGGCGCGCACGGTCCGCCCCGGCCCGGACACTCGGGACGACCACCCCGTATCAACCGGGTCGATAGCGGACCCACCCGCTCGGCAGCGGCATTCACCCGGCCGTGAGCACCGAACCCGCGGCCAGCGGGTTCCGATCCGCGCTGAATCCGTTGCGCGGCAGTCCGGGCGAGGCGCCAGAAAATCCTCAACTCGCCCGCCGACGCCCCTCAGCCGGAGCCGGCGGGTTCCGGACCGCACCGAATCCGTTGCGCGGCAGTCCGGGCGAGGCGCCGGACAGTCATCAACTCGCCCGCCGACGCCCATCACCGCACCGCCCCGCGTGCCGCCCGGACCAGCAAGACAGCACTGGTCGCGCCCGGATCCTGGTGTCCGACACTGCGTTCGCCCAGATAGGACGCGCGCCCCTTGCGCGCCTGCATGGGTATGGTCGCCGCGCAGCCCGCCTCGGCGGCCGCCACCGCGGCATCGAGCGCATCGCCCAGATCCGCTCCGGCCGTGAGGCCCTCATCCAGCGCATCCGCCGCCGGCGCCAGCGCGTCGAACATCGTCTTGTCGCCCGCCTCGGCCTTGCCGCGCGCCACCACGCCGTCGAGCCCGGCCCGGAACACCTTCGCGAAATCCGCCGTGCCCAGGGCATTCTCGCCGCAGGCCACGGCGGCCCGCAGGAAGAAGGTGCCGTACAGCGGGCCGCTGGCGCCGCCGACCGAGCGGATCAGCACCATGCCCGCCTGTTTCAGCGCGGCGGCCGGGTCGGTCGGTGCGGCCTCGTCGAAGGCGGCGGCGACCGCGGCCGTCCCCCGGCGCATATTGCTGCCGTGATCGGCATCGCCGATGGCCGCGTCGAGTTCGGTGAGGCGGTCGGCGTTCTCGTCGACGAGCGAGGCGAATTCACGCATCCACCGGACCGGATCGAGATCCGTCATTGTCACACTCCCCAGCGCAAGGCCGGCGTGCGCACCGGCGCGTCCCACAGGTTCAGCAGGTCGTCGTCGACCTTCGTCAGGGTGACCGAGCATCCGGCCATCTCCAGCGAGGTGATGTAGGGGCCGACCAGCGAGCGGGCGATGACCACCCCGTGCCCGCGCAGGATCCGCGCCACCTCGTTGTACATCACATACAGCTCCAGCAGCGGCGTGCCACCCATGCCGTTGACGAAGCAGATGACGTTGTCGCCCCTGGTGTACGGCAGATCGGACAGGATCGGCTCCACGAGCATCGCGGCGACCTCCCGCGCCGGGGCGAGCGGCACGCGGTGCCGGCCGGGTTCGCCGTGGATGCCGATCCCGATCTCCATCTCGGCCTCGGCCAGCTCGAAGGTGGGCTTGCCCGCGGCGGGCACGGTGCAGGAGGTCAGCGCCATCCCCATGCTGCGCGAGTTCGCGTTCACCGCGTCCGCGACCTGCGCGACATGTGCGAGCGGGCGGCCCTGCTCGGCGGCGGCGCCGGCGATCTTCTCGAGAATCACCGTTCCGCCGACCCCGCGACGACCCGCGGTGTAGGTGCTGTCCTGCACGGCCACATCGTCGTTCACGACCACGGCCATCACCTCGGCGCCGGTCTCGGCGGCGGCGAGCTCGGCCGCCATCTCGAAGTTCATCACGTCGCCGGTGTAGTTCTTCACGATGTGCAGCACGCCCGCCCCGGAATCGACGGCCGCGGTCGCGGCGAGTATCTGGTCCGGCACCGGCGAGGTGAAAACCTCACCGGCACAGGCGGCATCGAGCATTCCGGGCCCGACGAACCCGCCGTGCAGCGGTTCGTGCCCGGATCCCCCGCCGGAGACCAGTCCCACCTTGCCGGGCGCGGGCGCATCGGCCCGCAGCACCAGCTTGTTCTTCTCGTCGACCCGCAGCTCGGGATGCGCCGCGGCGATCCCCGCGAGGGCCTCGGCGACGATGTCCGCCGGATCGTTGATGAGCTTCTTCACTGCACTCTCCTTCTCACGCGGCGGTTTCGGCCGATTCGCGGACCGTTCCGACGGCATGGATGCGGGTCAATCCGTACGCTGCCACGGCGGCGGCTCCGGCGAGGAATTCAGCGGCCAGATACACCGGAGCCTGGGTCCAGGCGACGTGGCCGCCCCACAGCTGCTGCACCAGCATCGGGCCCAGCGTCCGGGCGGGATTGATCGACGCGCCGGTGGCCGGGGCGACCTGCCCGGCGCCCACGCCCTGCCCGTAGGCCGCCACGCCCAGCCCGACCTCGCTGGCGCGGCGCCCCAGCACGCCCAGGATCGCCAGCGATCCCAGGAGGGAGCCGGTCAGCTGCGCGGCCAGGTAGACGGGCACCTCCCGCCACGGGAACTGCCTGGTCAGCGCCAGTGCCAGCGTCACCGCCGGATTGATGTGATTGCCCGAGACATGACCGAACGCGTACGCGGTCGCGACGACGACCGTGCCGAAGGCCAGTGAGATCATGCCGAGGTCTGCCATCGTGAAGGGCGCGTTACCGTTCACGATGAGGGTCGCCGGTACCGCGCCGACGCCGATGAATACGAGGAAAGCCGTGCCGAGCACTTCCGCCGCGAGCCGCTGCGGCGTCCGCATTCCATCCATGGGAAACTCCAGATGCATTTTCGAACTAGATTCGATAATGTCGAATGATGTTCGAAGAGTACGCGGGTGTTGCGTAGCTCACAAGACCCGGACCGCGGCGGATTTTCCGACGCCGGCCGGCACGGTCCACACGATCCATCGGATACGGGAGTCCGCATGATCCAATCGGTCGATCGAGCGGTACGAATCCTGTTCGCGCTGCAGGGTTCCCGCCGCATGACGCTCTCGGAACTGGCCGGCGAGCTGGGCCTGGCCGCCACCACGGTGCACGGCATCGTCCGCACCCTGGCGGCCCACGGCGTCGTGGTGCAGGAGTACGGCGGCGGGCGGTATCAGCTCGGTCCGGCGGTGCTGCGCATGGGCAACGTGTACCTCGACACCCTGGACCTACGCTCCCGCTCCCTCACCTGGGCCCACGAGCTGGCCCGCGGCACGGGCCTGGCCGTGCGCGTCGGCGTCCTGTTCGGCGACGACATCGTCATCATCCACCACGAGCCCCGCCCCGACGGCACCCGCCAGATGCCCGAGGTCGGCATCGAGATCCCCGCCCACGCCAGCGCGCTGGGCAAGGCGATCCTGGCGTTCCTGCCCCGCACCGAATCCGGCCCGCTGCGCAGCATGACCGGCGAGACGATCACTTCGGTCACGGCCCTGGCCGACCACCTGAAGCCGGTCACCGCCTCGGGTGTGGCCTACGAATGCGACGAGGCCGTGCTCGGCGAATCCTGCGTCGCCGGAACGGTTTTCGATCGAACCGGCGCCCCGGTCGGCGCGGTCGGAGTGGTCATCCCCACCACCGACTGGCCCGCCCCGGTGCCCACCATCGACGCCGTCCGCACCGCCGCGCGCACCATCTCCCGCGAACTGGGCTCCACCCACTGGCCCGCACCCCGGCGGGACCAATCCGAGTAGCCACATCCGGCGAATCAACTTCGCACGGAGAGCATTCGGTGGCGCTGGAGCGAAAGCGCCGACGGCCCACCCGCACAAGCGGATGGGCCGTCGGATTCAGTTGTCACACAGCGAAGCTCAGCTGTAGATCGCATCCACTTCGGCGGCGCAATTCTTCATCACGACCGCGCGCTTCAGCGACATCTTCGGGGTGAGCTCGCCGCTCTCCTCGGTCCAGTCGACCGACAGGATGCGGATCTTCTTGATGGCCTCGGCGTGCGAGACGAGCTTGTTGGTCTCGGCCACGGCGGCCTCGACGTCGGCCACCAGGTCCGGGTTCTCGATCAGCTTCTCGAGCGGGGTGTCGGCGGGGAGGTTGTGGCGCTCCTTCCAGCCGGGCAGGGCGTCCTGGTCGAGGGTGATCAGGGCGCCGATGAACGGCTTGCCGTCCCCGACGACCATGACCTGGCTGATCAGCGGGTTGGCGCGCAGCGAATCCTCGAGCATGGCCGGGGAGACGTTCTTGCCGCCCGCGGTGACCAGGATTTCCTTCTTGCGGCCGGTGATGGCGACGAAGCCGTTGTCGTCGATGGCGCCCAGATCGCCGGTCTTGAACCAGCCGTCGACGAACGCGTCCTCGGTGGCCGCGTCGTTACCCCAGTAACCGCTGAACACGACCGGGCCGCGAACCAGCAGCTCGCCGTCGTCGGCGATCTTCGCGCCGTGGCCCGGGAGCGGGTGCCCGACCGAGCCGACGCGGATGTGCGCGGGGGTGTTGACCGTGATGGCGGCGGTGGTCTCGGTCAGGCCGTAGCCCTCATAGATAATGACGCCGACACCGCGGAAGAAGTGCCCCAGCCGCGAACCCAGCGGGCCGCCGCCGGACACCGCGGACTTGCACTGACCGCCCATGGCCGCGCGCAGCTTGGAATACACCAGCCTGTCGAACACCGCGTGCTTGAGCTTGAGCACCAGCCCCGGCCCGCCGGTCTCCAGCGACTGGCTGTACTCGATGGCGGTGTCGGCCGCGATGTCGAAGATCCGGCCCTGGCCGCCGTCGTGCGCCTTCTGCTTGGCGCCGTTGAACACCTTCTCGAACACGCGCGGCACCGACAGGATGAAGTCGGGCTTGTACTGGCCGAACTGCTCGACCAGTGTGGACCAGTCGGCGGTGTGGGCCACGGTGACTCCGGCGTCGAAGGCCGCGAGGGCCACCGCGCGGGCGAAGACGTGTGCCAGCGGCAGGAACAGCAGCGACCGCTTGCCCGCGCGCAGCTGGTCCGGCATCGTCGAGCGATCCGCGGCGGACTCGGCATACAGGTTCGAATGCGAGAGCATCACGCCCTTGGGGCGTCCGGTGGTGCCGGAGGTGTAGATCAGCGTCGCCGGGGAGGCGGCCTTCACCTGCGCGCGGCGCTCGTGCACGATCGCATCGTCCAGCTCCGCGCCGCGAGCGGTCAATTCGGCGACCGCACCCTCGGACAGCAGCAGGGTCTCCTTCAACTCCGGCAGCGCCGAGGAGATCTCGCCGATCATTGTGTGCTGCTTGGCCGTCTCGACCACCAGCAGCTTGGTCGCGGAATCCTGCAGGATCCACTTGGCCTGCTCGGCCGAGGAGCTGTCGAAGATGGCGACGGTACAGCCGCCGGCCGCCCAGACGGCGAAGTCCAGCACCACCCAGTCGTACTGGGTGGAGGCCAGGATGGCGACGCGATCACCGAGTTCGATGCCCGAGGCGACCAGCCCCTTGGCCACGCCCGTGACGGCCTGCGCGAACTGCTTCGCGGTCACATCGGTCCAGCCGCCCTTGCCATCCGGCCTGTTGAACACCACCAGGCCGGGCGTGCGCTCGGCGTGCCGGAAGACGCTGTCAGAGACATTCACGTCCTCGGGGATGGTGTAGGTAGCCGGGACTTCGAACTCTCGCATCGGTGCCCTTCCACGTGGTTTACTCGCCAGTAATCTACGCCACTCGCGCCGCGGTCCCGCACCCGACCGTCGAGCGGGCCGCGACCGGGCCCTCCCCCGGCTCGAGGCCGCCAGAAACCTATCCTATGGGCCGGTTTTATGCTGGTTACAGCGATTCGCCGAGGAAGCCCGCGAGTTCACGCACCGCGGCGGCCGCCGGGGCGACGAGCGAAGCCTGCAGCTGGGCCACATGCGCCTCGCTAGCGCTCGGCTCCGCCAGGAGCGAGAGCCCGGCTGTATCCGACTGCTCGCTTCGCTCGCGGGCGGCGCGGGATCGTTGGGATCGGCCCAGGGCGCGACTAGGCCGAGGTGATCACGGTAGGAAGCGCCGGGTCACGACGGAGGAGATGCGCTGATAGTAGGAGGCCGTGGTGCGCACGAACAGGTCCAATGCCTTGGCCTCCCAGCCGATCAGCACGCGGCCCTGCCCCTTGGCCACGGCCTCGGTGATAGTCCGCGCCGCCATTTCCGGGGTGTGCAGGGCCAGATGCTTGTCGAAGAAGGCCGCGAAGCCCGCCGCGTCGATCCCCTCGGCGTACGTGCCGTTGCGCGCGACCGCGGTCTTGATGCCGCCCGGATGCACGCAGGTGACCCGGACCGGCCGCTGCTCGACGAGCATCTCCTGCCGCAGGGCCTCGGTGAAGCCGCGCACGGCGAATTTCGCCGCGTTGTAGGCGCTCTGGCCGGGCACCGCGATGAGACCGAACAGGCTGGACACGTTGATCACGTGGCCCGCACCGGATTCGATCAGATGGGGCAGAAATGCCTTGGTGCCGTTGACGACTCCCCAGAAGTCGACATCCATGATGCGTTCGATGTCCTTGAACGCGGAGTCGACGACGTTGCCGTGATAGGCGATACCGGCATTGTTGTAGATCTGGTGCACGACGCCGTAATGCTTGTGCACCGTATCGGCGTAGAGCAGCACGGCCTCGCGCTCGGCGACATTGAGCCGGTCCGATGTGACCTGCGCGCCCAATGCCTCACAGCGGCGGACGGTTTCGGCCAGGCCCTCGGCGTCGATGTCCGACAGCGCGAGCTTCGCCCCGCGCCCGGCCAGGTTCTCCGCCAGCGCGCGTCCGATGCCCGAACCGGCGCCGGTGATCACGCAGACCTTTCCGGTGAAATAAGCGTCGCTGCTCACTGATGTGCCATCACTTTCGTTTCGTACGCCGACATGTCGAATTTTTCCAGCATCCGCCGGAAGCGGAACGTGAAGTCCGGCCACAGCGTGGTGTTGTTGCCGTGCTTGTCCAGATACCAGCTCGCGCAGCCGCCGGTGCTCCACACGCTGCCGACCAGCTTGCCCTGCAGCTCCCGGTTGAACGTGTCCTGCACGTCCTTGCGGACCTCGACCGTGCTCAGGCCGAGGCGATCGATGGTGGCGATCGCGTCGGCGACGTAGGCGATCTGCGATTCGATCATGTAGACCATCGAGGTGTGGCCCAGGCCGACGTTCGGGCCGAGCAGGAAGAACATGTTGGGGTAGTTGGCGATCGAGGTCCCCTTGTAGCCCTGCTGGCCGGACTCGTCGAAAACCTCTGCCAGCGTGCGGCCGTCGCGCCCGGAGATGGTCTCGAACGCCGGGGAATCGGTGACGTGGAAGCCGGTGGCCACGACGATGGCGTCGACCTCGCGCTCGGTGCCGTCGGCGGTCACGATCGATCCGGCGCGGATCTCGCGGATGCCCTCGGTGACCACGTCGACGTTGTCCCGGCCCAGCGCCGGGTAGTACTCGTTGGAGATGAGCATGCGCTTGCAGCCGATGCGGAAATTCGGCGTGACCTTCTCGCGCAGCTGCGGATCGGGCACCTCGAGGCGCAGCTTGGCCCGGGCGACCGTCTCCAGCGCTAGCATCGCGGGCGGGAACTTCGCTAGGCCCACGACCTGTGTCTCGCGCGCGGCATAGATCGCCGCCCGCGACAGCCGCTGCACACCCGGCACGTATTTGAAGGCCAGCCGCTCGGGCAGCGTGTACGGCCGGTCCATGCGGGGCAGCAGCCACGGCGCGGTGCGCTGATACAGATCCAGCTGCGCCACCTTCGGCGCGATGGAGGGCACGATCTGGATCGCGGAGGCGCCGGTGCCGATCACCGCAACCCGCTTACCGCTCAGATCGGCCTCGTGGTCCCAGCGGGCGGAGTGGAAGATCTGGCCCTGGAACTCGTTGATGCCCTTGATATCCGGCAGATTCGGCTCACACAGCGCGCCGACCGCGGAGATGACGATATCGGCGGTGAATTCCCCCTGGCTGGTCTGCACATCCCAGCGCGCCCGCGCCTGGCTCCACTGCGCGCCCAGCACCTCGCAGTCGAAGATGTGCTTGTCGCGCACGCCGTACCGGTCGGCCACGCCCTGGATGTACTGCTGAATCTCCGGCTGCCGGGAGAACGACCGCGACCAGTCCGGGTTCAGCGCGAAGGAATACGAATACAACTGCGAGGGCACGTCGCAGGCCGCGCCGGGATAGGTGTTGTCGCGCCAGGTACCGCCGACATCACCGCCGCGCTCGAGCACCACGTAGTCCCGGACACCCTGCTGGCTGAGCCGGATGGCCATGCCCAGGCCCGAGAACCCACTGCCGACGATGAGGATGTGCACGTGGCGGACATCCGGATCACCGACACCGCTGTCTGTAACCTTGCGACTCATGTACTCGAGGGTAGGGGCTTATTGATCGCGAGTCAACAACGGGGATGGTGAGCCGGCGGAGCTTGCGGAGCCGGCGGGGTGGGTGAGCTCAGTATTGACTCATGTTCAGTAAGATAGGGGCGTGAGTGGAAAAGATCCCGGTAAACGGGTGCGTCTGAGCCCCGAGGAGCGCCGTCACCAGCTCATCTCGCTCGGCACCCGGATGCTGCGTGATTGCGCCCTCGAGGACATCTCCATCGGTGAGATCGCCAAGCAGGCGGGCATCTCGCGCGGCCTGCTGTTCCACTACTTCTCCTCCAAACAGGAGTTCCACCTCGCGATCGTGGCCAACGCCAATGCCGAACTGCTGGCCCGCACCGCCCCCGACCGCACCCTCGAGCTGGGCGCCATGCTGCGCGATGCGGTGCGGCGCTATGTCGACTACGCCAGCGATAACCGGACCTCGTACCTGGCCCTGCTGCGCCGGCCCGCCGGCGCCGAACTGATGGCGCTGGCCGATGCCACCCGCGCCGCCCTGGCCACCCGCATCCTGGCCGAAGTTCCGCTGCCCCAGGACGATCCGGCCCGGCCGCGGCTGGCGCTGGTGGTGCGCGGCTGGATCGCATTCGTCGAGGAGGTCACGCTCAGCTGGCTCAGCGCCGAGACCATCACGCGCGAGCAGTTGATCGAAACGCTGGTCGAATCGCTGCCCGGGCTGGCGGCCGATCCGGTCCTGGCCGCGGCGCTGCGCGACTGACCGATGCCCCTGGGATAGCGGGCTTCTGCGAACGCCCCGGCGCTCCTACGGTTGAGACAGGGCCGGAGCAAGCGGCCCGGGGCGCGGAGGGGTCGTTCCGGACCTTGCTCCGGCCATCGCCCGCCTCGCTCAGGTCTCGTATTCGTACCCCGAACGATCGTGCCGCGGTAGCGAAACCGCCGTCACGACCGCCGCGACCAGCACCATGATGCCCGAAACCAGCAGGGCCACCTCGAGTCCGCTATGGAAGGCGGCGTAGGTGGCGTTGATGACCTGGTTGACGATCGGCCCGTAGGCCTGCGAGGCCGCCTGATCCCCGCCCGGGGGCACGTTGCCGGTCTCGATCGCGTCGATCACGATCGATTGGAAGTTGAGCGGCACCCCGAGCTGGTTGAGCCGGGAGGTCAAGTCCAAGTTGAGAAACGAGTTGACCAGCGAGCCCAGCGCGGCCACGCCGACGACCGCGCCGACCTGACGCATGGTGTTGGTCGCCGCGGCCGCCATGCCCGAATGCTCGGCGGGCACGCCCGAGAGCACCGCCGAGGTCAGCGGCACCACCGCGATGCCGAAGCCCAGTCCCGCGACCAGCAGCGACAACGCCAGCGGCACGAATTCCACTGTCACACCGAGAAATTGCCGTGTGAGCAGCAGCCCCGCCGCACCCAGCAGGCAGCCCACGATCATCGGGGTGCGGGACCCGCGCACCGCCACCCAGAACCCGGCGAACAGCGCGCCCACGATGATCGCCACGGCCATCGGCGCGAAGACACCCGCGATCTTCCAGCCCGAATAGCTCTGCACCTCCTGCAGATACAGCGCGGTGAAGAAGAAGATCGAGAAGATGCCGAAATACACCGCGAACGCGACGATCAGCGCGCTGCGCACCAAAGGCCGCTTCAGATAGGCGAAGTCGAACATCGGGTTCCGCGCGCGCATCTCGACCAGCAGGAATCCGACCCCGGCCAGGCCACCGATCACGAACAGGGTGAGCACCGAGGCGGCGCCGTACCCGACCTGCTCGCCCGAGATACCCGCGTAGATCACGCAGCCCAGAAATGTTGCGCCCAGCACGAATCCGGCGATGTCGACCGGTCCCGGCTGCGGATCCGCGCTCTCGGGCACGTAGCGCACCGCCGCGGCCAGCACCAGCACGCCCACGATCAGGTTGAACCAGAACACCGCCCGCCAGCCGAAGGCGCCGACCAGCAGTCCGCCGATGACGGGCCCGGCCGCCAGCGCCAGCCCCGACACCGCCGCCCACGCTCCCAGCGCCCGGGCCCGCTGCCCGCGATCGGGGAAGATGTGCCGGATCACCGACAGCGTCCCGGGTTCGGAGGCCGCGGCGCCCAGCCCCATCACCGCGCGCCCGGCGATCAGCACGCCCACGCCGCCGGCGACGGCCGAGAGCACCGAACCGGCGCAGAAGATCACCAGCCCGCCGATCATCACGCGCTTGCGGCCCCACCGATCGCCGAGCGAGCCCGCGGTCAGCATCAGGCTGGCGAAGACCAGCGTGTAGGCGTTGACCACCCACTGCAGCGAGACCACCCCCGCGTGCACGTCGGATTGGACGTTGCCGAGGGTCACGCTGACGATCGTGGTGTCCAGGAAGGTCACGAACAGGACCGCGGTGACGGTGAGCAGCGCGACGCGCGGCCGGTCGGCCCGCTCGTTCACGACCTCACCGGTGATGCTGCGCCACAGCGGTTTCGAGGCATCGGCCCAGGACATCGGGGCTCACTTGGCCGGCGTGGGCGTCGGCGTCGCGGTCGCACAGGCCGGGGGCGGATTGCCCTCCATGGTCAGCAGCGCGCAGAAGGTGGAGGCCGTGACCTTCCAGCTGCCGTCGGTCCGGATCGCCGAGCCCGGCTGCCCGACGAGTGCGGGCTTGCCGTTGAACAGCACCGTGAAGGTGACGGTGGCGTGGTCCGCGGTGGCACTGACATTCGATACCGTCGCGGTGGTGCTCTTGGCCATCGGGGTGCCGGCCTGCGCCTTGATCGTGGCCGCGAAGGCCTGACCGTTCTCCAGGAGTGCGATCTTCTCGTCGGCCGTGGTCTTGCCGTCGAAGAACTGCTGGTAGAGCTGGGTAACGGCCTGCGTGGCCGTGGCCGCCGGGGTGGTAGCCAGGCTGCTCGAGGATTTGTTTCCGGAGCCGCCGCAGGCGGCGGTGGTGGCCAGTACGGCCGACAGCGCGCAGACGGTGAACATGCGCGCCGCGAACGTCCCAGTGAACATGCCTGCGCCTCCCTCGGGTGGCTATTCCGACGGGCGTCCGTCTGGCGCGGGCATCGCCGCCGGACCGCCGTCGCACGCCGTGGTGGCACGCGGCGACGGGTGCTTGATCAACTCCCTAGACAGTACTCGCCGGAACCGGACGGCGCGCCCCGATTGGCGGCGGTCGTTACGGCACCGAATTCGACGGAATCCCGGACAACATCCCCGGCGCGGCCCGGCCGGATCCGGGTGCGGTACAACCGGATCACCGGCGCGGCGCGTGGAATCGGCGCGGAACTACAGGTTGTGCTCGTCCAGCCAGGCGTTGGCCGTGGCGCCGGGATCGGCGTGGTCGTCGCGAATCCGGCGGACCATCTCGGTCAGCTTGTCGGTGGTCAGTTCGCCCGCAACGTAATTCAGCTTCTTGATCTGCGTATCGGTCAGCGCGCCCTGCCGGAACAGCGGGACCACGTTCTGCGCGCGGAAGGCGTACTCCGGATCGGCCACACCGACCACCGCACCCGGCCCGCCCGGCAGCAGCGCGGCGGGCGCGGTCAGCACCGCGGCCTGAACCCGGCCGTCCCGCAGGGCATTCCGCGCCGCGGTGTCGTCCGGCAGGACCGTGTAGTGCGCGATATCGCAGCCGTAGACCTGCCGCAGCGGTGTGAGCACATCCCGTCGCGGATCCGGCGCGGGGCGCAGCGGATCGAGTTGGTGCCCGGTCGCGATGCCGACGGTCAGTTCCCCGCAGTGCGCGGCCAGATCCTTCAGCGAGTGCGGAAATCGCCCGGCCGCTGCGGGCGCGAGCACGAACTGTGCGCGCAGATCGGTGCCGTCGGCGATATCGGAGATCGCCAGGCCCTCGGGCAGCGCCCGGCTCAGCGCATCCGACACGCTGGGGGTCGGCGTTGTCGCGGCTGCCTCGCTGGAACCAGCGGGCGCGCTGACGGTACTCGAATCGGCGGCCGCGCTCGGATCGGGAATTCGCGCGGGCGATCGGGAATCCAATGCCGCGAGCAGATCGCCGCTCTCGTCCCCCACCACTGCCACCCGCCCGGCATCGAGGGCCGCGAGATAGTCGGTGCGCCGCCCCAATCGCGCGTCGACGACCGTGCGCGCGCCCGTGCGCGCGAGCGCCCCGGCATAAATTTCGGCAATTAATTCACTCTGAGCCGAATCCCCCGCACCCACCGCGATCGGGGCGGCCGAAGCACCGTGCGAACACGATGCGACCAGCGCGGACGCAATGACGGCGACCATGACACCGGCCGCGGCCCGCACCGACGTGGTCAACTCCATCCGACGACACCCACTCTCGATTGGATAGTAAGAACGACTCGCGGCTGCAAAGATGGACAGCCAGTAGCGGCCGCCCCGCCGACGAATCGTAGCCGGGGCGCACCGGACCACACCTGGCAGCGCCGGGCCCCTGGAAGGACAGCAGTGAAATCCTCGATCACCTCCTCTGCGCGCCGGCGCGGATTGCGTCCCGCGTTCACCGCCGTGCGATTCGTCGCCACCGCGGTCGCGCTGGCCGCGGCGATGGCCCTGTCCGCGTGCGGTAGCAGCTCCAACCCGCTGGCCTCGGGATCGAACGGCTGCGACGGCGACGCCAACAAGCTCACCGTGGGCTCGGCGAACTTCCCGGAATCGGAGACCGTCGCCGACGTGTACGCCGAGGCGTTGCGCGCCAACGGTTTCAGCGTCGACACGAAGCTGAACATCGGCAGCCGCGAGGCCTACATTCCGGCGCTGAAGCAGTGCTCGATCGGCGTGATCCCCGATTACACCGGCAACCTGCTGCAATATCTGGACAAGTCCGCGACCGCGACCGATCCCGGCGCGGTGAATGCGGCCCTGACCAAGGCCCTGGGCGATCAATTGGCATCGGCCACACCCGCACCCGGCCAGGATTCGGATGCGGTGGTCGTCACCCAGGCCACGGTCGACAAGTGGAATCTGCATTCGATCGCCGATCTCGCATCGCACTCGGCGGAGGTGACCTTCGGCGCGCCGCCGGAATTCTCCGAGCGCTCCGATGGCCTGCCCGGCCTGAAGGCCCATTACTCGCTGAACGTCGCGGCCGACAAGTTCGTCCCGATCAGCGACGGCGGCGGCCCCGCGACCGTGCGCGCTTTGACCAGCGGACAGGTGGTCGCGGCCGATATCTTCACCACCTCGCCGGCAATCAAACAGAACAATCTGGTCGTGCTGGCCGATCCCCAGCACAATTTCGCGCCCCAGAACGTCGTGCCGGTATTCAATGCCAAAAAGAAGTCCGACAAGGCGGTCAAGGTCCTGGACGCCGTCTCGGCGAAGTTGACCACCGATCAGCTCATCGCGCTCAACGAGCAGGTCTCCGGTAACGCGAAGGTCGAGCCCGCGGCGGCGGCGAAGTCGTGGGTGACCACGCAGGGCTTGGACAAGCCGGTCGGATAATCGTGGGCGAGATTGCGAGCGAACCGATGACACAGCCGGCATCGGGCGCAGCGGAGCCGAGCGCCGGCGAGGTGAAGCTTTGACAGATATCGAGTTCAGTGGCGTCAGCAAGGTCTATCCGGACGGCACGGGGGCGGTCACGAATCTCGACCTGCGCATCGAATCGGGGTCCTTCACGGTCTTCGTGGGCCCCTCGGGCTGCGGTAAGACCACCTCGATGCGCATGATCAACCGGATGGTCGTGCCCACCGCGGGCACGATCACCGTTGCGGGCGAGGATATTTCGAAGATCGACCCGGTCAAGCTGCGCCTGGGCATGGGCTATGTGATCCAGAGCGCCGGGCTGCTGCCGCATCGCAGCGTCCTGGACAACGTCGCCACGGTCCCGGTGCTGCGCGGGCAGACCCGCCGCGCGGCCCGGAACGCCGCGCTGGAGGTGCTGGACCGCGTCGGCCTGGACCGGGCGCTGGCGGGCCGGTATCCCGCGCAACTGTCCGGCGGCCAGCAGCAGCGCGTGGGCGTGGCCCGGGCGCTGGCCGCGGATCCGCCGATCCTGTTGATGGACGAGCCCTTCAGCGCCGTGGATCCGGTGGTGCGCGAGGAACTCCAGGCCGAAATGCAACGGCTGCAGGCGGATCTGCACAAGACGATCGTCTTCGTCACGCACGACATCGACGAGGCGATCAAGCTCGGTGACCACATCGCGGTGTTCGGCCGCGGCGGCGTGCTGCAGCAGTACGATCCGCCGGAGGTGGTATTGGCCCAGCCCGCAACCGATTTCGTCGCCGATTTCGCCGGGCGCGACCGCGGCTATCGCGGGCTGTCGTTCCGCAGCGCGTCCGGGGTCGAGGTGCACGAGATCGAGACCGCGACACCCGAGCAGCTGCCCGAGCGGCGGCTGGTAGCCGGCGCGTGGGTGCTGGCGGTCGACGCGGAGAAGCGCCCGCTGGGCTGGGTCGACGTCACCGGCCTGGAGAAGATCCGCGCCGGGCACGCGCTGGCGGACAGCATGGCCGCGGGCGGCTCGCTGCTCACCCCTGGCGGCGATCTGCGCCTGGCGCTGGACTCGGCGATCTCCTCGCCGTCCGGATGGGGTGTGGCCGTGGACGATTCGGGAGCCGTCGTCGGCGGCGTGCTGGCCACGGAGGTCATCGACCAACTGGCGCAACAGCGTTCGAGCGAGGACACCGCCCGCAATCAGCTCGTCGCCGAACAGGGGTTGTAGTCGGGTGAAGTATCTGGTCGACAACTTCTCCGATATCGCCGGATTCGCGCGCACCCATCTGTATCTGGCGCTGGTGCCGCTGCTGATCGGGCTGGTGATCGCGATTCCGCTGGGCGCGCTGGTGCGGCGGGTGCCGTGGCTGCGGCGGATCACGGTCACCACCGCGAGCCTGGCCTACACCATTCCGTCGCTGGCCCTGTTCGTGATCATTCCGCCGCTGGTGGGCATCGCGGCCATCGATCCGCTGAATGTCGTTATCGCGCTGAGCATCTACTCGCTGGCGCTGCTGGTCATCGCGGTGCCGACGGCACTGGACTCGGTGCCCGCGGCGGTGCTGGATTCGTCCGACGCCATCGGATTCACCCGGATGCGGCGCGTGATCACGGTCGAATTCCCTTTGGCCATACCGGTTTTCGTGGCAAACCTGCGGGTGGTCGCGGTGACGAACATCTCCATGGTGACCGTGGGTGCGCTGATCGGGGTAGGCGGTCTCGGCAAGCTGTTCACCCAGGGCTATCAGCGCAACTATCCCGACGAGATCGTCGCGGGGATCATCGTGGTGCTGGTGCTGGCGCTCGTGGTGGACCGCGTGCTGTTCCTGCTCGGACGCTGGGCCACACCGTGGTTGCGGACCGGCCGGCGCCCGAGCCGCACGCTCCTGTCCCCGAAAGGCGCCGGCGCATGAACCTTTTCATCGATGCGTGGCATTACTTCACCACGTCCGGGAACTGGAGCGGCCCGGCGGGCATCGGGCACCGGATCGTCCAGCACCTGTGGTACAGCTTCCTGGCGATCGCCCTCTCCGCGGTGATCGCCGTGCCGATCGGGCTGCTGGTCGGCCACACCCGCCGGGGCGGCGGCGCGGTCGTGGGCTTCGCCAATGCGATGCGCGCGCTGCCGACGCTGGGCGTGCTGACCTTCGTAGTGCTCGGGCTCGGGCTGGGACTGCTGCCGCCGCTGCTCGCGCTGGTCACCGTCGGCGTCCCGCCGCTGCTGGCGGGCGCCTACGCGGGCATCGCCAATGTGGATCCGGACGTGGTCGACGCCTCGCGCGCGATGGGCATGCGGGAGCGCCAGGTACTGCTGCGGGTGGAGGTGCCCAACGCCATGCCGGTGCTGCTGACCGGCCTGCGCTCGGCGACGCTGCAGGTGGTGGCGACCGCGACCATCGCCGCCTACGTGAACCTGGGCGGGCTGGGCCGCTACATCTTCGACGGCATCAGCCTCTACAAGTACGACCGGGTGCTGGTCGGGGCGTTGCTGGTGGCCGTGCTGGCGCTGGTGCTGGACGCGATCATGGCCATGGTGGTGTGGTTGAGCGTGCCGGGTACCGGCCGATTGCGCCGTCGCGCAACGGTTCCCGTGTCGCAGTAGGATGACTACACCGTACGAGCTCAGCCCGCGAGTCCGGTGCGGTGGGCGAACGCGATGGCCTGGCCGCGGTCGCGTACGTCGAGCTTGGCGAACAGCGAATTGATGTGGCTCTTGACTGTGCTGAGGCCGATGAACAGCTCCTTGGCTATCTCGGAGTTGTTGCGGCCCTGGGCCATCAGGCGCAGCACGTCGAGCTCGCGGTCGGTCAGATCCGCCCGCGCCGCGGGCGCGGGCGCGCCGAGCGCGGACACCAGCCGGGCGCCCACGTCGGCGGCCAGGGTGGTGTGGCCGCTGGCGACCGAGCGGATGGCCGCGGCGATCTCCGCGCGTCCGGCGTCCTTGGTCAGGTATCCGCGAGCACCCGCCCGCAGCGCCCCGGCAATGGAGGCGTCGTCGGCGTAAGTGGTCAGCACCAGCACCGCGGTCTGTGGATGGTCGGCGGTGATCGCGGCGGTGGCGGCGACGCCGTCGATGCCGGGCATGCGCAGATCCATCAGCACCACCCGCGGCGCGAGCGTGCGGACCAGCTCCACCGCCTCCGCGCCGTCGCGAGCCTCCCCGACCACCTCGACGTCCGGCAGCAGCGACAGCACCGTCGACAGGCCGTCGCGCACCGTGGTCTGATCGTCCGCCACCACCACCGAGATCACCGGCGCGGCACCAGAACTCGCACTCTCCACTCTCGACCCTCCTTCCGTGCGTCCACTGTGCCACCCACCGCCGCGATGCGCTCGGTCATTCCGAGCAGGCCCGCGCCCACCCCGGAGACGCTCAGCGAACTGCGAAGGGCGGTAACCGGATTGGACACCTCCACCGCGAGGCTCCCCTCCTGGCCTCGGATCGTCACCGTAACCGGTTGTCCGGGAGCGTGTTTGCGGGCGTTAGTCAGCGCCTCCTGCACGGCCCGGGCGACAGCGACCGCGGCCTGCTCGTCCATGCCGCGCAACTCGGCGTCGACCAGCAGCCGCACCTGTCCACCCGCGGCGCGATGGTCCTCGGCCAGCCGCGCCAGCTCGGTGGCGAGATCGAGGCCGTCCGCGCGCAGCGCGTTCACCACCCCGCGGGCCTCCTCCAGCCCCGACACCGCCAGCCGGTGCGAGGCCTTGACCCGCTCCGCGGCGCGCGGCACATCGCCCGCCTCCAGCAGCGCGTCCGCGGCGTCCAACTGCAACACCAGCCCGCCCAGCGTGTGGGCGAGCACGTCGTGGATGTCGCGGGCCAGCCGCCCGCGCTCGGCCATCGCCGCGGCGCGATCACGCTCGGCGCGGATCACCCGGTTCTGCTCGACCAGCAGCCGGTTCTGCTCGTCGACCGCGCGGGACTGACGGCGGCCGTAACCCGCGACGACCATCACCGCCAGGCCCCCCAGCAGACCGAGCGCCCCGGCTCGGGATTCGGGCGCGGTGAGGACCGATAGGCAGGTGCACACCGCGGCCAGCGCCGAGATGCCCAGTCCGATCACGACCGGCTCGGTACCCAACGACATGGCGGCGAATACCGCGACCATCACCGTGATCGACGACCCGGCCAACCGGGCGGCAGTCAACCCTCCACCGATCACCATGGCGCACAGGATGATTCGGTTGGTCACCGCCGAATGCGCGGGCGCCACGAGCCAGACGACCCAGCCGAGCCACGACAGCGCCGCGCCCGCAATCACCCACGGCTCGTTCCACATCCCGGCATAGAGCGACCACGACACCACAGCGACGAACCCGAACAGGCGCAGCAACCTGTTCAGGCCCGTCGGCGACCCGGCAATGCTCATCGGATTCAGTGTGCCCCAACAGGCCGCAACTGGTCGGCACGCCGCATCAGCACGGCGGTCCGCCCGGCCCGGTTCAGCGCCAGCATCAGCAGGATTGCCCCGGTCGACGCGACGATCTTCGCCCCGTCCGCGGTGGCCCACACGTCCACGCCCACGCGCACCGCGAGCATCACGAACCACAGCAGCGAGCCGATCAGCCCCGTGCGCGCGGCCGGCGAGCCGTCCACGTTCCGGACCTGCGACAGCATCCCCATCCCGACACCGACCGACAGGCTCAGCATGGCCTCCAGCACCAGCAGCGCCACCGCCGTCGTCCCGAGCGCCGCTCCGGCCAGGCCGGTCCGCATGCTGACGACACCGATGACCGCGAGGATGATCGGCCCGCGCCAGATCCGCGCCCGCTCCAGCGTCTGCCACTGCGTCTGCCGGTAGACGATCCATCCGAGCACCAGCACCGCGAGCCCGATTTCGAGAACATTCCGCGAGGTCATAGCTCTACGATCGGCCTCGCGGGCGCATCCACCCACCACCCGCGGGTGGACCCGGGGTGGATTTCGGTGGTCAGGTGGGGATCTGCAGTTGTGGGGTGGTGCGGCTCAGGATCATGTCGGTGCGGGGCTGCAGGGCGGGGTCGATCGCCTCGGGCTGCGGGATCACCCAGTACCGGCCCTCGGCGATCTGGGCGAAGACCCGCTCCGCGTGGTCCTCGGGGGTGAGGCCGTTGGAGTCGGCATCGTGTTGCAGCCACTGCTGGAATCTCGCGACCTCGGGAGGCAGCCCAGCGGCGTCGCGCACAGTGAAGATCTCGCTCTTGACGTGTCCGGGCGTAATCACCGAGACCTGGATCGGCGCCTGTCTCATCAGCATCTCGTAGTGCAGGCTCTCGGTGAGTGCCAGCACCCCGAACTTGGTGACGCTGTAGGGGGCCATCAGCGGGCTGGGCAGCAAGCCGCCCACCGAAGACAGGTTCGCGATCCAGGCGCGGGTGCCCTGCTCGAGCATTCGGGGCACGAAGGCGCGAAGGCCGTTGACCGCACCGCCGATGTTGACCCGCAGCATGGCATCCCACCGCTCGGCCGGGATCTCCCACGACCAGCCGAACGCCATGATGCCCGCATTGTTGACGAGCATGTCGACCGCCCCGAAACGCGCGTACGCGGCCTCGGCCAGCGCCTCGACCGCGGCCGGATCCGAGACGTCGGTCGCCACCGGGAGCACCTCACCGGGCAGGGTTTCGGCAAACTCTCGCAACCGGTCGGCCGCAATGTCCGCCAGGACCAGCCGCATCCCCAGCTGCGCCGCATGGCGAGCAAGCCCGGCGCCGATACCGCTCGAGGCGCCGGTGATCACGGCAACCTTGCCACCGAAAAGTTCGGCCGGAGCAGTCACGATGTCTCCTCTCTGCCGGGCCGCAACAACGACCCGTGAATAGTTGGCAGCTAACCAGCGGAGAGCGTCGAAAATTACTCCAGATCCCGACAGATGGGACTCACACGCGGTCAACAGCCCGCTCACGGTAGTGGACAGCATCACCGCGCGGAAGACGTTCGATGATGGTCGGCGCGTTCGCCCCGGTGCAGACGATCAGCGGAAAAGTGTTGTGACGGTACAGATCAGCCGCGGTACGCTCGGTCGCCATGAGTGAAATTGCCTCGATGGCGGGATTTCTTGCGGCCCATGGGATATGGAGTGTTTCGGAGGGGGCGACGCTGGTTCCCATGCTCGGTTACGAGCAGACCGACGGTGACCGGGTGATAGAACGGTTGATGTTCGACGACGTCGCCGACGGTGCGCGGGCGGGGCAAGCCGCGTTGGCGGACGGGCGTGAGGGCTGGGTCCGGGCGGTGCTGGTTACCGACGCCTACCTGCATCTCGATCGCGGGAGGGTCGATGCACTGATCGTGGACGCCGTCGAATATCTTCCCGCTCGCTGGTCGATGCGCATGGCAGTTCCGTACCGCCCGCAGGCGGCTTCCGCGGGATTCGCGGTGTACCGGCCCAAGTTCGTGGAGACCGAGGGTTTCGACGAACCCGACTACGACGCGTTGGCCGACGCCTTCTTCTCCGGTGTCGATTCGCACGAGCAAGCGGCTGCGGTATGGAACGCGCATCTGCTCGACGAGTCCGTATGACCCGCCGGTGTGGGTAGGCTCGGTTCGGCGACCGGCGAATCTAGGCGATGATGCCCAGATCGCGGCGGCCCGTGCCTACGACCGGCGTGGGATCGGTGGACACCACCCGCTCCAGCAACTCGTGGTAGATGTCGCGGAAATCGACAGTGGTCTTCAGATCCCCGTCGTCGAGGTCGGTGAGGCTGGGTTCGTCGCCGTAGAAGCCGCCCTTGACCGGGGCGCCGGCCAGGAAGACCGGGCCGGCGGTGCCGTGGTCGGTGCCCTGGGAGGCGTTGGCGCGCACTCGGCGGCCGAACTCGCTGTAGGCCATCAGCACGACGTCGCGGCCGCGGGGATGGCCGGCCAGGTCGTTCAGGAAGCCCGTGACCGCGCTGTCCATGCGGCCCAATAGATCCTGCTGGGTTCCGCGCTCGTCGGCGTGGGTGTCGAAACCGCCCAGGCTCACCGAATACACGCGGGTGGGTACCCCGGCCTTGATGCATTTGCCGACCAGATCCAGCTGCGCGGCAAGCGCATTCGGCCCCGCGGCGCGCTTGGCGGTCGCGACCGGCGAAAGGCGCTGCGCCACGGTCTGTTCCGCGTTGTATCCCGCGCACACGTAGCCCTGCGCCGTCGAGTCGGCCGGGTCGGCCGCCGACAGGCCCGCGAGTTCGGCCTTCAGCTGCGTGGTCAGCGGCGCCGAGGACGGATCCAGCGCCGAGGCAGTGTGTTTCGCGCCCATCGCCAGGGTCGGCAGCACCGATCCGATATTGACCGCGCGCAGCGGATCGGTGCCGGTCACATCGAGCCAGCGGCCGATCCAGCCGGTGGACGAGGGTGTATCCGGATCGGCGGTCTGCCAGATGTCCATGGACCGGAAGTGGCTGTGATCCGGCTTCGGGTAGCCCACGCCGCGCACGATCGCGAGATTGTGCTTGCCCCAGAGCTCGGCCATGCCTTTCATGGCCGGATTGAGGCCCAGCTGCGCATCGAGGTGCAGCACTTCCTCAGGGCGATAGGACAGTTCGGGGCGGGCGTCGTGATAGGCGTTGTCGGCGTAGGGAATTACGGTGTTGATGCCGTCGTTTCCGCCGTACATCGTGAGCAGCACCAGGATTCCCGAGCCCGCGGCCAGCGGGGTGGTGCTCGCGCGCTGCTGGAGTTCGTCCCAGGTGATCGCGGAGGCGGCGCCCAGCACCCCGAGCGCGCCCAGCACGCCGGAGCCGACCAGAAAATTCCTGCGACTGACTTGTGGCATGGCGATTCTCGGCTTTCAGCTCGTCAGGTATTCGGGCGTGTTCACGGCGATCGCGGCCAGCCGGGCCGGATTCGCGACCGCCGCGCTCAGCACCTTGGCGCTGCGGTCGGACCAGGCGCCGATGCCGAGCAGATGCCCGGCGGCGTCCACGCGCTCGGAGGTGCCCGCGTCCGAAATCGGGCTCAGGTCGGCCTTTTTCAGCAGGCCCGTGATCGCCGAGAGCCGGGTCTGGGCGGCGGCGGTGGACATCCACGACTGACCGCTGGACCAGCCGCCCACATTCGGCGGATAGAAGGGCAGCTGTCCGAGGGTGCGCAACAGGTAGACGACGTGCCGGGCATCGGCATCCTCGGTCAGCGGCGCCCGGAACGCGCGCACCGCACCGATCAGCCATTCCACCGGGGCATGCACGACCGTGTTTCGGGCGCCGGTGAATTCGGGGTCGGACAGGATCGCGGTGATCAGCGCGGCGAGGTTGCGGCCGGGCCCGTACGCCGCGGTCAGGCGTTCCAGCGCCGCCGCCGACGGCGGATCGTCCGAGGCCAGCTGCTGCCACATGCGCCCGGCCACGAACCCGGCCGACTGCGGGTGGGAAAGCACCACATCGCAGTACTCCCGCGTACCCAGCGGACCCGTCACGCCGAGCAGGGTTTTCGTGCCGGAATCGTGGCGCTTGGGATCGAAGACCGCGGCCTCGTCCTTGATGACCCAGCCGGTCAGGGCCCGGGCGCCCGCGCGCACATCGGTTTCGGTATAGCCGTTGCTGTGCCCGAGCGCGAACAGCTCCATGAACTCCCGGGACAGATTCTCGTTGGGCGCCTTGGCGGTATTGGTCTGGCCGTCGAGCCAGCGCAACATCGCCGGGTCGGTCAGCATCGCGTAGGCCAGGGCCGAGAAGTCCCCGGCGCCCAGGGTGCGCAGCGTCCGGTTCTGCGCGGCCATCTGCACCGCGCTGCGGACCTTCTGCGCCGAAGTGGCGAAGTGGTTGTGCCACAGCAGGGTCAGCTTCTCCCGGACCGGCACCTGCACCGCGGCCATCCGCCGGAGCCACCATATGGTCAGCGCGTCCTGCTGCGCGTTGATCTCGGCGTTGTAATGCTTGCGATCCGCGATGCTCGCGTTCTTGCCCGTGTGCGCCGGCGGGGTGAATTGCGGCATCGGGGTGGCGCGGGCACCGGGATCGGCCTCGGGGTCCGAGGTCAGCGCGGCGTTCAGATACCCCGTAGGGTCCGTGACCGCGTCGATCTCGGGCCCAGTCGCGCCGAATCCCGCCCGGCGCAGCACCCGCGCGCTGCGCATCCACTGTGCTGATTGGCTGCCCATGAATCGAGTATCGGCCGCACAATGACCGGATCGGCGCCCGTCCGGGCCTTCCTTCAGCCAATCCTCAGCCCGGACCGATATTTCTCGCCGTGGACCGGCAAGAATGAAATGCGTGCAGAACGGTCGAATTCTGGTCATCGAAGATGCCGACGCCATTCGGGCGGCGGTCGCGTCCGGCCTGGGCGCCGCCGGTCACGAGGTGCTCGCCCGCCCCGACGGCGCCCAGCTCGAGCGCGATCTGAGCCAGTTCCGCCCCGATGTGGTGGTCCTGGACGTGATGCTGCCCGGGCGCGACGGCTTCGAGCTGCTGGAATCGGTCCGCGCGCGCTGCGCGGCGGGCGTGGTGATGCTGACCGCGCGCGACGGCGTCGAGGACCGGGTGCGCGGGCTGCGCGCGGGCTCGGACGACTACGTCGTCAAGCCGTTCGATCTGGCGGAGCTGGTGGCCCGGGTGGAGGCGCTGCTGCGGCGGATGGGCAAGCTGCAGACCAAGATCACGGTCGCGGATCTGATCGTCGATGTCGATTCGGGAATCGTGTTGCGCGGCAGGGAATCCGTGGCCCTGACCGCGACCGAGTTCAAGCTGCTGGCCTATCTGGCCGCGCACCGCGACCAGGTGGTCACCAAGACCCAGATCCTCACCGCCGTATGGGGTTACGAGGATTACGACCCGAATCTGGTGGAGGTGTATGTGAGCGCGGTACGTCGCAAGCTCGAGGAACACGGACCCCGCCTGCTGCACACGGTGCGCGGCATGGGCTACGCGCTGCGGGCGGAATGAAGACCGTCTCCCTGCGCCGCAGGGTAACCCTCACCGCCGCAGTCGTTTCCGGCATCGCGCTCGTGGTCGTCGCACTGGTCGTGAACAGCCTGTTCGGGGTCGTGGTCTCGCGCAGCGAGGACACCACCCTGGCCGACCGGATCCAGCTGGCCCGTCAGCTCGCCCAGCAGGGCACTCCGCCGGCCGAGTTGATCACCCGCGTGGACAACCGCTCGGTGCGCGCGCGGCTGGTGCTCACCGACGGGCGCGCCTACGGCAGCCTGACCCCGCGCCGAGAGGCCGAGACCGTGGCCAAGACCCGTCAGGTGGTGCTGACCGGCCGCGGTGCGGCCAACCACGCGCACCTCACGCTGCAGGTCGACACCCCGCTGCTAGCCAAGATCCAGCAGCAGCTGGGATGGGTGCTGATCGGCGCAATCGCGGGCGCGCTGGTGCTGCTCGCGGGCGGGCTGTGGTTCGGTGTGCGGCGCGCGCTGGCGCCCCTGGACGCGATGACCCGGCTGGCCCGCGACATCGCCCGCGGCCACCGCGGGCGGCGCCTGACCCCCGCCAGCACCAATACCGAACTCGGCCGCACCGCAAGCGCTTTCGACGAAATGCTCGATGCGCTCGAGGGTGCTGAGGCGCGGGCGCGCGACTCCGAACAGCAGCTGCGTGCCTTCGTCGGCGACGCCGCGCATGAGCTGCGCACGCCGGTCGCGGGCATCCGCGCCATCGCCGAGGCGGTGTTGCATCAGCCCGCGGACGCCGATCCGGAGGAGCGCCAACGCATGTATCTGCTGCTCGCGCGCGAGGCGCAGCGGGCCGGTCGGCTGGTCGAGGATCTGCTCGACATGGCACGCATCGACGCGGGGCTGCACCTGGACTTCGAGGCGGTGGACCTGTACGAGCTGGCGCAGGTGCAGCTCGATCGGATCCGGATGCTGCATCCCACCGTCGATTTCGCGCTGAACGGTGCATCCGTGCCGGTCCTGGCCGATCCCGACCGCGTCGGGCAGGTGCTGGTGAACGTGCTCGGCAACGCCTGCCAGGCCATGCCCGAGGGCGGAAGGGTCGACGTGCAGGTTGGTGTCGTGGGCGACTGCGCCCGGATCACGATCTCCGACACCGGCCCCGGCGTGCCGGTCGCCGATCGCATGCGAATATTCGACCGGATGGTCCGCCTGGACGAGGCCCGCCAAACCCGCTCCGCCGGTGCGGGATTGGGGCTGCCCATCGCTCGCGGCATCGCCCGCGCCCACGGCGGGGATCTGGTGTGCGCCGAGCCGATCGACGGTGTCGGCGCGACATTCGTGTTCACCATGCGCATGCCGAGAGCCGAGGAGCACTCGCCGCGGCGTATTTTCCGACGAATTCTTGTATTCCGCCGCGGGCGCAAGAGGGCCGATAGCGCTGCACCGCAATCAGGTCGACGAGGCCGGATGCACGCGCAGTATTACGGTGTCGTGCGCGGCGACCTCGTCGGCGACAGCGCCGGTCGACTGTACCTGGTCCCCGGTCCACAAGTTTCGGGACACATAGCGATCCGCGGCCGGTAGTCCTAATGCATCGAGCGGAACAGAAATTCGAGTATCGGAATCGCCGTTGTTCCACAGGGCAACAGCGACCGAACCGTCCGAAAGTGTCCTGCGCCAGACCTTTCCGCCCGTTTCCGGAACAACCGTCGCCGGTCCCGACGGATCCTGATCCACCGCAATCACTTCCGAATCGGTGAGCAGCCGCCAGGTCGTCTCGTCCATGTACGGCAGCGCATTGCCCGCGATCAGCGGGGCGGCCAGCATGGACCACATGCCGAACTGGGTGCGCTGCTCGGCGGGGGTGAGCCCGGGATAGGTGGTGCCAGGCACGCCCGCCACACCGACGTCGAGCATGTCCGGGTCGGGCCAGTGGTCCGGCCCCGAACGGGCGACCGGGGTCGCCGCGACGTCCAGGATTTCGCGGATGCCCTGGCCCCCCGCCGTTCCCATCCCCAGTGCCCAGCCGGGATACGCGTCGTTGGTGGTGCGCCACAGCGTGCCGATGCCGGACCAGTCGTAGACCGCGCCCGGCGGCGCGCCGGGCACATCGCTGTTGGGATTGATGCTGTAGACGATCGCTCTCCCGGTGGCGCGCAACGCGTCCCGCATCCGGGTGAACGCCGCGACCTGCCGATCGAGATTGGAATCCGGTGCGCACCAATCGTATTTGAGGTAATCCACCCCCCACGAGGCGAACGTGCGGGCATCGAGCACCTCGTGGCCCGCACTCCCCGTGCTGCCCGGGTAGGTGCCACCGAGCTGCGCGCAGGTCCGCGCGTTCGGGCTCTGGTAGATCCCGAACTTCAGCCCGCGCGCGTGTACATAGTCCGCCAGCGCCTTCATCCCCTGCGGAAACCGCGTCGGATCCGCTTGCAGCGCACCCGATGTCGTGCGTCGCGGGGTGAACCAGCAGTCATCGACGACCACGTACCGGTAGCCCGCGGCGCGCATCCCGCTCGCGACCATCGCATCGGCCGCCGCCTCGACCGCCCGCGCGTCCACGCCGCAGCCGTAGCCGTTCCAGGAGTTCCAGCCCATCGGCGGGGTCGGCGCCACACCGGCGATCGCCACCGGGGATGCGCTCAGCCGCACGCTGTCGTCGACTGGCGCCGATGCCACACACCCCACGAGCAGCAGCACCGCGAGCGCGATAGCCAACGGCCCCACGACCATCGCCCCCGGGCGCCGCGCGCCCGCCGCGCGGTGCGCTGCATCGCCGACCGGAGTGAGCACCCGAGCATCAGCAGTATCCACCGCCGGATCGTCGATCCGCTGATCGGCGACGACCGGCCCGGCGACAGACACCGGACCGTCCGGCACCGCACCACCGTCCCCGGATGGCGCGGGGCGCCCCACCCGCCGCGGCATGGGGCGCCCCTTACCTGTTACCACTTCGATTGCTACGCAACGCCTTCCGCGCGCGCCTCGGCCGCGACGGCCTCGGCCACCGCGGGGGCGACCCGCGGGTCCAGCGGGCTCGGGATGATCTTGTCCACGGCCAGCTCGTCGCGCACGACGCCGAAGATCGCGTTGGCGGCGGCCACCTTCATGCCCTCGGTGATACGGCGCGCGCCCGCGTCCAGCGCGCCCTTGAACACGCCGGGGAAGGCCAGCACGTTGTTGATCTGGTTCGGGAAGTCGCTGCGGCCGGTGGCCACGATCGCGGCGTACTTGCTCGCCACGTCGGGGTGGATCTCCGGATCCGGGTTGGACATGGCGAACACGATCGCCTCCGGGGCCATCGAGGCGATCAGGTCCTCGGCGATGGTGCCCGCGGACAGGCCCATGAACACGTCGGCGCCCGCGAGCGCGTCGGCGGCGGTGCCGCTCAGGCCGCGCGGGTTGGTGCGCTGGGCCAGCTCGGCCTTGACCTCGTTCAGGTCGCCACGGGCGGTGCTGACGATGCCCTTCGAGTCGAGCACGACCACATCGGAAACGCCCGCGGCCAGCAGGATGTTCGCGCAGGCCACACCGGCCGCGCCCGCGCCGGAGATGACGACCTTCAAGCCCTTGATGTCGCGGCCCTGCACGGCGGCGGCGCCGTTGAGCGCGGCCAGCACCACGATCGCGGTGCCGTGCTGGTCGTCGTGCATGACCGGGCAGTCCAGCGCCTCGATGACACGCTTCTCGATCTCGAAGCAGCGCGGGGCCGAGATGTCCTCCAGGTTGACCGCGCCGAAGCTGGGCCGCAGCCGGATGATGGTCTCCACGATCTCGTCGACGTCCTTGGTGTCCAGGACGATCGGAATCGAGTTGAGCCCGGCGAACTTCTTGAACAGCGCGGCCTTGCCCTCCATGACCGGCAGCGAGGCGCGCGGGCCGATATCGCCCAGGCCCAGCACCGCGGTGCCGTCGCTGATGACCGCGACCAGTCGGTCGGTCCACGTGTACCGCTTGGCGAGCTCGCCGTCGGCCGCGATGGCCCGGCTCACCTGCGCCACGCCCGGGGTATAAGCAATCGACAGATCGCGCTGCGATTCGAGCGGCGCGCTGAGTTCCACCGAGAGCTTGCCTCCGAGATGGCCGGCGAAAATCTCATCGTGCGTGATCTCGGACAGGCTGGAAGTTGCATTCGGTGCGTCAGTCACAGATGACACGATTTCACTCCTGCTCGGTGCGGGCTAAACCGGGGGACGGTTACCGTCGGGTATGGAAAATAGGGGTTTTACGGGTTACTCGCTGGTGCGGACAAGACGCTCGCGCTCGTCTCTCAATACCGTTCAGTAGTTACATTGCGGCAAGTCGCGCAGGGTATTTCGAGACACGTTTGCGTATTGCGGCACAAGATCCATCGAGCGAGAAACCGGACGGGTGGTCCGGGCAATGCCTTCGGGGATAACTAGGCGGCGGAGCGTGCGGAACCGCCGGTGCAGGTGGATCCAGTGGCGAACCGCGGACCGGAGCCGTGCGTCACGGATCGCCGTTCACCAACCATCCCGGGCCGGGCGGTGGCGTCGGCCGGGATCCGGAACATTCTGCCAGTAGGTCGCGGACTTGCCAAATCACGGTTCGGACGGTGGTGCATTCCATCGTCCGACGGTAGGTGACCCGAATTACCCCCGGGTTAGTGAAGACTCGCAGCCCTGCGACATCTCGGTGAGCAGTCGCACCGGCCGCGGCGGCCCCGGGTGAGCCGTCACACCGAGGCCAGATCCGTCGGTTGAGGGCTGCCGTGCAGCACGCCCTCGTCGTCCGGGCGCACCCACACCGCGTCCAGGCCCCCGGCGAGCAGCCGCGTGCGCCACCGCTCGTCCGGCACCGGATGGTCGGTGCGCCGATGCATGCCGCGCGATTCGGTGCGGGCCAGCGCGCTGTATTTCGTCCACCGCGCCACCGCCAGCAGCGCCGCCGCCTCCCGAGCCCGCACCCGGTCCGGACCACTGCCGCCGAGATCGAATTCGGTGGCCGGCCAGATGGCGTCGAGTTCGGCAATGCTATTGCGCAGGCTGCCCGCGCTGCGCCAGTAGCTGCGCCGCAGCGGCAGCGTGTGCTCCTGCACCAGGCCGATCACCGCGCGCGGATCGATGCCCGGCACGCTGTGCAACCCGGCGCCCCGGACCGGCCGGGCCGGACCCCGGCGTCCCCGCCCGCGCGCGAATCTCGCCGCGCCCATCCCGGCCCACACCCCGGACGACACCGCCCAGGCCCCGCCCTGGCCGCCGAATCCGCCGACCGCACCGGTGATCGGCTCGCGCGCGGTCACATCGCCCGCGCCGAACAGGCCCGGAACCGTGGTGGCGCAATCGAATCCGATCAGGCGCACGCCACCGGTCCCCCGCACGGTGCCCTCCAGCACGGCGCGCAGCGGCACCCGTTCGGGATCGAGGCACAGCATCCGCCGCGCCGGGCCGGCCTCGGACATCAGGCCCTCCGGGTCGGCCTGGGCCAGTGCATAGACCCGTCGTCCGTCCGCCAGGGCCGCGAAAGCGTCGGCGCGCGAACCGAATCCGCCACCGCCCAATACCGCGCCCGACTCGTCGCAGAGGATCGCGAAATGGTGGGACAGCTCGGGCGGCGCCGGACTCGCCCCCTGCCGGCGCGCCCCGGCCGCGCCCCACGGCGTGACCGCCCCACCCGCCGGGACCAGCGAGTAGGCGCTGGAAAACTCCATTCCCGACAACTCGCCCCCGGCCTCGACGGCCATCAGCAGCCCGTCACCGGTGTCCACATCGGTCCCGGCGCCGCCGGAGCGGAATGCGCACCCGCCGGTCGCCAGCACCACCGCACCCGCGCGCGCGGACCAGACGCGGTCGCCGTCGCGGACCTGCACGCCCGCAGCGCCCGCCACCACGCCCTCGTCGTCCGCGAGCAGCTGCAGCGCCGGGTGGAAATCGAAGATCCGCACCCCGGCCAGGACGAGGGACCTGCGCATCCGGGTGAGGTAGTGCGCCCCGTTCAGGAAGACCCGGGCGGACCGGCCCGCGCGGTCACCCGGGAGGCGATACCCCCAGCGGGTCATCTGATCCACCCGGCGATGAGTCTCGGCCAGCACCCGCGTCATCCATTCCGGATCACCGAGCCCGCCGCCGGCCTCGAGGCCGCGCGCCACCGCCTCGTCGCGCGCCGGCCCGGGCGGAATATTCCACAGCGACACAGTATTTTTCGCGGTCGGCCCGCTACTTCCGCAGCGCGCTTTGTCGAACAGGATCACGCGCGCTCCGGCGCGCGCCGCGGCCAGGGCCGCCCACACGCCCGCGGGTCCACCACCCAGCACCAGCACATCGCTCTCAATCGCGGTCACGATTAATAAGGTTCGGGCACAATTCACCGAACCGCAACCATCCCGGATGGGTTAATTCCACCACTGCGTAACCAATAGATAACCTGCGGCCAGAAAAACAACTAAAGATCCGGAAAAGGCGGCAAAACCCCGACGCCTATCGGTAAATACCTGCGCTGTCACGGCCACTATCGACAATCCGATATGCCACGCCACCATGCGCATCCCCGGCCCCGGGTAGCCGCGCAGCGCACCCAGCACCGCCGAACCGGCCACCACGAGCGTCAGCACCACCATTCCGGCAGCAACTACCCCGCTCAGCCCCCGCAGCACTCTCATGCCGTCCACCCTCCCGCGCGGAGGGGGCATCGCACATCGTTCACGCCGAGACCACCGGCACTCCCGTGGCCTTTCCGGCCAGCTTCTCGAATTGCGCCGGGTCCGTGGTGCATTCGCCGAGGCGAATGGTCTTGTTGGCGCCGTGGTAGTCCGAGGAACCCGTCGTCAGCAGGCCCAGCTCGGCCGCGAGGGACCGCAGCGTCTCGCGATCGGCCACGCTGTGATCGGGATGGTCCACCTCGAGCCCGCCGAGCCCGGCCGCTGCCAGCTCACGGATGTCGTCGAGCGCCAGCAGCCGCCCGCGCGTGCGGGCCCGCGCATGCGCCACCACCGCGACTCCGCCCGCGGCGGCCACCATGTCGACCGCGCTCGCCAACGGCGTATCGGCCTTCTCCGCGTAGTACCGCCCGCGCGGGGCCAGGAGATCCACGAATGCCGCGTCCACCGTCGGCACCACGCCTGCGGCCACCAGGGCGCGCGCCAGATGCGGCCGTCCGGCCGCCGGTCCCGCCGAGGCCAGCACCGCATCGGGATCGACGGGCAGGCCGTCGGCGGCCATCCGCTCGGCCATCGCCCGCACCCGGGCCACCCGCTCGGCGCGCAGCCGCTCACGCTCGCGCGCGAAGGCCGCATCGGCTGGATCGAACAGGTACGCCAGCAGGTGCACCGGCACCGGCCAGCCGTCCTCCCCCATGCCCTGGCACGACATCTCCATCCCCCGCACCAGGCTCATGCCCGGCGGCAGCGCCTCGACGGCCTCGGCCCAGCCCGCGGTGGTGTCGTGGTCGGTGATCGCGATCACGTCCAGCCCGGCCGCCGCGGCATTGCGGACCAGCTCCCCGGGCCTGTCGGTGCCGTCCGAGGCCGAACTGTGGGTATGAAGGTCGATGCGCACCCTGTCCATATTGCCCAAACGATCTCGACGCGCCGAGCGGGCCCGGTGATCGCGCGGTCAGAGCTTCGCCGCGCCCCGATCGGGATCGCGGATATCGATGCCCGCCTCGGCCCAGGCCTCGCGCAAGGCCGCCGCGCCGCGCAGGCGCACCCATGCCGCCTCGGTCGCGGTGATGGGTGCGACCGACAGGAAGCGCACCGGGTCAGCGGGTTCGGGCAGCGGCAGCTCCGGGATATCGCCCGGACCGAGCAGCGCCGCGGTGAAGGTCGCGTTGTCCCACAGCGGTTCTCCCAGATCCAGCAGCGCATCCGGTTGCAGCACAATGCCTTCCACCGCCGGCGAGGCGATCAGTACGCCCAGTGCCCGGGTCAGGCCCGCGGGCACGCCGCGGCGCGCGTGCAGGGTCAGCACCAGTTCCGCCCGCGGGCCACGAGTCGGATCCACCACGGCCGCAGTAGGATCCGTCATCGGATGCCGCGCGCCGCCCAGGGTGACGTAGTGCACGAACTCACCGTCGGGAATGCGCAGGATCTCGATCGGCTCGAGCCCCAGGAAAGTCACCGAGGCCGAATCCGCCGACGGCACCCCGAAATGGCCCAGCACCGACGCCCGGACGGTATCGACGACATCCATGCGCTCGAGCCTACCCAGCCCTGAGCTCACCCACCCCGCCAGCTCCGCAAGCTCCGCCGGCTCTCCGTCCCCGTTAGATGGCCAGCCGGGCCAGCATGTCGCGCGCCTGCTCGGCCGCCTTCGGCTCGCACAGCACGTCGTAGCGGCCCGCCACCAACTGCATGGTGGAGGCGAAGTCGCGCTGGCCGCGGGTGGCCGCGTAGGGAATCGAGGTGGAGATCACACCGAAGATCACACCGCCCACCAGGCCGACGATCAGCGGGCCGACCGCGCCGCCGGTGGTGAACAGGCTCAGCAGCAGTCCCAGGAACAGGCCCAGCCAGGCGCCCGAAACCATGCCCCCGCCAATGACTTTGCCCCAGGTCAGCCGGTAGAGGACCCGCTCGACCTGCATCAGGTCGACCCCGACGATGGTCACATTCTGCACGGGGAATTGATTGTCGGCCAGATAGTCGACCGCCTTCTGCGCCTCGGCATAGGTCGGGTACGACCCGACCGGCCAGCCGGACGGCGGTGTCGGCAGGCCCGGCCCCCGATTACGGTTCGTGTTCCCCAGCGGGTTGGTCATAACTCAATAATGCTAGTTCGCGGTGGGGGAAGGGGCTACGAAACGTGTGGTTCGCGCCATTCCCGCGGCGCGGCCCTTCTCGGCGATGACCTGAGCCATTTTCGCGCTGGCCTCGTCGATCATTTCCTCGCCCAGCATCACCGCGCCGCGCGCCCCGCCCTGTTCCGAGGTGTGATACGCGTAGGCGTCCAGAATTTCCTCGGCCCGGTCGTAATCCGCCTGACGCGGGCTGAAAATCTCGTTCGCGACCTCGATCTGGGTCGGATGCAGCACCCATTTCCCGTCGAAACCCAGTGCCGCCGTGCGCGCGGCGGCGCGGCGGAACGCGTCCAGATCCCGAATCTGCAGATACGGGCCGTCGATGGCCTGCAGGCCGTGCGCGCGGGCGGCGAGCAGGATGGTCATCAGAATGTGGTGATAGGCATCGCCGGTGTCGTATCCCTCGGGCTGCTCGCCCACCACCAGCGTGCGCATATTGATGCTGGCCATGAAGTCGGCCGGGCCGAAGACCAGCGTCTGCACCCGCTGGCTCGCGGTCGCGATCTCATCGATGTTGCGCAGCCCGAGGGCGTTTTCCAGCTGCGGCTCGATGCCGATGCGCCCGACCTCGAGGCCACACGCCTTCTCCAGCTGGGTCAGCAGCAGATCCAGCGCCCGCACCTGCCCGGCATCGATCACCTTGGGCAGCAGGATCGCGTCCAGCCGCGCCCCGGCCCCCTCGACGACGGCGATCACATCGGCGTAGGTCCACGCGGTGGTCCAATCGTTGACCCGCACCACCCGGATCTGCTCGCCCCAGCCCGGCGAATTCAGCGCCGCGACGATGTTCGCCCGGGCCGCGGCCTTGGCCGCGGGCGCAACCGCATCCTCGAGGTCCAGGAAGATCTCGTCGGCCGGCAACCCCTTGGCCTTCTCGATCATTCGCGGATTACTGCCGGGGACGGCGAGCACCGAACGGCGGGTAGGCATGCGCGACTCCTCCACATCTGATTCGCGGTGAGTCTAACTACGGCAAACCGCGCAGCTCCCTCTAGCCTGGCACCCGAACGTCGACATGCCCGGCAGGCACCGACGACCCCGCGCGGCCGGACCGCGCGACCGGAAGAATCCGATGAAAAGAGGGGTCGAGTACCGGTTTCGCGACAATTCAGTGGCAACTGACCGCATATATCGATAGCGACAAGCTGACCGATGGGTAACCTGGATCACGTTGTCATTCAGCGGCGGGTGGTCGAGGGTCCGCTGACACGACCAGAGGGGATAGGTGTGCCGATGCGAATATCTGGAGCGGTTACCGCATCGGCGCTGGTAGTGGCCGGTTTAGTAACCTCAGGCTCGGCGGTCGGTACAGCTCCGCACCCGAGTGCGCCCACCGCGCCCGAGCCCCGGCTCGCCGCCGCCACCGACGCCTCGGCAGCGCCGGGCCAGGATCCCGGTGTCGGGCTGGTACCCGCCGCCCCGGAACCGGCGCGCAAACTTACCGCGATGCCCGCGTCGACCGATGGCCTGGGGTTGTTCGACGGCACCGTGCCGCTGCAGGATTTCTCGCTACCGGACGGCCCCGGAGCCTTCGGAATCCCGCAGATCGTGCTGGCCGCCTACCGCAACGCCGAGCTGGCACTGCAGTCCTCCGATCCGGGCTGCGGGCTGAGCTGGAATCTGCTGGCCGGCATCGGAAAGGTCGAGTCCAACCACGCCGGCGGCGGGCGCACCGACGCCGACGGCACCACGGTCGGGGTCATCTACGGTCCCGCACTGGACGGCACACTGCCGGGCAACGAGGTCATCAGGGCCGCCGACGGCAACTACGTGCGCGCGATCGGCCCGATGCAGTTCCTGCCCGGCACCTGGTCCCGGTACGCCACCGACGCCAAGGGCAACGGGCACCCGGACCCCAACAACGTCTTCGATGCCGCGCTGGCCGCGGGCAAATACCTGTGCTCGGGCGGACTGAACCTGCGCGATCCGCAGCAGGAGCTGCGGGCGGTGCTGCGCTACAACGATTCGGTCGCCTATGCCTCGCAGGTGCTGAGCTGGTCCGATGCCTACCGGACCGGCGGTGTGCCGACCCAGGTGAGCATCTCCCCCGACCTGATCCCACCCGACACCATGCCCGAGGGCGCGGGCTCGCAGATGACCGCGGCCGACTCGTCGGCGCCCGACACCGCCCCCGCACCCGTAGTCACGACCACCCCGTCCACACCCACCCCGGTGATGATCAACATCCCGGGCCTGCCGCCGATCCCCTGCGGGATCTTCTGCCCTCCGCCGCAGCCCAATCCCTGCGACCCGGCGGCGGTACCGTCGCTGCCTACGCCGGGCGACAAGGTGACCGGCGAACAGCGCTGGGCCCCCGGCATACTCGGCAATCAGGCCAATTCGGTCGAACCGCTGCGGCCGGGCGGACAGCTCACCCCCGGCGGGCAGACGGCACCGAATGCCCAGCAGCCCAACAGCCAACCGGCTGGCATCCAGCTGCCCGGCGGCGTGCAACTGCCCGGCGGCATCCAGGTGCCCGGCGGCGTGCAACTGCCCGGCATTCAGCTTCCGGGTGCGCAGCCGCCGCAGTCCCAGCAGCCCGCCGTCTGCACTCAGCCGCAGGCTCAGGGGCAGCCGGGGCCCGCCCAGCCGAACACGCAGGCTCCCGCCCTCGCGGGCACCCAGCAGGCCCAGAATCCGCCCAAGGCACCGGAATCCGGCCCCGCGCCGTCGAAGACGCCCGAACCGGGTCCTGCCGTCCACACGCCGCCGGTCGCGCCGGCTCCGCCCGCCATCACCCTGCCGTTCAACATCGTGATTCCGCCGCCTCCGGTCGGCCGATAACGATAAACACCAGGGACGATTACGAAGGGGTAACGAAAAGATCTCGGATGCGGTAACCTTCCATCGTTGTATCGCGCAAGGCTCGTAGCGAGCATGGGAGGTCACCACACCGTGGGACGTCACCGCAAGCAGCCGGAACCCCTGGTCCGGCGCGGATCCGTAGTCGCCCTGGCCGGTCTCGTCCCCGCGGGGGTCGTGGCCGTCAGCACCGCCTCCGCCGCGGAGGTGAATACCGCAGAGTTCACGGCTTTGGCTGTGGCACACCATGATTCGGCGAATCGGCAGGCGCAGGCGGCGCGTGCGACCGCACCCGTAGCCGACGAGGTCATGCACATGGCAAGGCATCAGGGGCCGCCGGTCGTGGAATCGGTTGCGCTGCCGAGCGATCGCGCACAGTCCACGGCGCCCGCCGGTCCGAACGGCCTGCCGGGCGTGGCCTACGCCGCCTACCAGAACGCGGAACACATTCTGGCGCAGGACGATCCGCAGTGCCACATGCCGTGGGAGCTGCTCGCCGGTATCGGGCAGATCGAGTCGCACCAGGCCTACGGCAAGCTCGACGCCGACGGCAACCCGCTCGAGCCGATCTACGGCCCCGAGCTCAACGGCAGCCTCTACGGCAACAATGTCGTGCCCGAGACCGACGGCGGCGCCCTGGACGGCATGGCCAGCTACGCCCGCGCGGTCGGCCCGATGCAGTTCCTGCCCGACACGTACCGCAAGTACGCGGGTGACGCGCGCGGCACCGGCATCTCCGACCCGCAGAACATCTACGACGCCTCGCTCACCGCGGGCAGGTATCTCTGCGCGAACGGCCTGGACATGAACGATCCGTCGCAGCAGACGCGGGCAATCATGCGCTACAACAACTCCATGGCCTACGTCGCGAACGTCATGGCCTGGGAGAGCGCCTACAAGACCGGCGCCACACCGGTGGCCGCGAACCTGCCCCGAATCTGAGGAAATCCGGCCCTCGCTAGACTCGGCTCATGCCAGTGGTAACGGAATCGGATGTGCGGGGCGCCCTCGCGAAGGTGATCGACCCGGAGATTCGCAAGCCGATCACCGACCTGGGCATGGTCAAGAGCGTGAGGGTCGGCGGCGACAGTGCCATTTACGTGGAGGTCTACCTGACCACCGCGGCCTGCCCGATGCGCACCGAGATCAGCGAGCGGGTCCGCCGCGCGGTCGCCGACGTGCCGGGCGCGGGCGCGGTCAGCGTCGAGCTGGACGTCATGAACGACGAGCAGCGCACCGAGCTGCGCAAGCAGTTGCGCGGCGATGCGGCCGAGCCGGTGATCCCCTTCGCCCAGCCCGGCTCGCTGACCCGGGTGTACGCGGTCGCCTCGGGTAAGGGTGGCGTCGGAAAATCCAGCGTCACAGTGAATCTCGCGGCGGCCATGGCCGCGCGGGGGCTGTCGGTCGGTGTGCTGGACGCGGACATCTACGGTCATTCGGTGCCCCGCATGCTCGGCACCGACCAGCGGCCCACCCAGGTCGAGCGGATGATCATGCCGCCGGTCGCGCACGAGGTGAAGGTCATCTCGATCGCGATGTTCACCCAGGGCAACACCCCCGTGGTGTGGCGCGGCCCGATGCTGCACCGCGCGCTGCAGCAGTTCCTGGCCGACGTGTTCTGGGGCGATCTGGACATCCTGCTGCTGGATCTGCCGCCGGGCACCGGCGATGTCGCGATCTCCATCGCCCAGCTCGTCCCGAACGCGGAGATCCTGGTGGTGACCACCCCCCAGCCCGCCGCGGCCGAGGTCGCCGAGCGCGCCGGGGCCATCGCCCTGCAGACCCGCCAGCGCATCGCCGGCGTCGTGGAGAACATGTCGTGGCTGGACCTGCCCGACGGCAGCCGCATGGACTTGTACGGCTCGGGCGGCGGCCAGGCCGTCGCCGACCGCCTCACCCAGGCCGTCGGCGCGAATGTCCCCCTGCTGGGCCAGATCCCGATCACCCAGGACCTGCGCGAGGCGGGCGACTCGGGCACCCCCATCGTGCTGAGCCACCCGGACAACCCGTCGGCCCAGGCGTTGAATGCCATCGCCGAGAAGCTGGCGGTGCGCCGCCGCGGCCTGGCGGGCATGTCGCTGGGCATCGACACCACTCGCCACCTGTAGCCGCTGGCACGCACTGACACCGGCCGTTCCAGCGGCATTGCCGGTCCGGTCGATACCGCCCGCGTGTGGCCGCTCAGCCGCCGCGCCCGCGACCGGAGTTCACTGGCACGCGGTGAGCAGCCGTTGATCTCGACCACAGCCTGCCGGGTTGTACGCCATACCTCCCGAGCGGTCGCCAGCCGGTCACGGTGGCGAGGCGAATCCATCAGAGGATGTGCCAGCGGATCTGGGTGCCCTCGCGTAATGCGGCTATGCGGCGCAACACCTCTCGGGCGCAGGGTGTGCCCGGGGCGGATTTGTAGGCGTTGGTGGTGATCATGCGGAGTTCGCGCAGGTCGCGGAGCCAGGGGTAGGCGGGCCAGTCGCGGACGTCGAAACCGTAGTCGCGGCAGAACTTCTCGTATTCGATCGAAGGGTGCGCGAAGCGGCGGCAGTGCACCTCGACCGTGACCAGATCCCATTCCGGCTGGCCCAGTGCGACACTCTCCAGATCGCACAGCACCGCCTCTGCGGTGGTGCTGTCCCACAGCATGTTTCGATGATGGGCGTCGCCGTGGATGAGACCCGGCGGCAGCGCGAAGGCGATCTCGGGGGCACGGGCGGCCAGGCGGGCCCGCTCGGCGCGCAGCAGCATGCGATCCGACGGGGACAGGATCCGGCTGGCGTCGATGGATTCGGCGATGCGGGCGAAGGTGTCGCGCAGATGCCGTCCGGGCAGCCGCTGCGGCGGGCGGGTGCGCAGCGCGTGCAGCAGCGACAGGGGCGCGGCCAGGTCCGCGGCGACGATCTCCCGCGACGGCGGCAGATACCGCCAGAAGGTGACCGCGCAGCCGTCGAACTCGAGCGGCTGACGCGTCGGCGCCGGCGGCACCACCGGCACATCCTGCCGTTGCAGCCACCGAGCCAGCCCGACGACGTCGACCGGCGGCCGCCCGCCACACGGCCGATCGATCTTCACCACGACCGGCGAGCGGACCAGCCGGTACACCGCATTGGTGTGATGACGCAGCAGCCGAGCCCCGGCCGGATCCAATCCGGCCGTGCGGCAAGCTCGTTCGAGGATTCGATGGGTGCGCTGCGGGGTGAACTCGGCGGCGGCCGCCGGCTCCGCCGGTTGCGACATCGCGATCACCGACCCCGTCCCGTCTCGGCGGACATCAGCTGCCGCAGCTCGTCCGCCGCCGGACGGCCGCGGCCGTCCGGCGCGATGGCGTCCACCACCGCGGCCGCCCGGGTCAGCACGATCGTGGTGCGATGTTCCGGGGGCAGCGTGGTCAGCACCTGCACGGCCAGCTCGCAGGCCTGATCCACCGCACCCTCCAGGGCATAGCCGATCGCGGCGTCGAGTTCGATGAGTGCCGGGTCGATCAGCACGTCCGGGCTGTTCCGATACAGCGCCAGCGCCCGCTCCTGCACCCGGCGCGCGGCCCCGGTGCGCCCGAGATTGGTCAGGATGCCGGATTGGTAGAGCAGCAGCCGCTTTTCGCCGAACCGGAACGCCTCGTCCGAGGCGGCGTCGCCGAGTTGGCCGGTATGCCGCACCGCCCGCGCCAGGGCCAGATCCGCCCCGTCGGCGTCGCCGAGCCGGGCCAGTGCCCGCGCCTCGGCCGCGGCCGCCAGGGCGGTGGCGTCGTCGGCGGCGCCGGGCAGCTGCGCCTGTGCCGCCCGCGCGAGCATGACCGCCTGTTCGGGGGTGCCGTAGTAGTACGGCAGCATCGCGTGCTGTGCCCGCACCCGGGCGCGCAGCCGCAGGTTGGCCGTGTCGTCGGCGGCCATCCGCGCGGAGCCGTACCAGGTGTTGGCGCGTTCGATCTGCCCGAGCTTCATCAGCGCGTCCGCCACCAGCAGACCCAGCACCGCGGTGACCTCCGAGAGCCGGGACTGGATGGCCGCGGGCTGCCGCTGCGCGGCGATCCCCTGCACCTCGAGCACGTCCGGCAGCACCGTGGCCAGCACCCGGGCGGGCGGGGTGCGGGTATAGGCCAGCATTCTGCCCGCGGCCCGTTCCTCCATCAGCTCGACCATCATCGGGCCGACCGTGCAGGCCGACACCGTGCGGTCGACGACTGAGCGGGCATCGTCGAGCCGGGCCAGCAGGGCCGCGTCGTCACCGGGCGCGGGTACTGCGGGCGCCGGCGCGACGCGACGCGCGGGCAGCCGACGCGCACCCAGTGCGGCCTCCCCCTCGGCCAGGATCTGCTCGAAGCGTTCGCGCACCTCCGGACCGACCTGCACCAGCAGGGTGTCAAGCAGCTCCTGGGTGAGCGGGCGCGGGGTGACCGCGCTCAGACCGGACCGCCAGTTGGCGACGGTCGTCATCTCCACGCCGAGATGAGCCGCGAACTCCCGCACCGACTTTCGGGTAGCTTCCTGCAGCGCGGCCGCTTCGAAGCCGGTCCACGGCCGACCCAACACCATGGGAAGTCCTAGTAATTGTTAATTCCGTGTTGCGCGCTGTCGTGCCAACAGTAGGCCAACACCAACACCAACGCTGCGCGATTTCGCATCGGAACGAGAACGACGAAAGTTGTTGGCATGTACCCACCGTCCTCGGATACCAGGGATCTGTGGTTGATCAACAGCCGCGATTGCTCGCACGATCCGGGCGAGCTCACCTACGACCGCGCCCGATTCCTGCTGACCGTGCACGCCGGGCACGGCGGCGGATGCCGCCAGTATCTCGCCGCTGCCGCCTACTGTTTCCGGCGCACCGGGGAGCGGTGAGGGGAGGGGAACGCCGGGCCGGTGGCGCGGGGGCGGCGAGCCGACCGGGCCCGCGCAGCGGGTGGAGCCGGGGGAACCGGCCCGGCGTCCCTCGCCCGGTGCCCCTATTCTCGAACCCATGCTCACGATGCTGCTGTACGTGCTGATCGTCGGATTGGTGGCGGCGCTGCTGTTCTTGATCGCCAGCGCGGTATTCGGGCGCGCCGAGGAACTCGGCCCGTTGCCGGAGGGCACGACCGAGACGGTCCTGCCCGCCGAGCACATCAGCGGCGCCGATGTCCGAGACCTGCGCTTTCAGCAGGTATTTCGCGGTTACAAGGCCGGCGAGGTGGACTGGGCGCTGGCCCGGCTGGCGGCCCGCATCGATGAACTGGAGGGCCAGCTGGCCCGGGCACGGGGCGAGTCGCCACGGTCGGCCTCGACGGCTTCGGTGGAACGGACCGGGGCCGTGCCGAGCGCGTGGACCGGCGCCACCCCAGCCGTTGCGCAGCCCGCCACCCCCCGCCCGGCGCAAGCGGACGAACGCGGCGCGCCGGTGTCCGGCGAGGAGCGCACGGTCCGGACCGAACGTCGGCCCGCGGGCGGTGCGGAACGTCCGGTCCGGACAGATCAGCAGAGTGCGTCCGGCGAGGAGCGAACCGTCCGGACCGAACGCCAGGGCGGTCCCGGGCCGACGGCGGGGAACAACGGGACGCCGGCGGCCCGACCGGGATTCGATCCGACCGCGCAGTCCGGCGGCACTCACCCCGGCACGGGCGCGATTGCGTGGCCCGGACCGGCCGGAACCGGACCGTGGGAGCCGCCCGTCTCGGCGAACGGCATCGCCCAGCCGCAGCCGGCGCCCGAGCACACCGGATCGTGGTCCGCGGGACTGCTGCCCGCGGTTCCGTCCGGATCGCCGCATCCGGCGGTGCCGGAGGTATCGCGCCCCGAGCAGGCCGCAGGCGCGGTGGCTCCGGGCGCCGAGCACGCCGGGAGCGCCCCGTCGACCGGCAGCCTGGCATTGCCCCCGGTCGCTCCGGCGCAGTCCGCGTTCCTGCAGCCACCCGCCCACCCCGGCGGTGCCGGAACCCCGTCCGGGCAGTCGTAGGCGCGAATGCCTGTTCCACCGCGCCGACCTCGGTCGATGCACCGCCGGGGCGAGTCTGTCGGTGCCGGGTCATACCCTCGACCCATGATGCCGACCGCGCACGTATCGCCGCCGCAGCCCAATAGACACTGTCGGCGAAGCCGTCCGCAATCCGCGCATGGCCGGAGCGAATGCGGAGGTACGCCCATCGAACGGCCCGCCGAGCGGAGCGCACGGTGAGCCCCGCGCCACGCCCGGCCGAGCCGGAGTCCGACGGCAAGGTGCGGTGCGGATGGTCCGAGTCCTCGGCGCTCTACCGGGACTATCACGACGACGAGTGGGGCAAGCCGCTGCACGGTGACGACGCACTGTTCGAGCGGATGTCCCTGGAGGCGTTCCAGTCGGGGCTGTCGTGGATCACGATCCTGCGCAAGCGCCCGGCGTTCCGGGCGGCGTTCGCCGATTTCGTGATCGACCGGGTGGCCGAGTTCGGCGAGGCGGATGTGGAGCGGCTGCTTGCCGATCCGGGCATAGTGCGCAACCGCGCCAAAATCGAGGCCAGCATCGCCAATGCGCGCGTCGCGCGCGAGCTGGACATCGGTCTGGACAAACTGCTCTGGTCGTTCGCGCCGCCGCCGCGCCCGCGGCCGGCCGCACTGACCGACGTGCCCGCCGTCACACCCGAATCGGTCGCTCTCGCAAAGGAACTCAAGCGGCGGGGTTTCCGGTTCGTCGGCCCGACGACCGCATATGCGCTGATGCAGGCGACCGGAATGGTCGACGATCATGTGGCCGATTGCTGGGTCTCCGCAGGCGGGTGACCACACGCCCGGCTGGTCGGTTTTGGAACTCAGGTACCCGCCTCGATCACCGATAGGGAAGAATGGGCTGGGTGTAGCCCTCCCACATGGGTGGGCTACCTGTTGGTGACAACACGAGTTCCAAGAAAGTGCGCAGAAGACCGCGCGGATCTGGAGGGAGCAGAGGATGGCGGCCATGAAGCCCCGCACCGGGGACGGTCCCCTCGAGGCAACCAAGGAAGGGCGTGGAATCGTCATGCGGGTTCCACTCGAGGGTGGCGGGCGGCTGGTCGTCGAGCTGACGCCCGAAGAGGCGGAGGCTCTGGGCAAAGAGCTCATGCAAGTCACGGGTTAGCAGCAGCTCGACACACCCGAAGTGGTGGAGTCGCAGCTAGCTGCGGTCGCGTCCCTGCTGGCCTGTCCCGAATGCGGTGACATTCTGGCCGTCCGCGATCGCTCGTTGTTCTGCGCGCGCGGACACGGTTTCGATATCGCCCGGCAGGGATACGTCAGCCTGCTGACGGGTGCGTCGACAAAGATGTCCGGCGATACCGCGGCCATGCTCGATGCACGGGCCGCCTTTCAGGATGCCCGGCACTTCGCGCCGATCGCCACCGCGGTGGCGACGATCTCCGCCGAAGGCGCGGGCACACGATTCCCGCACTCCATACTCGAAATCGGCGCCGGTACCGGCTATTACCTCGCGGCCGCCCTGGACGCCACGCCGGACGCGCACGGGATCGCCTTGGACGTGTCCAAGCCCGCCGCCCGGCGTGGCGCCCGCGCGCACCCCCGGGCCGCCTCGATCCTCGCCGACGTCTGGCGCGGCCTGCCGATCCGGGACGGGCTGGTCGATGTGGTGCTCTCGGTCTTCGCGCCCCGCAACCCGGACGAGGTCGCCCGGGTGCTCGCACCGGGGGGTTCGTTCATCGTGGTCACCCCGACGCCCCGCCATCTCTCGGAACTCATCGCCCCGCTGGGGATGATCGGCGTCGACGCGACCAAGGACGACCGGCTCGCCGAGGCGATGTCCGGCCGCTTCGACCGGGTCGACAGCGCGCTCATGGAGTATTCGCTGCGGCTCACCCACCCGGATGTGGGCAATGTGGTGGCCATGGGTCCGTCGGCGCATCACGCGAGCGACCCGCGTGCGGCACGGATCGCCGCGCTGCCCGAGACGGTCGAGGTCACCGCCTCGGTCACGGTCTCGCGGTACCGGGCTCGATAAGTCAGCCCTTGCGGATCCGGTCGTACAGCCGCAGGGTCGCGGCGGCAACCCGGGCCCAGTCGAATTCTGCGACCGCCCGGGCACGCCCGGCCGTGCCGAGCGCGGCGGCCAGTTCCGCATCGCCCGCAACGGCGTTCACCGTCGCTGCCAGCTCGTGCTCGAAATCCGCGGCCCGGTCGGCGTCGTAATGCACCAGGCGACCGGTCGAATCGGCCACGACCTCCGGAATCCCCCCGACATCCGAGGCGACGACCGCGGTGCCGCAGGCCATCGCCTCCAGATTGACGATGCCCAGCGGCTCGTACACCGAGGGGCAGACGAATACCGTTGCCGCGGCCAGGATCTGACGCACCTGCTCCGCCGGCAGCATCTCACGCACCCAGAACACCCCGCCGCGGCGCTGTGCCAGCTCGGCCACGGCCGCGGACACCTCAGCCTCCAGCTGCGGCGTGTCGGGCGCGCCGGCGCACAGCACAAGCTGGATGCCGTCGTCGAATTCACGGGCGGCGGCCAGCAGATGGGACACGCCCTTCTGCCTGGTGATCCGCCCGACGAACGCGGCGATCGGCAGGTCGGTGCGCACCCCCAGCTCGGCGAGCACGTCGCGGGCTTCCTCGACGGGCCCGCCCGGATGCCAGATGTTCGCATCGATCCCGTTGTGTATCACGTGGACTCGATCGGGGTCGATGGCCGGGTAGGCGTCGAGCACATCCAGTCGCATGCCCGCGCTGACGGCGATGACGGCATCGGCGTGCTCCATGGCATTGCGTTCGGACCACGAGGACAGCCGGTATCCACCGCCGAGTTGCTCCGCCTTCCAGGGCCGCCGCGGCTCGAGCGAATGTGCCGTGAGCACATGGGGTATGCCGTACAGCGTGGCGGCCAGATGTCCGGCCAGGCCCGTGTACCAGGTGTGCGAATGCACCACGTCCACACCCTCGGCGGCATCGGCCATGCGCAGCTGCGCCGACATCATCTGCAGCGCGGAATTGGCCGCGTACAGCATCGGATCGGGCTGATGGACCACCGCATCGTTGCGCGAGACGCCCATGCAGTGCACGCTCACCTCGCACAGCCCCCGCAGCTGAGCAGTGAGCTCGGTGACGTGAACACCGGCCCCGCCATACACCTCGGGGGGATATTCACGGGTCATCATCGCGACTCGAAGCCGGTCGCGCTCCTCGGGGGCGGCGCCCAAAGTCACCGGTCCAACCTAATCGTTCACCTCCGTCATGACCACCCGTCCGACACTAGGACGGTAGGTTGGAACACGTGAGGAGCCAGCCGCACGTACTCGGGATAGTGCTTGCCGGTGGTGAGGGCAAGCGCCTGTTCCCGCTCACGAAGGATCGCGCCAAGCCCGCGGTCCCCTTCGGGGGCGCGTACCGGCTCATCGACTTCGTGCTGTCGAACCTCGTGAACGCGGGATTTCTGCGGATATGCGTTCTCACCCAGTACAAGTCGCACTCGCTGGACCGTCACATCTCGCAGACGTGGCGGCTGTCGGGCTTCGCCGGCGAGTACATCACTCCGGTGCCCGCCCAGCAGCGCCTGGGCCCGCGCTGGTACACCGGCAGTGCCGACGCGATCATGCAATCGCTCAACCTGATCTACGACGAGGACCCCGACTACATCGTGGTCTTCGGCGCGGACCACGTGTACCGGATGGATCCCGAGCAGCTGGTCGCGCACCACATCGACTCCGGCGCGGGGGTCACCGTGGCCGGCATCCGGGTGCCGCGCGGCGAGGCGAGCGCGTTCGGCTGCATCGACTCCGACGAGTCCGGGCGCATCACCCAGTTCCTGGAGAAGCCGGCCCACCCCCCGGGCACCCCCGACGACCCGAACGTGACCTTCGCCTCGATGGGGAACTACGTCTTCACCACCAAGACCCTGGTGGACGCGATCCGCGCGGACGCCGACGATTCGGACTCCGACCACGACATGGGCGGGGACATCATCCCCACCCTGGTCGGCAAGGGCGAGGCCGGCGTCTACGACTTCGCCGAGAACGACGTGCCCGGCTCCACCGACCGCGACCGCGGCTACTGGCGCGACGTGGGCACCATCGACGCCTTCTACGCCGCCCACATGGACCTGGTCTCGGTGCACCCCGTCTTCAACCTCTACAACAAGCACTGGCCGATCCGCGGCGCCGCCGAAAACCTCCCGCCGGCCAAATTCGCCCGGGGCGGGCTGGCCCAGGAGTGCATCGTCGGCTCCGGCAGCATCCTGTCCGCGGCGACGGTCCGCAATTCGGTGCTGTCCTCCAATGTCACCATCGAGGACGGCGCCACCGTCGAGGGCAGCGTGCTGCTCCCGGGTGTCCGCATCGGCCGGGGGGCCATCGTCCGGCGCGCGATCCTGGACAAGAACGTCATGGTCGGTGAGGGGGAGACCATCGGCATCGATCTCGCTCGCGACCGCGAACGGTTCGCCGTCAGCAACGGGGGAATCGTCACCGTCGGCAAGGGCGTCTGGGTGTAGCCCTCACTCCTATCGGGGACGGCTACTTCGACGTCAGCAGGCCCTGGGCGCGGTGCTCATTCCCATCGGGGACGGCTACTTCGACGTCGGCAGGCCCTAGGCGCGCGCGGTGCTCATTCCCAGCCCGACGGCGGGGTGTTGGGGGTGGCCGTGCAGAACGGGTAGCAGACGGCGGGGGTGGTGGGCGCGATGACGCTGCTGTTGCTGTGCTTGTTGCCGTAACCGCTGACCAGCAGCATCACCAGCAACGCGAGGAAGACCGCGAACCCCAGGACGACGATGACCAGCGTGATCCAGCCGCGTGGCAGGACTTCGAAGAGAATCGCCCGCTCGTACACCATCGTTCATCACCCCACGACTGAACCACTCACTGCCACAATGATATCGGTCCACAGTACGTGCGGATCGGCCAGCGGCGTAGGCATTCCGTCAAGACGTGGGGGGCGGCGGCGTTCGCAGCGGCGACGGCGAGTCGCCGCAGAAGGGCGCGCAGGTGCCCGGGGTGGTCAGCACCGGGGACTTCTGCTCGGTGAAGTGCGCCCCGCCGACCAGCAGCAGAACCAGCAGCGCGATGAACACCAGCAGCCCGAACATGACCACCATCGGTCCGAGCCAGCCGGTGGGCATGAAGTCCCCGAGCTCGTTCTGGAGCTCGTCGAAATCGGCCATCCTGTCTCACCCATCGACCGCCGAGGCCGCGCGACGACACGTGTATGGTGCGCAGAGCAATCGGGCGATCGACCAGAACAGTACGCTCCCCCGCGACCGGGGAGCGTACTGCCGGTGAACTCTTTCCTCGCCGGTGAGCCGACGGGGTCGGTCTGCTCAGCGTAGATCGCGTCGGCGGAACGCGACCAGGCCGATCCCGGCCAGCACCGCGGCGATCACCACCAGCACGACTACCGGCGTCGCCGTGAACGGCGCCGAGGGCAGCTTGGGCAGGTGGCTGTACGGGTCGATGTCCAGAACCCATTGCGGCATGCCAGCTATCGACCCGAGCAGGTACAGCGCCACCCCGGCGGTGAAGACACCCCAGGCCAGGCTCGCCCACCGGGGCAGCAGCCCGAACAGCAGCACCGCGGCGCCGGCGAACAGCCAGACGGCGGGCAGCTGCACCATGGCCGCGCCCAGCACCCGCGGCAGCTTGCCGCTCACATCCTGCGCGGCGATACCGTAGGCCAGCCCGCCCAGCAGGCCCGAAACACCCAGCACGATAACGGGTCCGAGCAGCGCGTACAGCAGATGGGATGCGACCCAGCGAATCCGCCCGACCGCACCGGTCAGCACGATCTCCGCGCGATCGGCGGACTCCTCCGAATTCAGCCGCAGCACCGCCGAAATCGCGTAGGCGGCCGCGGCCACGCCGAGCATCTGATAGCCGGTGGTGATGAAGGCGTCCTCGAGCCCCGAAGCGCCGCCCATGCGAGTGACGATGTCCTCCACGGATTTACTGCCGCCGATCTCGTTTCCGATGCCGTGGATGATGCTGCCGATCACCAGTCCGTACAGTCCGAGCCCGACGGTCCAGGCGATCAGCGTGCCCCGCTGCAGCCGCCAGGCGAGCCCGAACGGCCCGGCCAGGTTCTCGCTTGCCGCCGGCGCACCGGGACGCTCGGCGATCAGCCCGGCCCCGATATCGCGGCGGCTCAGCAGCGCGTAGGCCACGCCGGTCAGCACGATGGTGGCCGCCACATGCAGCAGCAGCACCCACCAGTGGTCACCCGAGAGCGCTCGCACCTGAATCGACCAGCCCTGCGGCGCAAGCCAGCTGAGCGGATCGGCCGGCCCGTTCGCGGCACGGGCATCGCCGATGGCCCGCAGCGTGTAGGTCACCGCCAGCACGACGAACGCAATGCCCCGGGTGGTGCGGGCACTGGCGGACAGCTGTGCGGCCACCGCCGCGACGGCGGCGAAGACGATGCCCGATCCGGCCATGGCCAGGCCGAACGCCAGCGCACCGTGCCCGTCCACGCCCGCGCCCTTGATGCTCGCCGCGCCGAGCAGGCCGGTGGCCAGCGCGCCGAGGCAGGCCACCAGCAGCGCCGCGGTGAGATTGGCCAGGCGCCCGAGCCGGGTCGAGGCGAGCAGCTCCTCGCGGCCGGTCTCCTCCTCGGCGCGGGTGTGCCGGATGACGGTCAGGATCGTCGCGATCCCGATGATCGTGAAGAACATTCCGGCCTTCCACAGCCCCGCGGCCGCGCCGGAGGTCTCGTTGTAGGCCGGGCCGTACATCGCCAGCTGGGCGGGGCTGGTGTTGACCGAATGGACGAAGTGCCGGATCTGATCCGGCGTGGAATACACCTTCTGGGTGGCCTTGACATAGACGCTGCCCAGCGGCAGCGACAGCAGGATCACCCACAGCGGCAGCACGATTCGATCCCGCCGAAGATACAGCCGGAACAGTCGCCAGGTCCCGGTGAATTCCGAAGCGCCGCGCGATGTTTCAGTGGCCCGTCCGGCCGGGCCGGAGAGTGTCGCGGCGGTCATTTCGACGCCTCCGCGAGCTTCTGCGCGCCGGCCGAACCGTCGACGGCGGCGTGCCCGCCGACCGAATAGTGGCGCAGGAACAGCTCTTCCAGCGTCGGTGGCTGGCTGACCAGGCTGCGCACCCCGGCATCGCCGAGCACACGGATGAGCTCGCCGAGGTGCTCGCTGTCGACCTGGCAGCGCAGCGTGTGGTCCTCGACGGAGATGTCCTCGACGCCCGCGATCCGGCTCAGATCGCCCGGGTCGCCGATCAATTCGGCCTTGATCGAGGTACGGCTCAGGTGCCGCATCTGGGCCAGCGACCCGCTCTCCACGGTCTTGCCGGCCCGGATGATGGTCACCCGGTCGCACAGCGCCTCGACCTCGGACAGGATGTGACTGGACAGCAGCACCGTCACCCCGCGCTCGGCGGCCTCCCGGGCGCATTCGCGAAATACCTGCTCCATCAAGGGATCCAGACCGGCGGTCGGCTCGTCGAGCAGCAGTAGTTCGCAGTCGGAGGAGAAGGCCGAGACCAGCGCGACCTTCTGCCGGTTGCCCTTGGAGTAGGTGCGCGCCTTCTTGCGCGGATCGAGCTCGAAGCGCTCGATCAGTTCAGCTCGGCGGGTGGGGTCCAGCCCGCCGCGCATGCGCGCCAGCAGGTCGATGGTCTCCCCGCCGGACAGCGACGGCCACAGCGTGACATCGCCTGGGACATAAGCGATATCGCGGTGCAGCGCGACCGCGTCGGCCCACGGGTCGCGGCCGAGTACCTCGGCGTCGCCGGAGGTACGGGCCAGGATCCCCAGCAGGATGCGGATGGTGGTCGACTTACCGGCCCCGTTCGGGCCCAGGAAGCCGTGCACCTCCCCCTCGGCGACGTCCAGATCGAGACCGTCGAGGGCACGTACCTGTCCGAAATACTTGTGCAGCTCCCGGACAACGATTGCCGATGACATCGAATCTCCTGTGTCTGCGGCACGGATTCGGGTTCAGCCGTCCGTGCCGGATGTATGTGTGGGTGGGTTGTCTGATGTGGAATCCGCTTGCGCGGTCGCGCCGTCGCGGTGTGCGAGCAGCGTGTCCAGCGCCATCGAGTCGGTCAGCAGGCCGTTGGTGTAGATCTCGACCATGGGCAGCATCACCAGATCGGCGTACTCGCGCAGCATCTTCCGGTGGTCGGTCGGACCCTGGTGCTGTGCGGCATAGAGCTGCATGAACATCGCGAACCCACCACCGTTCAGCAGGCCCATGACTCGCGCGGTCGCCTTGATATCGCTCGGCGCGCGCAGTGATCCGTTATCGATACCCACCCGCAGGTAGGTCTCCATATCGCCGACCATGTGCTCGAACAGCTCGACCATCAGCGGACCGCCGTCCTGCAGGCTGCGCAGCAGGTAGGCCAGCTGCGGAGCGAACTCCTCGACATCGGCCAGCGCCTGGAGCAATCCCTGCGGCGAGGGATTCTCCATGTACTTCATCTTTTCCCGGCGAATGAACTCCCGGACCTGATCGTCGCACGCCTGCCGCAGCCCGTCCTTGGAACCGAAATGGTGGTTGACCAGGCCGGGCGACACCCCCGCCGCGGCGGCGATGGCGCGGACACCGACCCCGAAGCCCTGCCCACCGAACAGGGTCGTGGCGGCATCCCGGATGCGGGCGCGCGTGTTCAGATCCTCGGGGGATCCTTCCGGTACGGCTGCTCCTTTAAACACATGTTCAGTATATTAAACAGCCGTTCAATCGTCACGCAAGACTCGCCGGGAATCTCTTCGATTTCTTTATCGCCGCAGGTCAGGAACGGTAGCGACGGTAACGACCCACGCGTGTCGCGGCGGCTACCCCCGTGACGCGCAGAGCAGCCCGTCCCCCACCGGGATCAGCACGCTCGTGAGGCTGGGATCCTCGGCGATGGCCCGGGTCGCCGCGCGCACCGCCTGCGCGCCGGCGTCGCGCTGGGTCGGATCGGGGACCCGCCCGCCCAGCAGGGCGTTGTGCAGCATGATCGCGCCGCCCTCTCGCAACAGCCGCACCCCCTGCTCCACGTACTGTGGATGCTCGAGCGGGGCCGCATCGATGAACACCAGGTCGTAGGCTCCATCGGCCAGGCGCGGCAGCACGTCCAGGGCGCGGCCGTTGATGAGCCGGGTGCGGGCCGGGGTGATCTCGGCCGCCCGGAACGCATCGCGCGCGGCGCGCTGATGTTCGGGCTCGGAATCGATGGTGGTCAGGGTGCCGTCCTCGCGCATCCCGTCCAGCAGCCACAGGCCGCTGATCCCCGCGCCGGTGCCCACCTCGACCACCGCCCGCGCGCCCAGCAGCTGCGCGTACATGCTCAGCAGCGCGCCCACCGACGGCGGCACCGGCGCCGCCCCCAATTCGGTGGCCCGCTCACGCGCGGCGACCATCACCTCATCCTCGACCACGGATTCCTCCACGTAGGCGAGGTTGCGCTGCAGGGCCGATGCGGCGGAATTGAGACTCACGGCTATGAGGCTAACGGCGGAACCGGCCCGGAGCCTGTCGTGACAGATCCGATGAACCAATTTTTCTCAGGTGTCGTTCAGCCTTCCCATATCAACAGCACATCGAGACCACGTTAAGTAAGCACTACGCAAAGGCCGTCCGATCGGCGGCCGGTGCCGGGAACAACCGGGCAAGGGCTGCGGTTGTACCCGTCGAATGACAGCTTCTGTCATCTGTGCCGGCCACGGTCCCGAGTAGGAGGTAACCCCATCCACAAGGTCGATGCGGCGCGTGAGTACGCCACCCTGCCAGAGGCGAGCCTGTCGATCGACGGTGTCCCGGCCGACTTCGCCCTGCCCGCCACCGACGGCATCCCCGTCCTCGCGCCCGAACTCACCTCCGACGGCTCCCTCGCGCTCACCGAGGACGAGCAACTCTCGGGGACCGCGGCCTTCGACGCCACCGGCGATCGATCGATGATGCCGAGCTGGGACGAGCTGGTTCGCGAGCACGCCGACCGGGTGTACCGGCTGGCCTACCGCCTGACGGGCGATCCGCAGGACGCCGAGGATCTCACCCAGGAGACCTTCATCCGCGTCTTCCGCTCGCTGCAGAGCTATCAGCCCGGCACCTTCGAGGGCTGGCTGCATCGCATCACCACCAACCTCTTCCTGGACATGGTGCGGCGGCGCAACCGGATCCGCATGGAGGCCCTGCCCGAGGACTACGATCGCGTGCCGTCGGACGGCCCGGATCCCGAGCAGGCCTACCACGACGCGAACCTCGATCCGGACCTGCAGTCGGCGCTGGACGCGCTGGCGCCGGAGTTCCGCGCCGCGGTGGTCCTGTGCGATATCGAGGGATTGTCCTACGAGGAGATCGGCGCCACCCTCGGTGTGAAACTGGGCACCGTGCGCAGCCGCATCCATCGCGGGCGGCAAGCACTGCGGGAGCACCTTGCGCATAATGGATCTCAGGAGCGGCTTGCCGCCCAGGAAAGCGTCGGGTAATTCGGGCCGCCACGGCGGCGTCCCCGGCACAACCAGTGAGGTCGGAAGAGGTGTGCACCGTATGAGTGGCGAGGAGCCTGCGACAAATCGCGGTTCGAATTCCGCGGCCGGTCGTGTTTCCGGTAGTGCATCCGGTCGCGGCCAGCGCTTCGCCCCGACCGAACACCTGGCCAGCGAGGCCATCGCCGCCTATGTCGACGGCGAGCTGCGCATGAATCCCTATCTGCGCGCCGCGGAGCATCTGGCCCGATGTTCCGAATGCGCGGCGGAGGTCGAGGCCCAGCAGCAGGCCCGCATTGCTTTGCGCCAGGCCGCCCAGAGCCATATTTCCGCACCGCACGATCTGCACGACACGCTGAGCCGGATTCCGCTCGCCGACCTCACCGGCAACAGCGTCGAGGATATGTCCCGCGGTGTGAGTTTCCTGGGCCTGCGGGCGGATTCGTTCCGTTTCGCCTCCCAGCCAGGCCGGGAATTGAGTTCCGACAGCAGACGATGGACCGGTTGGTGGCGGAAGTAGAGTTCTCCAGGTGACCACCGAATCGACGAACAGCGGATCACAATCCGAGGGTGAGCCCGCAGCCGGGTCTCCCGCGTCGGATTCGGCGGCCAATCGGGGGAACCTGAGGCCGTCGGATGCGCCGATACTGGGCCCGCGGCCGGTATACCGGCCCCACATCGATAAGCACACTGCGCGCGCCTTCCGCCGCCCCGGCGATCAGGCCGGATCGTTCGCCCCGCACACCCCCGGCGCCTCGCAGGCCCCGAAGGACGGGCCCGAGCTGATCAATCAGCCGCCCGCCGCGGTGCTGGCCGAGGCCTTCGGCCGTCCCGAGGGCTCGGACGAGCTGCTGCAGCGCGACCCGGACGCGACCACCGGCCCCGCGGCCGCCGCCGCGCCCGAGGATCCGTGGCGCAACCCGGACGCGGCCGCGCGGCTCGGCGCCCCCGCGGTGGGCACCCCCGCGGCCCCGCCGCTGCGCCCGGCCCCCAAGCTCACCGCCCGCGAGGTGCTGTTCGGCAGCCGGGTCGCCCCCGCCGCGCTGGCCATCCTCGGGGTGATCGCGCTGGTCATCGGCCTGGCGGGCGGTCTGGTCGGCCGGCTCACCGGCGAGGCCACCGACGTGCTCACCTCGAAGAAGGTCACGATCGGCCAGGACAACGGCGCGGGGAAGCCGCACAGCTCGGTGGCCAAGGTCGTCGACTCGGTGATGCCCTCGGTGGTCCAGATCCGCGAGACCGTGGGCGACAACGGCGCACTGGGCTCGGGCGTGATCATCGACGGCGGCGGGTACATCGTCACCAACAACCACGTGATCTCGATGGTCGCGATGGACAAGACCAACCGCGGCAAGATCCAGGTCACCTTCTCCGACGGCTCCGTCGTGCCCGGCGCGCTGGTCGGCCGCGATCCCAAGCGGGACCTGGCGGTGCTCAAGGTCGACAACGTCAAGAATCTCACCGTCGCCCAGCTGGGCAAGTCGGACGGTGTCCAGGTCGGCGACACCACGCTCGCGATCGGTTCGCCGCTGGGCCTGCAGAAGACCGTCACCGCGGGCATCGTCAGCGCCCTGCACCGCGCGATGGTCGAGACGCCCGAGGCCGGTGACGACACCGCCGGCGCCTTCGACGCCGTGCAGACCGACGCCGCGATCAACCACGGCAACTCCGGCGGTGCGCTGGTCGACGCCCAGGGCAGGCTCATCGGCATCAATACCGCCATCCGCAGTGAGAGCGGCGGATCGGTCGGCTTGGGCTTCGCGATCCCGGTCGACCTGGTGAAGCAGACCGCGGAGACGATCATCCACGGCGGCGTGATTGCCCATCCGTGGCTCGGGGTCAGCGCCAAGGACGGCACCGTCGAGAACGGCACGCTGAGCGGCGCGCAGATCGCCGACGTGGTGCCGGGCAGCCCGGCCGCCCGCGCGGGCCTGGCCGAGGGCGATGTGGTGGTGAAGGTGGGCGATCGCACGGTCACCGCCTCGGACGAGCTCACCGTCGCGGTGATGTCCCAGCAGATCGGCCAGTCCGTCGACTTCCAGGTGGTCCGCGGCGGCCGGCAGGTCACCATTCCGGTGACGCTGGGCTCCGATAAAGACGCACCCAAGCAACCCCAGTAGCCTGGTCTCATGTTCAATATCGGCTGGCCCGAGATGGTGATCCTGGTGGTCGCCGCCTTGATGATCCTCGGTCCGGAGCGTTTGCCGGGGGCGATCCGCTGGACCGCGCAGAGCCTGCGCCAGGTGCGCGACTATGCCAGCGGCGCTACCAGCCAGCTGCGCGGCGAACTCGGCCCCGAGCTGGATGAACTGCGTAAGCCGCTCGAAGAGCTGAACGAATTGCGCAAACCGCTGAGCGATTTGACCCGGCCGTTGAACGAGTTGCGAGGAATGACACCCCGTGGCATGGTGACAAAACATCTGCTCGGCGGCGACGATTCGGTGTTCTCCGGAAACTTCGACAAACCGACCAGTATGCCGTCGGAAGCCCAACCATCGGCCTATATGCCGCCGGAGCCACCGAAACCGCTGGCCCGCAACGAGAAACCCCCGATCGACTTCGACGCCACGTAACGATTTCGACTCCTGGAATCGGGCGCTTTTCGGCATTTCCGGAGGTAGGCGATGACTCCGGAGTTGCCAGGCGGAATTATTTCGTCAAGCGGTCTAGACGCATAAGGCTGTCGAGCTATCTAGACTGCGCTCATGTCGGCCGACGAGGTGGCACGGGTTTTCGCGATCGACGACAAGGTCGAGCGACTCAAGGCGGCCACCGACGGGGTCGCCCAGGCCCAGCAGACCATCAACGAACTCACGCGGATTCGGCGCGCGGTGATCCGGGACCTGCATGCCGAGGGCTGGACCTTTGCGAGAATCGGTGCGGCCGCGGGACTTTCGCGTGCACGCATCCACCAGGTGAGCACCCAGGGACCGGTGCCGGAGGGGTTGTTCTTCGGGCACGGCCCGCTCACCATCCTCACCCCGGATGTGCGCAGCACCACCCGCGCGGCGCCCCTGGTCGGCGCGCCCGACGCCGCGGCGCCGCATCGGCTGCAGGAACTGCTGCGGGAGTTGGGCTTCTCGGTCGGCGTGGAGCGCTTCCTGCCCGGTCGCGCGCTGGATCTGGACCGCGACGGGCTCATCGTCCTGGGCGGTGCGGAGCTGTCACCGAGCCTGCGTTATCTGTCCGCGGCCGATCCGCGGCTGCGCCGCACCGTCGCCCGCGCCGGACGGGTGCGCCGCGGCATCGAGGATCGCGCCGCGCGCCGGGTCTACCGGCCGGGCGGCACCGAACCCTACGACATCGCCTATCTGGCCCGCCTGCACCGCCCGGACAACCACGGCACGGTGCTCCTGATCGACGGCCTGCACCCGCCCGGCTCCCTGGGGGCCATCCGCCTGCTCGCCACCCGCCTGGCCACCCTGCACGAGCGTGCGGGCACCCATCCGTTCTCCGCCGTCGTCGGGGTCCGCTTCGACCGCAATACCGGCGAGCCGCTCGAGGCGGACCTGCTCACGCCCATCTACCGGCACGAAAGGTAGGCTCCCCCGCCTACCCCGCGACTTCAGCGTGCCGCTGCCTACCAGGAGACCTGCTCGTCGGGCCGGCGGATGACGGCCCGCTCCCGGTGGGCCCGTCCCGAGTTACCCATGTTCTTCCGAAATCAGTTGTCACGTACCGAAATCACACGAAGTCGGTCGTCGGGTACCGACGGCACGCAGCCGGTCGTCCGGCACCGACGATGGTCGATCGTCGAGCGCGCCAGTCGCGAACCGAACCAGCGAAACGGCGCTGTTTCAGGCGGCGACGATGGCGGGGCGGAGGGTGTTCATCGGGGGGCGGTCCTGGAGGGAGACGTCGGTGAGCAGGGCGGTGAACTCACCGCCGACCAGTGGGAATTGGGTCAGGGCCGCGCCGGAATCGCGGATTCCGCTGCGGCCGAGCATCGTTCCCATGATCTGACGGCTCATTACGCCCAGGTCCGACAGCGGGCGGTTGCGGTGGGTGCGCACGCCCAGGTTCACCTGGCCGATGGCGGACATGCCCAGCATGTCGTAGGTGTCCAGCAGCAGGCCGACCTCGACGCCGTAGCCGGGTGCGAAGGGCACTGCCGTCAGCAGCTCACGGGTGCCCGCGTACTCGCCGCCCAGCGGCTGCAGCACCCGGGACAGATCCGGGCAGAGCGCGGCCAGCAGCGGGCGCGCGACCAGCTCGGTCACGCGGCCGCCGCCGTTGTGGTCGACCGACTCCCCCTGCCGCAGCGGACGGCGGTAGTAGGCCTTCACCAGATGCATGCCCTCGACGGTCAGCAACGGGCCCAGCAGGCGGGGCACGAAGCCCGGATCCGGGTCGATCAGATCGGAATCGACGAAGGCGATCAGGTCACCGGAGGTGGCGGCCAGTGAACGCCACAGCACCTCCCCCTTGCCGGGGACCGGCTCGAGTTCCGGCACCGCCTGCTCGCGGGTGACCACGCGGGCTCCGGCCGCGCGGGCGCGCTCGGCGGTGGCGTCGGAGGATCCGGAATCCACCACCACCAGCTCGTCGACCAGCGTGCCGAGCAGCGGCAGGATGCTGGTCACCACGTCGGCGACGGTCTTCTCCTCGTTCAGGGCGGGCAGTACCACCGATACGGTGCGCCCGTCCTTGGCGGCGACGAGCTCGTCGACCGTCCATTCCGGGCGATCCCAAGTGTTGCTGGCCGCCCATAGTGTCGTATTGATCGGTTCGGGGTTGGTCGTCATGCCAGACCTCGCAGAGTTCGTGCGGGGGGACGGATGCCCTGAATCGCCGCGATCATGTCCACCACTCGCCGGGTCGCGGCGACCTCGTGGACTCGGAAAACCCGGGCGCCGGCCGCGGCGGCCCAGGCCGTTGCCGCCAGTGTGCCCTCCAATCGCTCGGATAGGCCGACACCAAGAGTCTCTCCGATGAAATCCTTATTGCTCAGCGCCATCAAGACCGGCCATCCGGTATTTACAAGAATGTCCACCGCGCGCAACAGTTCGAGCCCGTGGTACGTATTTTTTCCGAAATCGTGGGTCGGATCGATGAGTATCGAATCCTTTCCCACCCCGGCGGCCGCGGCATTTTCCGCCGCCAGCACCACCGTCTCGGTGACCTGCGCGACCACGTCGGAGTACCGGACGCGATGCGGGCGGGTGCGCGGCTGCGCCCCGCCGGTGTGGCTGCAGACGATGCCCGCTCCCAATTCGGCGGCCACTCCGGCCAGATCCGGATCCGCACCTGCCCAGGTGTCGTTGATCAGATCCGCGCCCTCGGCCACCGCGGCCCGCGCGACCTCGCCGCGCCAGGTGTCCACACTGATCAACAGCTCGGGGTAACGCTCCCGAATGGCCGCCACGAACGGCACCACCCGGCGGGACTCCTCGCGCGCGTCCACCTCGTCGCCGGGACCGGCCTTCACCCCGCCGATATCGACCAGGTCCGCACCCTGCGCGACCGCCCGGTCGACCGCCGCCAGCGCCGCGGTATCGGTGAAGGTGGCGCCTTGGTCGTAGAACGAATCCGGGGTGCGGTTCACGATCGCCATGACCAGGGCCCGATCGGTTGCCACCGATTTCCCGCACAACGTGGGCATCGGCGGCACAGCACTCATGCCCTCGACTCTACCGAGGGCACTCCCCGGCCTCCCCGCGCCGCTCCCCCGCCTCCCCGCGACTTCAGCGTGACGTTGCTTGCGACGCGGCCTGCTCGTCGGGCCGGCGGTTGATGGCCTGGTCAGGTTGGGCCCGTCCCCGATGGGTTACCCATGTACTCCCCCGCCTCCCCGCGACTTCAGCGTGACGTTGCTTGCGACGAGGCCTGCTCGTCGGGCCGACAGTTGATGGCCTGGTCAGGTTGGGCCCGTCCCCGATGAGTTACCCATGTTCATGCGAGATCAGTTGTTCCGGTGCCATCGCCTGGGAAAAGTGCCGCGACACTACGTCGGCGGCCGATTGTTGACAGCCGCTCGGCGTCAGGACCTGGGAACGCTGCCCGCCGCGACTTCGTCGGGATAGGCGGCGTAGAACGGGACGTAGCCCTCGGTGCGGCTCGCGAGCACGTAGAGGGTCGTGTCGGCGTCCGGGGTGTAGCCCTGCTTGCGGAGCTCGACCTTGCGGCTCTTGAAGGTGCTGGTGGTCTCCAGCTCCTCGACGACTCGCACCAGCAGGGGCACCGCATAGCCGGGTAGGCGGTCGTGCAGCCGGGCGGACAGAGCGCGGCCGTCGATGCTCGCGCCGGGGCGCAGCGTCACCGCGGCCATCCCGGCCTTGCCGTCGGCGCCGGGGATGTCCACGCCGTACACCACCGCCTGGGTGATCTCCTGCGCACCGTCGAAAGCGCCCTCGACCTCGGTGGTCGCTACGTTCTCGCCCTTCCAGCGGAAGGTGTCGCCGAGCCGGTCGACGAAGGCGATGTGATGCCAATGCTGGTCGCGCACCAGGTCTCCGGTGTCGAACCAGCAGTCGCCGTCGCGAAAGGCGTTGCGCACCAGCTTGGACTCGGTCGCGGACTTGTCGGTGTAACCGTCGAACGGCGCGCGGTCGGTCACCTTCGCCAGCAGCAGTCCGGTACCGCCCGAGGGCACCCGATGCGCCCGCCCGTCCGGGAAGCGGCGCGCGCGGCCCGTGACGTCGTCGACCTCCACGATCGCGTACGGCAGCGGGCCGAATCCGGCGGTGCGATCGACGCCGAAGGCGTTGATGAACGCGACGTTTCCCTCACTGGCGGCATAGAACTCGACGATCCGGCGGATGCCGAAGCGCTCCCGGAACTGGTCCCACAGCTCGGGCCGCAGCCCGTTGCCGACGGCCAGGCGCACGGAATGCTCTCGCTCGACGGACTTTTCGGGCTGATTGAGCAGATACCGGCAGAGCTCGCCGATGTAGATGAACGCGGTGGCCCGGGTCGCGACCACCTCGTTCCAGAAGCCCGAGGCCGAGAACTTCCGTCCCAGTGCGAAACTCGCCCGCGCGCCCAGCACCGAGCTCAGGGCCACCGTCAGCGCGTTGTTGTGGTACAGCGGCAGGCAGCAGTACAGGGTGTCGTCCTTGCGCAGGCGGACGCCGAGCCCACCGAGCCCGGCCATGCTCTTGGTCCAGCGCAGGTGCGTCATCACGCTGGCCTTGGGCAGGCCGGTGGTGCCCGAGGTGAAGATCAGGAAGGCCCGCTCGCGCGCGGTAACCTGTTCGCAGGCAGGCGGATTCGTGGTCGGCGCAGTACGCGCCAGCTCGGTCAGTTCCGCGGTGAACAGCAGGTTCACCGGGGGTTCGGGCAGCGAATCCAGCGCCTCGCGGCACTCCTCGCCGATCACGTTGACCGCGCTGCCGAGCAGCCCGAAACTGTGCGCGAGCACCCGATCGCGCTGGTGGTGATTGAGCAGCCCGACCGTCGCGCCCAGCTTCACCGTCGCCAGCACCACGAACAGCGTCTCGGGCCGGTTGGTCATCAGCACGCCGACCACGTCACCGCGGCCGGCACCGCGCTCGGCCAGGACCGAGGCATAGCGATTGACCTCTACGTTGGCCTCACCGTAGGTGTATTCGCGGCCCTCGAACCGCAGGAAGACGCGATCGGGCACGGCCGCGGCGGCCCGCTGGAAATGGAGCCCGACCGACACCTTGTCGTCGGGGCGCACCAGCATTCCGGCGGCGCCGCGCAGGAGTCCGGGCGCGTCTGCCGCCATTTCGGGCAGGTGACGGACCAGGTCCAGCAGGGACACGGTCGTCGAGGCGTTACTACTCACGGTCTCCTCCAGCGGAAGTCGCAGATCAGTCCGGCAGCCGGCGCAGCGCGTCGAACGCGTGCGCCAGATCGGCGGTCACGGTAACCCGGTCCAGGGCCGTTTTCCCGACGAACCCACCGGCGCGCAGTTCCCCGAGCCAGGCGAACAGCCCGCGGTAGTGGTCCATCGGATCCAGCACGACCAGCGGCTTGTTGTGCATGCCCAGATAGCCGCCGGTCCAGGTCTCGAAGAGCTCCTCCAGCGTGCCGATGCCGCCGGGCAGGGTCAGGAAGGCGTCGGCGCGGTCCTCCATGACCTGTTTGCGCTCGCGCATGGTGTCGGTGACGATCAGTTCGTCGGCGCCGACGTCGGCGACCTCGAGGTGCACGAGCTGTTTGGGAATGACCCCGATGGTGCGCGCCCCGCCGGCGCGGGCCGCGGTGGCGACCGCCCCCATCATCGACACGTGCCCGCCGCCGGAGACCAGGTGCCAACCCCGCCGGGCGATTTCGGTGCCGACCTGCGCGGCAAGCCGCAACTGCGCGCCGTCCTGGATGCTTGCCGAGCAGTAGACGCAGACCGCGTACGGACCGTTCGTCACCATTTGTCCTCCGTCCCGATGGCATCCTCGACGTGGCTCTCCGCCGCGTGCGCGACGATGTCGACAACCTCCTCCACACTGTCGGTGACGTGCAGCAGGCCCAGATCGGCGGGCGAGACCTTGCCCGAATCCAGCAGCGAATCGCGCAGCCAGTCCAGCAGGCCCGACCAGTAGCGGGTGCCGAACAGCACGATCGGGAACCGGGTGATCTTGTGCGTCTGCACCAGGGTCAGCGCCTCGAACAGCTCGTCGAGGGTGCCGAATCCGCCCGGTAGGCAGATGAACGCCTGCGAGTACTTCACGAACATCGTCTTGCGGGCGAAGAAGTAGCGGAAGTTGATGCCCAGATCCACCCACTCGTTCAGCCCCTGCTCCATCGGCAGTTCGATGCCCAGGCCGATCGAATACCCGCCCGCCTCGTGTGCGCCGCGATTGGCGGCCTCCATCACGCCGGGGCCGCCGCCGGTGATCACCGCGAATCCGGCACGCGAGAGCGCACCCCCGATTGCCCGCGCGGCCTGGTACTCGGGATGGTCGGCGGGGGTCCGAGCGGATCCGAAAACCGTGATGGCCCTCGGAATTTCGGCAAGCGCGCCGAAGCCCTCCACGAATTCGCTCTGAATGCGCAGCACTCGCCACGGATCGGTGTGCACCCAATCGGTGGGCTCGCGCCCGTCGAGCAGATGCTGATCGGTGGTTTCCGTGCCTCGCTTGCGATCCCCGCGCAGCATGATCGGGCCGCGGAACTTCGGCGTGGACTTCTGCACTCGGGACACTACGGGCTCGGCGTCGCTGGACATGCGCCCCACTGTAATGATCGACACTGAAGCATTTGCCTCCGCTTCGCTACGGCGGGTTGAAAACCTCTCGAGCTGTGGTCCTCACGCGCCCGTGAGGTACCCCCGCAGAATGTCGGTGACCGTGGTGATCTGGGCGGTGGGGACGTGTTCGTCGACGGTGTGGGCGAGGTTGGGGTCACCGGGGCCGAAGTTGACCGCCGGGATGCCACGGGCGGCGAAGCGGGAGACGTCGGTCCAGCCGTACTTGGCCCGCACACCGCCGCCACCGTGCGAATGCACCTGTTCGACAAGGCTTTTCGCAGCGGGCGCGGACAGGCCCGGCAGCGCGGCGGGCGCGCCGTCGGTGCGCTCGAACTTCAGGTCCAGGCCGGAAAACACCTGCCGCACATGCTCGGTCGCCTCGTCGAGCGAACGATCCGGTGCGAAGCGGAAATTCACGTCCACGGTGGCCTCGTCGGGCACGACGTTACCGGCCACGCCGCCGCCCACCCGCACCGCCGACAGGCCCTCGCGATAGACGCAGCCGTCGATGTCCACCTGGCGCGGGGTGTATTCACTCAGGCGCTCGAGCACCGGGGCCAGATCGTGAATCGCGTTCTCCCCCATCCAGGCTCGCGCGGTGTGCGCGCGGGTGCCGGACACCGTGAGCCGGACGCGCAGCGTGCCCTGACAGCCCGCCTCGATCCAGGCGCCCGACGGCTCGCCCAGGATGGCAAGGTCACCCTCGAGCCAGTCCGGCAGGTCGCGTTCGATGCGGCCCAGGCCGTTGAATTCGGCGGCGATCTCCTCGCAGTCGTAGAAGATCATCGTCAGGTCGCAGACCGGATCGGCGACCGTGGCGGCCAGATGCAGGAAGACCGCGTCGCCGGACTTCATGTCGACGCTGCCGCAGCCGCAGAGCATCTGCTCTCCCTCGCGCACCTCGTACCGGCTCGGCACGTTGCCCGCGATCGGCACCGTGTCCAGGTGCCCGGCCAGGATCACCCGGGTCGGCAGGCCGCGGTTGGTGCGCGCGAGCACGGTGTTACCGCTGCGCAGTACCTCGAAACCCGTCGTCTGCTCGCGCAGCGCCCCCGTCACCGCGTCGACTATCGCCGCCTCGTCCTTGGATTCGCTCGGGATGTCGACCAGAGCGGCGGTCAGGGAGATGGGGTCGGCGCGTAGATCGAGGGTCACCCGTACCACCCTAATTGTTTGTTTGGCTTACTTCCCTGTATCGAGCGGCCGGCTACTTTGGACGGACCCACGAATCCCCCGGACCAGCGGCGACCCATACACTCGGCGACGTGAGTACTCAGGGAGCATCCGCAGTTGGCCTGGCGACCGTGACCGTGAACGGCACCGTTCTCGACACCTGGTTTCCGTACCCGGAACTGGGCGAGTTCGAGACCACCGGCACCGAGAAGCTGAGCCCGGCCGATCCCGAATACGCGCATTTCGCCGAGCTGATCCGATACGACGAGGCGCGCCGTGTCGATGTCGTCGCGGTGCGCACCACGATCGCCGACCTGTCCGCCGCCCCCGCGGACGCGCACGAGGTGTACCTGCGGCTGCATCTGCTCTCGCACCGCCTCGTGGCCCCGCACGGCCTGAGCCTCGAGGGTCAGTTCGGGCTGCTCGCCAACGTCGTGTGGACCAACCACGGGCCGTGCGCGGTCGAGGAGTTCGAGCTGGTGCGCGCCAAGCTGCGCGCCCACGGCCAGGTCACCGTGTACAGCGTCGACAAGTTCCCGCGCATGGTCGACTACGTGCTGCCCGCGGGCGTGCGGATCGGCGATGCCGACCGGGTCCGCCTGGGCGCGCACCTGGCCGAGGGCACCACGGTCATGCACGAGGGCTTCGTCAACTTCAACGCCGGCACGCTCGGCGCATCGATGGTCGAGGGCCGCATCTCCGCCGGCGTCGTGGTGGGCAACGGCTCGGACGTCGGCGGCGGCGCCTCGATCATGGGCACCCTGTCCGGCGGCGGCAAGCAGGTCATCTCGATCGGCGAGCGCTGCCTGCTGGGCGCCAACGCGGGCCTGGGCATCTCCCTCGGCGACGACTGCATCGTCGAGGCGGGTCTGTACGTCACCGCGGGCACCAAGGTCGCCCTCCCCGACGGCCGCACCGCCAAGGCCTCGGAGCTGACCGGCCAGTCCAACCTGTTGTTCCGGCGGAACTCGCTCACGGGTGCGGTGGAGGTCGTGGGCCGCAAGGGCACCGGCGTCGAGCTGAACGCCGCCCTGCACGCGAACTGAGATCCCCCGCCCCGCACTGCATCCCAGTGGGATCCGCCGTGCGGGGCGTGGCTCGCTCGGTCAGCGTTGCGGGAATTGCGCCCACAGATCGGTCGGGTCTGCCGTGATCGGGCTTGTGGTCGCCCCCTGCACGACCCCGTCGTCGCGTCGCACGATCCAGTCGTTGCGTTCTATCTCCGGGCCGAGATCGCCGGCCAGCCAGCCGCAGTAGCCGGCGAAGATCCGGATTCCCTCTACAAGTGGGGTGATCCGCGCAGGGTCGGCATCCAGGTCGAGCAGGGCCAGGCGCCCGCCGAGGGAACGCAGCTCACCGTTGCCCTCGGCCCGAACACCGCTGCGGAGCACGGCAATGCACAGTGCCGCATCCCGTTTGACCGGGCCGCCCACGAAGAGCACCCCGGGCGCGGCGACCAGGTGATCCCAGTGCGGTAGAACGTCACACACGGCCGTATCGCTCGGCCGGTTGAGTTTGACGGCAAGGGTACCCGCGTCGTTGTGCTCGACGACGTAGAGAACGGTGCGCTCGAACTCGGGCTCGACGAGTCCCGGCGAGGCCACCAGCAGACATCCAGGCGCCACGCCGTGATCGCGCCCGGCCGCCGGTTCCGGTGGAGCCTCCGGTTCCGGTGGCCCGATGCCCGTGAAATACACCGTCTCTGCCCTCCCAAGCCGTCGGCGAAGATCATCGCGATGCTACACCGACGGAACCCGGTTGCGTGGCAGCCGATCTCGCGCCTATTCGATGCCGAAGGCGAGGATCCGCTCCGGGGTGATGCGGATCAGCTCCGGGGTGCCGCCGGGGATGTAGGACTCCACGCCGCGCAGAGGCTGTGCGGTGCCGCGGATTTCGAGGCAGCGGACCTGCCAGGGATCGAGGGATTTGATGTCGTCGACGACGAACGACACCCGCTCCTCCGATGCCAGGTTGCGGAACTTCTGCGAGGCGCCCATGTTGTGGCCCGCGATATCGATGGTGCCCAGCGCCTCGTTGTAGCGGAAGCCGACGGGATTGTTCTGGGGCGAGCCGTCGGGACGGATCGTGGCGAGCCGTCCGAGCCGTTGGCTGCGCAGATAGTCGATCTGGGCGGGCGACAGTCGTGCGATCATACGACAACCCTAGAAGCTGAACCGCACTCGAGGTCAAGCGGGATCCCCGACACGCCGGGCGGGAGTCAGGTGAGCAGCTTCTTCTGCACCTTGCCCATGGCATTGCGCGGGAGCGATGCCACGAGGCGGACCTCGCGCGGCCGCTTGTGGATCGAGAGCTGTTGCGCAACATGGTCGATCAACGCCGATTCGAGCGACTCATCGGAATCCGCGCGCGGCACCACGAACGCCACGATGCGCTGGCCCAGATCGTCGTCGGGCAGGCCTACCACCGCGACCTCGGCGACCGACGCATGGCCCAGCAGGCTGGTCTCGATCTCCCCCGCGCCGACCCGGAAGCCGCCGGACTTGATCAGGTCCACCGATTCCCGCCCGACGATCCGGTGGAAACCCTCGGCGTCGATGGCGGCGACATCGCCGGTGCGGAACCAGCCGTCCGCGGTCCAGCACTCGGCGGTCGCCTCGGGGCGATTCAGATAGCCGTCGAACAGCATCGGGCCGGTGATCTGCAGTCCCCCAATACTCTCCCCGTCGTGCGGGACCGGCTCGCCCGCCTCGTCGCGCAGGCGCGTCCGCACACCGGCGACCGGGGTTCCGACCCATCCGGGGCGGCGTTCGCCGTCGGCGCGGGTGGACAGCGTGATCATGGTCTCGCTCATGCCGTAACGCTCGATCGGCTCGTGCCCGGTCAGCTCGCGCAGCCGCTCGAACACCGGCACCGGCAGGGGCGCGCTGCCGGACACCAGCAGCCGGGCGTTCGCCAATTCCCGTGCGGCGGCGGCATCCTCGACGACCCGCGACCACACCGTCGGCACCCCGAAGTACATCGTGCCCTTGGCCGCGGCATAGGCGGCCGGGGTCGGCTTGCCGGTGTGCACCAGCGGGCTGCCCACCCGCAGCGGGCCCAGCACGCCCAGGATCAGGCCGTGCACGTGGAACAGCGGAAGCCCGTGCACCAGAACGTCATCGGCGGTCCACGCCCATGCCTGGATCAGCGCGTCCAGGCCCGCCGCGATCGCGCCGCGGGAGAGCAGCACACCCTTGGGCGCACCGGTGGTGCCGGAGGTGTAGAGAATGAAAGCCGTTGTGTCCGGGCGCGGTTCGGGATATCTGTGCCACGAGCGCGCATGCGTGCGCACCGGAATCACCGGCAGCGTCGCCGCCTCGGGCGCCGCGCCGACCCAAGCCTGCGCACCCGAATCGGCCAGGATGTGCGCGAGCTCGGCGGGACCCGAATCCGGCGGCACGGGCACCACGGTGACCCCGGCGATCAGGCATCCCACCATCGCCAGCACGGTCGTCATGGTCGGCCGGGCCAGCACCGCGACCCGTTCCGCCTGCGCGACCCGCTCGGCCACCGAGGTCGCCGCGCCGATCAGGTCGCTGCGCGAGAGGGTGTGCCCGTCGATCGTCACCGCATCGGGGATATCGTCCCCGGCGGCGACGGCGGCGGGATTCAACGACTGCAGCAGCGGCAAAGACCCTTGTGGCACGCAGCCCAACCTACCAAGCCCCGCAACCCTCCGGCCGCCACGAATCCGTGCCGCGGCCCGGTCCGGCCGGGGAAGGCTTCCGCCCGCGGCAATCAGGGGATCCGGAAGCCGGGTACCACGTGATCGCGGGCGAAGCGGCGCAGTGCGGCGTCGTCGTCCAGCGGGATCACCGTCTGCGGCGTCAGCGCCATCGACAGCGAATTGCGCGCGACCATCTCCGCCAGCGGCAGCGGATCATAGTGCGGCAGTTTGCCTTCGCGCTGCAGCCGGACAATGAACTCGGCCAGATAGTCTCGCCCGAGCTCGATGACCGGCGCGCCCCGCACCGTCAGGTACGGCAGCACGATCTCCGGCTCGGTCTTCAATAGCCGATCCAGCAGCCGATTGCCGCGCAGGCCGTGCACGAACGCCACGAACAGCTCCACGATCTGGTCCTCGGCGCTGGCATCGCTATCGATCTGCCGCTGCACGGCCGCGTCGACCTCATCGATGAAGCCGCGCGCCTGCCGCAGGCCGACGGCCTGGATGAGATCGGACTTCCCGGCGAAGCGCCGATAGAGCGTGGCCAGCGACAGCCCGCCGCGCCGCGCCACCTCCACCATGCTGGTGCGCTTGATGCCGAAGTCGAGGAAGGCCAGCAGGGCCGCATCGAGCACCGTGGTCTGGTTGCGATCCTCCGGGTCCGTGCCGCGCACCAGCGGTAACAACCCGGCCAGCTTGGGCCCACCCGTCGCCCGACCACCGCCCCTCATGGAATCGCTACGCGATACTGCGCTCATTGATCCCCTCTCACCTGCACGAGACGATGGCAGGAAAGTCATCGCACAACCGCAACTGTACGGCGGTGGCGTTTGACAGGTCCACCTCTCGATGAGAAAGTGAGATAGGAACTTTCTCACATTACTTCCGCCTCGCGGCGCGAGGAGGACCGAGGATTCGAGTCGACGATGACCGCCGCCGCCCCGCTACACCCCCAGCCCGAGCCCGCCCCGGTGGCACTTACCCCCGCGACGGTCCGCGAACACATGGACGGCATCGCGGCCTTCCTCGGCGGCGCCGCCAACGTGATCATGCAGCTGAGCCACCCGCCGGTCGGCTACGGCGTACTGGAGAGCCCGGTCGACAGCGGCAAGGTCACCCTGCATCCGCTCAAGCGGCTGCGCACCACGCTTACCTACCTCGCCGTCGCCTGGATGGGCACCGAGGCCGATCGTGCGGCCTACCGCGAGGCGGTCAACCGCTCGCACCGGCCGATCCATTCGAAGCCGGACGCGGCAATCAAGTACAACGCCTTCGACCCGGACCTGCAGCTGTGGGTGGCCGCCTGCCTGTACTGGGGCGTGGACGATCTCTACCAGCGCATGCGCGGCCCGATGGAACCCTCTCCGACCGAAGAGTTCTACCGCTACAGCGCCCGCCTGGGCACCACGCTGCAGATGCGCCCGGAGAGCTGGCCGCCGAACCGCGAGGCCTTCTACCGCTACTGGGACGAGAACCTGGCCAAGCGGACCATCGACCAGCCGATGCGCGACTACTTCAACGACCTCATCGACCTGCGCATGCTCCCGCGCCCACTCCAGGTGGCATTCAGCCGCTTTCACCGTTTCACGGTGACCGCGCTGCTGCCGCAGCACCTCCGCGACGAGATGGGCATGACCTGGACCGCGCGCGACGAGCGCCGCTTCCGGCTCGTCCTGCGCGCCATCTCGGCCGCGTGGACCCGGCTGCCACCGGTGCTGCGGGCGGCCCCGCTCAACACCTACCTCTGGGACATGCGCATGCGACGGCGGTTCGGACTGCCGCTGGTGTAGCGGGATCCCTTGTCTACCAGCACATTCCCGGACTCACCGGACGCAATCTCGAACCACCGGGCAGGATGGTCGGCATGCGCGTAGTCATTCAGCTTCGCCCCGCAACCGAATTGATCTCCGCCGTCATCAACCCCGCCACGCAGGTCGCCCCCCGCGACGTCGCCGGCGCACTGCCCGGATTCGCCCTCGACCACGACTATGCCCCGGTCGGCGTGCCGGGCCCGGGCCAGGCCGTCGAACCGGCCGGCTACCTGCTGCATCCGTCGGTCGCCTCCGTGCTGGTGCGCGGGGATGTCGCCGAGGACGCCCTCGCCCGGCTGTCCCAATCAGCCGATGTCACCGGGGTTTTCGCGGACCCGGTCATCGAGCCCGTGCTCACCTGCGGCGGCGATCCCGCCGTCGGCACCTGGAACGACGTCCAAAACCTGCTGCACACAACCGATCTCGCCGCGGACGGGCTCACCGGCCACGGGGTGGCCCTGGCCGTCGTCGACACCGGAATCAATGCCGCACAGGTGAACAAGGTGCGCGGCGGGACGTTCACGATCGACACCGCGCGCAGCTGGAATCCACAGGGTGTCACCGGATCCGCGGGCCAGTTCCCGGTCGACCACGGCAGCATGTGCGCATTCGACGCGCTGATCGCCGCGCCGCAGGCGTCCTATCTGGATCTTCCGGTCATGCGCAGTACCAAGCAGGGCGGCTCGACCATGGACGGACTGCTGTCCGATGCCGTGGCCGCCTATGCGCACCTGCGTACGGTGCTCAACGACCAGCCCGCCGCCTCCCGGGCGCTGGTGATCAGCAACAGTTGGGGTTCGTTCTCCCCGCAGTGGGATTTCCCGGTTGGCCAGCCCGGGAACTACTCCGACAACCCCAATCATCCGTTCAACGTCATTGTCGCCTCGCTGGACGCCGCGGGCGCGGACATCCTGTTCGCCGCAGGCAACTGCGGGCGCGATTGCCCGGACGCGCGCTGCGGCTTCACCGACCACCCGATCGGCGGCGCCAACTCGAGCCCCAGCGTGCTGAGCATCGGCGGCGTCGACACCCACAACCAGCGCGTCGGCTACTCCTCGCAGGGCCCCGGCCGCCTGTCCGACCGTAAGCCGGACGTCTGCACCTACACCCATTTCGCCGGCTCCACGGTCTTCGGCGCGAACGACCCCGATACCGGCACCTCCGCGGCCTGCCCGGTCGCCGCGGGCCTGATCGCCGCGATCCGCACCACCCACCCGGCCACCGCGCTGCCCCCGGCCCAGCTGCGAGACATGGTGCGGCGCACCGCGATCCATCACGATCCGTCGGGATTCGACTACGACTACGGCTACGGTGTCGTCGACGCGGCGGCGCTGCTGTCCGAGCTCCAGAAGGCGGCGGCCACCCGCACCTGAGGACGTCGAGGGCGCGGCCGATTCGCTCGTCTCCAGAGGCGATCCGGCCGCGTCGGGCGACGCGCCATGACGTCGACTCCAGTACAGGTACGGCGTCGTCGATGCGGCGGCTCACACAATTCGGCCGCGTCGTCCGGCAACGCGCATTACGACGGATGCCCGCCCGGCACCCGAGTACCGTTGGTTCCATGCCGATGCTGACCGTCCGGCTTCCGGAGGGCTCGACGCTCGAGGACGCCGTGCAGGTTCTGGGGCTGACCGAATCCGAGGTGGATGTCGATTACGGCCTCATCCCGCTGGACCCCACCACCGGGCTCTACGTACTGCGCGTCACCGACGGCGCCGCCGCACGAATGAGCGAATCCAACACCGACGCAACGGTATTCGCCGACCCACGCATCGAACCCGCCGACCCGGATCGGTCGGAGTAACTGCGAGAACCCGCCTTCCTCCGCGAGGTGGGCAGACCTGCACCTGCACGGTAATCCGGCATGCCCACAAGGGATTCGGTCGCGGACCGCTCACTTCAAGTGGACGGTGAAAGTGGCGATTACGGCATTGGTGCGGGAACGGAGAGCGGCGGCGAGGAAGGGTCCGCGGGGGTTGTGCAGGAGCTGTTGCCACCAGTGTGGCGTGTCCACCTGGGCCAGCAGGACGGTGACGCAACCGCCGTTCGAGCATTGTTTGCGGACATAGCCGACCAGCGTGGCCGTGAGGCTGCGGTTCGGGGCGGGCAGCACCTTCAGCGGGACACCGGGATCCCATTCCTTCCACAGCGCGCTCAGGCGCTTGGTGGAGGCGGGGTCGATTTCGGCCGCCACGGCGTGCACATCACCACCCATGCTCATGGCGGCCTCGAGGGCCTGCTCGGTGATGGAACTGACGGTCACCACCGGAACCACCACCACCCGGGTGCCCTCCGCCGACGGGCGCCGGGGAATCGTGCCCATGCCGAGTTGGGTTGCGACCCAACGGTAGTAGTGCTCGGTCCGCGCGAAGGACAGCAGCAGCAACGGGATGATGATCAGCAGCAGCCAGGCGCCCTCGGTGAATTTCTCGATCAACAGCACCACCCCGGCGATGGCGGTCAGGATCGCGCCGAAGCCGTTCAGCGCCACGCGCCACTGCCAGCCCGGACCGCGCTGGCGCCGCCAGTGTTTCACCAACCCGCTCTGGCTCAGCGTGAATCCGATGAACACGCCGATCGCGAACACCGGCAGCAGCCGGTGGGTGTCGGCGCGCACCACCAGCAGCACGATCGTGGATAGGACCGCCAGCGCCCCCACCCCGTACCGGAACACCGGGCGCTCCGAGCGCATGCCGAACATGTGCGGCACCCGGTGGTCCTTGGCCAGCAGGGACAGCAGCACCGGCAGGCCGCCGAAGCTCGTGTTCGCGGCCAGCACCAGCACCAGGGTGACCGCGACGTTGGTGACGTAGAAGGGCCACCCGGTGCCGAACGCGGCGGCGGTGAGCTGCGCGAGGATCGTGACGTCGCCGCGCGGCACGGTGTGGAACCGGCCGATCAGCACCGACAGTCCCAGCAGCATCACACCCAGGAGTACGCCCAGCGCCACCTCGGTGTGCTGGGCCCGCTTCACCGCGGGGGTGCGGAATGAGGGCACCGCATTGGCGATCGCCTCGACGCCGGTCAGCGACGAACATCCGTTGGCGAATGCGCGCAGCAGCAACAGGATTCCGACCGTATCGGTAATCGGGAACGTACCCTTGTCGGCGCCGATGACGGCGACCGGATGGGTGTGCGCCAAGCCGAATACGATCACCGCGAGCACCGCCACCACAAAGACGATGGTCGGCAGCATCAGCACCTTCGCCGATTCCGCCACGCCGATCAGATTGATCGCCGTCAGCACGGCCAGCCCGATCAGGGTCACCGCCAGCAAATGATGCGCGAGCACCGGGAAGGCACTGGCCAGGCTCGCCGCACCGGCCGCGAGACTGACGGCCACGGTCAGCACGTAGTCCACCACCAGGCTGGCCGCGGCCAGCAGGCTCGCGCCCGCGCCGAGATCCTGCTTCGCCACCGCATACGCGCCGCCGCCGTCCGGATGCGCGGCGATGACCTGCCGGTACGACAGCACCAGGACCACGAGCAGCGCGGTGATCACCAGCACGACGGGCAGCGTCCACGACACCGCCGAGGCGCCCGCCGCGACCAGCACCAGCACGATCGATTCGGGACCGTAGGCGACGCTGGTCAGCGCATCCAGCGAGAGCGCCGCCAACCCACCCAGCGCGGTGAGCCGGTACTTGTCCCCACGCTGCTGCCTGCGCAGCCGACGATCGGCAATCGGTCGTTCGCGAGTCTCGGGTTCGCGTGTGGAGACCATGCGCACCATTCAACGCGACCGAGATACATGACGCATCTATCGCCGCGAGTTGGCGTGTTTCGGCCGCCGGATCCATCGGCACGACGAACTCACGACAGGCCCGCTCGCTCCAGGGTCGGATGGCCGGATGGGAGCGGGCGGCACACTATCGGCGGCCCAGCCGGCCCGGCGTCACGGCGTCGATCAGTGCCCAGGCCTGTGCGAGTGGAACGTCGATCACCTCGTACCTCTTCTTGCCCGCCGCCGTCGCGGCGACCAGGGTGGCCAGCCCGGCACGGCGCTGGAAGAACGTCTGCCGAACGGTCCAGCCGATGATGCCCGGCGCCTCGAGACAGTCGCGGTCCCGATCCAGCGACCCGTGGCGCGTGATCAGCCAGGTCGGGACGGATGCGTCACCGGGGATGACCGCATGGCCCAGTCCCCGGTATCGGTCCTGCGCCAGCGCCACGGCCAGCACAGCGACGACACCGAGCACGACCCACGCCCATGGCGGAATCGACACGACCGCGAGGTCGATCACCACCATGACCAGCGCGATCACCAGCAGCGGATTCAGCGCCCGAGTAAATCGCCGCCGATGTGCACGAGGCCCGTGCCCAATCAGATCCACGATCGCCGGAGCCGCGGCGTCCATCGCCGGAGCCCCGCCGGGCGATCCGAATGCTGTTGCGACACTGCCGCTACCGATCGGGTCACTGCCGGGCTGCAACTCGCCCCGGCCGGCCGACGTCGCCGAGTTCTCGAAATCATCTGTGACACCGCGCAGTTCGCCGCGATCCCGGGCGATCGCGCCGTCGACCGACGACCCAACCGCACTGTCGCCTTCGGTGATGGGCGACTCCGGACTCGTTGCCGCACTACCGTGTTCCGCGACCTGAGCCTCCGTTGATCCGCCCGGCGGGACGCGGCCGGCGAGCAGCTGCGCCAGGGTGCGGTGGACGGCCGTCCGGGGCGCCTGCGGCAGGAGCTTCTGACGGGCGCTGGTGCCCGTCATGATGGCCTCGAGCTCGGCGCCGCCCGCAAGGCGCAGCAGCAGTGGCTCTTTCAGGGTCGCACCGCGCAGACGGGCCAGGTCCAGGGTGGTCTGGCGGGTGGTGAACAGGCCGTGGCGCAGGTGCAGGGTCTGGCCGTCGTCGATGACCCGCAGGCCGAAATACGTTGTCAGATACCGGAGGCAGTCGGCCAGGGTCACCACGACCACGAGCCCCACCAGCAGCACCGCGACGACGCCCGCGATGAACAGCACACCGCGGCTGCCGAGCCGGTCGACGACGTGCGAATTGAACAGCACCCCCGCGATACCGAATTTGAATCCCACACCGACGATCGGGCCGATGACGGCCAGCCCCTTCAGCGAGAGGGGCGCATACCGCACCCAGCCCGGCTGCCAGTGCCCGATCTCGGCTCCCGTGGCCTGCTGCGGCGTCGATGTCACGATATTCGGCTGCCCCGCAGGCGATTCCACCTCACGCAGCAGCAACGCGCGCAGTTCGGGTACCTGGCGGGCATCGACGCCGTCCAGATGGAAACGCTCCTCCTTGCTCACCCGCTGGCCGGTGCCGATCGCCAGCACGACCAGGCCGAGCAGCCGGTGCATCAGATCGGCGTGCACATCGACCGAGCGAATTCGCGAGCGCGGCACCGTGAGCGTCTTGCGCCGCAGCAGCCCGCGTCGCAATTGCACTGTCTCCGAACCGATCCGATAGGTGGTGGTGAACCACCGGGTCACCGCCAGCCCGACGATCAGTGCCAGCACGGCCAGGCCCCACCCCGGATTGTCGCTGCGGCTGCCCGCGATCAGCGTGACCACCAGCACCGGGATGTACCGCACCACCTCCCGGACCGGGTGCAGCAACAACATCCGGCGATCCAGCCGCCGCCACGGCGCCTCGGCCAGGCTCGGCTGAATCACTGCTCGCTCTCTCATGTCGCGTCCCCCCGATGCGCCGCCGCGACCACGGTCAGCCGTTCCACGGTCCGCTCCGCCACCGGCACATCCAGGGCCGGAATTCGCACCGCACCGGCCGAGGACGCCGTCGTGACGGTCACCGTCGCCAGCCCGAGCAGCCGCTCGAGCGGGCCGCGGTGGGTATCGACGGTCTGCACCCGGGTGATGGGCGCGACCCGGCTCTCCTGCGTGATCCACCCGGTGCGGGTGTAGACCGCCTCGTCGGTGATCTCCCAGCGATGTACCGCATACCGCCACAGCGGCACCACGCTCACATTCAGCGCGCCCAGCACGATCGTCGCCGCCACGATCACGAGCTGCCACACCCGCTGCGAGTCGTCCACGAATATCCAGATCAGCTCCCCGATCAGCACCGCCGCCCAGCCGAGCAGCGGCGCCAGCGCCCACAGCAGCTTGGCCCGCGGGCTCGGCCGCCACGCCGGCTCCGCGAGGATCGTCCGATCGAACGACCGGGCGCCGTCGAGCGCACTGTCCACCCCTCCGTCTGTCATACCGCCCATGGTGGCACGAACCACCGACGGCAGACGGCTCGGAACAAAAGCGGGCGGATCCGGAATAGCTTGCCGGGGCGCCGAGTTGTCTCACGTCACAGGCACCGAAGGGAGAACTGTCGGATGGTTGGCGCATGATCGAGGGCGTGACGGATCTACCTGAACCCGGCATCCCGCCCAGCGCACCCGCGGAATCGGCGATGCGCCGTGCCCTGCGGCGTGCGCGCGACGGGGCGACGCTCAATCTCGACGAGGCCGTGGTGCTGCTGCAGGCACGCGGAGCAGATCTGGCGGATCTGTGTACGTCGGCGGTCCGGGTCCGCGATGCGGGCCTACGCGAGACGTACCCGCACATCGCGGCGGGCGCCGCGTTACCGATCACCTATTCCCGCAAGGTCTTCATCCCCCTGACGAATCTGTGCCGGGACACCTGCCATTACTGCACCTTCGTCACCGTGCCCGGCAAGCTGCGCGCCGCGGGCAAAGGCATGTACCTGGAGCCCGACGAGGTGCTGGACATCGCCCGGCGCGGCGCCGAATTGGGCTGCAAGGAGGCGCTTTTCACCCTCGGCGATCGTCCGGAGGAGCGCTGGCCCGAGGCCCGGCAGTGGCTCGACGAGCGCGGCTACGATTCCACGCTCGACTACGTGCGCGCCATGTCCATCCGGGTGCTCGAGGAGACCGGCCTGCTGCCGCACCTGAATCCGGGGGTCATGAGCTGGGCGGAGCTGTCCCGGCTCAAGCCGGTCGCGCCCTCGATGGGCATGATGCTCGAGACCACCTCCGAGCGGCTGTTCACCCAGCGCGGCCAGGCCCACTACGGCAGCCCGGACAAGGATCCCGCGGTGCGCCTGCGCGCGCTCACCGACGCGGGCCGCCTGTCGGTGCCGTTCACCACCGGCATCCTGATCGGCATCGGCGAGACCATCACCGAGCGCGCCGAGTCGATCCTGGCCATCCGCCAGTCGCACAAGGCATTCGGGCACGTGCAGGAGGTGATCGTGCAGAACTTCCTGGCCAAGCACGACACCGCGATGCGCAACGCCCCCGACGCCGGTCTCGAGGAGTTCCGCGCCGCCATCGCGGTGACCAGGCTGCTGCTCGGTCCGAAGATGCGTATCCAGGCGCCGCCGAACCTGGTCGCGCTGGACGAATGCCGCGCGCTGATCGAGTCGGGCATCGACGACTGGGGCGGTGTGTCCCCGCTCACACCCGACCACGTGAATCCGGAACGGCCCTGGCCGAATCTGGAGACCCTGGCCCAGGTCACCGCGCAGGCCGGATACACGCTCACCGAGCGCCTCACCGCACACCCCAAGTATGTTCGGGCCGGGCATCCATGGATCGATCCGCGGGTGGCGGGACATGTTGCCGCCCTTGCCGATCCGGATACCGGGCTGGCGCGCGACATCTGTCCGGAGGGCCGCCCGTGGCAGGAGCCGGATCAGGACTGGTCCTCGGTCGGCCGCGTCGATCTCAACACCGCCATCGACACCGAGGGCCGCACCACGGTCTCGCGCAGCGATTCCGGGCTGGAGTCCGAATCCCTCGGCGCCTTCGGCGACTGGGACACGGTGCGCGAACAGGTGCTGTCGCTGTCGGCCCCGGTCAAGCTCGACACCGATGTGACCGCGGCCCTGCGGGCGGCCGAGCGCGATCCCGCGGGCCTGTCGGACGCGCAATACCTGGCCCTGGCCACCGCCGACGGGCCGGAACTGGACGCGATCGCCGCCTTCGCCGATCAGCTGCGCCGCGACGCGGTCGGTGACGACGTCACCTACATCGTCAACCGGAACATCAACTTCACCAACATCTGCTACACCGGCTGCCGGTTCTGCGCGTTCGCCCAGCGCAAGGGCGACGCCGACGCGTTCTCCCTGTCCGCGCAGGACGTCGCCGATCGTGCCTGGGAGGCCTACGTCGAGGGCGCCACCGAGGTCTGCATGCAGGGTGGCATCGATCCCGAGCTGCCGGTCACCGGCTACGCCGATCTGGTGCGGGCGGTGAAGCAGCGGGTGCCCTCGATGCATGTGCACGCGTTCAGCCCGATGGAGATCGTCAACGGCGCCTCCCGCGGCGGCGAGAGCATCCACGACTGGCTGGTGGCGTTGAAAGAGGCCGGGCTGGATACGATTCCGGGCACCGCGGCAGAGATCCTGGACGACGAGGTGCGCTGGGTGCTCACCAAGGGCAAGCTGCCCACCTCCGCGTGGATCGACGTGATCACCACCGCGCACCGGGTGGGCATCCGCTCGAGCTCGACGATGATGTACGGCCACGTCGACAACCCCCAGCACTGGGTCGGGCATCTGCGCGTGCTGCGCGGAATCCAGGACGAGACGGGCGGTTTCACCGAATTCGTGCTGCTGCCGTTCGTGCATCAGAGCGCGCCGCTGTATCTGGCCGGCGCCTCGCGCCCGGGGCCCACGATCCGCGACAACCGTGCCGCGCACGCGCTCTCGCGCATCATGCTGCACGGCCGGATCTCCAACATCCAGACCAGCTGGGTCAAGCTCGGCGTCGCGGGCACCCGGGTGATGCTCAACGGCGGCGCCAACGATCTGGGCGGCACCCTGATGGAGGAGACCATCTCGCGCATGGCCGGATCCGAGCACGGCTCGGCGAAGACCGTTGCCGAGCTGGAGGAGATCGCCGAGGGGATCGGCCGTCCGGCCCGCGAGCGGACCACGCTCTACGGCCGGCCCGGGCGCAAGTTCTCCGCGGTCCCGCTGTCGGTGGGCTGACGAGCCGGTGGAATCGGCTTACGGCGCCGTGGTGGCTAGGATGATCCCTTGGCCGCCGCGGCGTCGCGCGGTACCGAGTTAGGCAAGGCCGACCAGTAGTAATGTGAGGTGCCGGGATACCCTGGCGCGGGCGCGCGGAATAGGTATTTCGCAGGCAAGAACAGACTAGGAGAGCGGCAGTGCCGTACATCATCGCTGAACCGTGCGTTGACGTGAAGGACAAGGCGTGCATCGAGGAATGCCCCGTGGACTGCATCTACGAGGGCGGTCGCATGCTGTACATCCATCCGGACGAGTGCGTGGACTGTGGTGCGTGTGAGCCGGTGTGCCCGGTGGAGGCGATCTTCTACGAGGACGACACCCCGGACCAGTGGAGCGGGTACATCAACGCGAACGTCGATTTCTTCGACGATCTGGGGTCGCCGGGCGGCGCCACCAAGGTCGGCAAGGTCGATTTCGACCCATCGTTCATTGCCGCGCTGCCGCAGATGGCCAGCGAGTAACACCGTTGCGCCACCCCGTTAGCAGTCTGCTGCCCGATTTCCCTTGGGACACCATCGCTTCGGCGAAAGTGCGGGCAGCGGCCCATCCCGACGGCATCGTCGACCTGTCGGTCGGTACCCCCGTCGATCCCGTCGATCCGCTGATCCGCGCGGCCCTGGCCGAGGTCGCCGACGTGCCCGGCTATCCGGCCACGCACGGCACCCCGCAGCTGCGCGCCGCGGCGGTCGATGCGCTCGCGCGGCGGTACGGCGTCACGGACATCGCGCCGGATGCGGTGCTGCCCGCGATCGGCACCAAGGAACTGATCGCCGGGCTGCCACGGCTGCTGGGCCTGGGCGCGGCGGATCTCGTGGTCATCCCCGAAATCGCCTATCCCACCTACGAAGTGGGCGCGCTGCTGGCGGGCACCCGAACGCTGCGGGCGGACGGGGTCACGCGGCTGGGTCCGGAGTCACCGGCCCTGATCTTCCTGAATTCGCCGTCCAATCCGACGGGCAGGGTGCTCGGGGTCGAGCATCTGCGCAAGGTGGTGGAATTCGCCCGCGAACGCGGCGCGATCGTCGCCTCCGACGAGTGCTACCTGGGCCTGGCCTGGGACGAGCCCGCGGTGTCGATCCTGGATCCGCGGGTGTGCGACGGCGACCACACCGGCCTTCTGGCGATCCATTCGCTGTCCAAGACCTCGAATCTGGCCGGCTACCGCGCCGGATTCGTCACCGGCGATCCGGCGCTGGTGCGCGAGTTGCTCGAGGTGCGCAAGCACGCCGGCATGATCATGCCGTTCCCGGTGCAGTCCGCGATGACCGCCGCGCTGAGCGACGACGCGCACGAGGACGCCCAGCGCGAGCGCTACCGCGCCCGCCGCGAGGTGTTGCGAGAGGCCTTGCGGCAGGCGGGTTTCCGCGTCGATCATTCCGTCGCGGGCCTGTATCTGTGGTGCACCCGCGGCGAGAACGGGCGCGTCACCGTGGATTGGCTGGCCGAGTGCGGCATCCTGGCCGCCCCCGGCGACTTCTACGGCCCGACCGGCACCGACCACGTCCGGATCGCCCTCACCGCGACCGACGAGCGCATCGCCGCCGCGGCCAAGCGCCTGACCGCCGACTGATCCTGCTCCCGCCGCGCACCGTGGTCAGCGATCTTCCGCATGGAGGTTGGCCAGGCGAACGCTGCCACGGGCGACGAGCCTGCCCTCGCCATCGGTGATCGTCACTGTCCACAGCTGCTGGCTTCGGCCACGATGCACCGGCAGGGCCTCACCGTAGAGAATCCCGTCGCCTATGGCACGCAGGAAATCGGTACTGTTGTTCACGCCGACCACTCGTCCCTTGTCGCCATACCATTCGGACCCGCCGACGCTGGCCAACGCCTCCACCACCGCACAGTAAACACCGCCGTGCACGATGCCGTCGGGCTGATGCAAGGTGGGGTTGAGCACGAACTCGGCTGCCACTCGATCGCCGGTCACTTCCCTGTATTCGAGGCCCAGCACCTCGCCGAAACCCGCGTTGATGTCCGTTCTCACCATGTGCCCGGTGCTCTTTCTTCCGTACCGATCTCGTCAGGATTCATCTGTGGCCGAAGGCTGGGCTTTCGGCCGATTGACCCGGCGGCGATCCGGCTGATCGTCCAGCATGCGCAGGCTTTCGGTCAGTGCCTGGGAAATTCGAACGTCGTCGGACCACCACTTGGCCGACCGGATCGGCAGGCCGCGCGGCCGGTATTTGTTCATGATCTCGATGTGATACGGCAGTCCGATGAATTTCCCCAGGCCCTTGTCGTCGGTCCAGATCGAGATCGACCCGACGTGCCGGCGGCCGGGTTGGGCGTACGTCATCACACCGACCGCGCCGTCGATCTCGACCAACTGGTCGCCCAGCGCCTCCGACGCCCGCCAGATATCCACAACATCGGACAGGTGGCCCGGCGTGTACTGCGTGACACTGATCATGAACGGGCCTGGGGCCCCGGTCGCGGGCCCCGGTTTCCATCGACTGCTGATCACCAGGTCGGACAGGGGCGCGCCCGACCGACGATGACGCTTCCACAGCCGCCACACCATCCGCGCAGGCCCGACGACCAGTCGGACAACACGCTCGGCGCTGCCCATATCAGAACGCCGCCTCGTCGAGCTCCATGACATCGATCGAGACCTCGCACAGGATCGACCTGGTGGATGTCAAGCTCGGCAGGACGTTCTTGGCGAAGAACGATGCCGCCGCGACCTTGCCTTCATAAAATGGCTGATCGGCACCACCGGCCCCGCGCCGCAGCGCCTCGAGCGCGACCTCGGCGTTGTGCAGCAACCGCCAACCGATCAGCAGGTCGCCCACCGCCAGCAGGAAACGCACCGAGGCGAGACCGATCTTGTACAACTGCCGCGGATCCTGCTGGGCCCCGGCCATATAGCCGCTCATCGCCATCGTCATCTCGTGCACGTCCTCGAGGGCGGTCTTCAACAGCGCGCGTTCCGTCCCGAGCGTGTCCGGCGCGTTCTCGCTGTCGAGGAACGCGGTGATCCGACTGGTCAGATGCCGCAGTGCCACACCCTTGTCCCGAATGATCTTGCGGAAGAAGAAGTCCTGCGCCTGGATCGCGGTGGTGCCCTCGTACAGCGAGTCGATCTTCGCGTCGCGGATGTACTGCTCGATCGGATAGTCCTGCAGGAAGCCCGAGCCACCGAAGATCTGCAGCGAATCGGTCAGGTACTGGTACGCCCGCTCCGAGCCCACACCCTTGACGATCGGCAGCAGCAGATCGTTGACGCGAAACGCGATGTCGGAGTCGGCACCCGAAACCAACTGGGCCACATCATCATTCTGGTGCGCAGCCGTGTACAGGTAGATCGCTCGTAGACCCTCCGCGTAGGCCTTCTGCATCATCAAGCTGCGCCGGACATCCGGATGATGCGTGATGGTCACCCGCGGCGCGTCACCATCGGTCATCCGGGTCGGGTCGGCGCCCTGCACCCGGGTCTTGGCGTACTGCAGCGCGTTCAGGTAGCCGGTCGACAGCGTGCCGATGGCCTTGGTGCCCACCATCATTCGCGCATTCTCGATGACGTCGAACATCTGCGCGATGCCGTTGTGTACCTCGCCGACGAGCCAGCCCTGGGCCGGAACGCCGTGACCACCGAAGGTGAGTTCACACGTGGCCGAGGCCTTCAAACCCATCTTGTGTTCGACATTGGTGACGAACACGCCGTTGCGCTCACCCAGGGTGTCGGTGTCGAAGTCGAAGTGGAACTTGGGCACGTAGAACAGCGACAGCCCCTTGGTGCCCGGGCCCGCGCCCTCGGGTCGGGCCAGCACCAGGTGCATGATGTTCTCGAACAGGTCGTCGGAGTCACCCGAGGTGATGAAGCGCTTGACACCCTCGATGTGCCAGGAGCCGTCCTCCTGCCGAATCGCCCTGGTACGACCCGCGCCGACGTCGGAACCGGCGTCCGGCTCGGTCAGCACCATGGTGGCGCCCCAGTTGCGGTCGGCGATCTTCCGAGCCCACTTCTTCTGCTCATCGGTGCCGTTGTTGTAGAAGATGTTCGCGAACGCGGGCCCCGCGTTGTACAGGTGGGCGGCGGGTTGAGCGCTGACGATCATCTCGGTCAGCGCCCACGACACCGCCCGCGGCGCCGGTTGGCCACCGAGCTCCTCGGCGACACCGACAAGTGCCCAATCACCGGCCTGCAGCGCCCGAAAGGCCTTCTTGAACGGCTCAGGAAGGCTCACGGTATGAGTCTGCGGATCGAACGTCGGCGGGTGACGATCTGTCGCCGCGTACGATTCGCCCAGCGGCCCCTCGGCCAGACGCTTGACCTCCCGCAGCATGTCGCGCACGCCGACCGCGTCCAACTCGCCGTAGCCCCCTTGTTCCAGGACCGAATCCACCCCGAGCACCTCGAAGAGGTTGAACTCCAGGTCACGGACATTGCTCTTGTAATGACCCACCGATCGGGTCCTTTCTCAATCGATCAACCGCGCATCAGCGGCACACTCGACGCCGATCCTCGGCAACCAACCGAGACTTCGTATGCGCAGGCATATCATCTACATAGATACATCATCTGTCAATGCATACTATTGACGCCGAGCAGATCTACCCGAGGCAGCCGGTGGGCGACCGGAAGAAACCTCGACGCCAATGCCACGGACGGGCATGCCGCCATCAGGATGTAGTGCTCCTCGGGCAGGATCGGCTGGGCGATATCGTTCTGAAGACATCCACCGTGGCGGTGACCGATTCGCTGGGCACGCAGGCCAATTCGCCGATCCGATAACCACCGAGCTGATCGGCCGTCGAGCGGACCAGCGCGGCCCATTCGTCCCCGATGACCTCCCCGGTCAGCTCTTGCTGGACTTGCGCGCCGCCTCCCGGGCGGGCAACACAAACGCGCGCCGGAACAACACCCACCCGGCGGGAACGACGCCGCACGCCAGGAACAACGGAGTGGTCCAGCTGTCGGTGAGGATCACGTCCCCGCCCGGACCGGCGGACAGGCAGACGACGAACCCGATCAGCCAGGCCACCACCGGCAGCGCCATCGCGGCGGGCCGGGAGACGACGGTGCCCATACCCAGTACCAGCAGCACATTGCCCACGGCCGCGAAGGCCGCGCTGATCGGAAAGGGCGTCGAGCCGAGATAGGCCGGCAGGTACAGCACCTCGACGGCGAAACTCAGCAGACCCTCGAAGGCCAGCACGCCCGCCAGCAGCCCGCCGGCCAGCGCCCACCCGGGCGGGCGGGCCTCGGGCCGCGATCCGGTGCGATCGACCACGGGTGCGGTCACGGCACCGGCGGGAAGCCGAGCAGGGTCAGCAGGTGACTCTGCATGTCCACGAACGCGTAGAGCACCGACAGGTAGATGTCGTGCTGCGCCTGGAAGTTCGGCTTCTGACTCTGGACGAACGCCGCGATCGCGTCCTGCAGACTCCAGTTGTACATGCGTATCCCATGGTTGGAGGGCTGTCGCCCGGCTCGTCGTGCTGCCCATCACGCGTGCGCCTCGGCAGTGCTCATAACCCTAGCCTGCGAACGCCCCGGTGACAGCGCTACGCATGTTAGCGTCAACACCGCGAATGAGCAGTGAGCCTGCGGGGAGGGATTGTGCGGATCAGGCTGTCGGCGCTCGGTCCGCTCCAGATCGAACTGAACGGCTCGACGGCGCCGCCGTTGCGGGGCCGGGAACAGGCGACGCTGGCAATGCTCGCCTTCGCCCCGGGCCACACACTGTCCACCTCCGACCTGATCGACGGCGTGTGGGGCGAGCAGCGGCCCGCGTCGGCGCTCGCGGCGCTGCGCAATTATGTGTCGGCACTGCGCAAAGCACTCGGCCCGGCCGCGTCGGCGCTCGAATCCAGTGCGGGCCACTACCGCCTGCGCCCCGATACCCCCATCGAGATCGATACCGACCTGGTGGGCCGGTTGCTCGCCGAGGCGAACGACGTCCGGCGAATCGGCGACCCCGAGAAGGCATCCGGGTTGGTCCACTCCACGCTGGCACGCTGGCGCGGTGAGCCACTGGCCGGACTGCCCGGCCCCTGGGCGGCCGCGGAGCGCAGCCGTTTACGGCGGCTGCGGCAGACCCTGCGGGAGCTGGCGGTCACGCTGATGATCGACTGCGGCGACTACGACGGCGCGATCACCGAGCTCGAGGCCATGATCGCCGCACACCCACTCGATGAACCGCTCCGGGCGCTGATGATGACCGCACTCGAGCGCAGCGACCGGCGTGCCGCCGCGCTCGAGGTGTACCGGCAGATCAGCACGCTGCTCGCCGAGGAACTGGGCCTGGATCCGGGACCGGAATTGGTTGCGGCCCATACGCGTCTGCTCGCCGACCCGACGCCGGCGCCGACGCGAACGGCCCGGGACCGAGTGCCGCTACCCGCCCAGTTGCCGCCGGCCAATGCCGATTTCACCGGCCGCACCGCCCTGATGGACAAGCTGACCGGCGAGATGGCCGGTTCCTCGGCGACGGCGATCACCGCCATCGCGGGTATGGGCGGGATCGGCAAGACCACCCTCGCCGTGCGCGTCGCCCACCACATCAAGGATCGGTTCCCCGACGGCCAGCTGTTCGTCGACCTGCGCGGCGCCGACCCCGATCCGAGTGATCCGACAGTCGTCCTCGGCGAGTTTCTCCGGGCCCTGGGTGTTCCCGAAAGCGATGTGCCCAGCGGACTTTCCGCGCGTTCGGCGCTGTATCGTTCGGTACTCAGCGACCGCCGCGTGCTGGTGCTGCTCGACAACGCTCACGACAGCCGGCAGGTCGCTCCCCTGCTGCCCGGCACGGCCGGCTGCGCCACGGTGATCACCGCGCGCCGCGCGATCACCACGTCCGCGGGCGAGGCCGCCACGGCGCTGGGCCTACTCTCCCCGGACGAAGCCGTGGACATGTTCACCCGCATCATTGGTACCGAGCGCGCCGCCGCCGCACCCGAGGCGGTCGTCCGGATCGTCGAACTGTGCGGTCGGCTGCCCCTCGCGATCCGCACCGTCGCCGGCCGCATCGCGGCCCGGCCCCACTGGGACCTCACGTCCGAGGCCGACCGACTGGCGTCCGACCGAGCAGACCTGAGCAACTTCCAGTCCCCCGATATTTCCCTGGACCAGGCGTTCCGGTCCGGGTACGAACAGCTGGACGACGAACACGCCCGCGCCTTCCGAATGCTCGCCCACGCCGAGGTTCCGGAGCTTTCGCTGCCGGTCATCGCCGCGGTCCTGGACCGGGACGAGGACGAGGCCGAACGGCTCTGCGAGGATCTCGTCGATTGCGGCCTGCTGGAGACCGGTGGCCGCGGTCGCTACCACTACCACGACCTGATGCGGATCTTCGCCCGCGACCGCCGCGGCGACGACGCCGACACAGATGTGCTCGCATTGCTGCTCGACTTCTATCTGGCGAGCATGAAAAACCTGCTGGCCGTGCGCAATCCGGGTGGCGTCGTCCCGGCCCACCCGACCGGGTCGACCGGCGTGGCGTTCGCGGACATTCCCGCGACCGAACGCTTCCTCGACGCCGAGCGCCGGAATCTGGTGGCCCTCTACCGCCTCGCCGCACGCGGCACGCCGGCACACCAGTTGCTGGCGGCCGACCTCGCTTGGGGCGCGGCCCATTCGCTGGCCGCCTCCGACGTCACCGTCGATGTCGAGGCGGCACTGCGGGAATTCATAGCTGCCGCCGAGGGTACGGCGCCCGCGGCCTGCCGCCGGGCGAAGGTCACGCTCGGGCTGATTCTCGTGGCCGAACTCGGGCAGCCCGACCGCGGCCGGATTCTGCTGCGCGAGGCGATGGACGGCCTGGACCCGCACGAGAACGTCCGGCTGACCGCTACCGTGTACACCCTCTACGGGCAGGCCTCGCTGTACGAGGAGCAGTACGACCGCGCGGCCCGCGAATTCCGCACGGCCCTGGACTGGTGTCACGAATTCTCCAGCGCCTCACTGACCACGATCATTCACGCGCTGCTGACCACCGCTTACGCCGAATCGGCCCGCGACACCGAGGCGTTGGCCGCCGCCGCGGCCGCCACCGATTCGCGCTACGGGAATTCCGCACTGCGGCAGGTTGTCTGGGCCCGGTCCGAGGCGGCATGGATCCGGTGCCGCGGCGGGGACGACGTCGGCGGCCTCGCCGACTTCGCCGCGGTGCTGTCGATCGCACAGGCCAGCGGCGTGCCGCGCTACATCGCGGTCGCCAACCGCCGCATGGCCGAGGCACACCTGCTCGCGAACCGCCCGGGCGACGCGCTCGACTGTGCCGACGCGGCCATCACCGCCTGCGGCAACGGCCGCGCCAGATACATTCACGCCCGGGCGCTGGCCGCGCGCTGCGAGGCGCTGATCCGGCTCGGCCGAATCGCCGAGGCCGACGAGTGCCTGCGTAGCGCACAGGCACTCGTCCCCGGCCTGGTTCCGGCTACGGCTGGATCTGGAAACCACAGGACTTGAAGACGGTGTCCTCATGGTTGGACAGCGTCTGGTCCTTCATCGCATCCGACATATCGGCCGCGTTCTCGGCGCTCGCCGGCTTGTCCAGATCGCTCGCCAACTGATTCACCGCGGACGCGAACGCCGGGTCCGAGGCGCCGTTTCCGGCCGCCTTCAGCTTGTCGCGATAATTCTGCAACGCGGTCTTGGCGGTATCGAAATCCAGATCGGACCTGTTGAACTGATCCATCATGGCCTTGTCCGCCGTCTGGATGTCCGAGCACACCGAGGTCTTGTTCCATGCCTGTTTTGCCGCCGAGCACGCCGACGAACCGAACAACCCGATCGCGACCAGCAATCCGAAGGCGACCGCACGGTGGGAAGAAGTCATCTCGGGATCACCCCTCGTTGGTCAGATAGAGATCGTAGGTGCCATCGTGCTTCGGACGGCACACGTAGTGGGTCCAGCTCGGGTGCGCCGGCAGGTTGGCTCCCTCGGCCTTGCATCCCTGCTGGGAGCCGTAGTTCCCGACGTACTGCTCGTCGACTGCGCTGAAGACCGGAGCGGCCGCGGCGGTGGAGGCTCCGAGGATCACCGCACCGGCCGTCAGGACGAACGCGGCGGCAATACGCGGTACGCGCATGATGTTCTCGCTTTCTCTGGGAATGCCGACTATCGGCACCACCGCTAAGCTACGGCGCAGATTTCCTCGAAACAATGTCGACATCTCGACATTTCCGCTGGTCGGAGCGCCCACAGATCGGCGCATGATGCGGAATTGATGCCCGGGGCGCGAATCGACGACCGAGCGGTGGCCGAATTAGCGAACGTTTATCGGAAAATTATCGCGTTCTGATGAGCTGCCGGAGAAATCGGGAGGCCGCCGCCGGTAATGGGGCGCGAGTTTTTTGTGAAGAGGTTTGCCATGCTGTCTGTGTCCGTACTCGGAATCGTCGAGATCCGGGCCGGGGAGATCGAGATCGACCCGCTGCCGCCGAAACAACAGGCCGTGCTCGCGATGCTGGCCGCCGAACACGGCCGCACAGTGTCGGTCACCGAACTGCTGGACGGCATCTGGGGTCCGGAGCGACCGCCCGCGGCCCTGGGCGCATTGCGCAACTACGTCTGGTCCATTCGCCGATTGCTCGGCGGCACGGTGCTGCAGTCGTGCGGCGGCGGCTATCGCATCGACCCGTCCCTGCCCGTCGACCTCGACGTCCGCGTCATGGAACGACTGCGCGCGGAGTCCGAGACCGCTTACCACGCAGGCGATCTGGACACCGCCGACGCGGCGCTGCGACAGGCGGGGGGCCGCTGGCGCGGCGATCCGCTCACCGGCGTGCCCGGGCCGTGGGCCGAGGCCGAACGCGCCCGGCTGCGCGCCATCCGGCGGGCCATGCGCCTGACCGCGATCTCGGTCGATCTCGACCGGGGCCGCATCGATCACGCCGTCGCCGAGCTGGAAACGCTGGTCGCGCTGGATCCGCACAGCGAGCACTCGCGCAGCCTGCTGATGACCGCGTTGCACCGCGCGGGCCGCCGGGTGGACGCCCTGCGGGTGTTCCACGACACCCGGCGGCAGTTCATCGAACTGGGCCTCGAGCCGAGCCAGGCGCTGACCGACCTGCACCAGCGCATATTGACCGACACCGTGCCCGATCCCGCGGCGGTCGCGCAGGCCCGCCCACCCGCTCAATTGCCCCCGGACACAGCGGATTTCACCGGCCGCGAGACGCTCGTCGGGCAGCTGTGCGCGATGACGACCGACCGGCCCGCGGGCGCGACCCCGGTGGCCGCGCTCTACGGAATGGGCGGAATCGGCAAGACCACACTGGCCCTGCACGTGGCACACCGTGTGCGACAACACTTTCCCGACGGTCAGCTGTTTGCCGATCTGCGCGACACCACCCCGCAGGCGGCGCTGGCTCACTTCCTGCGCGCACTGGGAGTGCCCGAGCCCGAGGTGCCCGCCGACACTGCGGCCCGGGCGGCGCTGTTCCGCTCGGTGCTGTCCGGTCGGCGGGTCCTGGTCGTGCTCGACAATGCCGCCGATGCCGATCAGTGCGCCCTGCTGCTGCCGGGCAATGCGGACTGCGCGGTGATCATCACCGGTCGGCGGCCGATGACCACACTGCCTGGTGCGCAGTCGTTTCGGCTGGACCTGTTCGAACCGGACGAGGCGGTGGCGCTGTTCGGCCGGATCGTGGGTCCCGAGCGCGTCGCGCGCGAGACCACCGCGGTCCATCGGATCGTCGAGCTGTGCGGCCTGCTGCCGCTTGCCATTCGAATCGTCGCCGGGCGGATCGCCACCCGGCCGCGGTGGTCCCTCGGCGCCGAGGCGGAGCGCATGACGGCCGAACGCCACCGCCTCGACCACTTCCGCACCACGGAGATGGCGCTGGACCAGACCTTCCGGCGCAGTCTCGACTGCCTCAGCCTCGAACAGATCCGCGCGTTCCGGCTGCTCGCCGACACCGACGACAACTACCTCTCGCCCACGGCCGCGGCGGCGGTGCTCGACCGGCCCCGCTTTCATGTCGAACGACTGTGTGAGGAACTGGTCGACTTCGGTTTGCTCGAATCCACCGGCCACATCCGCTACGGCTACCACGACCTGGTGCGGGTATTCGCCCGGACCTGCTGACCCCGCCGGCGCCGGTAAAGTGGACCGGTTATGTTGCGCGTGTCGTTGCTGGGTCCGATCCGGATATGGGCGGGGCCACAGGAGATTTCCGGTCTGCCACCCAAACCGGCTGCGGTGCTGGCGATCCTGGCTGCCCGGCACGGACGGATCGTGACGATCGTGGACCTGCTGGCCGCCGTCTGGGGCGAGGATCGGCCCGCATCCGCCGTGCCGGCGCTGCGCAACTACGTCTCGGTGCTGCGCCGGCTGGCGGCGGGCGAGGTGGCGATCGAGTCGGTGGCCGAGGGCTATCGGTTGTCCGGCGGCATCGATCTCGATATCGACCGATTCACCGAGGCGCACGCCGAGGCCGCGGCGTTGTGCGCGGGCCCGCACCGGGGGGACGCCGACCGTGTCGCCCGCACGGCGCTGGACCTGTGGCGCGGCGCCCCGCTCGAGGGCGTGCCGGGCGGGTGGGCCGCGACCGAGCGCGTCAGGTTGCGCGAGATCCACCTCGCGCTCCAGTCGATCGCCCTGGAGGTCGAGCTGGAGCGAGGCGATCCGCTGCGCGCGATAGTCGAACTGGGCCCCCTGGTCCAGGACAATCCGCACGACGAGCGGTTACCCGCGCTGCTGATGACGGCCCTGCATCGTGCGGGCCGCCGCGCCGAGGCGCTCGAGTTGTACCGGAAGGTCCACCGCGGGCTGACCGACGAGTTCGGGGTGGAGCCGGGCCCCGGCCTGACCGCGGTGCATCGAAGCATCCTGGCCGACGATCCGGCGCCCGAACTCCCGTCCGCGGCACAACTCCCCGCCGACGACGGCGATTTCACAGGCCGCACAGCGGTTCTGACCGCGATCATCGACAACATCGACCGCGCGACCGGCACGGTGGTCGAGACCATCACCGGCATGGGCGGCGTGGGCAAGACCATGGTCGCGGTCCGGATCGGGCACCTGCTGGCGGACCGATTCCCGGACGGCCGGCTCTTCGCGGATCTGCACGGTTCCGGCGGCATGCGGCCGCGGGCCGCCGCGGCGGTGCTCGGCGAATTCCTTCGGGCACTGGGCGTTCCGGACGCGCAGATCCCGGACGGTCCGGAAGAACGGACCGCGCTGTACCGATCGGTGCTCAGTGGACGCCGCGTGCTGATCATCCTCGACAATGCCCTCGACGCCGGCCAGGTGTCGCCGCTGTTGCCCGGCGCCGCCGGATGCGCGACGATCCTCACCGCCCGGCGGCCGATCGACACGTGCGCAGGTGGTCGCGTGCACCACCTGCCGATGTTCGACGACGCGGAGGCCACCGAGCTGGTTCGGCGCGTCGTCGGCCCGGCCAGGGTCCAGGCGGAGCCGGGGGCGTGCGCGAATCTCGTTGCGCGCTGCGGACATCTGCCCCTGGCAATTCATATCGCCGCCACCCGCATCGCCGCCCGGCCCACCCGAACCCTCGCCGCGCAGGTCGCCGAGCTGACCGGACGCGACGGCCTAGCCCGGCTCCGCGCCGGCGGGCGAGCGGTCGACACGCTGTTCCGGGCGGGCTACGACGAACTGCCCGAACGGGAACGGCGACTGTTCCGGCTGTGCGCACACCTGGAGATTCCGGACATCACCTCGGAGGTCGCCGCCGCGGTACTGCGGGTGAGCCCCGCCGCGGCGGAGGACCTGTGTGAATCACTGGTCGATTCCGGCATGTTGCAGTCCTGGCAGCGCGGCCGGTTTCGCTACCACGACCTGATGCGCGCCTTCGCCCTGACGCTCGCCCCGGACGAACGGGACGACCTGGACCCCGCCACCCTCGCTCAGGCCTGCTCGGCCAGCACCTCGTCGATATAACCGCTCAGGATCATCGCGATCGGCGCCTCGAGATTCTCATCGACACGCTGCCGGTTGCCGTCCACGCCAGGCAGCAGCGTGTAGATCCGCGCGGCCTCCCGGAACACCTGCTGCGCGGCATCCGCCTTGCCGGCGGCGTTTCGAATAATGCCCAAGAGCACCAACAACTTTCCATAGGGCATCGGACCGGCGGTCTCCGCCTGCAGCCGCGCGGCCATGGCGGCCGCCTCCTCCGCAGCCGCCAACCGGCCCGCAAGCAGATGCACCTGCGCGAGCCTGCCCAGCGCCCAGGCCTCGTTGACCCGGGTGCCGCATTCGCGTGCCAGCGACACCGCGCGCTCGCACAGTTCCAGCGCGCGCTCGTGCTCGCCCTGGAACGAGGCGATGGCGGCCCGCTCGTGGTACCCGGTCGCCTCCGTGGCCCGGTGCCCGATGGCGTGGGCGAGCCGGGTGCCCTCCTCGGCGCTGGCCGCGGCGTCGTCGTAGCGGCCGGCGTCGCCCAGCACCTTGGCCGCACTGCAGTGCACATATGCGGACAGGCCCTGGTCGCCGACCTGCTCGGCCAGCCTGCGGGCCAGCTCGAAGTACTCGATCGTGGCCTGGGGCTCGCCGGTGCTGCAGAACGTGGCCACCGATGCGGCGAAGCCCGCGAGCCGGGCATCGTCTCCCCCGCCGTCCAGCACCTGCCGCAACTGCCCCAGCGCCTCGGACACGTGCCCGATCCCGAAGACGAGCACCGCACCCAGGGCGGCACGGATCCGCAGTTCCCCGCGCCGATGTCCCACGGCAACGGCGCCATCGAGCAGTGCACGCAACGCCGCGGCCAATTCCTGCGAATACGGCCCGTTGTCGATCAACTCGGCCATGGCCCACGCCAAATCCGCTGCCAGCTCGATCGTTTCGCGCGTCGGCGCGGCGGCGATCTGCCGATAGATGCGGATGATGTTCGGATGCTCGGCATTGAGCCACCGGTAGGCGGCCGTGACGTCCGGCAGTGCCCGGTCGGCGGCATGCGGCCGGGCCACATACTCGCGCAGCCGCGATGTCGGCTGTGCGGCCCGGATCAGCTCGAGCACCGCGGCGAGATAGAAGTCGAGCACCCGCCGGATGGGTTCGACGTCGCCGGCGTCCGCACGACGCCGGCCGAACAGTCGGGTGAGATCGTGCAGGCGGTATCGGCCGGGGTGCCAGCTCTCCAGCAGACTCAGATCGACCAGCGACCGGCACAGCCGTTCCGCCTCGACCGGACCGCATCCCAGGATCGCCGCGGCCGCCGGAATCGACACCTCGCCGACGTCGGGCACCGCCAGCAGGCCGAGCGCGGTGGCCTGAGCGGGATCCAATTGGTCGTAACTCATCCGGAAGCAGGTATCGATCGCCATCTCACCGGTGCGCAGCTCGGACAGGACGCGCCGCTCGTCCGCGAGCCTGTCGACGATGTCGGCCAGCAGCCAGGCCGGCCGCGCGGCGAGCCGAGCGCCGAGGATGCGCAGCGCGAGCGGATGCTGCCCGCTCGCCTCCACCAGCCGGTCGGCCGCGGCCGGCTCGGCGGCGACGCGCCGCTCGCCGACCAGCACGGTGAACAGCTCACGGGCCTCCGCGACCGTCATCATCGCCAGCCTGGTCAGCCGCGCGCCGGGCACATCGACCATCGCCGACCGGCTGGTGATCAGTACGGCGCTGCCGGGAGTGTCCGGCACGAGCGGCGCCACCTGTGCGGCGTCGCGGGCGTTGTCCAGGACCAGCAGTACCCGCCGGCCCGCCAGCCGCCCGCGCAATCGCGCCGCGCGCTGCACCGCGGCGGCCGGAATCTGTCCCTCGACCTCGCCCAGCGCCCGCAGCAGATCGCCCAGCACCTCGGCCGGGTCGGCCGGTAGTGACGAATCGCCCCGCAGGTCGACATAGAGCTGCCCGTCGGTGAAGTGCTCGCGGACCGCGTGGGCGACCCGCACCGCCACGGCACTCTTGCCAATGCCGCCCATGCCGCTGATCACCGCGACGGGTGCACCGGCACCGGGGTCCCCGATCAGATGGCCGGTAATCTCCGCCACCGGGCCGGCACGTCCCACGAAGCGACCGATGTCGGCGGGCAGCTGCGCCGGAACGACGGCCTCCCCGGACGCCGAGGCGGGCCCCTGGCCGCGCAGGATGCCGGCGTGTAACGCGCGGAGTCGTTCACCTGGCTCGAGCCCCAGTTCGTCGACCAGCAGCCGCCTGGTCGCGGCGTATGCTTCCAACCCCTCGGCTCGGCGCCCGGCCCGATGCAGCGCCTCGATATGCAGCACCCGGAACCGCTCCCGGTGCGGATACTCCGCGACCAACTCGGACAGCTCGGGCAGGATCTCCAGGTGCCGGCCCAGCGCCATGTCCGCCGCCAGCCGTTTCTCCAGGACCGCCAGCCGCAGCTCGATGAACCGCCCGCGCTGGCCGGCCGCGAACGGGCCGGGCACCCCGGACAGCGGCGTACCGGTCCACAACCGCAGTGCCGCAGACAATTCGCACCGAGCCGCCTCCGGATCGCGGGCGTGTGCCTCCGCGGCGGCGAGGTGCTCGTAGGCGAGCTCCACATCCACCGCGCCGAGCGGCGCACGCAGCCGGTAGCCGCCCGCGGTGCTGGTCAGCAGTTCGGCCGGACCCACGCGGCGCAGCAGCGCGACGTGGTTGCGCAGCGCACCCACGGCCGAAGCGGTCGGCTCGTCACCCCACACCGCATCCACCAGCTGCTCCACCGTCGCGGTTCGTCCGGCATGCAACAGCAGTGCGGCCAGCACCGCCCGCCGTTGCGGCGGGCCGAGCTCCAGCTCGGTGTCCGCGGACCGCGCGCGCAACTCACCCAGCACCGTGAATCTCAGCATCCGCGCAGCGTAACCGGCGCAATTCGCCCGTGACGCAGCGCACTTTCGAGAAGCGAGCGGACCCCGCCGACGGAATGCCCCGGCCTGGCACACGACACCGCCGCAGCCGGTGTGGCGCCGGAATGGGAAGGGCCCCAGGCGCCGACACCGATCACGACCATCGCCGCGGCGAATGCGGCGGCACGGTGAGATCGGCGCAATCGAATCTTCCTCGCCGAGTACATACCTCGCCACGCTAGATTCCCCGGCTCACGACGAGATCAAGAGCGCATCAGGTCCACCGCCGTGCTGGAGCCCCGACGACGACGCCCGTCGCCGTAGCTTACCGAAAGCTCGCGGCGCTCAGCGGGTTACGAGGTCGCCGGGAACCGCCAGTCCCGAGAACAGGTCGTGCTCGCGCCCGTCCGGCCCCCGCACCCCCGGCACGCCGCGCACCAGGATGTAGTGCTCCTCGGGCAGGATCGGCTGGGCGATATCGTTCGACAGGGCGAATTCCCGGCCCGAGGGCGCCACGCTCACCTGGGTCGCGTGGGCGCGCAGCGCGGCCCGCTTGGCGGCGAGCACGTCGGAGACATCCACCGTGGCGGTGACCGATTCGCTGGGCACACAGGCCAATTCGCCCTCGGCGGGCAGTTGCCAGCCCGCGGGCAGCGCGCCGGGCAACCGGTCGACGGTGCGCCGGGCCAGGGCCTCGGTGTGCAGGCGCAGCACGGTGGCGTCGGTGACGGTCCAGTACAGTTTCGGTACGTCCCAGCCGATCTCGGCCGCGCGATCCACCGCATCCATCGTGATCCGGTGTGCCCGAAGGTGATCCGGATGTCCGTATCCGCCGTGCGGGTCGTAGCAGATCACCACGGCGGGTCGAACCTCGAGCAGGATCTCCACCAGCGCGTCGACCGCGGCGTCGCCGGATTTCACGAAGGCGCGCGGATGCAGCGCGTCGACCTCCTGCGGTGCGGCGGTAGTGCCCGCCATCCCGGAGTCGCGCCAGCGCCCCGCACCGCCCAGGAATCGCGGCGGACCGGCGCCCAATTCGGCCAGCGCCCTGGACAATTCGCCGATCCGATAGCCGCCGAGCTGATCGGCCGCGGAGCTGACCAGCGCGGCCCATTCATCGCCGATGACCTCCCCCTCCTCGCCGAGGGTGCAGGTCACCACAGTCACCGGAATGCCGCGGCGGCGGTAGTGCGCGATGGTGCCGCCGGTCGTGATGCTCTCGTCGTCCGGATGGGCATGAACCAGCAGCAGCCCACCGCTATGTCCTCCGCGTCGCTCGCTCACTACGACAACCGCCGCCAGTTCGCCGCGCCGCCGAAGATCCCCACCTGAATCGCGCCGGTCAACGAGACGCCGTCCATGTGCGGTCCGGCCGCGGCGACCCCGTTGTCCTGCACGATCGGCAGCACGGTGGCCAGGTCCCACAGCCGCGGTTCGGCATCGCCGATCGCCTTGGGCACGTCCGCGCCGCGCAGCGCCGCATCGATCTGGGCCTGCAGCGCCGGATCACAGACCCCGGCAACGTTGCTGGGCGCCTTGCGGATCGCCTCGCTCTGGGTGGTGTCGATCTGCCCGGGCGGCGTCACCGGCGGGCAGCCGTAGCGCGAGGCCAGCACGGTGGCCGGATCCCCGCCCGACTGCTCCCAGCCGACGATCGCGTCGACCGTGCCGTCCAGCAGATCCTTGCCGTAGAGCTCCTCGGCGGGCAGGTTGGTGACGGTGGCATCGATTCCGGCGCTGCGCAATTGGTCGGCCGCGGTATTGGCGACGGCGAGGGTCGTGGTGTCCTTGTCGACCGCGCCGATGTGGATGGTCAGTGTCTTGCCGTTCTTCGCGAGCTGGCGCGGCTGCGGCGCCGGGGAGGTCGTGGAATTGCTCGGCGGGGTCTCCGGTGCCCGCGCAAAACCCGCCTCGGCCAGCAACCCGAACGCCTGGTCGGGCGTCATCCGCGCCGGCTCGGTCGGTACGTATCCGGGATCGGACGGCGAAAGCACCTGTGCGCGAGCGGGATCCACCCAGCCGCCGGTCTGCGCGCCGACCGAGGCCAGCAGGTTCGGATCCAGCAGCGCCAGCACCGCGCGGCGGACCCGCACATCGCTCAGATCCCCGGAGCGGCCGTTGAGCGCCAGCTGCATCACCCGCGCCTGCGGCGCGATCCCCGTGCGCACCGACGGCACCGCGGCGAGCTGGGCCTGCGTCGCCGCGCTGCCGTGCACCAGCGCCATCTGCGCGTCGCCGGCCCGAAGCGACTCGGCGGCCTCGGCGGTGGTACCGCCGCGCCGCAACAGGATCTGATCCGGCACCGCCGGTGTGCCCCAATAGCGGTCGTTGCGCTCGAGCAGAATCTCCTGGCGTCCGGCGTCGGCCTGCTTGACCCGGAACTGCCCGCCGGAGATCGGATTCTGGTCGATCAGGCCGCGGTCCAGGGTCAGTGCCCGCTCGAATCCACCGGGCGCATCCTTGAGCAGATGCGAGGGCAGCAGATCGGTGAACAGCGACCGCCACGCCGGGTACGGGCCGTTCATCGTGACCGTCACCGTCTTGCCGCCCTGCGAGGAGCCGACATCGGTGATCATCCGATAGCCTGCCGGGTCCACCACCCCGGGATCGATCGTCATCTGCTGCCACAGGTAGCGGAAGTCCTCCGCGGCGATCGGCGCACCGTCCGACCACGAGGCCTGATCCTGGATCTTGTAGGTGATCGTGAACGGCTCCTGCGCGGTGACATCGGCCGACACCATCAGCGCCTTGTCCGGCACCCAGTCGGTGGCCCCGGGCACCGCCGTCGAGGGCACCGGCCGGAAGGGGCTCGGAAACACCATCGAGGCAACGGCATTCGTGGCCGGCGACTGGTTCGACCGCAGGTGCGGATTGAAGCCGATACCGATGTCGTCCACCGCCACCACCACCGTGCTCCTGGTCGGCGTGGCGGGCAGAGTCTTGGGACTGTCGGTGCTCTCGATCGGCGGCGGCGGATTCGCCGTGCAACCGGACAGCAGAGACACCGACGTCGCCAGCATCAACACCAGCGCACGCAGCAGCACCGTGGTGCGCCGCGTCGCGCGCGTTCTAGCCCCCGACATCACGACGGGCACTCTACAGGTCGGAACTACGCGTTCTGCGCGGCCCGGTCGCGGGCCTTGCGCCGCGAAGCCTCGCGCCCGCGCTCGGTGGCGCCGAGGATCACCTTGCGCACCCGGACGATCTGGGGAGTGACCTCCACGCACTCGTCGGCGGCGCAGAACTCCATCGCCCCTTCGAGATCCAGCTGCAGCGGCTTGGCCAGGGTCTCGAACACATCGGCGGTGGCCGAGCGCATATTGGTCAGCTTCTTCTCGCGCGTGACGTTGATGTCCAGGTCCTCCGCACGCGGGTTGATGCCCACGACGTGGCCCTCGTAGGTGTCCGCGCCGGGCTCGACGAAGAACTGGCCGCGGTCGGCGAGCTGGATCATCGCGAACGGGGTCACCGAACCGGCGCGGTCGGACACCAGCGAGCCGGTGTGGCGGGCGCGGATCTCACCGGCCCACGGCGCGTAACCGTCGAAGACGGCGTTGGCGATGCCGGTGCCGCGGGTCTCGGTGAGGAAGTCGGTGCGGAAGCCGATGAGGCCGCGCGAGGGAACAATGAACTCCATGCGCACCCACTCCGCGGAGTGGTTGTTCATCTGCACCATCTTGCCCTTGCGGGCGGCCAGCAGCTGGGTGACCGCACCCAGGTACTCCTGCGGGCAGTCGATGGTCAGCTCCTCGAAGGGCTCGTGCACCTTGCCGTCGACCTGCTTGGTGACCACCTGCGGCTTGCCGACGGTCAGCTCGAAGCCCTCGCGGCGCATCTGCTCGACCAGGATGGCCAGCGCCAGCTCGCCGCGGCCCTGCACCTCCCAGGCGTCGGGGCGGCCGATGTCCAGCACGCGCAGCGAGACGTTGCCGACCAGCTCGGTGTCCAGGCGCGCCTTGACCATGCGGGCGGTGAGCTTGTGGCCCTGCACCCGGCCGACCAGCGGCGAGGTGTTGGTGCCGATGGTCACCGAGATGGCGGGCTCGTCGACGGTGATGCGCGGCAGCGCCACCGGGTTCTCGAGGTCGGCCAACGTGTCGCCGATCATGATGTCCGCGATGCCCGCGATGGCGACGATGTCGCCCGCGACGGCCTCCTCGGCGGGAGTGCGCTCGACACCGACGGTCTGCAGCAGCTCGGTGATCTTGACGGACTTGACGCCCTCGCCGTGCATCCAGGCCACGTTCTGACCCTTGCGCAGGGTGCCGTTGTGGATGCGGACCAGGCCGATACGGCCGAGGAACGGGGAGGCGTCGAGGTTCGTGACGTGGGCCTGCAGCGGGGCAGTGGCATCACCCTTGGGCGCGGGCACGTACTTCAGCAGGACGTCGAAGAGCTCGTCGAGGTTCTCCGCATCCGGCACGTTGCCGTTCTCCGGGCGAGTGGTGGATGCCACACCGGCGCGGCCCGACGCATAGAGCACCGGCAGGTCCAGGGCGAGCTCGGCGGCCTCGGAGGCCTCGTCGTCCAGGTCGGAGGCCAGGTCGAGCAGCAGGTCGTGGCTCTCCTCGACGACCTCCTCGATGCGGGCATCGGGGCGGTCGGTCTTGTTGACCACCAGGATCACCGGCAGCGACGCGGCCAGGGCCTTGCGCAGCACGAACCGGGTCTGGGGCAGCGGGCCCTCGGACGCGTCGACCAGCAGCACGACGCCGTCGACCATGGACAGGCCGCGCTCGACCTCACCGCCGAAGTCGGCGTGGCCGGGGGTGTCGATCACGTTGATCACGGTCACGCTGCCGTCGGCGTGATGCCGGTGCACGGCGGTGTTCTTGGCGAGAATGGTGATGCCCTTCTCGCGCTCGAGATCGTTGGAGTCCATGACGCGGTCGACGTCCTCGCCGCGCTGGGCCAGGGCCCCGGACTGCTTGAGCATGGCGTCGACCAGCGTCGTCTTGCCGTGGTCAACGTGCGCAACGATTGCCACGTTCCGAAACTCGACCGACGACACGTTGAATCCTCCTGGCTGAAGTAATGGGGTGGCCGACCCTCGTCTGTGAAGGTTGCTAGCAGGACAGGTGCGGTCCGAAAAAGGAACCATCGACGACTCACCGGGCATGCGGCCAGCTACAGAGTACCGAAATGGGTACGAGGTTCCCGATTCAGCCGGGTTGGAACGATCGGAACCTGCCGGAACGGCGGCAACGAGAGTAGAACGAGGACATGAGTACACCCCTGCTCACCGACGACGAAATCACCTCGGCCCTAACGGGCCTGCCGGACTGGACGCGCGCCGGCGACTCCATCACCCGCACCGTCCAGGCCGCGACCTTCCCGGCCGGGATCGAGCTGGTGCGCCGCGTGGCCGTCGCGGCCGAGGAGGCCGACCACCATCCCGATATCGACATTCGATGGCGCCGGGTCACCTTCACGCTGTCCACGCACTCCGCGGGCGGGCTCACCCGGCTGGATATGGAGCTGGCAGGCCGGATCGATCAGCTGGCACAGCAGAGCTAGACCGATCCCCCGGATCGGCCGCGCGCACGCGTGCCCAGATCACCCAGCCGAAGAACCCCAGCACCCCGATCGCGTCCACCGCACCGAGCCAGGCCAGGTACCACGGTCGCGGGATCGTCCAGATCGTCGGCTGCGCGAACGAGAGCACCCAGGGCACCCCGATCAGCGCGTTCACCAGCCAGTACGCGGCGATCACCCGGGCGCCGGCGACCTCGCGCAGCGGCCCGTAGGTCAGCCAGAGCAGCAGCGGCAGCAGCCACACCCAGTGGTGTGACCAGGAGATCGGCGAGGCCATCAGGCCGAACAGCTGCACCACCAGCAGCGCCCCCAGCCGGTCGTCGGACCGCAGCGACCGCCAGGCCAGCATCGCCAGCACCGCGACGACCGCCACCCACAGCATCCACCAGGGCCCGAACGGGATTCGATGCCCGGCCAGCTGCCACGGCGCGCCCGCGTCGTGGCCCAGAATGCGACTCAGCGCTCCGCGCAGCGACTGATTCCACACCGAGCCGACCGGGCCGATGCGATTGGCGTCGCCGATGAGCGGGCCGAAATAGGTGCGGGTCTCGCCCGGTGAGAGTGCGAAGCTCAGGCCGATCGTCGCGGCGAAACCCAGCGCGGTCGCGACGGCGGCGGCCCACCGTCGCTGCGCCAGGAAGTACAGCCCGGTGACCGCCGGGGTCAGCTTGATGCCCGCGGCGATCCCGACGAGCAGGCCGGACCACCACCAGCGCGACGAGCGCACCGCCACCATCACCAGCAGCACCAGGAACACGTTGACCTGGCCGTAGTCGATGGTGGTACGCACCGGCTCGAGCCACATGCCCAGAGCCGTCCAGCCCAGGGCCGCGGTGCGCCAGCGGCTCTCGCGCGCGGCGTCGCCGAGCAGGAGCTCGAGGCTGATCCGCACGACCGCGTACAGCGCGGCCGCGATCAGCAGCAACCACAGCACCGCGATGAGCCCGAACGGCAGGAAGTGCAACGGCCAGAACACCACCGCGGCGAAGGTCGGATAGGTGAACGGCAGCGGAAAGTCGGGCGTCTTGTCCGCGTAGGTGAAGTCGTAGAGATGGCCGGTACCCAGCGAGGCCGCGCCGTAGACGTAGACGTGCAGATCGACCAGGTTCAAACCATTGGGCGCCAGGAACATCCACAGCAGCCGGGCCAGTACCGACAGGCCCAGCGCCGAGGCGGCGATGCTGCGGCCGCGAGCGAAGGGGCCGAGGCGCGGCCGGTCGCTGCCGCCCCCAGCGGCCGATCGGAGCTCTCGGTTCACTGCTCGCAACTTTCGGGTCGGGTTGGCGGGCCGGGTCAAGATTAATCACACCGCCCACGCGCGACGCGCGGCCCCGAGGGCCCAGGACACAACTTGGACACGCCGAGCACCATTCACCTCACCAATCCCACCGACAACACTGGTCACGCGCTATGTTCCGTTGATGCATCAAATACCGTTTTGTTAGATGCAGGCAAAATCACTGCTGCGCTGTACAACACGGCGCTCCACTCCCTAGAGTGGCACGGCGTACGCGATGCGCCACGCATCGCACTTTGACGTACCCGAGGGTAAGGACGGCTACACCAGTGCTTCGCACCAGAGGAACGCGGTTCGCATTGTCGGTGTTGGCCATCGCGGCCGGCGCGACCGTTACCGCTTCGACGACGGCCGTCGCGGCCCCCGCACCGAAGCCACAGAGCCCTGCGAGCACACCCCTGGTGCCCGAGGGCGTCCCAGTCGACGCGCTCGTCTCGCTGGCTCCGGCCATCATCGGCGCGGCGGCGGTGGGCGACATCTCCTCCCCCGCGCACCAGTCCCTGCTGGGCCAGGCACAGCAGGTGCTGAACTCGGCGGGGCTGCCGCCGCAGGTCAAGACGACCCTCTCGGCCCTGATCGCCTTCCTGGACGGCAGCAATGGCGGCGGCCCGGACATCCCGAAGAACGGCCCGGTCATCGCGCAGTTCCTCTACCCGTCCATCGGCAAGGACTGCATCGGTCCGGGCTCGGATTCGGTCGGCACCGCGCTGGCCGTGCCCGGTCCCGCCGAGCTGCCGCCCCCGGGCCCGCGCGCCGGGCAGGCGGGTTTCGTCTTCACCGCGCTGGGCACCAAGGGCCTGACGCCGCACCAGGCCACGCCGATGACGGTGCAGTGGCTCAACCTGGACACCCAGCGGGGCGGCACGCTGCCGCTGACCGACGCCGCGCACATCAACCCCGGCGGCCCGGCCACCCTGTCCGCGATCGCCAACACCGGATCGGGCCGCATCGTCGCGACCGTCTCGGGGTCGCTTACCACCAAGCCCGCCGCGGACAAGGCCCCGATCACCTGCTCGTTCCTGCCCACCCTCGGCTTCTTCGTGGTGCCCTCCACCACATCCGCACCCGCGGAGGCGCAGTCCGGCACGGCGAAGTCCCCGGATCAGGCCGCGGAGCCGCAGACCCAGGCCACGGTCGAGCCGAAGGCCAAGGCCCCGGCCCAGCCGCAGGTCGCGCCCGAGAACCGCGCCAAGGCGCACGTCCCGGCCTAGTTCCGGCATCCGCCGCCGTCGTCCCCGCAGTCTTCGCCGGGACCACGGCGGCGGTTCCGTCTATGCGGGATGACACGTGGGCGCGCGTGTGATCAGGCGAAACGGCGGGGAATCGACGCAATACGACCACTGTCTGTGGTAGACCGCTTACATGGCGACTGTCGATCGGCTCGTACGGTCCGCATCATCCGCCCCCGCCGATTCCGCCGGGGCTCGCTCCCGGCATTCGGTCATGTCCCGCAAGTCCTTCCGGTCGGTGCTGTCCACCCGGTCGCACCGGTCGATCCTGTCGTTCCGCTCCGAGGGCTCGATTCTGTCCATCGGCTCGGCCTATTCGGTGCTGTCCATCGGCAGCGTCGGATCGGTGCTGTCGATCGGATCGGTCGGGTCCTTCTTCAGCCTCGGCTCGGCGTTCTCCGGGTTGTCGCGCTTCTCGCTGCTGTGCTGGATGGGCGACCGCGAGGTGCCCGAGGCCCGGCCGATGCTGCGCGTGGTTCCCGACGAACCCGACCTGTGCCTGGACCCGACCTGCCACTGCCAGACCTAGTCGATCACCACTGGCCGTAGCGCGGGGTGAGGATCGCGTTCAGATCCACACTGATGCCGTCGATCCTGGTCCTCTTGATCTCGAACTGGTGCAGGTTCGCGGCGGGGTGGACGAATCCGGCCGGCGTGCCCCAATTGTGCTGCCAGAAGTACGAACCCAGCCCGGCGGAGTGGGCGAGTTCGATGGTGGGCGCGTTGGCGTAGACGCCGAGGCGCTGGCTGCCGACCACCGACTGCCAACCCAACAGGTAGGGGCCGATCATCTCGGCGAATTCGGCCGCGCTCGGGTTGTCGTCGATGGAGGCGTAGATCGGCGCGGCGTCCGGCCCGCCGGCGGCGCGATGGAGTTGCAGGCCGCGGTCGGCGCACCGCTTGCCGGCCTCGAGCCCGCCCCGCCAATCCGCGGTCGGCCCCTTGCCGAACTGGTAGTTGGACACGATCGTCAACCCGGCCGCGCGCAGCGCCTCGACCTCGCTCGCCCGCAGCGGCTTGCCGGTCATGAATTCCGCGCCGGGACGACGGTCCGAGACGTAGCGAATCGCACCCGCGTGCCCGGCGGCCCGGATCGACTCGGCCGCGGGTACGCCCACCGAATAGTCCACGAGCGTCCCCAGGCGGTCGGCGGAGGCGGTGGGCGCGAATGCGGCGGTGGCCGCGGCGGTCACCGCGGTGACCCCGGCATAGCCGAGGAGGGTGCGGCGGGAAATCGGAACTGCACGCATCGACGAAGCTCCTTCGGGTCATCGGCACGAACGGCCGGGCCGGCAACGGAACACGCCCGCCTGAGGCCCCCGGCCATGCCAGCACGCCGACGGAATTGCGGAACCGCCCGGCACGGCCGGTCGAACCGCCGGCGCACCCGGCGCACCTTCCCCGATCTCTGTGCGCGCCGGGCACCCCGAACGTGCACTAATTTCACCACACTCACATAAGAACCGCCATGCTCATTGGACACATCAACCACACGCGTCCCAGAACATGCCCGGCCGATCAGGACATGGCCGCCGTGATCCGCTCGCCGACGTTGATGGTGCGGATCGACGGATCGGCCAGTTCCTTTCTGACGAACCGCGCGACCTGGGCGGCGATCTGGTGCTGGATGCTACCCAGGCTGCCCAGGGCCTTCGCACGCCATCGGTCGGGTTGCAGGCGAACCACGACGTCGCGCGCATGGGGCGGGGCCACATCGATGACGATGAGCAGCGGATCCGCCGCGCGGGCCACGAGTACCAGGGGAACCTCCACGTCGGCCCGATAGTGATGCACCCCGAGTACGGCGACGGTGATATCGAGGGTCACCGGGACGACCAGATCGAACGTCACCGGGTCCGGAGCCGCCGGTTCCTGGACCTCGGTGATCGACATCGCGTCGGACGTGGCCATGACCTCGGCGGCTCGACCGGCGGCCTCCGCGTGGTCAGCGGCACGACTCGTATCGGCACTTGGTTCCGGCTCGCCCGGCGCGGGACGTTCGGCCAGGATCGGCGTGCCGACCACGCCGCGGACATCGACCCTGGCCATCCGGCGCGGTCCGGTACGGATCGGCCCGACCACGATGTCCCGCCCGGCCAATGTCTCGGCCACCTCGCGCACGCGGTCGACGGTGACGATGCGCGGAAAGAAGCGGTGCCCGAACTCGTCGTAGCCGATCCATTCGAATCGATCTCGCGAACGATGCGGCGATCGTTCGCGGTTCAGGATCGCCTCGACGTCGAAGACTCTCGCGCGCACCGCGGCCCGATCGGCCAGCATGGCGTTGACCCGGTTCGCCACCTCCCGCTGCACCAGCGTCGCGATCGGGTCCAGCAGCAGTTCGATGGCGCTGCCGATGGCCTGGGCGCGCAGCACGAAGCTGACGTCACGGGTCCGCAGGGGCGGGATGTCGATGACGATGAGCAGTGGATCGGCCGTGCGGGCGTGCAGCGTCAGGTCGATCTCGACCACGGCCTCGAGCCGCAGCCGCTGCCCGCCCAGTGTGACGGTGAGATGCAGCGTGACCGGCAGGCTGACCTCGAAGGTGACATGTGGGCCGCTGCGCACGATGTGCGGCTTGCCCACGCTGCCCTCGGCGACGAATCCGGCCAGGCCGGCGGGGCCGATCGAGAACGGGCCCAGGGCTATCCCCTGTCCGGCCATCCCGGAGACCGCGGCCTCGATCCGCGCCGGGGTGACCGCCTGTGCGACGAAGCGCTCGCCGAATTCGGCGTAGTCGATCCAGTGCGGCGGGTCCGAAGCAGGCTGCCGGCGTAACCGCGCTGGGCCCCCGGAAGCTCGCTCACTCACCGCGGGATGGCCGTGCTCGCTGGACTGTCGCATGTATTACCGAAACCTCGCTGTGCCGGATGGTGCGCCTGCCGTTCGCAATCCCACGCCTGAGCGTACCTACCGTCCAGTTGTCCATCCGAATACAACGGGTCGACGGAGACGGCTGGGGCTCGATCTCAGAGCGAGCGACGGAGAGTGACGCACCCCGCAAAGTACGGGAGGGAGCGGCCGGCCCACGATGGCATTCAGTACCGCCCCGAGTTGCAGGTCCCCGTCCTGCCGATGAGGGGGCAGCAGGACAGGGACCGCGACGACGGCGCTGCCGGGCACCGCCGGGTCCATAGTAGGGCCAGGCACACGCGGATACCTCCCCCGAGTGGTCAGAATTCACCTTTTAAGAGCATATTCACAGCTGACCGAAGAAGACATTACCCGGCCGGTGGGCCCGCGCGGAACGGTGAATTCTCACTGTGGGCGAGTCGATGCCATGCAGGCGGTCGGCGTCGAGACGTCCGCGCGGGCACCTGATGCCGTCGCCGAACGGGTAGCGCGGCAGATTCCCGTGGCAGCCCTGCCCGGACCGGCACTGCCCTACCCAGTGGACGACCGTCCCACACGCGAGGAACGAATGTGGCTCAGTTACGCCATGTTTCGCTATGAAGCCGCGGAATCCCCGGTAGCACCGGCCAATTGGCGCCCTGCCCCGTGAAAGACCACCGAAATCCCGCTTATCCGGCAAACCGGTGGATACACTTTCCCCGCGGACGCCCGGCCATCGGAAGGGGTGACATCCTGCACGCGCTGTGGACTTACGTCGTCGATCATCACACCCAGTTGCTGACCGATTCCTATCTGCACGTCTCCGCGGTCGTGCAGTCGGTGCTCATCGCCACCGTGGTCGCGGTGCTGATCGGCATCGCCGTGCACCGCAGCCCGTGGGGCTCGGCGCTGGCCACTGCGGCGGCCAGCATCATCCTCACGGTGCCGTCGTTCGCGCTGCTGGGCCTGCTCATTCCGGTGCTGGGCCTGGGCGTGCGCCCCACGGTGACCGCGCTGGTGCTGTACGCGCTGCTGCCGATTCTGCGCAATACGATCGTGGGGCTGGCCGAGGTCGACCCGGCGGTCTCCGATGCGGCGCGCGGGGTCGGCATGGACCGGCGGCGCGTGCTGACCGGCATCGAACTGCCCCTGGCCTGGCCCGCGATCCTGGCGGGCATGCGGGTCAGCACGATGATGTCGATGGGCATCCTGGCCATGGCCGCCTACGCCAAGGGCCCGGGCCTGGGCAACATCATCTTCTCGGGCCTGGCCCGCCTCGGCAGCCCGACCGCGGTACCGATGGCCCTGACCGGCACGGTGTCCATCATCGTGCTGGCGCTGCTGCTGGATGCGCTGCTCGCCCTCATCGGCCGCCTCACCACACCGAGGGGAATCCGTGACTGAATCCGCCACCGGCACAGCCGAATCCGGCACCCGCACGCACGGCGCCGAGATCATCCTCGATGCGGTGACCAAACACTATCCGGGACAACGGGATCCGGCCGTAGAGGAGTTCTCGATCACGATCCCCGCGGGCGAGGTCGTGGTCTTCGTCGGCCCCTCGGGCTGCGGGAAGACCACCACCATGCGGATGATCAACCGGCTCATCGAACCGAGTTCGGGGACCATCACCATCGACGGCCGCGATGTCGCCGGGATCGACGCGGATCGCCTGCGCCGCGGCATCGGTTACTCGATCCAGCAGGCCGGGCTGTTCCCGCATCTGACCGTCGCGCGCAATATCGCCACCGTGCCCGGGCTACTCGGCTGGAACCGCAAGCGGATCAACGCCCGCGTCGACGAGATGCTGGAGCTGGTCGGCCTGGATCCCGGCACCTTCCGCCGCCGGTATCCCCGTCAGCTCTCGGGCGGCCAGCAGCAGCGCGTGGGCGTCGCGCGGGCACTGGCCGCCGATCCGCCCGTGCTGCTGATGGACGAGCCCTTCGGGGCGGTCGATCCGATCACCCGCGGACTGCTGCAGGACGAATTGATCCGGCTGCAGGCCGAATTGCACAAGACCATCGTCTTCGTGACGCACGACTTCAACGAGGCGGTCAAGCTGGGCGATCGAATCGCGGTGCTGGGCAACAGATCCAGCATTCTGCAGTACGACACCCCGGCCGCGATACTGGCCGAACCCGCCGACGAGACCGTCGCCGGATTCGTCGGCGCGGACGCACCGCTCAAGCAGCTCACCCTCACCCGGGTCTCCGACGTCGAGCTCGGGCAGTGCCCGACGGCCCTGGAATCCGATGAGCCACAGGCGATCCGGGCCGCGCTGGCCGAGCGGGAATGGAAGTGGGGACTGATCCTCGATGCCCAGCGCCGCCCGCAGCGGTGGGTCTCGGCCGGTCAGCTCGCACACGCGTCCTCACTGCGGGAGGCCGGGCAGCCGATCACCGACACGGTGTCGCTGCGATCCACCCTGCAGGAGGCCCTGGGCACGCTGCTGGCCGACAGCACCGCCAACGCGGTCGTCACCGGGCGGCGTGGCGAGTACTCGGGGCTGATCACCATCGATACCCTTGTCGCCCATCTGTCGGCAATGCGTTCGGAACATGGTGGTGCCGCGCCGGATTCGGTCGGCGCCGACACTGCAGGCGCGAGCGCCGCCGGGGCCGCGCCGCACGCGGACATCCCCGATTCGGCCGATGCGGGTGCAGCAGATACAGCTGCGGCGGAAGCGGATTCGGCGGGCACAGGGTCAGCCAGCACGCGATCGGCCGGCGTCGACTCGACGGACCAGGGGTCCGCCAGCGCGGGATCAGCTGGCATCGTCTCGAATGCAGGCGAGGCCGATGTGGGTGCAGCAGATACGATCACGGCGCAAGCAGATTCGGCTAGCCCAGAGTCGTCCGGCACCCGACCGGCCGACGTCGACGCGGCTGACACAGGGGCCGCCGGCACGGGATCAGCTGGCATCGAATCGGATTCAAGCGGGACCGATGCGGGTGGGGCGCAGTCGTGAGCCCGGTCGATCGACGCCCCGAGCGGCGGGCGGAGCTCATCCGACTGGCGGCGCAACCGATCCTGGCGCTCGCGCTGGCCGTCGGCGTGCTGCTGTGGGCGTTCGACCGGAAGCTCACGGTGACGCAGCAGGCGAGCATCACCGGCACCAATATCCTGACCGTCGTCCGCCAGCACGTCCTGATCACGCTCACGGTCGTGGTGATCGTTGTCGTCATCGCGGTGCCGCTCGGCACGCTGCTCACCCGGCCCGGATATCGCAGGCTCGCACCGGTTTTCGTCGGCATCGCCAATGTCGGGGCCGCGGCGCCCGCAATCGGGCTGATCGTGCTGTACTACCTGCTCACCGAGCAGACCGGATTCTGGGTCGGGGTCGCGCCGATCGCGTTCTATGCGCTGCTCCCTGTGCTGCGCAATACGATCCTGGGCTACGACCAGGTCGATCCGGCACTGGTCGACGCGGGTCGCGGGCAGGGAATGTCGGCCGCAGCGGTGTTGCGGCGCATCGAATTTCCGCTCGCAGTGCCGTACATCCTGGCCGGGCTGCGCACCTCGCTGGTGCTGGCGGTGGGCACGGCCACGCTGTCGTTCCTGGTCAGCGCGGGCGGGCTCGGTATCCTGATCGACACCGGATACAAGCTGCGCGACAACGTGACCCTGTGGGTCGGCGCGTTACTCGCGGTCGCGCTGGCGCTGCTGGTCGACTGGCTCGGCGCGCTCGCCGAGCAGTTCCTCGGACCCCGGGGGCTGCGGTGAGCGCGCGGGCGGCGAGGGCCGAAATGTCACTCACCACAACCGTCCACACTCCGTGCCGGTCGGGACGCACTGCGCGATCCGCCGCACTGCGGGCATTGCTGAGCGTCGCCGCAACGGCGCTATGCCTGGTGCTGGTCAGCGCGTGTGGACTGGAGGCCGGTAGTGCCGTCCCGTTGCAGGTCGGGCCGGGCTCCATCGAGCCGGTGCCGGAGCTGAAGGGGGTCCGGATCATCGTGGGCTCCAAGGACTTCACCGAACAACTCATCATCGGCTACATCATCGAATTCGCCCTGACCGCGGCCGGGGCGCAGGTGCGCGACCTGACCGACATCACCGGATCCAACAGCCTGCGCGATGCCCAGCTGCACGGACAGGTCGACATCGCCTACGACTACACCGGCACCGGCTGGATCAACTATCTCGGCAACGAGCAGCCGATCCCCGACTCGCAGCAGCAGTTCGAGGCGGTGCGCGCCCAGGATCTGGCGAAGAACGGGATGGTGTGGACCGACCTGGCGCCGATGAACAACACCTACGCCATGGTGAGCAATTCCGCGGCCGCGCAGAAGTCCGGCGCAACCACACTGTCGGATTACGCGCGGCTGGTGAACACCGACCCGAGCGTCGGCGCGACCTGCCTGGGCACGGAATTCAGTGTGCGCCAGGACGGATTCCCCGGCATGGCGCACAAGTACGGCATGGATCTCGGCAAGGTGAACAAGAAGATCATGCAGGACGCACTGGTGTATCCGGCGACGGCGAACAATACCTGCGAGTTCGGTTCGGTGGACACCACCGACGGCCGCATCAAGGCGCTGCACCTGAAGCTCCTCGACGACGATCTCGGCTTCTTCCCGAAATACAATGCGGCACTGGTGATGCGCAAGTCGTTCGCCGACGCGCATCCCCAGATCGCCCAGGTGCTGGCACCGATATCGAAGGTGCTGACCAACGATACGATCACCGGGCTCAACGGCCTGGTCGACCTCCAGGGCCGTGAGCCCGCCACCGTCGCGCGCGACTGGATGGTCTCACAGGGATTCGTCACGGCGAAATGACGAGAGCGCGGCTCATGCGTTGAGCAACGGCTCGCTCCCGGCGCCGAGTTCGCGGGTGATGGTGTTGCGCACCGCCGGCCACTCGTCGTGCAGGATCGAATAGAACGCGGTGCTACGAACCTCGCCGTCCATGCCGCGCGAGTGCGCCCGCCGCACGCCGTCGCTGGTGGCGCCCAATCGCTCGATGGCGGTGCGGGAGCGGGTATTCCGCACATCCGCCCGCAGCGCGATGCGGCGCACCTGCCATACCTCGAAGGCATGGGAAAGCAGCAGCAGCTTGGATTCCAGGTTGATCCCGGTACCGCGCGCCCGCGCCGAGAGCCAGGTGTTGCCGATCTCCGCGGCGTCCGGAATGGCCAGCAGCGGATCCCCGGTCGGCCGCCCGTGCACGATCGGCCACACCATTGGCCCCTGCCAGTAGTCGAAGCGGGTGAATCTGGTCGAGCCCAGCACGCCGCCGTCGGCGGTGGCGACGACCGCGAACGCCAGCCCGGTGCCCGCGGCGTGCGCGGCCACGGCCTGGGCGACGTAGTCGGCGGCCTCCTCCAGCCCGTGCGGCACGGGTGTGTAGGCGAATGCCTCGCGATTCTCGGCGCCCGCGGCAGCCAAACCCGCAACATGGTGCGGCGCAAGGGGTTCCAGTCGCACCAGGCGACCGGTGAGAGCAACGAGTGCAGGCACGTTTCCCTCATTCTTTCGGACGGTCTCCGGCCCGCATCGGACAGGTAACGCCGCACCGGACCGCTCCCGGGTCGACGAACCAGCCCTGGCACGCCAGCAGCAGCATTGAATAGTGAAGTGAACGATAACGGAACACCGGCCGACCGCGCCGCAGGTGGCATGTAAATTCACGGCCTCGATTTGCGTGTCGCCCGGCGGGTCGCAAACCCGCTGTGTGCGGGCGGTTTCCGAGCATTCCACCGCACCGAAATCGACTGTCCGTTAATTCCGATTTCAGGCCGCCCGGGCACGTCGCCCCCCGAGGGGCGCCGGCGTGCCCGGGCGGCCGCCGGCACCGATCGCGTCAGGCCGGAACCACGCCCCGGCCCAAATGCCGGGCGAACAGCCGACCCGAGTTGTCACCCATGTACTCGGGCACCTCGTGATGCCCGCCGGGGAACGCGTGCAACACCTTCTCCGTGGAGGCGAAGGCGTCGAACAGATCGAGCCCGTGCTGCCGGGGGATCTCCGCATCGTCCCACGGGAGCAGGAATTCGATCGGAATGGTCACCTGTTTCGCCGCCTCGATCAGGGCGGGATACATGAAGACCCCGCCGAAGATCGCCGCGGTGATGCGCGGTTCGACCGCCACCAGCGGCAGCCCGATCGCACTGGCGAGCGTCATGCCGGTGTAGCCGATCGGCGCGCCGGCCCCGATCTCCGGCAGTGCCTGCAGTTCGTCGATGACCGCACGCCATTCCGGCACCGCGCGCTCGGCCAGGGAGCCGTTGTACTCGGCGAGGATCGGGCCGAGCGGCCGGCCCGCCGCCCGTGCCTCCAGCATGTCGGCAACCCAGTGCTGGTCCTGCGCGTTACGGGGCCGATCACCATGTCCGGGCGCGTCGATGGAGGCGACGGTGTAGCCGTCGACGGTCACCGCGCGATGGGCACGAGCCACCAGTCCCCGCGCCTTCTTGTGCAGGCCGCCGGGGTGGCCCATCAGGACCAGGGGCGCGCCGTGCGGCCCGGATTCCGGCGACCAGAGCACACCGGTCACGTCGTCGATGGCGAAGGTACGTTCGATGACACCGTCGGACGATGTCTCAGAAATAAGATGCATGATGATGCCTTTCGGATTGCCTTGCTACTCAGGCACTCCCGGCGACATCTATATCAACCGACAACCGCGAACACGTCACGGAGCACCCACGGGGTTACAGCGTTCATGGGTCTCACCTCCTACTGTGATTTCACGGCGCGAAGGAATCTAGCAGCTCGCACGTACGCCTGTCCACACCCACTTTCGGCGCAGACCACGCAGTGCGAGGATGTGGATCTCGGTGTGCGCCAGGAAGATCTGGTCCGCCGCGGAGAGCGACAGAGCTACGATGCGATGCCCAGCACCACCTTGACCGCGTCGTCGCGTCGCTGCTCGACGGCGTCGAACGCCTCGGCAATGTCGTCGAGTGGGAAGCGGTGCGTGATCAGCGGAGCGGTCCGCAGCAGTCCGCGCTCGGCCATCGTCACCGCGCGGCCCACCGCGCGGTTGCCCTCGCCGCGAATGGTGAACAGGGTCAGCCCCGTCTTCACCGCACGGTTCAGATCGGCCGTCACCGGGCCGTGGAAGTAGCCCACGAGCACGATGCGCCCGGCCGGTTTGCACATCCGGATCGCCTGGTCCACAGTCTCGTTCGCACCCGAGCACTCGAGCACCGCGTCGACGCCGAGCCCGCCGGTCGCCTCCAGCACCGCGGCGACCGGGTCGGTCTCGCGCGCGTCCACGACGACGTCCGCCCCCAGCTCGCCACCGAGTCGCAGCCGCGAGGCGCGCGTGCCGGTGAGGATCACCCGCGCCGCCCCCATCGCCTTCAGCAGCTGCACCGCGGTCAGCCCGACCGGTCCGGGGCCGATCACCGCAACGGTGTCCCCGGCCACCAGCCCACCCATGGTGTCGATGGCGTACATGGAGGTGCCCGCGGTGGTGATCATCACCGCCTCCTCGAAGCTCACCGCGTCCGGCAGCCGATAGAGCGTGGACACGTGGTTGACCACGTATTCGGCGAACCCGCCGTCGACCGACATCCCCATCGCGCGGTGCCCCAGATCGGCGCGGCCGTAGTTGAGACAGGATGTGTACCGCCCGCGCACGCAGTTCTCGCAGCGCATGCAGCCGCGATGCGCCTCGACGACCACCCGGTCCCCGGGAACGAACTCCGCGACCGTCGGCCCCACCGCGACGACCGTGCCCGCGTACTCATGCCCCGGGGTGAACGTCCCGGGCTCGGGCTGGGCCGGAAAGAACGACCCCGCACGGATTTTCAGGTCCGTGCCGCACAGCGATGCGGCCTCGACGCGCAGCAGCACCTCTCCCGGGCCCGGCTCCGGCACCGGCTTCTCGATCACGCGCAGCTCGCTCGGGCCGAAGATGACCGCCGAGCGCATGGTGCGAGGAACGGTGTGCGTCAATGCCATCGCGAATCTCCCGTCAGCGGGCCACCGAGGTGCGTGACGACCGTGTCCATCAGACTTCTGTCGATCACCCTGTCCAGGTCCGGCGGGCCGTTGGGCAACAGCCCGCCGATCTGCCGCATGCATGCGAGGGTGAAGGTGAACCGCTCGGGATCCAGGCCCTGGTTGACGGGGAACACGCCGTTCTGCTCGACGAGCCGGGTGTATGCCTTGTCGATCTCGGCGGCGGGATAGCCTGTCGCGGTGGCGATCTGCGGCACGACGGTGGCGCGGTGGCCGTAGATGAACCGGTGTGCCTGCGTGATCGCGGTCAGGAACCGGATGGCGACGTCGTGATGCGAGGCGAGCCAGCTCGACTTCACGAAATAGGTTCCGTAGATGTAGTCCGGCCACAGCTGGTAGAGGTCGGTGAGCGCGTGCAATCCCGGGTCCCGCGCCTCGGCGTCGATCGACTGTTCCTGTTGCAGGACAGCGGAATCGATCTTGTGGGTGAGCAGGTAGCCCACGTATCCGGTATCGGCCACGCTCACGTAGTGCACATCGCCCGGCGTCAGATGCCCCGACTGATACACCGCGCGGGTCATGATCTCCCGGAACGCGCCGACCGACTGGATGCCGAGGTTCTTGCCCTTCAGATCGCCCGGATCAGCTATGGCGGACGGGGTTTCGAGCACGACCGGCAACCGATCGGCATACGAACCGATGACCACCAGCCCGGCGGCGGCAGCCGTGCCCAGCACCGGCTCCACGCTCGACCCGCCGATATCCGAATCCCCCGCGATGACGGACTGCAGCGTCGCGGTGCCCGCGGACAGGCCCTGCACCTGAACGGTCAACTGCTGCTGGGCGAAGAAGCCGTTCGCCTGGGCGACCGCGATGTCGGACTGCGCGAAGGCGGGCTTCAGCCCGGGCAGGGAGATCTTGATGGTTGTCGGGCCCTGCGGTGCATTCGCCGGCCGCGGAGTGCTCGCGCAACCGGCCAGCAGCACACCGACCACCGCGACCACCGAAAGGACATGTCGTTTCATGTATTTCAGCCCTCCGATTCCGATCTCCACGGCGCCAGCCACGCCTCGAGCAGTCGCAGCACCCAGGTGAACGTGACGCCGAGCAGCATCAGGATCACCACCGGGACGAAGACCTGCGCGATCTGGAAAGTGTTGGCGTAGCTCATAATCACGAAGCCGAGACCCGATATCGCGGAATAGAATTCGGCGATCACGACGCCGACCAGCGCCCGGCCCACCGCCAACCGGATGCCGGTGATCACGTAGGGCAGCGCCGCGGGCAGCAGCACGTCCCGCCACAGCCCCGGCTCGGTGGCCAGGTACGAGCGCGCCACCTCGAGCAGTTGCGGATCGACCTCGCGCACGCCGCGGGCGGTGTTCAGGACTATCGCGAACACCGAGAACAGGAAGACGACAACGATTTTGGCGGTGGTACCGAACCCGACCCAGAGCACGATCACCGGAACCAGCGCGACCGTCGGGGTCGCGTAGAGCGCGTCCATCGGCAGCTCCAGCAGCGCCTCGACCACCCGGCTGCGTCCCATCGCCAGGCCGAGGACCACACCCGCCACGATGGCCAGGCCCAGGCCCCACGCGAAGACGTTCAGGCTCTGCCCCAGGGCGCCCCACAGGTTCGGCTTGCCGAGCTGCGCCGGGCCGAACGCCATCGCCCAGCCGGCCCGCACGATCGCGGTGGGGTACGTGAAGAGAATCGGATTGGTATGGCGCCCATACCATTCCCACACGCCGAGCACGACGAGCAGGGAAAGGCCGCGCAGCAGAGCGCGCCGCACTGGCCACGGCAGCCGGGGCAGCCGACCGGTCGTGGCGGCAAGCGGGGAGCTATCCAGCCTGTCCAAACCGCAACGCTCCCCTTATTTTGTGTTGGAGCTCAGCATAATCCGGATACGCTCGCACGTCCTGCGCTCTGCGCGGGCGCGGGATCGGTACATCGATGATCTGCGCGGCGCCGCCCGCCGCGAGCACCAGTATCCGATCCCCGAGCAGGATGGCCTCGTCGACATCGTGTGTGATGAACACCCCGGTGAGATCGGCGTCGCGCTCCCAGATCGCCAGCAGCTCGTCCTGCAGCTGCTCCCGGGTTATCGCGTCGAGCGCCCCGAACGGCTCGTCCATCAGCAACACCTCCGGCTGCACCGCCAGCGCCCGCGCCAACCCGACCCGCTGCTGCATGCCACCCGAAAGCTGGTGCGGGTAGCGGCCTTCCGCACCTTGCAACCCGATCGTCTCGATCAGCCGATCTACCCGCGCCCGATCGCGTACGCCCCGATTCCGCAGCCCGTACTCGATATTCGCACGCACGGACCGCCAGGGCAGCAGCCCGAAGTGCTGAAAGACCATCGCGATCTTCGCCGACGGCGCGGTGACGGGCTCCCCGTCGATCAGCACCACCCCTGCATCCGCACGCAGCAGTCCCGCGATGATCCGCAGCAGCGTCGTCTTCCCGCACCCCGATTGCCCCACAACACACAGCAACTCGTGCCGCCGAACCTCGAACGCGATCCCATCCAGCACCCGCTGCCCGCCGAACCGGCGAACAACGCGGTCAACGACGATCCGCTCCTGCACACCCATGTCCCCGCACTCCACTCTCCGCCCGTCGGCCGAAAAGTAACACGTTCCACACGCTGCGTGCAGGGGGTACATCGACCGAGGATCGCCCGACCGGGGACTCTCGAATTCACGGCATGCAGGGCCGGAAGCCCTGTGCCAGGTAGGCGGTCAGGTTCGTCGCCACCGAGGCGGTGCCCGGGGAGGGCAGCGGCTCGAGCTCGCGGTGCACGGTGTCGACCCGGTCGCGCAGCGCCGCGGCATACACGTGCGGCCGCGGTACGAAAGGTACTGGCGGTCGCCACATCAGCCGATGCCGAGCACCGCGCGATCGCCGCATCGCCCTTACGCCGACGACGCGGCGTCCGTACCGATACCTGTCAGCAGGGTCGTGATCACCGACTCCGTCGCCGGAGAGATCGCCTGGCCGGTGCGGGGCAGCAGCGCCGACAGCGCGGCGTCGTGGCAGATTCCGACCAGGATCGCGACGGCGGCGTCGAGATCGGCGGCGGAGGCGAGGCGTCCGAGGTCACGTTCGGCGTGCAGGTAGTCCGCGAGCCGGTCCCGCCAGTCGCGTTCACCGCCCGGCTGCGCGGCGAACTTGGCCAGCACCTCCGGCTGGGCGAGCAGGCTCGCGAAGATCGGAAGGATGGCCCGGTGCATCGACAATCCCTGTGCCAGGTAGGCGGTCAGGTTTGCCGCCACCGACGCGGTACCGGGACCGGGCAGCGGTTCGAGCTCGCGGTGCACGGCATCGACGTGGGCGCGCAACGCCGCGGCCAGCAGCTCTTCCTTGTCGGCGAAATGGTTGTAGAGCACGCCGTCGGCGACGCCCGCCGCCCGCGCGATCGCCCGCACCGTCAGACCCGCGCCGCCCTGCTCGGCGAGCAGCTGCGCGGCCGTCGCGATCAGGTGCTGGCGCAGGTCGCGGTCGTCGCGATCGCGCAGTGCGGCTGCCTTTCTGGGGGACATGCGGTCCTACGGTAGCGGCTTCGTCGCGGTGACCAGCCAGGCGCCCGAGCTCAGATGCACCCCGTCCGGCCGGGCGAACGGCACCAGCACGCCCGCGATCGCGGCGCGGACCTGCTCGTCGGCGGCGAAGTCGTGCAGGCTCCGGTGGTAGCGAATCGGCCCCCAGTCCATGATGAATCCGGTGGCGTCGGCGATATCGCTGCCCCAGATGCTGTCGGCATCGATGCGACGCACCTCGACACCGGTGAATCCGGCGCTGGTGAGCAGCCCCCGCATGGTGCCGGGATCCGCGAAGTCGTTGAGGCTGGGCCCGATCTCGAAGCCTGGCAGGTGCGCCGCGGCCGCCGAGAACGCGAGGCCGACGTCAGAATCGCTCAGCGCGGGCATGGACACGAACGCCAGGCGCCCGCCCGGCCGCAGCGCCCGGGCGATATTGCCGAAGGCCACCACCGGATCAGCGAAGAACAGGACGCCGAACCGGCTGATCGCGACGTCGAACGCGGCGTCCGGGAAGGGATGCACCTGTACGTCGCCCCGAGTGAACGACACATTGTCCACCGCTTCGTCCCGCGCCTGCCGCTCGGCGCGGGACAGCATCGGACCGGACAGATCCACGCCGGTCGCGGCGGCCGCACGCCGCGCCGCCAGCCGAGTCAATTGTCCATTGCCGCAACCGATATCGAGGACACGGTCACCTCCGCCCACCCGGGCAGCCTCCAGCAGCGGTTCGTTGAAGCCGCTGTTGACCGCGTCGTACCGGTCATGGTTCGCGGCCCAGTGCTCGCCCTCGTAGCCGTTCCAAGCCTCGGACTGGGCGTTATTGACGATCTCGGTCATGGCGCCTAACTCCTTTATGAACAGACATTCATGAACTGTTGTTCATAATGCGCCCACGAGCGCGCCCCGTCAATGACGACCTTCATGGGTTCGCTCGGTTCATCGCGCTCTTCAGGCACTGGCGATGGTCAGCGCGAAAGTTCCGCGAGTTTTCCTGTCAGCAGGGCTCGTTCGGGTTCGCTGCCGCAGCGCGCGAGGGCGAGTTCGAGTTGAGCGCGCGCTTCGTCGATACGACCCAGGCGCGTGAGCAGCTCGCCGCGAACGCTGGGCAGCAGATGCGAATTCGCCAGGGCCGGTGCGGTTTCGATCTCGTCGACGACGCGGAGCGCCGCAGCGGGGCCCTCGGCGAAGGCCACCGCGACCGCTCGGTTGAGATCGACCACGGGCGAGGGGGCCAGGCGGCCCAGGGCTTCGTAGAGGAGCACGATGCGGTCCCAGTCCGTGGTGTCGACGGACGTTGCGACGGAATGGCATTCGGCGATCGCGGCCTGCAATCCGTAGGCGCCCAGACCGCGGCCGACCTTCGCGGCCCGATCCAGGGCCGCGCGTCCGCGACGGATCGCCGCGCGGTCCCAGCGGGAACGATCCTGGTGTTCCAGCAGAATCGGCCGGCCCGCGCAGTCGGTACGGGCCGGGAAGCGTGCCGCGGTCAGTTCGAGCAGCGCCAGCAGCCCGTGCACCTCGGGTTCGGCGGGCATCAGCCGGGCCAGCACCCGCGCCAGCCGGACCGCCTCGCCGGCCAGGTCGAATCGAATCAGGTTCCGCCCCGAGGTCGCCGACGATCCTTCCGTGAAGATCACGTAGATCACGCTCAGCACCGAGCCGAGGCGCTCCCCGCGTTCCTGCGCGGACGGTACCGAGAACGGAATGCGTGCCGCGCCAAGGGTTTTCTTCGCTCGCGTGATCCGGGCCTGCACGGTGGCCGTGGGTGTGAGGAATGCCTTGGCGATCTCGTCGCTGGTCAGGCCACCGACCACCCGCAGCGTCAGCGCGATCCGGCTCTCGGGCGGCAGCAACGGGTGACAGGCGATGAACAGCAACGCGAGCACATCGTCGTCGATCTGATCGGGATCCCATGGCGCATCAGGGGATTCCGCGGGCGGGCCACCGGCGGCGACCCCGCCCTCGCCCAGTTCGCGGGCGAGGGCGGAGTAGCGGTCGTCCAGCGCGGCGCGGCGACGGAACCCGTCGATGGCCCGCCGCCGCCCGACGGTGAGCAGCCACCCGGCCGGATTGCGCGGCACCCCGTCGCGCGGCCAGTCCACCAGCGCCTCGGCGAATGCCTCCTGAGCCAGGTCCTCGGCCAATGCGAAATCGCCGGTGTAGCGGACGAGCGCGCCGACGATCCGCGCGGACTCGATCCGCCACACCGCGGCGACGTCCTCCCGGCGGGTGGAATCGGTCATCGCGCCGGGCGACTCACAGTTGCCCGGTCGCTTCGCGCCACGCCCGCTCCTTGCGAATCCACTCGTTGTCCTGCGGGAATTCGTCGATCGAGGTGACCCGCCGAATTTCGGTCTTGAAGCCCGGCCCGAAAGACGGTGCGCGCCTGGCCCATTCGATCGCCTCCTCCTTGGAGGCGACATTCAGGATGTAGAAACCACCGAAGAGCTCCTTGGTCTCCCCGTACGGCCCATCGGTGACGACCGGCGGCTCCGACGAATAGTCCACCACCACGCCCTCGTCGGGCCCGGCCAGCCCCTCCGCCGCGACCAGCACCCCGGCCCGGATCAGCTCGTCGTTGTACCGCCCGACGGTCTCCAGCACCTTGTCGAAGTCCGCCCCGGCCATCGCCGCGTTGCCCTCGTCGGTAGCCCGCCAGATCAGCATGTACTTCACGATGTGTCCTCTTCTGTTCCGGGTCGCCATCCGACCCTCTCACCAACAAGGTCGAATGGCGAACACGGTGGATCGACACCGTCGGCGAAAATTCTTTCCGGGACCGTATCAGTGGTGCTCGACGAAGTCGTGGATGAGGACGCCGGTCGGGCCCGGATCCTCGATCATCGGGGTGTGCCCGCAGTCCAGGGACACGATCCGAACCCCCGGGACCCGGCTGTAATCCCGGTAGGACGCCGGCAGGAAGCGCTTGTCCTCGGAGCCGTAGATCACCATGGTCGGCAGGTGCAGGGCCACTAGGCGATCCGGTTCGGTCTCGGCCCGCAGATACGCATCCGACGCGTTCGACGTGGCGGTGAGGCCGCGGTACGTCATTCCCCGGACGTCGGCGACGAGCTGTCCGGGAATCGGCACATTGCGGGTGAAGGCACTGCTCAACAGGTACCGAATGGCGGCGTCCGGCAGCAGCGGCCACAGCGGCTGCCCGATCGCCGGGTTGAAGAACAGCCCGCTGACCGGGCTGCTGTCGGTGTACGCGTCCAGCCGCGCGCCGGTATCGATGAGCTCGAGCGCCGATACCAGATCGCGGCGCTGTTCGGCCAGCGAGGTCGCCACATAGCCGCCGGTCGAATGCCCGACGACGACGGCGTGCCGCACGCCGAGCCGGTCGAGCACTTCGCCGACCCGCCTGGCCTGCTCCTCCATGCTGTAACCGCTGTCCGGCTTGGCCGATTCACCGTGCCCGAGCAGGTCTATCCGCACCACGTACCGATCCTGCAGGGCGGGCATCACCTGGTCCCACCATGCGGTCGATCCAGCCAGTCCGTGCAACAGCACGACCGCATCCGCGCTGGGAGCCCCGCTGGCGACGACGTGGATGTCGCCGCCGGGAAGATGCACCATCTGCCCCTGGTCCTGCGGAGCGGCGGCGGCGCCCGGGGTCGTCGTCGCGAACAGCGCGGCCGACATCGCGGCGATCATCAGCCCGATGCGTCGTCGCCGACCCGGCGCTACGGCGGTGGTGTTGTTCATGGGTCCTCCTTCTGTCCATCCGTGACACCACCACCTTCGCGGGCGAGGACCGCTCGGGTCTTGAATAAATGTCCGGTGTGCTTCCGGGGTGACGCTGCAGTCGCCCGCGCCCAGCGCCGACTCGTCGCACGCCGAATAACCCTCCCCGCCTCGATGATTCATAACGAGCGGAATTCTCTTGCACCGCCAGGAATTTGCGGGCGGCAATCAGTCGGCATCGGCCACGCCAGCTCGACGGTGATGGCGGCGGCAGGTATCCAGCCGAACCCTAACGTCCCGGCGCGATCGGATAGTCCTCGACGGTCATCGAGTTGTAGACGCGTGCGCTTTTGGTGGCGAGCCGGAGGAAGGCGCGGCTCGGGCCCGGGGGTAGTACGGAGAGCAGCCGAGTGCCCAGGACCAGCCCCCGCACACCGAGCCGGGACGTCGGGATCAGGGTTTTCGCCGCGCTCATCGCCACCGCACGCCCGTCCCGCACATACCCTGCCATCGCGCGCTCGTAGGCGGGAAAGGCGATGCCGGGGTCACCGCCCGCCCGCGCGAGCTCGCCCGCCAGGACATACGCGCCGACAACAGCCAAACTGGTGCTGCCGCCAACGGCCGGACCGGGACAGTAGCCCGCGTCACCGACGAGCGTCACCCTCCCCCGCGACCAGGTATCCATGCGCACCTGGGTGATCGAGTCGAAATAGAAGGCCGGAGCGTCGTCGACCGCGGCTAGCCACCGCCCCACCTCCGGATCGAAACCCCTGAAGGCGGCCCGCAGCAGCTCCTTCTGCCGAGCTACATCGCGGTAGTGGTAATCGAGTTCGCCCGGACTGCGAAACAGGAACAACGCCCGGCTCTCGCCAAGGTGCCGCGCACTGTACATCCCCGCGGTACGACCGACACCGACGTGAATGCGGAGTTCCCCATCGGCGCCATGGGTTTCGGGCAGCGAGAGCACCGCGAGATAAGCCCCGGTGGAGGCGCTGAATCGCGACTCGTCACCGAAGACGAGCCGACGCACAGTGGAGTGCAACCCATCCGCACCGACGATCAGATCGAAGCGCCGCGGCGCGCCCGTCTCGAACTCCACCTCGCCGTCCGGCGAGATCGCGGTGATCGAGTCACCGAACAGGTACTCGACGTCCTCGCACCCGGCCTCGTAATAGATCTCACTCAGCTCGTCCCGCATGATCTCCGCATGCCGATCGGAGGCTGCACCGAACACCTTGGCCAGATCCACCCGGGTCGCCCGTTGTTCCCCCTCCGGCACCAGCGCCATCCGGGTCGTCCCGGTAACTCTCGCCTCGATGAGCGAAAGCACACCCATTTTCTCCGAGATGTCCATCGCCGGCCGGAACAGATCCACCGCATGCCCCCCGGTCTTGCGCGCCCCCGGAGCCCGCTCGACAACCGTCACCGAAAAGCCATGCCTGGTAAGCCAATACGCCAGCACCGGCCCCGCAATACTGGCGCCGGAAATAAGAACCCGCATAGATGTGCCTCACGTCTCGTCTGTTGTCAGGACCCCATCCTGCCGACAGACAACGGCACATGTCTTGTAAGAATGTCAGCGACGAACCCGCGGCACAGAACGCTGCGGGCCGAACGCCGGGCGGTCACCGCCTACACGTCGAATCTGAACTCGACCCCATCGACATCCAATATCTGCACGTCAAACGCCCTGTTCAGAGCTCAACTCACGTTCCGAAGCCGAATAACCTCTGTACGCGACTCGCCGATCCAACGGCCGCCGACACTGCCTCGAGACCGCCCCTCCGGCCACAGGGTCTATCTCGCTAACGGTGTTTCCGGCGTTGTCCCTCAGTAGGTTTGGGCGTTGGGCCAGCGGTCGGCGAAGGTGATCGCGAAAGCGTTGAACCCGGGCTTCCAGCGCACCATCCATCGTGTCCGACCCTGGCCGGCGAGCACCAATGCGATGAGTCGGCGGCAGAACGATGTGGAGTGGTGTCTGGATCACGGCCGCGATCGAGGCTCTTCCAAAACGGTTGCGCTCGTTGTCATTCCACATTGTTCGACTTCGGTGGCAAGGGATGATGCTGGTCAGTGGATCGGAACCTTGGTTATCGGTACCTCGATCAGCGTGGGATTGCTGTGGTCGGCGATGGCCTTGCCGACCAGGTCGCCGGCAGCGGTCAGGTGTGACTTCGGGCCGCTGGTACGGCATCGAAGACCCGGTATGCCGCGCCGTGGGAACGACAGCTTGACCAGAATGACCTCGGCGTTGGTCGGGCGTCGTCCGGTCGCTCATCGTGCCTCGACCGGACCGTGCCAAGTCGTCGTACCGCGGTCCACCGCGAGGGTTGAGAACGGCGCGTTCGGGCCGGCGCCGTGCCAATGGACCTCGCCGGGCCCTGTGACGATGACGTCGCCGGGGGCGACTTGGATCGGGTCCTCGCCGCGCTTCGCGACAACGCCCGTCCCGGCGGTGACCACAAGCACCTGGCCCCCCTCGTGGGCGTGCCAGTGGGTGTGCGCGTCCGCGTCAAGCGTCAACATGATCACGCTGTCGGCGCTCGCGACGTCGAGCGTCCCCATCAGTTCGAGCTTGCCGCTGCCGGTGAAGTACTCCGGCATCGCGACGGCGGGTACCTCCGCGGCCCCGGAGTGGTATATCTCCATGGTCATGTCCTTCTTGTCGGATATCGGTCCGCCCGACGTCAGTTGGCGAGAGGGCAATGCCCGCCGACTGACCGACGGGAAACGTCACACACGAATCGCCCCTGACACGAGAGCGGCCAGCCCCGCGCGCACCTCGGCGACGAACTCGGCAGGAGCCTCGTAGGCAGCGAAATGGCCACCCCGCACCGGCGTGCCGTAGTAGCGCAGATTGGTATAGCGGGTCCGTGCCCAGCGCTCGGACAGCGCGACGTTGTCTGCGGGAAAGAGAGAGTACGCGGACGGCGCGGGCACCTCGTCGAAGCTCCCCAAACTCGACGCGAGCGAATCCCAATACAGGCGCGCCGATGAGGCCGCCGCAGCACACGTCCAGTAGATCATCACGTTGTCCAGCAACTCGTCCTTCGTAAAAGAATTCTCTATGTCATCGCCGCAGTCCGACCACGTTTTGAATTTCTCGACGATCCAGGCGAGCTGGCCGACCGGCGAATCGGTCAGGCCGTATCCGAGCGTCTGCGGCTTGGTCCCCTGCTCGATCGCGTATCCGACCTCGGCCTTGCTCGAATTCTCGATGCGCGCGAGGTAGCGCTGCTCCTCTTCGGTCGGCCCGCCGAGCTCGGTGAGCTTCGCCGGATCGGCGAGCGCCCAGTTGACGTGGATGCCGATCAGCTTCGCGGGACCGGCCAGCCGCCCGATCGCCGAACTGACCTGCGCTCCCCAGTCGCCGCCCTGAGCTATCCAGCGCTCATAGCCAAGCCGGTCCATCAGCTCGATCCACGCCTGCGCGATCTTCTCGACGTTCCAGCCGGTCACCGTCGGCTTGCCGCTCCACCCGTAGCCCGGGAGCGACGGAATCACCAGATCAAGCGCGTCGGACGCCTTCCCGCCGTGACTGACCGGATCCACGAGCGGATCGATCACCTTGACGAATTCCATCACCGACCCCGGCCAGCCATGCGTCATGATGCACGGCGTCGCCCCGTCAACAGGCGAGCGGACGTGCAGGAAGTGGATGTCGACTCCGTCGATAGTCGTCGTGAACTGTTCGTAGCGGTTCAGCTGATCGGCGACACGTCGCATCTCGTAGGACTCCGACCAGTACCCCGCGAGGTCCTGCACGTAGGCTTGTGGAATTCCCATCGACCAGTCGTCGACGGGCTCCCTTTCTGGCCAGCGCGTCCGCGCCAGCCGCTCGCGGAGGTCATTGATCACCGCGTCGCTGATCTCGACGCGGAATGGACGGATCTCGGTCATGTCGCTCCCTCCTATTGGTTGTTGTGTGCGTGGGACTTGAATCGCATCGACTTCTATCGTTTGTTCGCGAATGTGCGTTGTATATGAGAATTCTTCGACACTCAGGTCCGCGGCTGTTTGGCAATACGCGTCCACCCTCGAGTGGGTAGGGCAATCGCCGTCGTACTTCGCCCGGACGATGATGTCGCCGTAGTGGTCGATTACCTCTCGGACCTCCATGGTGACGTGGTCGCCGACGAACTCCTTGGCCAGGAACTTGCGGATGGCCTCGACGCCCCAGATCTCACGGCTGTTGTCGTTCACGTAGGCGTCCGGGGTGAAGGTGGCGACGATTCGCTCAGTGTCGAAGGCGTTGACCGCCGCGATGTGCTCGGCGACGACCTCGGGCAGTGTGGTGATCACGTGACTGCTCATTGGTAGCAAACTCCTTTGTTCTCGGGTTGGCCGTTCGGCCGAGCGACGGCGTTTGCCGCTCGGTCCACCGGGTCAGCCCAGCGACATGGTCGACGTCATCCTCGTCGCGCAGGATACGAATGTCCTGTTCGCGGCGTCCGTTACGTGGACTGCGGGGCGTGAGTACCACGCTCGACCATCCGGTCACCGGAGTGTCAACTCCCGGCGGTGCACTGGACCCTCCCGTAACGGGAGAGTTGATACTGGAACCATGCGCGAGGGCCTGACGATCGGCGAGTTCTCGCGGGTGACCCACCTCAGCGTCAAGACGCTGCGCCACTACCATGACGTGGGGTTGCTCGCGCCGATGCACATCGGCCACGACACCGGGTACCGCTACTACTCGCTCGACCAGGTCCCGACCGCACAGGTGATCGTCCGACTGCGCAATCTCGACATGCCGGTACCCGACGTGAAAGCCGTCTTGGCCGCCCAGGATGCTGCCGCGCGCAACCAGCTGATCACCGCGCACCTCGCCCGGCTGGAGCACCAGCTGTCCCATACGCGGAGTGCGGTCGAAGCACTGCGCGACCTGTTGAACCGGCCGGCGAGCGGGTCGGACATCGAGCACCGTACCGTCGCTGCCCATCCCGCGATCGGCATTCGCGAGATCGTCGACCGCGAGGACGTCCTGAGCTGGTGGCGCGGTGCGCTGGGCGAGCTCTACGGCTTTGCCGCGGCCCAGGACCTGCGCCCTAGTGGACCGAGCGGAGGCGTGTTCACCAGCGAGTTGTACCTGCACGAGCACGGCGAAGCAACGCTGTTCGTTCCGGTTGACGAGGTCGCACGTCCGGTCGGCCGGGTCGAGCCGCTCGTCGTGCCCGGCGCCGAACTCGTGATCGCCACGCACCACGGCCCGCTGGACACCATCGACCTGACCTACGGCGATCTCGGCACCTACGCAGCACGGCACGAGATCGGCATCGAAGGGGCACTGCGCGAGTACTACCTGCGCAACCCGCTCGAAGTGTCCCGGGAAGAAGACCTCGTCATCGAAGTCGGCTGGCCGATCTTCAGGTCCGACGGTCAGAACGGCAACGAGGGGACCCTCCCGGAACGGTCGGCTCGACCCTCCCCTGACGGGAGACCTCCAACCTGAATGCTGAACACCAGTGCACCGCCTCGACGGTGACTTCCCCGATAGCGTCACCGATCTGCAATTCCGATTCACGTTGCGGGGCCGGCGCATTGGCGAACCCGGTCATCGAGCACTGAGAGAGGAGACAGCACAATGATCACACTCGGTAGGTATGGAGCCTGGCTCCACCCCATGTACGACGATCCCAGCCGCATCGGCTACGCGGTCGAGGCCGAGGCGCTGGGTTACGGCGCCGTGTGGCTCGGCCTGGGGCAGCGTGACGAGAGCGAGCTCCGGTTGGTCGAACAGGTCCTGGACGCGACCAGACACGTCGTCGTGGCGACCGCGATCGTCAACATGTGGACCAACGACCCGACCGCGCTGGCCAAGTCCTGTGACCGCCTGGAGACTCGCCATCCTGGTCGTTTCCTGCTGGGCATCGGAATCGGCCACCCGGAATCGGTGACCGGCTATCGTTCCCCGTACCAGCGCATGGAATCGTTCCTCGACGCGCTGGACGCCGAAGGACATCCCCGGGACCGTCGCGTCCTCGCCGCGCTCGGACCGCGAACGCTGCGCCTGGCCGCCGACCGCGCCGCCGGAACCCACCCATATCTGACGGTGCCCGGCCACACCCAGCAAGCCCGCCGCCTCCTCGGCCCGGGCCCGCTGCTCGCCCCCGAGCACACGGTGGTCGTCGACACGGACCCCGCGGAGGCTCGCCGGCGTGGCCGCGCCTTCGTCAGCAATCCCTACCTGCGACTCTCCAACTACGTCAACAACCTCCTGCGGCAGGGCTACGACGAGACCGACGTCGCAGGCGACGGCAGCGATCGGCTGATCGACGACCTGGTCCTGCACGGGACGCCCGAAACGATCGCCGCCGGATTGGCCGGCCACTTCGCTGCCGGCGCGGACCATGTCGCCATCCAGGTCCTGCCCGGAGAAGGCGAAGGGCCCATGCCGGGACTACGAACCCTCGCTGGTCAACTGATCAGCTGAAGGTAGCCCGGCGCGAAGGCCACAGGACCAGTTCGGTTGGGGTGCAGCAACCGGGTCAGCTCTGAACCCAGCACTCCTCAGCAGCGGGCACGCGATCAGCTCTCGCGTCCGGCCGCGTCCCCGATCCAGGCCGCAATCTGGGCGCGAGAGGTTAACTCGAGCTTGGCCAGGATGTGCGCGACGTGGGCATCTGCGGTGCGCTGGGAGATCACCAGCCGGGATGCAATCTGCTTGTTGGTGAGCCCTTCGGCGACCAGGTCCGCCACCTGGCGTTCACGTTTGGTCAATGTCGGCCGGCTGACGGGTGGCGTGCCGGCCGGTTGCTCTTCGTTCAGCGCGTAGGCGACCGCGGCGTTGATTCTCATTGCCCGGCCGCGTCGCCACGCCGCATCGAAGCGCGCTTCACCGAGTGCGCGACGCACGACACGCTCGCAGTCGAGGTGGGCCTCGACCATCTGCGGGAAGTAGATCGCCGCGCCGGGGGCGGTCCGCATCATATTCGCCGCAGCGCCCATCAGCACGGCGGCTCGCTGGTCGTCGGTGCCGGCCGCGATCCACGCCAGCACTTCGAGATCGAGCGCCGCGACGAGAAGGCTGCGCACGCGCTGGTTGAGCCGCAGCGATTCCCGCAGCAAATCCTGTGCGCGGGAGTTCTCACCCTGCTGCCACGCCGCGATTCCGGTCATCCCGAGAGCGGTCGACCGGAACAACAACTCGCCGGCCGCCTCTGTGATGGACAGGATCTGCTGATAGCACTCGACTGCCCGTCCGGTGTCGCCCTGCTGCGCGTGCGCCACACCGAGCAACAGCAACGCAGCAACGTGCAGACCCCCTCGCGGGTCGGAGCTCAGCACCTCGATGGCCCCATTGATGCACGACACCGCGCGCGCGGGCTCATCGAGATAGAGAGCTAGATCGCCCTCCGCATAGGCGATCAGCGCCTGATTCATGGGCGTGGGATCGCGCTCGGCGAGCACACGAACCTGCGCGAGCAGGGTGGCTGCCGTCTCGAGGTCCCATTGCCGCGTGGCCATGAAGACGCTGGCGTGCAGCGCCCGGACCTGGTCGGCTGTCGAACGAGCGCAGGGATGGGCCTGGGCGCGGTCGAGCCAGCGGCGGCCTTCACCGAACAAGCCGCGGAAACTCCAGAACACAAAGGAGGCGGCGGTGATGCGCAGCCCCGCTTCGGCTGACTGCTCGGTCGGGTCGGACATGCAGAATTCGAGCACCGCACGGATGTTCCCCTGCTCGCGATCGAGCCGGGACATCCAGTCGAGTTGCCGGTCGCTGATCCAGTCGGCCTCGGCATCGAGCACCAGCAGTTGGTACCAGTCCCGGTGCCGACGCTGCAGATCCTCCTCCGCACCGGCCTCCCGCAGCTTGTCCTGCCCGTAGTCCCGTACGGTGTCGAGCATCCGGAAGCGGACCACACCCTGGGGTTCTTCCCTGATCACAACCGATTTGTCCACCAGCCAGGACAGCACATCGAGCAGCTCCGCCGCCTCGGTATCGGCACCGCACACCGCCTCGACGGCGTCGAGTTCGAAACCACCGGCGAACACCGACAACCGGGCCCACAGCCGCTGCTCGGCCGGGGTGCACAGCTGATAGCTCCAGTCGATGCACCATCGCAGGGTCTGCTGCCGTGTCGGCGCGGTGCGGTGGCCCCGGGTGAGCAGCGCAAACCGGTCGGTGAGCCGCTGCAGAATCTGGTCCGGCGACATGGTGCGCATCCGAGCCGCCGCGAGTTCGATCGCCAGTGGCAACCCGTCCAGCCGGGAACAGATCCCGCCCACCGCGGCCTTGTTCTCCTCGGTCAGCGCGAAGCCGGGCACGACTGCCGCAGCGCGATCAGCGAACAGCGTCACCGCATCGTATTTGCGCAGCTCTCGCAGCGTCGGCTTGCGGTCGGCGGCAGGAACGCTCAGCGGCGGCAGTCGCCGCACCGCTTCTCCACCGATATCCAGCGGCTCGCGGCTGGTGACCAGGATCCGCAATCCTGGACACTCCGACAACAATGTCTCGGCCAGGCTTGCCATCGACTCGGCAACCTGCTCGCAATTGTCTACGACGAGCAGGGTTTCACGGGATCGCAGTAACTCGACCAGCGTGTCGTGGACCGGCCGGGCCGAATCGACCCGCACGCCCAGCACGGCGGCGACGATGGGAGCAACCAGCGACGGATCACGCACGTCGGCCAGATCGATCGCCCACACCCCATCGGCGAAATCGCGTCGAGCAGCCGAGGCCGCCCGCAGCGCCAGTCGGGTCTTGCCCACGCCGCCCATCCCGGCCAGCGTCACCAGCCTCGACACCGTCAGGAGGCGCTTGAGCTCGTTCAGCTCAGCGTGTCTGTTGACGAAGCTGGTCAACTCGGGCAGCGCGTTGCCGGTGCGTCCTATGGTTCGCGACGAGGTCGGCTGACGGTGCTGCGGCTCGTCGTCGCGAGCGTCGGCGGGACCGCTGCGCAGGGCCATCCCGCCTGCCGGGTAGCCGCAGCGTTGCTGCACCTGCCGGATGGCCTCGCCGAGCTCCGCTGCGGAGGGCCGCTGCTCAGGATCGCGGTGCATCGACGATTCCACGACGGCGCACACCTCGGCGGGGAAGCCGCTATCGCGCAGGTCCGCCACCGGCCCCTGACCGATCCGCACGAACTGGGCCACCAGTTGCTCGCCGCTGCGCCGCTCATAGGCAGCATGCCCGGTCAGCGCACAGAACAAGGTGGCACCGAGCCCGTAGACATCGGTGGCGGGAGTCGGAGTGCGGCCCTCGAGCACCTCCGGCGCGGTGAACGCCGGCGATGCCGACACAATGTCGGCAGCCGTTTCGAACCCGCCGGGGATGCGCGCGATTCCGAAGTCGGCCAGGGCGGGTTCACCGTAATCGGTGAACAGAATATTGCCCGGCTTCACATCGCGATGCACGATGCCCAGCCGATGCGCGCCCTCGAGCGCCCCGGCGATCCCGGCTCCGATCCGCAGCACGTCCTCCACCGGAAGCGGACCGCCCCGCCGGATCAGCGCATCCAGCGAGTCCAAGGGGTAATACGGCATGACCAGATAGGGCCGCCCGGCGCTGGTGACACCGACCTCCAGCACGGTGGCGATATTGGGATGCCCGGTCAGCACGCCCATCGCCCGCTGCTCCCGCACGAACCGCGCCTGGTTCTCCTCATCCAATTCCCCGGTCAGGACCTTCACCGCAACCGTGCGATTCAACCCCACCTGCCGACAGCGATAAACTGCGCCGAAACCGCCGCGACCGATCTCTTCGGCATCCTCGAAGCCGACCGCATGCAACTCCTCCGCTACCGTCATGCTCACGTGACGGCGGGTTCGGTTCGCGGCATCGTCGATCATCGGCCGCGCGCAATCCTCTCGGTATGGCTGTGAGCACCGGACATGATCGACTCACCTTTCGACTGTGCCCAGCCTATCGCCCATGACGAGCGGACATCCAGCTATTCAACGGATGCGGCACGGCATGTAGCGCTTTGCACTTGTCCAGGTCACCGCCGTTCCTTGTCGCCATCGCCCGACCAGGCCATGGCATCGATCTCCACCCGAAACGCCGGAGAAGCCAAGCCGCTCACGTACATCAGCGTCATACACGGAGAATGCGAACCGAAGAACTGGGCAAAAGCCGCGCTGCTCGACCGCCGAGTCCGGCACCGAGCCGTCGACGCGCATACCGATCTGCCCGGACAACACCAGCCACCGCCCGCCTGGCCCGAACTCGATCTGGTGCGTATACGCCGCCACCGGCGCATGAACTTCCCGCGGATTACGTTCGATCTTCGCAAGACTCGACCGTAAAGCTCCGCGGCCAGGATCGCACCATGGTCGACACCACCACCCCGACTCGCACTCGAGGACCAAGCCCCAGTCGACCGTGTCAGTTGGCGATCGTGCCGGTCTTGCGAACGCACGACATTGCGGCGACCCGTGCGTTGTCTCGCTTTTGGCCTGCTCGACGCCATGGCCGAATCACGCATCGAAAGGTGCTGGCAGCTGCTGAGCCTACTAGCGGCTACATCACTGAAACCCGGTGTGCCCGCCTTCAGATGGTTCACCGAAGCCCTCAGCGTGCACCGATAGTCGCGCACTTCGTCTGTTGTCAGGACCCCATCCTGCCGACAGACAACGGCACATGTCTTGTAAGAATGTCAGAGACGAACCCGCGGCACAGAACGCTGCGGGCCGAACGCCAGGCCGGATGCGTTGAAGTTGCTCGGTGACGAGGCGCTGGCCTACGACCCCAACCGCGCCACCCTATCGCCGCAGCCACATCTTCCGCGGGCCCCTACACCTGATGATCGACATCGACCGCATCACCACCCGCGGGGTCCGGTGACGTCCGTGTCGGCTGGGTCGCGCTGACCCAAACGGCCCACACCGCCGCCGACCACCAAAAAGACCGAGCCCCACCCGGATTCCGGATGGGGCTCAGCCGAGGAGCCCGATTCCGGGCGGGTGCCGAGTTTCCACCCTCAACCGGCTACGGACACCACGCGATCGGACGCCCCGTCTCGGCGGTTGCGAAATTCCGCAGCGAAAGCGATTGACGCGAACGCTCACTCGACCTTCGTGACCGGCGGCGGAGTCCAGTCGCCCGACAGTACTTGGGGCTTGGGCCAGTACATGCGCAGGTTCATCGAGAAGGGACCGGTCGCCGGTGCGGGCAGCCAGTTCGATTCCTTGTCCACGCCCGGCGAGTCGCGCTGGATGTAGAGGTCGAGCGAGCCGTCAGGGTTGAAGTGGAGTTTGTCGCGGTCGCCGATGGCGTACCGGTTGATCGGGTTGGCGGCGAAGAACTGATCCTCGTTGTACATCGTCAGCGACCAGAACCCGCGAACCGGAGGAATCTGGTCAGCGGCGAAGTGCATCATGTACCGGCCGGCACTGGTGAACGGCTTCCCGTCCCTGTCGGTGAACGCGACCGGATAGATCGCGTCCTCGATCGTGTTGGCGCCCAAGCCCGCAAACGCAATGCGTGCCCGTGCCCGGTAGTCGGTTCCGTAGGTGCCGATGCCGGTCATCCAGGTGCGCCACCCGTTCTGTGTAACACCGCTTTTGGGGGAGCTCACCATTCCATCCCTTCGCGGCAAGTACGATCGTCTGCTCCTGATTGCCGGTGGTGCGGCTGCCCGGTGAAGCGAAGACGTCGGTCCACATGTCCAGCATCTCGAGCAGGTGATAGCGCTCACCCGACGAGGGAACACGAATTGCGAGCGGTTCTTTCGATACGTCGAACCAGAGGCTCGAGTACAGGGTGTCGGCGTTGGGCCGGACGACCCTGGTGAAATTCGCGTCGGGGAAGGCCCGCATATTCTCGAACTGATTCATCGACGCCTTCTGCATGGATGCGCGACGCGTGAGCTCGGTGAGAACAAGCGGATAGGCGTAGGTGTAAGCATCGGCCGCGATTTCCCGGGCATCGTCTGCGGAGACCGGCGCCGGTGCCGCAGCGGCGGCGCCCGAACCGGAGTTCGTCGTATTCGCGGGTGACGACGTGCACGCTACCGCGCAGACCAGCAGGGCAATCGCGCAGACTCCTGCGATGCTGCTCCGGTAGCGCCTGCCGCCGATGGACGCGGTGGTGCTTGTCCGCTTCGAATGAGACACCGGATCTTCCCGGTGCCCGTCCGCACGGATCGGTGAGGAATCGGTCTTCGTGCGGCACTGGCGATGCTGGCGACGGTGGGCGGGCAGACACCCGCGCTGACTCACACCGCGACCTTCGCCATCTGCCGGGACAGCCACCGCGCCAGCGGCGGGATTGCCCGCGACAGGCCGTACATCAGGTGCGCCTCGGGGGCGATCGGAGCGACCGCCTTGTTCCCATCCACCGCGCGCAGAATGTTCAACGCGACCCGATCGGGCGTATAACCGCGTCTTGCGTACAGGGCGGCCATCTTCTCCTGGCGTGCCTCGGCATTGCCGCCACGGATCGGACTGCTGCTGGTGATCGCGGTGTTGATCACGCCGGGGCACACGGCAGTCACACCGATACCATGCTCCTGGAGTTCCATCCGCAGCGCCTCGGAAAGTCCGAAGACCGCGAATTTGGTTGCGCTGTAAGCGCTCAACACCGGACTGGCCAGAATGCCGGCCGCGGAGGAGACGTTGACGACATGCCCGCGGCCGCGCTCGATCATCGCGGGCAGAAATGCGGTATTGCCGTGGACCACACCCATCACATTGATTCCGATCAGCCGATCCCAGTCCGTCGGCGTCGTCTCCAGAAGCCCGGCGACCACACCGATGCCGGCGTTGTTGACCAGCAGGTCCACTCCGCCGAACCGCTCCAGCACCCCCTCGGCGAAGCTGGTCATCCGGTCCGCCTCAGTGACGTCGACGGTCTGGGTGTAGACCTCCACGCCGTTGGCGCGGGCGCTGATCGCGGTCTGATCCAGGCCGACGGTGTTCACGTCGCACAACGCCAGGCGGGCGCCGCGGCGGGCGCATGCCAACGCCAGCCCTCGGCCGATCCCGCTGCCCGCGCCGGTGATGACGACGACGCGGCCGGTGAGGTCCTTGGTGGACAGGGACATGTCGAGCTCCTTGATTTCACCGAGCAGGTGCGGGCGCGGACGGCGAAGCGATAGTCGTCCCTGCCACGGTGGTCTCCTCGGGTCGTGAGGCAGTGCCGACCAAATTAGGCAGAAATGCAACCCGGCTCTCGATCCACGGCAATAACGTTCGACCGGGGGCTTGTGCCGCCGCGACAGCCACCTCGCGCAGTTGTACCGCGATGACAGCTGCGTGCACTCACGTTGGCGTCCGGCGCGCGCCGTCCGAACCTGACCATGGCGCGGCACCGCCGACACGACAGACCCCTCACCCGGACACCGGATAGAGGCGCCAGCAGCGTGTCCACCAGCAGCAATACGCGCGCCGCCCTACTTTTTCGCAGGGCCACACGTTGAAGCGGAACTCGCCCCTCTTGACGTCCAATATCTGCACGGCAAACGCCCTGCTCGCACCTCGACTCACGTTCCGAAGCCGAATGACCTCTGCGCCTCACACCCCAATCCAACCGGTGCCGGCACCTCGTGAGGTCCGACCCTCCGGCCGCACCGCCAGGCTGGCTCTGGTGAACAAGATAACGGACATGTTCTGCGGGCCGTCGGGTTTGCCTGGATGGGGTTGTCGCCCAAGTGACCCAGTCTCTTTGACCCATTGGCCCAGTGATACCGGTCAGTCGAGTCCGGACTGTGTGGCGGACTCGGCGCGCGTCTGTTGCCACAGAGTCTGGTACGCGGGGTCGGACAGGGACTCGATCAGTCTGCTGACGAAGGTGTGCTCGGTCTCGAGCTGGGCCACCTGGTAGTCGTCCTCGACGAGGAATATCCAGGACAGGCCGCCCGCGCGAGCGGCGTCGCCCTCGGCGCGCAGTTCCGCGAGGGTCGCGGCCAGGGCGTCGCGCCGGGTGGCGAGCAGTTCGGCCGCTTCGGCGGGCGGCAGGCCTGCCAGCAGTGACAGCGCGACGCCGAAGCGGGGGTATTCGTTCTCCGGGTGCGCGAGCAGCGTCCGCATCCAGGCCACGTACTCGGCGCGGCCCGCGTCGGTGAGGGCGTAGACGGTCCGCTCGGGCCACCGGCTGTCGCGTACGGTGCCCTGCTCGGCGATGAATCCGGCGCGGGTCAGCTGCCCGATGACCATGTAGAGCGAGCCGCGGGTGTATTTGACGTGTCGGTCCGCCCTGGTCTCCTCCAGTCGCCGGGACAGCTCGTACGGATGTGCGGGGCCGGTCAGCAACCAGGCCATCACCACCAGCGCCAATGGGTTGGTCACCGTTCGCCGCTGCGCCATATGTCCGTGTCCTTCCGCCTCGATGCGTCCGTCCTGTCGACAACACTCTAGTTGACATCGACTAGTCATCCTCGTCTATCATTGGTTCATCTCAACTAGTTGATCTCAACTAGTCACTATCGGCTATTGGGAGGTGGATGTGATGGGAGCGGTACGGACGGCCATCGTGGCCGGCGGCGGCATCGCGGGCATGGCGGCGGCGATCGCACTGCGGAAGGCGGGCATCGAGGCGACGGTCTACGAGGCGCACCGCGGCAGTGCCGAGGGGGTCGGGGTGTTCCTGACGCTGGGCAGCAACGGCATCGACGCTTTGCGGACCCTCGGCGCGGAGCACGTCGCCATGGATATCGGCTTCCCGACGCCGGGCATCGCCCTGCGCAACAGCGCCGGGGACCTGCTCGGTTACAGCAGCACCGGGCTCGCGCTGGCCGACGGCACGGTCTCGCGGACCATGCGCCGGTCCGACCTGTACGCGGGGCTGTCGCAGGAGGCCGCGGCACGTGGCATCCGGATCGAATACGGCAACCGCGTCACCCGCGCCGAGCAGCACGGCGGCGGTGTGCGGGTGTGGTGCGCCGACGGCGCCGAGGCGACCGCGGACGTGGTGATCGGCGCGGACGGGGTGCATTCGACGGTGCGCGGGATCATCGACCCCGCCGCGCCGGCCCCGAAGTACTCCGGGCTGCTCACCACCGGCGGGTACGCCCGGCTCACGGAGACCGCCGCAGGCCACGGCGGCTACGAGATGATCTTCGGTCGCCGCGGCTTCGTCGGCTACGCCACCGCTCCGGACGGGGTGACCTGGTGGTTCGCGAATCTGCCGCACCGCGGTGAACCCGCGCGGGGCGCGGCGGCGGACACCGATGTCCAGCTCAGGCAGCGGTTGCGGGAGCTGTTCGCCGACGATCGCGGCCCGGCCCTGGCGCTGATCGAGGCCAGCCCGGAGATCGGCGCGCCGACGGCCGTCCACACCGTGCCCAAGCTGCGACGGTGGCAGCGCGGGCGCATGGTGGTCGTCGGCGACGCCGCCCACGCCCCATCGCCGACCTCGGGGCAGGGCGCGTCGCTGTCGATCGAGGACGCCGTGGTGCTCGCACAATGCCTGCGCGACAACGACGATGTGTCGGCCGCCCTCGCCCGCTTCGAAGCCGACCGCAAACCTCGTGCGCAGCAGATCATCCGGTGGGCCGCGCGCGCCAACAGCAGCAAGGCCGCCGGACCCGTCGCCGCCCGCATCCGCGACGCGATGATGCCGTCGCTGCTGCGGATGACCGTGCGCAGCAAGGCGTTCGGCGACATCTATCACCACCACCTGGACTGGGACACCGCGCGGGTCGCGCGCTGACACCTTCCGCCGCGATCTCGCGCGATCCGGCCCGACCACACGCCCGCACCACAACCCCGAAAGACCGCACCATGTTCGCATCGACCCGGCCACCGGCCGCCATCCCACCGACGCGGCGGCTCCTGCCGTTGACAGTCGCCGCGGGACCGCTCCTGTTCACCCTCGCATGGATCGTCCTGGGCTGTCTCAGCCCCGGATACACCCTCTGGGGCCACACCTTCACCCACTATTCCCCGATCAGCCAGTCCATCAGCGGACTGGGCATCGGCGTCACGGCCCCCTGGATGAACACCGCGTTCATCCTCTCCGGTCTACTGCTGAGCATCGGTGTCGTCGCGGTGTTCGACACCATCCCCGACCACCCGTCTCGCGCCCGGACCCGCCTGATCGTCCTGCTCGCCGCATCGGGCATCGGCGTGGTGATGGACGGCGTCTTCACGCTGCGCCAGATCATGCCCCACACCCTCGGATTCCTCCTCGCCGTCGGGACGCCGATCATCAGCTTCCCCATGACAGGCAGCTACCTGCGCAAACACCCCCGGTGGCGCAGCATCGGGACCCTGCTGCACGTCGCGGGTCCGCTCACCCTGCTGCTCACCATCGCCTATTTCGCCACCTTCACCCCGACCGCGGATGGAGCCGAACACGGCATCGCGGGACTGGTCGAGCGAGTCCTGGCCACCGAAGTCCTGCTCTGCTTCGCCATCCTCGGCATCCACGCAACAACCCGCAAGGCATAGCCGCGCGCCACGTCCCTGTCAGCGCGATCTGCGTGCGAGATTTCGACCGCGCCCTGGCCGCGGCGCGGCGGGCGGACCAGGCGCGCGCGGCCGGTGAAGACGGGGCGTTGCTCGGGATTCCGGTCACGGTCAAGGAGTCCTATAAACGTGGCCGGGCTGCCCACCACGTGGGCCGCAGTACGCGAACTATCTGCCCGTCGAGGACGCGGTGGCGGTGTCACGGTTGATGGCTGCGGGCGCGGTGATTCCCGGGAAGACGAACGTTCCGCTCATGCTGGCGGACTGGCAGAGCTTCAACGAGGTCTACGGCACCACCAACCACCCGTGGGATCACGGTCGCACCGCAGGTGGCTCCTCCGGTGGGTCGGCAGCGGCGCTGGCGTCGGGATTCGGCCCTTTGTCGATCGGCTCGGATCTCGCGGGTTCGCTGCGCAATCCGGCGCATTTCTGCGGTGTCTACGCACACAAGCCGACATTCGGGCTGGTGGCCACCCGCGGGATGGTGCCGCCCCCGCTGCGGCGCTGCCGGTGGAAGGCGACCTCGCCGTGTGTGGTCCGATGGCGCGCACCGCGGGCGACCTCACCTCGCTGCTGGAGGTGATGGCGGGACCGGACCCGCTGACACTCGGCGTCGCCTACGGTCTGGCATTGCCGCCCGCACGGCATCAGAGACTATGCGACTTCCGTGTCCTGGTTCTCGACCGGCATCCGCTTATCGCGACCGGGTCCGCGGTGCGGGCCGGGGTGAACCGAGTCGCCGACGCGCTCACGGCGGGCGGCGCCCGCGTCGAAGGCGACAGCCCGCCCCGATCTGACCGACGCCGCGACGCTGTATGTGCGGTTGCTGTGTGCCAACCTCGGCGCGCGCATCCCCGCCCAGACCTATGAGCAGTTGCGGCAGCGACGGTGAACACGCCCGTTTCAACAAGAGCACGCTAGTGCTTTGCCCCTCCCAAAGCCCGAGGGCCTGGGATGCGCGTGTTGTCGGGCAACCGGGATGAGTCGATGGCACAGCGGCGACGTGGCGAAGCACCCTGCGACTCCAGGTGGCTGGCACCGGGAAGGCCGGCCCTCGCCGATTCCGTCGTGGCTGTGGTCACCAGCTGTGGGCTCGTTGCTGGTGCTACTTCCGCTTGCCTCAGGGTTTGCCTTGTTTCAGGTCGGGCAGGGCGACAACCCGTGGTTAAAGGCTCATTCGGATAACTTCAATGCGTGGAGTGTCTGGGTCGGATGCACCTTTGCGATATGGATCGCCCTCGGCCTGCGGAGCCTCAGCCTGGTCGGGACCCTCCGGGCGCGTTTTCCGACAGCTATTCCCGTTCTCCGCCTGCTCGTCATGTACGTGCTCGCCGTGGTGTACGCCGTGGCGATCGGGGGCGTCTTGGTCATCGCGTGCGGAAAGCTGCCTGACCCGCTCGGGAACTCTGGCCCGCTCGAGCCCCACTTCACCGAGCGCGTCAAGGTGGTCGTCTTTCTCGGAGTCATCGCTACTGTGCCGACCGTGGTCGTTCTATGGCTGATAGCCGAGGCGCTGCAGTGGGCCCAAGACCTGCTCCAGATCAACACCTCCGATTCGGCAGGGCAGCGATTCGACGAGCTGCGCACCCTGTGGGGGTGTTCCATAGCCGCGCTCGGCGCACTGAGCCTCGCACTGTCTGCCGCGGTGGTCGTGGTCGCCGGATTGCAGAAATTCCTGAACTTTCAGGGGCAGGACGTCGTCCTGATTGGCGCGCTCCTCGCTGCCGTCTTCGTTGCGGTGTATATACCCACGTTTCTGGCTTGGCGCAGCCGAGCGCGCCAGCTCATCGACGCGGTATACCCGATGCCGCAAACAGGTAAGCCGGATGCGGGCTGGATCGAGGGGCGAGCACGCATGATGAAGCTCATCGGTCTCGACGTCGGACTCCCAACACGGCTTTCCAACGCCGTGGTGGCCCTCGCTCCGCTCGAAGTCGCTGTCCTCACTTGGTGGCTCGCACACAAACCTTGAACGGTCACCAAACCTCAGGACGTGCCGACACCCGGTGAAGCTGAACAGGCCAGCGGCGCCGGCGAAACGGCTGAGCCCCCACCCGGACACCACGTGAGGGCTCAGCAGAGTCTCCACCAGCAGCGATACGCGCGCTGCCCTACTTTTTCGCAGAGGCCTATACGTTGAAGCGGAATTCGACGACGTCGCCGTCGGCCATGACGTAGTCCTTGCCCTCCATGCGGACCTTGCCCGCGGACTTGGCCGCGGCCATGGAGCCCGCCTCGACCAGGTCGGTGAAGGCGACGATCTCGGCCTTGATGAAGCCGCGTTCGAAGTCGGTGTGGATGACGCCAGCGGCCTTGGGGGCCGTGTCGCCCTGGTGAATTGTCCAGGCGCGGGCCTCTTTCGGGCCCGCGGTCAGGTAGGTCTGCAGGCCCAGGGTGTGGAAGCCGGCACGGGCCAGGGCGTGCAGGCCCGGTTCGGTCTGGCCGATGGATTCCAGCAGTTCCATGGCGGATTCGGTATCGAGCTCGAGCAACTCGGCCTCGACCTTCGCGTCCAGGAACACCGCATCCGCCGGTGCCACAGCGGCTTTCAGCTCGGCGACCTTCGCCTCGTCGGTCAGGACCGACTCGTCGGCGTTGAAGACGTACAGGAACGGCTTGGTGGTGAGCAGCGAAAGCTCTTTCAGCAGTTCGGCATCCACCTTCGAGCCCGCGGCGAACAGGGTGGTGCCGCCGTTCAGGATCTCCTGCGCTGTCTTCGCGGCGTCGGCGACCGGCTTGCGGTCCTTCTTGACCTTGGCCTCCTTCTCCAACCGCACGACCGCCTTCTCGAGGGTCTGCAGGTCGGCCAGGATCAGCTCGGTCTCGATCACCTCGATGTCGGCGGAGGGATCCACCTTGCCGTCGACGTGCACCACATCGTCGTCGGCGAACACCCGCACCACCTGACAGATGGCGTCGGCCTCCCGGATGTTGGCCAGGAACTTGTTGCCGAGCCCGGCGCCCTCGGACGCGCCCTTCACGATGCCCGCGATGTCGACGAACGACACGGTCGCGGGCACGATGCGCTCGGAATGGAAGATCCCGGCGAGCTGGTCGAGCCGGGGGTCGGGCAGCGGGACCACGCCGACGTTGGGCTCGATGGTGGCGAACGGGTAGTTCGCGGCCAGCACGTCGTTCTTGGTCAGCGCGTTGAACAGCGTCGACTTTCCGACGTTGGGCAGGCCGACGATTCCGAGGGTGAGACTCACGAGAAAGAGAGTTTACGCGGCGGGCGAACCGCCTGTTCGCACGCCTTCGGTGAACGCGTGCGCGGCGGCCGGGTCCCCCGCGTCGGGCCGGTCCTCGCGGGCCCGCCGACGAGCTCGAGCGGCAGGATCACCCGGTCGATCCGAGGAAAGTCCCGTGCCCCGGGCCAGGCTGCCCGCTACGGTTGCTCAATGATTTCGGCAGTCGTCTTCGACGTCGGTGAGACCCTGGTCGACGAGACTCGCGGGTTCGAGGCGTGGGCGGATTGGCTCGGGGTTCCCCGGCTGACGTTCGCCACCGTGTTCGGTGCGGCGATCGCCGCCGGTCAGGACTTCCGGGAGGGCTTCAAGGTGTTCCGCCCGGACTTCGATCTGATCCGCGAGCGCCAGGCCCGGGCGGATGCCGGGCAACCGGAGACGTACGGTGAGCAGGACCTGTACCCGGATGCCCGCCCGGCGTTGTCCGCGCTGCGGGAGCTGGGAGTCTGGGTCGGCATCGTCGGCAATCAGACCGTGCGCTCCGGGCACATCCTGCGCGAGATGGACCTCCCGGCGGATTTCATTGCGACGTCCGAGGATTGGGGCGTCACCAAGCCCGCCGCCGAATTCTTCGCCAGGGTCGCCGAGGTGGCGCCGGGCAAGGCCGACGAGATCGTCTACGTCGGCGATCGTCTGGACAACGACATCGCACCGGCCAAGAAGGCCGGCATGCGCACGGTATTCATCCAGCGCGGCCCCTGGGGATGGCTGCACCGCAACGAACCCGAGCTCGCGGACCTGTCCGACTGGCGAATCCACAGCCTCACCGAACTGCCGGACATCGTTGCGACGGAGAATGATTGAGCTCGCACCCGCCGAGCACGCCGACACGATAAGCTCGATGGGAGGCCGCACGTCCGGGCGGTGAGATGATCGCAGCGAGGGGGAAATCCCGTGGCGGAGAATCGGAATCCCACGGACGGGGCGCCCACGCTGGCCGATGTGCTGACCGCGCTCGACGGGCAGCTCGCCACCGCGGCCGAGCGGATTCCGCGAACCGGTTGGTTCGTGCCGAGCACCGCCGAGTTGACGGTGCGGCTCCTGATCGACGCCGAGGACGGCGAGCCGCGGTTCCGCGTGGCCGGGCCGGACGCTGCGCGATCCGGCGAACTCACCACGCACACACTGAAACTCGTGCTGTCATCCGGCGCGGCCGAACCGCAGCCGACCGCACCGCACACGGCGCCGGCAGCACCGCCCGCCGAACGCGAGCCGGTTCCGATCGAAGTTCCGGAGCCGTCGGAGTCACCGGCCGAACCGCAGCAGACCACGGCGCAACCGCCGCAGGCCGAGCATCTCGAACTTCCCTCCGTCGAAGAGCCGGAACCCCTGCCCGCCAACCAATCCGGATCGATACCCGCCGTATCGCAGGACCGGCCGGTAGTTGCCGTCCCCGAGCCACCACAAACCCCTCCCGAACCTGTTTCGACCTCGATTCCGGAACCGGCAACCCCCGCCGAGCCACTCACCCCCGATCAGTACCAGCCCCCGGCACCGCTCCACGCCGACATCTTCGGGCCACCCAATCCGGCCGCCGTTCCTGCTGCGGAACCTCAAATCCCCACCGCCGGTGCACCTTCGGATCGCGGCGACCGCCAGACCGAGATCATCACGATGTACGAGCGCGTCCTGGCCGACCGCGAGCGGGTATTGGGCCCGCTGCATCGCGAAACACTGATCTCCGCGGCCAATCTGGCCCGCGCCTACCGCGAATCCGGCCGCTTCACCGAGGCCGTCGACCTGTACGAACGGGTACTCACCGACAGCGAACACACCTTCGGCCCACAGGATTCCGACACCCTGATCTTCCGCGGCAACCTGGCCCGGAGCCTGCGGGAGGCCGGGCGGATCGATGAGGCGATCGAGGTGTACGAGCGCACCCTCGCCGACTCCGAACAGGGCTACGGCGCCGACCACAAGGACACCCTCACCTCGCGCCACAACCTGGCCCTGGCCTACCGCGAGGGCGGCCGGCTCGACGAAGCCATCGATCTGTACCGGATCACCCTCGCCGCCAGCGAGCGACTGCTCGGGCCCGAGAATCCCAGCACGCTGATCACCTGTGAGTCACTGGCCTCGGCCCTGCGGGAGGCCGGGCGCACCGACGAGGCCACCGGGCTCGACGAGCGCCTGCTGGCCGCGCGCGAACGCATCCTCGGCCCCGAGCACACCGACACTCTCTACTCCATGGTCACCCTGGCCTCCGACCGTGCCGCCGCACGCCGCACGGCCGATGCCATCGCCCTGTTCGAGCGGGTGCTGCACACCGGAGAGCGCACGCTCGGCGCGGAGCATCCCATTACCGAGCGCGCCCGGCTGGGCCTGGCCTTCGCCTATGCGGATTCCGGGCAGGCGGGCCGGGCCGTCGAACTGTTCCAGCACATCCTGACCGCGCGCGAACGCGAGCTCGGCCCGGACCATCCCCACACCCTCGTCGCCCGCAACAACCTTGCCGTCGCCTACCACGAGGCAGGACGCTTCGCCGACGCGATGGAGACCCACGCCCGCACGGTCGAGGACCGCGAACGCATCCTGGGCCCGGATCACCCAGACACCGTCAAATCCCGCGAGCATCTGGCGTACAGCTATGAGGCACAACTGAAATCAGCGTCGGTAGGTCCGCAACCGAGTTCCGGGCAATAGCCCCGGAATCCGGCGTTACCCCGAGGCCGTCGCGCCACTCGTCCGTATCCGAGGGCCGACGGCACGCCGGTCCGGACTCAGGTCGCCGACTGATCCCGCGGCGCAAAGGATTCGAGCAGCAGGCTCTGATAGGAGTCGCGTAGACGCTCGTACTCGTATCGGTTGTAGGCCAGCGGTTCCAGCATGAGACGGCGGGGCAGCCGGCGCCAGGCCGTGCGCAGGGCCGTGCGATAGACGAGGTACTCGGCGCGATGGCGCGGCCCCCAGGGCTGGCCGAGCAGCGCACGCATGCGCGGGTGCGCCGCGGCCGTGGAGCAGATCACGATCGGCCGCGCCGCCAATGCCGCGAGCAGCCGCCACACCGGCTGCAGCGGTGCCGGGAGCGCCACCGGAACCACCAGTGTGGGGAACGGCAATCGCCAGATGGTCCGGCGGGCGTACTGCAGAAATGAGTTGTCCGCCAACTTCGTTGCCGCAACCCGGTCGTACTCGGCGAGCATATCGTCGAGCGTGGCGGGCAGTTTGCCCTGACGGCTGGGCAGTTCCAGAAAGGTCATCTCCGAACGTAATGTCTGATAGACGATTTCGCGATCAGTCGCGTCGAGCGGCCGCCCGCAGACCCGGATGTACGCCTGATACACCGAGTTGATCGTGCTGATGGCGATCCACATCCACAGTTCGGGATCGAAAGCGCTGTAACGGGTATCGGCGAACTCCCCCTTCCCGACGCCGTGCACATCGCGGTGCAGGGTCTTGACCAGCTCCCGGAACCGCTGCGCGTCCTGCGCATCGGTGTGCAGCATCAGCGCCCCGAAGGCGAAGCTGCGCACGCCGCGATCGGTGAAGTTCTCGGCGAATCGGCCGGTGCGGTCGACCGATGCCGCGATCTCGCGGTAGGCCACCTGATCGAACAGCAGCTGCCCGAAGAACGCCAGGGGTAGCGAGGCGCCGAACCAGTGGACGTCCGCGGCGAGCGCCTCGTGCCGGGATCGAGATCGGGCTGGACGGTTGTCGATGCGCATCGTCGCGGTCATCTCGACTCCTGTTCGCGGGCCATATACCGAGAATATTAAGCAAGTCGACCGACTTGAACAAGTCTTACGACTTGAGGCTGGCTCGACTACGCTGGCCGATGTGATGCAGCCGACCCGCGCGCGACCCAGCCGCGAGCAACGCCGCGAGGAGGTGCGGGCGGCGCTGCTGGATGCCACGATCCAGAGCCTGGTCGTCAACGGTTACGCGGCCACGACGACCCGCGGCGTCGCCGAACTCGCGGGCCTGAGCCAGGGCGCGCAGCAGCACCACTTCCGGTCCAAGGCCGACCTGGTCAAGGCCGCGACGATCCGCCTGGCCGACCTGTTCGCCGAGACCTTCCGCTCGGATCTGCCCACCGACGGTGCCGAGCACGACCGGGTGATGCGCCTGGTCGACCTGATGTGGACGGGCGTCAACCTACCGACCAACTGGGCGATGCTCGAATTCATCGGCGCCGCGCGCACCGATCCCGAAATCGCCGAAGCGGTAGCCGATCTCGCCCGGCATCTGGACACGGTCCTGTACGGCATGGTCGCCGAGATCGCGCCGGCCGTCGCCACGGCGCCCGCTGTGCGCGACTGGCTGCGCATCAGCCTGGCCTCGATGTGCTCGGTCGTGGCGCTCGGTGCCGTGCCAGGATGCGAATCCCTCACGCCCAGCTGGGATTACCTGCGCACCAGCATCCTGTCCGAATTGGACCGCCTGACGAGCGGCCCGGCGAACAGGCCCCCGAGCCGGCTGTAGGGCCAGATCGCGATGAGCAGCAGAATCATCAGGCCGCGAAGCTGATAGAGGCCGGGCGCATGCGCCATGACGGCCGCGTTCGGATGCGCGGTGAACAGCGACCGGAACCAGATGAACAGCGTATCGGCGGTGCGGGATGGGCCGACGACGGAGTCGGGGGCGAATTCGACTGCCGCCCAGGACAACAGCATGCCCGCCAGCACCGGCAACGTGAGGCGATCGAGCGGCGAGACCGACCCATGATCCGGATCGGCGATCATCGCCGGGACGAGGTACAGGACCGCCCCGGCCACGGCCACCGGTAGGGCCACGATCTCCACGGTATCGATGGCCAGGCGCAACGCACCGGACGGGTGCATGTGCGGTCCCGAACCGAGCACGTCCAGCATGCGGGCCGCGATCAGCGCGCCGATCCCGTAACGACATGCCGCGGTGCCGATTCCGTGCAGCCGGCCGTCACCGGTCGAGACAGCGATCGCCGCGAACCGGTCGTACCGGAAACGCCACACCTGCCCCAGCGCGAAACAGAGAAAGGCACTGTACGGCAGGATGATCCACGACTCGGACATCGCACTGCACCGCTTCCGATTTCTTCCATTGGGAAGTCCACACTGGCAGAGCCGACCTCGGCGAGCAAGGGACCAAAGACCCACGCGTGCAGTTGCAGATGCACGGTGCATCGATCAGCACCGGGGGCCACCATCCACCGCATTCCCCAACACCGAAAATCGGACATCCGCACACAGTGGGGATAGATGTCTTTTTTCCGCTAGCACCGACGGCCTCGGCCTGCAATTGTGGACTGCGTGAGTGCTAACGGTCTGGAGTTCGAGCGCTGCTACCGAGCGGTGGCGACCCGCGACGCCCGCTTCGACGGGCAGTTCGTCACCGCGGTGCGCACGACCGGAATCTACTGCCGCCCATCGTGTCCAGCCATCACACCCAAGCGGACGAACGTGACCTTCCTGCCCACGGCCGCGGCCGCCCAGCAGAGCGGGTTCCGGGCCTGCCGCCGCTGCCTGCCCGACGCCGCGCCCGGGTCACCGCTCTGGAACACCCGCGCCGACCTGGCATCGCGCGCCATGCGGCTGATCGCCGACGGGGTCATCGAACGCGGCGGCGTGCCCGCGCTGGCGGGGTCGCTGGGCTACTCGCAGCGGCAGCTGACCAGGGTGCTGTCCGCCGAACTCGGCGCCGGGCCGCTGGCCCTGGCGCGCGCCCACCGCGCCCACACCGCCCGGCTGCTGATCCAGACCACGCGCATGCCGATGTCCGATATCGCCTTCGCCGCCGGATTCGCCAGCATCCGCCAGTTCAATGACACCGTGCGCGAGGTATTCGCGGTGAGCCCGACGACGTTGCGCGAGGAGTCGCGGCGGCTGCGCGGCGACACGCTGCCCGGCCCCGCCGTGCGCAACCACGCGGGCCCCTCGGACGTGCCGACGTGGGAGCCGCACGGGATGCTCACGCTGCGGCTGCCGTACCGGGAACCGCTCGATGCGGCCTGGCTGGAATGGTTCCTGTCCTCCCATGCCGCGCCCGGCTTGGAACTGTGGGACGACGGTGTCTACACCCGCAGCCTGCGGACTCCGCACGGACATGCCACCGTGCGGCTGAGCGTGCAGCCCGGGCACGTGCGGGCGGGACTGTCGCTGCACGACATGCGCGACCTGGCACCGACCGTCGCGCGGGTGCGGCATCTGCTGGACCTGGATGCCGATCCGGTCGGCATCGACGAGGCGCTCGACGCCGGCTTCGGCGTCCGCGGCGCCGGGCTGAGCCGCGGCATCCGGGTCCCTGGCTGCACCGACGCGTCGGAACTGTTGCTGCGCACCATGATCGGGCAGCAGATCTCGGTCTCGGCGGCCACCACGCATACCGCGCGGCTGGTCGAGGCGCTGGGCGACACCATCGGCGGGCCGGTGCCGCGCCTGTTCCCGACCGCGGAGGCGATCGCCGAGCACGGCGCCGAGGTGCTGACGGGACCGGCACGCCGCACCGCGTCCATCGTGTCCGTCGCCCGGGCCCTGGCCTCCGGCGATCTGGAGTTGCACCCCGGGCGCACCGCCGCCGACGTGCGCCGGGACCTGCTGGCCCTGGACGGGGTCGGCCCCTGGACCGCCGACTATGTCACCATGCGGCTGCTGGCCGACCCGGACATTCTCATGCATACCGATCTGATCGTGCGCCGGGGTGCGGCGCTGCTGGGTATCGAGCTCACCGATACCGGGCGCTGGGCGCCGTGGCGCTCGTATCTGTCCATGCACCTGTGGAAGCGGGCGCTGGGCGAGCGGACCGCGCCCGCCGCCGCGAACGGGCGCGTCCCGGCGGAGCGGTGACGCTCGCCGAGCAGCAGACACCGACACCGAAGGAGGGAGAGCGATGACTATTGCCGATTTCGCCACGGTCCCAACACCGATCGGGCCGTTCACCGTGCTCGTCGATGCGGACGGGGCGGTGCTCGCATCCGGCTGGACCGGCGATGCGGAGGGGCTCTCGCGCCTGCCACATCCGAGCCTGCGCCCCGAGGCTGTCCGGGCACGCAATTCGCTCGGCGAGATCACCGAAGCGGTCGAAAAGTACCATGCCGGTGATGTTTTCGCGATCGACGGCATCGCCGTCCGGCAGCAGTCCGGGCCCTTCCTGGTGCACGCCTGGGAGGTGCTGCGCAAGATTCCCGCCGGAAATCCGGTCACCTACACCGCATTCGCCGACCTGTCCGGGCGGCCGGAGGCGGTTCGCGCGGCCGCCAACGCCTGCGCCCGCAATGCCGCCGCGTTGTTCGTCCCGTGCCACCGGGTGCTGCGCACCGACGGCTCGCTCGGCGGATTCCGGTGGGGCCTGGAGGTCAAGGACTGGTTGCTGCGGCACGAATCGTGAGTTCTCGAGCCGGTCCGGGCGTCCGCGCCGGGACCGGCTCCGGCCGCGCGGCGGCCGTGGTAACGAGATTCGCCGTCTGGGGTACGAGACTGAACCCATCGGGCCCACGGATCGTAGGAATCGGTACCATCGCCGATACGGGGGACACCATGCAGCTTCCGACCTGCCTGAGCGCCGGCATCACGGCCGCTGGGATCGCCGCTGCGGGCATCACGGCCACGGGCGCCGCATCCGCAGCACCGCCGGCTCGGTCGCAGCCGCCGACGAGCGTGGCACAGGACGCCGCGCCGGTTCCGCCAGGCGCTCTCATCACCAGCTTCCTGCACAATCAGGTCGTCTACTGTTCGATCATCTGCCCGCTCCTGATTCAGACCGGCGTCACGGCCTCCGACACAGCACTTCGGGCGCCGGGCACGTTCCGGACCGCATTGCAGTCGAACGACACGGCGCACGCGATCGGCGTCACGGCCGCATCGATTACCGGGCCCACGAACGCCGCGGCGGAGAAATCCATCCTCGCCGACGGCACCGAGGTGGCACCGCGGGCGTTGAACGCATTCGAGGTCGGTGTTGTCGGCCTGCTCAACGTCGCCCCCGCTGCCCAGGGCGCGTCCCCCGCACTCGCCGTGGCCGCCGAAACCGCCCGTCGAGACACCTACACGGCCCTCAACCGACCCATTGTGCCCAATCCCGTGCCAACCGTCAGGCCGCACGGTGTCGGGCAGGTCGCGGTGGTTGGCGCGATCAATGTGGGTGCGGCGATCGCCTTCCCGGCCTTCAACGACATTCTTTCCAGTGGGTTCCAAGCCCCTGATGCCGCGGCACGGACACTGGCCGCGACCGGCGACCCCGCGCGAGCGGTCGCCGCGGGCGTCACCACGGAATTCGCAGCCCAGACAGCGGCCCGCACCGTCATCGCGGACACGATTGCCAGGGAGGGCGACAAGATCCGCGCGGCTGCCGCACAGTCCCCGCCTACCGGCCCGATATGGGGCATCGTTCCGTCGCGATGACAACTCCGGTCGAGGTGGCGCGGCGCCGCCGCCGAACCAGGCGCCGTCCGGGCGCCGCCGGGGTCCACCGCCCGGAAACTACGCGACCGTGGCCTGCAGATGGGAGCCGGTGGGCTGGCGGATGACGTGCAGGCGGCTCGGAATGCGCTGGCGCATCTCGTCGACGTGGCTGACGATGCCGACGACGCGGCCCCCGGAGCGCAGTTCGTCCAGGACACCCATGACCGCGTCGAGGGTTTCGGCGTCGAGGCTGCCGAAGCCCTCGTCGATGAACAGCGTGTCCAGCACCAGGCCACCCGACTCGGCGGCGACCACGTCGGCCAGCCCCAGCGCCAAAGCCAGTGAGGCCATGAAGGTTTCGCCGCCGGACAGGGTCTTGGCCGGACGCACGGCGCCGGTATAGTCGTCGCGGATGTCCAGGCCCAGACCGCCGCGGCGACCGTGCGATCCGGCCGCGTCGGAGTGCACGAATTCGTAACGGCCACTGGACATCCGGCGCAGTCGCACCGATCCGGCCAGCGCCACCTCCTCGAGGCGCGCGGCCAGCACATAGGAGCGCAGCGACATGCGGCGACTGTTCTCACCGCGTCCGGCCACCACCTCCGCAAGCCCGGCCAGCTCGTCGTGCGCGGTCTGCAACGGGGCGATGCGATCCACCGCGGCCCACAGCTGTCCGCTCAACTCCTCCAGTTGGGTGACTCGCCGCGTCGCCTCGGCGTGCGCCGCGACCGCGGCATCGAGGCCGGTACGCGATTGCACGACAAGGACTTCCAGTTCGTTCAGATCGCCGGGCACCGCATCCGCGGCCGACTTGATATCCGGCTCGGCGAGCACCGCCTCGGCGTGCGCGCGCCCACGATCGGCGCTCACCAGTTCGGCGTCGATCTCCGCCTGCTGCTGCGACGTGCGGGTGGCGGCGTCGACAACCTTGGCGAATGCCGCCAGGACCGCATAGTCGGGCTCCGAACCCTCTTCGGGCACAACGACATCCGTCAGCGTGACGAGTTCGGCGGCGCGGGCCAGCCGCTCGACCCGCCGGGCCAGAGCGGTGACCTGCTCACGTGCCGCAACCGCTCCAGCGCGGGCCGTGCGCAGGTCCGAGGCATCGCCCACCAGCGCATCCAGCCGGGCCCGGCGGCGATCGACGGTACCGTCCGCACCGGCGGCGGCCCGCAGGCGCTCGGTGAGCTCGGCCAGCCGCCGGTCGGTGGCAACGACCCGTTCGAGCACCGCACTGCCGCGCCCCTCGAGCTCGCGCAGTTCGTCCTGCAACCGCGTCTCGTCTGCGCGCAGGCGGGCAAGCTCCGCGGTGAGCTCGTCGACGCGAGCGCCCGCGCGGCGCGCGGACTTGTACCGCTCGGTGGCCACATTGAGCGCGCCGAACAGTTCGACCCGATCGCCCTCGCCACCGCGCTCGACGAGAACCGCTATCAGGCCCTGCAATTCGGTCACGCGGGCCTGTGCGCGCTCGCGGTCGGATTCGGCGGACCGTTCGGCGGCCACCGCGCGCTCCTCGTCCTGTTTGGACGTGGCCGCGGCGGCCGGGCGGGCCGGGGCGGGGTGAGCGGTGGAGCCGCAGACCCCGCACGGCTGCCCCTCGGACAACGCACCGGCCAGCTCGGCGGCCATGCCGGCCAGACGGCGCTCCCGGACCGCGAGAGTGCGTTCGCGGGCATCGATGTGTGCCACCCGCGCGGCCTCGAATGCCGTGGCGGCGGTGACAGATTCGGCACGCCGCGTCTCGAGCTCTGCCGCGGCGGTCGCGGCGGTGCGCAAGCGCTCGCATTCGGCTTCCAGACCGCTCAGCCCCGCCGCGGCCTGCTCTGCCTCGCGTACCCGGACATCCAGCGCGGCAATCGATTCCGGTAACGCGTTACGCTCACCGGACACCTTTTCGATACTCGCCCGCAACGCCGCCCGCTCCCGGCGCAACCCAGCCAGTTCCACGCCCAGCCGCTGCGCCGTCTCCGCATCGGCCCGCACCTCGTCCAGCGCCCCGATCTGCGCGGTCCAGCGCCGAATCGCCCCCTCGATACCCCCGGGCTCCTCGTCCTGGACTGCGACCCGAGCATCGGACGAACCCTCGGAATCGTCAGCCGGGGCGCGATCACCGGGGGGCTCTTTCGTCCCCCCAACGTCGAGGTGCCCATCGGCGACCGACGCGTCACCCTGGACGACGATCCCGGCTTCGGAATCATCGGACGGATCCGCGACCTCCACACGATCCGGGTGATCGGGGGCTTCGACCGCGAACAGCCCCGGCTCGTCGTCGCTCACCGCCGCAAAGACAACGGATTCCACAACGCGCGCTGGACGATTCCGCGCGGCGCTGCGCGAACCCTTGCCTCGCTTGCCGACCACACCGGCATCGGCGTCCTCGGATGCCGGTGCCCGAATGGCTTGCGGCGCTTCGTGACCTGCAGAACCCGCCCCTGAGGACGGCTCGATGCCAGCCATCGACTCGATCGAAAAGAGCTCGAGTTCAACGTATCGAGAGGTTCCAGCAGCCATCGCACCCGAGTTCCCACCCGGTTCCGGATCGACTGCCTCGAGCCGATCGTCGGCCACCTCGGTGGGCTCGTCGGCAGGCAGTCCTGCCCCGCCTTCGGAGACGGTCGCGCCCGATGCCACCGCTGACGCTGAATCGCTTTCGTCCAGGCCGACGCCACCTGTTCGGCTGCTCGTCGAGTCCGAATCCCCCTCGCGGACATCTGCAACCGGTCCGCAAGCGCCGAGAGCGGCCTCGTCAACGGGGCCACCAACCACCGTGCCAACGTCCGAGAGGTCGTCGAATCCGGCTCGCGCGCCCCGTATTTCCTCTGCGAGCGGCGGTATGGCCCCGAGGTCCGCGGCCAGGGCGGTGCCCGCGAGCTCCGACTCGGCTAGATCCGTTGCGGCCCATGCTGTTCCGGGTAATTCCGCACTCGCCGGTTCGAGCAGGCGCTGGGCGAAGCGCTCGGCGAGGTCGCGGGATTTGCCGGTGCGGCGGCGCAGGGTGACCGCGGCGGCGCGGGCCTCCTCCAGGGCGGTGGCGACCGGCTCGGCGCGCCGGGACTGGTCGAGCTCTATGCGGCGGCGCTCACGGAGCTCCGCGGTGGCGGCGTACGCGTCGAGCTGATCGCGGGCCGCGGTTATGCGGCGGCGCAGCTCGTGCAGGCGGCGCTGCTGCTCGGCGGCGGCCTGCGCACGAGCGGAATCCTCTTGGCGCCGTGCGAGTTCCGCGGCGGTGGTCGTCGCGTCCGTGCGCGCTCGGGTGAGCAGGCCCTGCGACCATTCGACCGCCTCCAGCGGTCCGACGGTCTCGGTGGCGCCGACGCCCGCGGCGACTCCGACCTGGGCGGTCAGCCGATCGATACTCTGGCGCTGGGTCTCGAGTTCGGCCGCGCTGTCCCGGCGCCGCTGAGCGAGCCACTGCTCGGCGGTACCGAATCGCTCGGTGTCGAAAAGTTTCTCGAGCAGTTTCTCGCGATCCTCGTTATCCGAACGCAGGAATCGCGCGAAATCCCCCTGCGGCAGCAGCACCACCTGAAAAAATTGCTCGGCGCTCATGCCGAGCAGCCGGATCACCTCGTCGCCGATATCGGGAATTCGGGACAAATGCTGCCCGCGGCCGTCCAGCCATTCGAGTGTGGCCTTCGGCTGTTCGATTCTCCAGCCCTCGCCGCGTTTCTTGGGTCGCTGGAATTCCGGCGAGCGGGTCAGCCGCAACCGCCGTCCACCCAATGTCGCCTCGAGCGCCACGCGCGGCGGGGTCTGCGGATCCGCGTGATCCGAATGCAACCGCTTACTCTCCCCGCGCGCGCCCGGGACCCGCCCGTACAGCGCGAAGGCGATCGCGTCGAGCACGGTCGTCTTCCCCGCCCCGGTCTGCCCGTGTAGCAGGAACAGCCCGTCGCCGCCGAGCTCGTCGAAGTCGACCGAGGTCGTGCCCGCGAACGGACCGAATGCTGTCAGCTCCAGCCGGTGCAGCCTCATGCGGTCGCACCTCGCCGATGCGCGGCTGTTCCGCACGCAACGCGCTCCGCACCCACGACTCGCTGCCCTCCGCTCCCGACTGCACCTCGCGGGCGCTCGGCGCCCTCTCGGGCGAGGCGCGCCGCACCCATCCTTCGCTCCGCTGAACTGCGCACGGGACGCCGCCGCATCGCAGGCGCTCCGCTCACGCGCTGAGCCCCTCGGCGGCCGTCGCGATATCGGGCGACAACGTCTCCCGCTCGGAGGTCGCCACCGCCAATGCGCGCTCGACCCACGCCATTTCGCCGTCGGTGGGTTCGCCGCGCACGTCGCTGAGGAAACTGTGCGCTACCTCGATGTCGCGGCGCCCCTGCACCCGCTCACGATAGCGCAGCTCCGGATTGCCCTCGGGACGAATCCATTCCACGTGCACCGCATGCGGGAAACGCTGGCGCAGGCGGCGCAGGGCGTCGATCGGGCGGGTGTGGTCGATGAGCGTCGCGGAGACGTAGTCCTCCCGCACCGCGGCATGCGCCTCGTTCGTGAGCAACTCCTCCAGGGTGCCGGTGAGCTGCGAGAGCCCGCGCACCTGGGGCAGGTCGTGCCGGCGCACCTCACCCAGCCCGTCGGGCCCCAGCTCGGCGATCCAGACCGCCTTGCGGTGTGAACGTTCGGCGAACGAATACGGCAGGGGCGAACCGGAATAGCGCACCGATTCCGACAGCGTCTGGGGTGAGTGCAGATGCCCGAGCGCGACGTAGTCGATGCCGTCGAAGGCGCTCATCGGCACCGTCTCCACCCCGCCGACCGAGATCGAGCGTTCCGAGCCGGTCGCCTCCCCGCCGACCACGAAGGCATGTGCCAGCACGACCGATCGCGGCGCGCCCCGCCCGTCGAGGTCGGCGCGCACACGGTCCATGGCCGCCGCCAGGATCTCCGCGTGCGAACGGGCCTGCGGTACACCCAGTTCCACGCGCGTGATCTCCGGCTCCAGGTAGGGGATGCCGTAACAGGCGATCTCCCCGTGCTCGTCGGTGAGCACGACAGGTCGCTGCAGGTCCGCCACGGAGGTGCGCAGATGCAGGCCGCCGGCGGCGGCGAAACTCCCGAGCGCGCCGAGCCGGGCCGGCGAGTCGTGATTACCGGACGTGGCCACGATGGCCGCGCCCGCGGCCCGGATCGCCTCGAATCCGCGATTGCACACCGCGATCGCATCGGCGCTGGGTATCGACCGGTCGTACACATCACCGGGCAGCAGCACCACCTCGACCCCGTGCTGCGCGACGAGTTCCGCGATCGATTCGAGCGAACGCGCTTGGTCGGCTAGCAGATCGACGCCGTGGAAGGTGCGCCCGATATGCCAGTCAGACGTATGCAGCATCCGCATGCCGCGAAACCGTAGGCGATGCCACCGACAGATTCGCAGCCGCCACCCCGAATGGGTCCCAATTGGGCCGCCCGCACCGGCGGCCACACATCCGCGCACGGCGAGCCCGGCCGCGGCATGCCTGGCCGGAGGTGGTTCGCATATCTCTCTGCTGCTGCGGAATTGCCCGAGACGCGTACTTGTCGGTGGCGTAGGGCACTATCTGCGGCATGACCGCACCGATGCTGTTTGCGCTGCTGTTGGTGTTTGCCGCCGGGACGGGCCTGGGGTGGCTCGGGCATGTCGCCCGGGCCGGGCAGCGAGCGACCGCGGCCGAGGCCCGCTTGGTGGCCCTGCGCGACAACGAGCGCCTGCTGCGCCAGTCGCTCGGCGCGGTGAGCGAGGATGCCGCGCGGCGCAATTCGCATGCGATCGGTTCGCTGGTGGAGCCGCTGCGCGAGGCGGTCGGCGCGCTGAATCAGCACATCGCCCAGGTCGAGCACAACCGCATCAACGCCTATTCGGGCCTGCGCGAGCAGGTGGCCGGCATGCAGCGGGTGTCGCACCAGCTCTCCGCGCAGACCGGGCAGCTGGTCTCGGCGCTGCGGGCGCCGCAGGTCCGCGGGCGGTGGGGCGAGATCCAGCTGGAGCGCGTGGTGGAGCTGGCCGGCATGTCACGGCACTGCGATTTCGACACCCAGGTCAGCCGCACCGGCAGCGACGGCGGGGTGCGACCGGATCTGGTGGTGCGCCTGGCGGGCGGGCGGCACATCGTCGTGGATGCCAAGGTGCCGCTGGCGGCCTATCTGGACGCGACCGGCCAGGACGATCCCCGGCTGCGGACCGAGCACCTGACCCGTCATGCCAAGCACCTCCGAGCGCACATCGATCAGCTGGCCGACAAGGCGTACTGGGCCGCCTTCGATCCATCCCCGGAGTTCGTTGTCCTGTTCGTCCCGGGAGACCCGTTCCTGGACGCCGCGCTGACGGGCGACTCGGGACTGCTGGAATACGCGTTCGGCCGGAACGTGATCCTCGCAACACCCACCACGCTGATAGCACTGCTCCGAACGGTCGCATACGGTTGGCGGCAGGAGGCGCTCTCCCACGACACGGCAATCATTCAGCAACTTGGTCGCGAGCTGTATACCCGGCTGAGCACCACCGGCGCCCACCTGGATCGGCTCGGTGCTCAACTCGGTAAGGCCGTAGACGCTTTCAACCAGGCAGTGGCGTCGGTCGAGTCGCGGGTGATGGTGACGGCCCGGCGGCTGCACGAGCTGGAAATCGGGGATCGGGAGGTGTCAGCAATCCGGCGCGTGGAGCAACGACCGCGCGCGGCATGGTTCACAGACACCGACGAGTAACCGGTTCATCCGCCCAGCCTCGACACACGTTCCCGTTGTGGCAGATAGTGTGCTTAACGTGGCAGCTACCCAACGCGAGCGATCAGAGGTGCCGGCACCGCACCGCTCGATCATCCCGACCGTGCCCGGCGTCCCCGCCGGCGCGGCGGTGTTGATCGCGGTCGTGTGCACCTCGATCGGATTCTTCATCGACGCCAGCGGTGGTGGCAAGGACCTGACCAACGTTTTTGCTGCCTTCTACATCATCGGCTGCGCGCTCGCGGCGCTCGTGGTGCGATACCGCGGCCTGTTCACCACGATGGTGACCCCGCCCCTGCTGCTGTTCCTCGCGGTGCCCGTCGCCTACCAGCAGCTGCTGGGCCACTCCTCGACGTCGCTGAAGGACATCCTGCTCAATCTGGCCCTGCCGCTGATGAACCGCTTCCCGACGATGGCCATTGCCACCGTCCTGGCGCTGGCGATCGGACTGGGCCGACTGGTGCTGCATCGCAACATGGCCGATGCGGCCGCCGCCACCCGGGCGCGCGGCCGCCGCGCCGGCAAGGGCAGCCCCGTCGGCGAGCGCGCCCGCAAGGCCCCTGGATCGAGCGCCTCCGATGCGCTGCGCCGCCGAGCTCGCTCGCAATCCCCGGCCGCCGACGAGGAGGCCGCTACGCCGACCCGCGCGGGCCGAAAGGGCGCCGGGCGGGTCGCCGACCGCCCGCCGCGCGTATCCGCAGCGGCCTCGCGGACCAGCGAGCGTGCAGCCGCACCCGCCGCGTCGTCCCACAGCGGCTCCGAGGCCGACGAGACGCCCGCCCAGCGCCGCGACAGCGACGCACCCCGCCGCCGCCGCGACCCCGACGCGCCCCGCACCCGCCGCGAGGCCGATCCCGCCCGCCAGCGCCGCAACGCGGACGCGCCGTCCCGCCACCGCGACAGCGCAGAGGCACCGTCCCGTCACCGCGACACCGCGGACGCACCCTCACGCCGCCCCGACAACGATCCGGCCCCGCGCCGCCGCGACTCCGAGGCGACCCCCCGACGCCGTGACCCGGACGCACTGCCCCGCCAGCGCGGCGCGGATCAACAGTCGCGTCAGCGCTCCGCCGACCCGCGCCAGCGTGGCGCGGGCGCCGGCCAGCCCCAACGCTCCGCGGAGCCCCGCAAGCGCCCCGCCGCCGCCGCGCCGGCCGAGCAGCCCCGCCGTCCACGCCCCGAATACGGCGACGTCCCCCCGCACCCCCGCCCGAACGTGCGCTATCGCGAGCGCGACGCCGGTCGCATAGAACACTGAGCGGAAGCGGTCCCGCACGGATCGTCACTGCCGAGCAAAAAGCGAGATCCCCGGTCCGGAATTCTGGACCGGGGATCTGCGCGTATCAGCGCCGGCTACTCAGCTCCTCGCGGGCGTGCTCGTGCAGCACAGGCCACCGGCAGCCCGAGCGACTGCCGGTTCCCGCGCAGGTCGCAGCGCCCCCGGATCGGGTGCGGGCCGGGAGGCCTCCTACTGCCGGGCGGCACGCAGTTCGCGGGGCAGGGAGAAGACCAGGGTCTCGTTGGCGGTGGTAACGGGCTGGACGTCGGCGTACCCGTGTTCGGCCAGCAGATCCAGCAGGCCGCGGACGAGGATCTCCGGGACCGAGGCGCCGGAGGTGACGCCGATCGTGCGTACGCCCTCGAACCAAGCCGGATTCACCTCCTGGGCGAAGTCGACCAGATACGAGGCCCCGGCGCCGGCGCCGAGCGCGACCTCGACCAGGCGCTTGGAGTTGGAGGAGTTGCGCGAGCCGACCACGATCACCAGATCGCACTCGGGAGCCATCGCCTTCACCGCGGTCTGGCGGTTCGAGGTGGCGTAGCAGATGTCGTCGCTCGGCGGATCCTGCAGCTTCGGGAACTTCTCCCGTAGCCGGGCCACCGTCTCCATGGTCTCGTCGACCGACAGGGTGGTCTGGGACAACCAGATGACCTTGTTCTCGTCGCGGACGGTGACGCCCTCGACCGAATCCGGGCCGTCGACCAGCTGCACGTGGTCGGGGGCCTCACCGGCGGTGCCCTCGACCTCCTCGTGACCCTCGTGGCCGATGAGCAGGATGTCGAAATCGTCCCGGGCGAAGCGCTTGGCCTCCTGGTGCACCTTGGTGACCAGTGGGCAGGTGGCGTCGATGGTGTGCAGGTGACGGGCGGCGGCGGCCTCGTGCACCATCGGCGAGACGCCGTGGGCGGAGAACACCACGACCGCGCCCTCGGGCACCTCGTCGGTATCGTCGACGAAGACGACGCCGCGCTCGCGCAGCGTCTCCACGACGTGCCGGTTGTGCACGATTTCCTTGCGCACATAGATCGGTGCGCCGTGCTTGTCCAGCGTGCGCTCCACGGTCTCCACCGCGCGGTCCACACCGGCGCAGTAGCCACGTGGCTCGGCGAGCAGCACGCGCTTGGCCGAACCGGCCGCGCTAGCACCCGCCGACCGGGCGATTCCGACGTTCAAGGGGATTGCCGAGGACATGCCCCACAGCTTACGTGCGGGACTCGTCCGACACGCGGGCGGTCACGGCCGGTCTCGCGTCGCGAGGCAGCGCCGCGCTGTGAGTCCGCTCACGATTCACAGTATCGGCCCGCGACGGCGAATCCGCCCGCATCGGCGGCCGTTCCTGCGGGCCGCGCACTACTACACCGGCTCGAGCTCGGCTCCGCCGTCGAAGCTGCGGGCGGTGCCGGCGGTGTGCTCGCGCATTCGCATATCACGCGGGCCGGTGTATTCCACCGGAAGGGCTGCGGCAAGAATGGCGCACGTGGATTCCATCCTTTGCTTCACCCCGCGAATCGGGCAGGCTAGGGCTATGTTTCGACCGCCGTTCATCGCCCGGGTCGCCGCCGGGGCTGCCGTGTTCGCCCTCGAGGAAGCTCGCCGGCTGCCCGCGACGGCAATGCATTTGCCGATCACCGCGATCAGCCAGCTGCTGCAGACCACCATGCACGCACAACAGTTCGTGACCAGTCTCGCCCTCAAGGGCGACGAGGTTTTCGATCAGCTGGTCAACCGCGCGGAGGAGCAGCCCGAATGGGCCACCTTCGACGAGGACGAGGATGTCGAGCCGCGATTCGAGGGTGGGCACGAATCGGCCACGCTGAGCCGCTTCGACCTCTACACCGCGCCCGAGCCGGAGCCCGCCGAATGGGAGCCCGCGCCCGCCGCGGCGGCGACCGAATTCGAGGTCACCACGGCCGGGTCGGACCAATCCGCCACCGCGGCAACCGAATCCCCCGCACCCGAATCCACCACCGCGGCAAAGGCTTCCACCAACGGTCACACCCCGCCCGGCACGGTCACCGAGCCGGAGGTCGCCGCCCGCTACGACTATCTGAACATGACGCTGGCCCAGCTGCGCGCCCGCCTGCGCATGCTCAGCGTCACCGACCTCAACGCGCTGCTGGACTACGAGCGCCGGACCCGCGACCGCGCGGCATTCGTGACGATGCTGACGAACCGGATCGCCACCGTGCAGGCCAAGTGACGGACCCCACGACACCGGAGCCGACGGCACGGCCCGCCGCCGGCGAATCGGCGAATTCCGGCTCGGCCCGCCCGTCGAATTCGGCCGAGAATCCCTGGCCCGTGCGCAGTATCGCGCTGAAGGTATCGCAGTGGATCGACCGGCTCGGCAGCGTCTGGGTGGAGGGTCAGATCACACAGATGAATGTCCGCCCGGGCTCGCGTACCGCGTTTCTGGTGCTGCGCGATCCGGCCGCGGACATGTCACTCTCGGTGACCTGCGACCCCGCGCTGCTGCGCAGTTCGGCGGTGCCGCTGCAGGAGGGCAGCCGGGTCGTCGTCTACGGCAAGCTGACGTATTTCACCGGGCGCGGCACATTGTCGTTGCGGGTTACCGAGATTCGGCCAGTCGGCATCGGCGAACTGCTGGCCCGCATCGAACGGCTCAAGGCCCTGCTGGCCGCGGAGGGACTGTTCGATCCGCGCCTCAAGCGCCCGATTCCCTTCCTGCCCGGGACGATCGGGCTGATCACCGGCCGCGCCAGCGCCGCCGAGCGCGATGTGCTCAGCGTGGCCCAACAGCGCTGGCCCGCAGTACGTTTCGAGGTCCGCAATACCGCGGTGCAGGGACCGACGGCGGTGCCGCAGATCCTCGAGGCCCTCGCCGAGCTCGACCGGCATCCGGACGTGGCCGTGATCGTGCTGGCCCGCGGCGGCGGCAGCGTCGAGGATCTGCTGCCGTTTTCCGACGAAACCCTGTGCCGCGCAATCGTTTCCGCGACGACGCCCATAGTCAGTGCGATCGGGCACGAGCCGGACAATCCGCTCTCGGACTATGTCGCCGATCTGCGCGCGGCCACGCCCACCGATGCCGCCAAGCGGATCGTGCCCGATGTGGCCGCGGAGCGCGCGCGGGTGCACGAGCTGCGCGAGCGGTCCGCCGCGGCGCTGCGCGGCTGGGTGCAGCGCGAATTGCGGGCGCTGGATCAGCTGCGCTCGCGGCCGGTGCTATCCGACCCGCTGCGCCTGCTCGACCAGCGCCACGAGGAGACCGAGCGGCTGCGCACCGCTGCCCGGCGCGCGGTCGAGCACTCCCTCACCGCCGAGTCCACCGCCACCCGACACCTGCGCGAGAAGCTCACCGCGGTCGGCCCGGCCGCCACCCTGGCCCGCGGATACGCTGTGGTACAACGTATTTCGGGCGCCGAACGCCACGTCATCCGCTCGGTCGCAGATTCCCCGCCAGGCACCCAGCTGCGCGTCCGCGTCGCCGACGGCGCGATCAGCGCGGCCGCTCTGGGCGCCCAGACCATCACGAAGGACGCGGCCGCGCTGGGCGCCGAGACCATCACAAAGGAGTCGCGTAGTGAACGACAGTGATCTCGCCGAAATCGCGACGTTCGGTTACGAGCGCGCCCGCGACGAGCTGGTCAACGTCGTGAAGATGCTGGAGCAGGGCGGCATGGACCTGGACGACTCGCTGACGCTCTGGGAGCGCGGCGAGGCCCTGGCCGCCCGATGCGAGGAGCATCTGGCGGGCGCCCGCAGACGCGTCGAGGATGCGCTGTCCCACCGCGAAACAGCCGACGAGCAGTAAAAGCTTCCGGTGAGTGCAGAATCGCACTCTCCGATTTTGGCTGCGAGACTTGTGAACTCGTGATCTCCGAGGTTGTCCGGGAGGGAACCGTCGCTTCGGCGGCGCAGCAAGGAGGTCCCGTGGTCAACGTCGAGCGCGGTGTGGACAGGCGGCGGCAACGGTGTCCACGCTTCAGATCCCGAGGCGCACCGAGATGCCATCGAGGACGGAGTCGAGCCCGATCTCGAACTGCCACCGCACATCGTCCTTGCGGACGGCGTCGTGGATATAGCGCGCGTACATCGGGTAGCGGCCCGTGTTCATGAGCCAGGCCATCTGCGTGGCCAGTCCCGCGCGGGCCTCCTCGCGGGTGGTCCAGCCGTGCGCGTGCAGCATCCGGCTCAGCCTGACCTCCGAGTCGACCGCGCCGTGCACATAGGCGGTGACGGTGCTGAAGACCGCCATGGCGGTGTCCACGTCGAGCCCGAGGTCGTCGAGTGCGGCGAGGGCCGCCTCCGGCACGGCCAACTGATTCGGGGTCGGCCCGTTGAACACCGCCCGCGACGCCCAGGAGTGCCGCAACAGGACCTCCCTGGTGCGCAGGGCGACGGACCGCATGGTCGCCCGCCAGCCGTCGGTGCCGTCGGGCAGATCCAGCTCCGCGTAGATGAAGTCGACCATCAGCTCGAGGAGCTCGTCCTTGCCGGTGACGTAGCGGTACGCGGCCATGGGGGCGACGCCGAGTTCGGTGGCCAGGCGGCGCATAGTCACCGCGTCGAGCCCTTCGGCATCGGCGACGGCGACGGCGACCTCGGCGATCCGCCGGGGAGTGAGGGTGGCGCGGGGCGCCGGCGCCGGCCGTTCGAGGCGTTCCCACAGCGAGACGGGGTCCCTGTCCTCGTTCGCCGACTGTTTCCCCTGGGGGGCCATCGCTTGGGGTTCCTTCCGCCGGATGATGTCGTGTACAGCGTACCGGCAGTGGACTTAGTACACTTTCATGTGTACGTTGTACGCTATGAATACAGCGTACACATTGATGGGGGGCCGTCGTGGCTGATTCGACCGGCATCCTCGCCCGCCCCTTCTCCCTGGGAAGCCTCACGCTGCCCAACCGTGTCGTGATGGCGCCGATGACGCGCGAGTTCTCCCCCGGCGGCGTGCCTGGCGACGATGTGGCGCAGTACTACGCCCGACGGGCGGCCGCCGGCGTTGGTCTGATCATCACCGAGGGCACCTATGTCGGCCACGACTCGGCGGGCAGTAGCGCCCGGGTCCCCCACTTCCACGGCGACGAGGCGCTGGCGGGCTGGTCGGCCGTGGCCGAGGCGGTCCATCAAGCGGGCGGCCGGATCATGCCGCAGTTGTGGCACGTCGGCATGGATCGCACCGTCGGCAATCCGCCGGTCCCCGACGCCCCGCGGATCGGCCCCTCCGGCATCGCCCTGGACGGCGCCGACTCGGGCCGGGAGATGACCCGGACCGATATCGACGCTGTGGTCGCCGCGTACGCCACCGCCGCGGCGACCGCGCAGGCACTGGGCTTCGACGGCATCGAGATCCACGGCGCCCATGGCTATCTGATCGACCAGTTCCTGTGGGCCCACACCAACCGGCGCACCGACGCCTACGGCGGCGATGTCGCCGGCCGTACCCGTTTCGCCGCCGAGATCGTGGCCGCGTGCCGGGACCGCGTCGCCGGCGACTTCCCGATCTCCTTCCGTTTGTCCCAGTGGAAGATGAACCACTACCAGGCGCGGATCGCCGAGAAACCACAGGAATTCGAGACCATGCTCGGCCTGCTGACCGATGCGGGCGTAGACGTCTTCCACTGCTCCACCCGGCGGTTGCAACTCCCCGAGTTCGAGGGATCCGGCCTGAACCTCGCGGGCTGGGCCAAGAAGCTCACCGGAAAACCCACCATCAGTGTGGGCTCGGTGGGCCTCGGCAACGAGTTTCCTCATATGTCACCCGGCGCAGCCGCGGATCTCGACGAGCTGGTCGACCGCATGGAGCGCGACGAATTCGACCTCGTGGCCGTCGGCAGGGCCCTGCTGGGAGATCCCGAGTGGCTGACGAAGATCCTCGCCGGCCGCACCGACGAAATCATCCCCTTCCATGGCGGCCTCCTCGGCAGCCTCCGCTGAAAATGATTGGAGCACAGCAGAATGCACACCCGACCTACGCTCGGTGATCCAGCACGGGCCACCACCGCCCACGAGGTGGCCACACGGTTCGCCGAAGGGCTGCAACAGTCCGGCGCGGCAGGCGACGCGGACGGCTACGATGCCACTTTCGCGGCAGACGTGGTGTGGGGCAGTCCATATGGTGCGTCGGTAGCCGGCTACACCGAATTGAACGCCATTCACCGCCGCTTGATGAATGCACAGGTCGCGCCGCCGTCGCACTTCGAAGTCGTCGGCGCGACGTCGCCCGCGCCGGGAGTCGTACTGACCCAGATCTCCAGGCTCGCCACCGAACCGGGCGGATTCTCCGAGATCGCCCTGTACGTACTGGTTGAGCGGGACGGCCGATGGTGGCTCGCGGGAGCCCAGAACACGCCGATCACGCAGCCACCCCAGCGAACCGGATCCGGTTCGGCTGCTCCCGGCGCGCATGCGGCGCGCAAGAGTGGTGCCAGCGCGGCCGTTCAGGATCGGTTGTCATGACAGAGAATTCAGATATCCGGTTGGGCGTGGTCCGGGGCATCCAGTACGGCCTGGTCGAGGAGACCGACAACTTCACGCCGCTGGTACGCAAGCTAGGGGCCGGTGGGGTTCGGGTGTTCTTCTACTGGTCGCAGCTCGAACCCGAACCGGGACGATACGACTGGTCGGCCGTGGACGCGGTGCTCGCGCAGAGCGACGAGGACACCGAACTGTGGTTCACGATCACCGCGTCCTCGCTGTGGGGATCGACCCGTGCCACCGATTTCCTGCCCGCCTCGACGCCACACGACCCCGACGGCTACGACGCCATGGTGCGCGCGCTGGTTGAGCACTGCGGCGGCCGAGTCCGGTACTGGCAGTGCGAGAACGAACCGTCGAACGGATTGTTCTGGGCGGACTCGGCCGACGACTACGTCCGGCACCTCGCCCGCTTCCAGGCGGCCGTCAAAGCCGGCGATCCGGCGAGCCAGGTCGTCCTCGGTGGCTGTGTACCAGGAATTTTCGCGAACATGGACGAGCCGGATTCCGAGCGTGAGTTCTTCCTGCATGTGATCGGCGCCTGCCACGACTACTACGACGTATTCGATCTCCACCCGTACGGCGACCCGTACCGGACACCGGTCATGGTCGAGAACGCCCGGGCCGCACTGCGCGCCGCAGGCGGCGAGAAGCCGGTCGTGATCGGCGAATACAACGGTCCGCTGCTCTTCGAGTTTCCTGAGGTGTACGGCGAACTGACCGACGTGCTCGCCACCGAGCCCATGCGGCCCTGGCACGCTCTGACCATCGCGGACTTCCGTTCGGGACAGACCATCATGCAGGAGACTCGCGCCGCGATGGAACGCCTGTACGAGCGCATGCCCGAATTACCCTCCGCCCTGCAGATGTTCATGCTCGACTGCCCGCCCGAGGCGGAGGCCGAATGGCACCGGCGCAACGCCGATGACATCGTGATCCGCAATATTCTCGCGCTGTCGTGCGGCATCGATCGCACCTTCTGCTGGCAGCTCGGACCCGACACCCCCGAACCCGCGGAACGCTATTCGTTCCTGGGCCTGCTGTTCCTGAAGTTCGCGCTCTACGGCCACGACGAGCACCGGCGCCCGGTCCGCTACTCGAGCGCGAACGCCCTTACCGAGCTGACCTTCCGCCTCGACGGCGCCAAGGCCGTCGAGCGGATCACCGTGCAAGACCGGCCCGATGCCTACATTTACGATCTCGTCGGCACGGAATGGCAGGTCGGCTGGTTGCGCCGAGAGGACCCAACGGCCGAACCGGAACCACTGGTGTGGAACGGAACCGCACTGAGTCCTCGGCCGATCTACGTGCGCGGCGGCCACTGAACAGCTCATTCGCCGCGCCCGTGCATCGTGAAGGCGTTCGGCTCGGCTATGTCTCCCCCAGCAGGCTCACCAGCCGCTCGTGCACGACCCGCCAATTGCCCGGCGCCAGATCGTCATCGGCAAGCATTTCCAGCGTCCGAACCACCTGCAACAGCCGAATACGTTGCGCGAGAAGTGGTTCAGCCGGATCGATGCCCATTCCCGCCAGGAACGAGGGCCAGGCCGCGGCCAGCACCTCGCTACCGGCGAGGCCGACCGACCAGGCCCACCGGGCCGCGTCGTACAGCGGGTCGGCGACGCGGACGGAGTCGAAATCCAGCAGGCCCGCGGCGACGTCGCCGCGCGCGAGAATGTTGTTCGGAACGTAATCGCCGTGGGCCAGCACCGCCGGGCGGCCGTCGAACAGGGCGGGCAGATCGGCCAGCGCCCGCTCCAGATCGGCGGATTGCTCGGCGGACAGGGCCGGGGCCAGGCATTCGGCCCATGCGTCCGCTCGTGCGCCGAGATACCGCGGGCGGGCCCACATGTCGTCGAGTTCCACATCGGCGCACGGTAATTCGGAGAAGGTCGCGAGCATCTCGCCCATCGACCGCGCCAGGACCGGGATGCGCGCGCGGCTGGCGACGGGTTCGCCCGGCGGCATCTCGAACACGATCCACGGCGGATCCTCCTCGACCTCGAACCGGCGGATGCGGGGTATCGCAATCCCCTTGTCCGCGGCCGGATCTCGCAGCGCGTCCATGATGCGCATCCGGCGTTCCGCGTCGGCGCCGCGGCGGTACAGCTGCGACACCACACGGGAGCCGTCGGCCAGGGTCACCACGGCGGTGTCGTGCTGCGTTCCCCACGTCGCGGGCGCAGCGTCGATAATCGGCTGATCCAATACCTGTTCGAGCCAACCGAAGTCCGCACGATCCACCCGGCCAACGTTAACCGAAATGGGCCCACGTCAACTGCGGGTTGCGCTGATCGAATCGCACGGCCGCGCCCCGACGGAGCGAAACCGCAGGCCGGATCAGGGCCGCAACGGCTGGGACGCATCGACCGCGCCGGCGAGGGTCGTATATGCCGCCTGGTTGCCGGCGCCCTTGATCAGCACCCGGACCGTCCCGAAGTCGGTGATCCATGCGGGCTCGGAGCCCTGCACGTGGTAGACGGTCCACTTCTGGTCGCCGACCTGCTGTGTGCCCGAGGGGCTGCGAGTCTGCAGGATGTGATCGGCCAGGGCCGATGCCGACGCATCGGACTGGGTCAGCTGCATGTACGTGCCCTGCGGTGTGATGAATCCGACCGTGCTCACCGGCCCCCCGGCCGCACCGGTGATCGTGTCGTGACTGCCGGAATTGGGGTGCCAGTCGCCCGGCAGGGCGGGCTCGCGGATCGGGAACGGCATCGTGTGCGCGTCGTCCTGCAGCGCCGCCTTCGCATCGAAGTGCGGAATGTTGCCCGGTGTCGGACCGCCCGCCGAGACGCTGCACTGCCCGGCCAGGGCGGCGAATCCCACACAGATCAGCAGCAGCGGAATCAACGACCAGAGCAGGTCACGGTAGTCGTTGAGGATGCGGGGTTTGGGATTCGCCACACGGCCAGTATCCACCTCCGGCCGATTCCCCTGTCATGCCCCCGAACGCCGGGAGGCACACGTCACAGCCCGCCGACCAGCGCGGGTTCGTTCATTACGGAGGTGGAACGGCAGTACCCGACGGTCCCGTCCAACCGTTCTGCGACAATTTACGCAGCAGTAGACAACGAGGAGGGCACCGCAGATGACGGCACCTACACCCGGAACCAGCCGCCGTGAGGCCCCGGACCGCAACCTGGCCATGGAATTGGTCCGGGTGACCGAGGCGGGCGCGCTGGCCGCGGGCCGCTGGGTCGGCCGCGGCGACAAGGAGGGCGGCGACGGCGCGGCCGTGGATGCGATGCGCCAGCTGGTGCACACGGTGTCCATGCGCGGCGTGGTGGTGATCGGCGAGGGCGAGAAGGACGAGGCGCCCATGCTGTACAACGGCGAGGCGGTCGGCGACGGCACCGGCCCCGAGGTCGACTTCGCGGTCGACCCGATCGACGGCACCACGCTGATGTCGAAGGGCTCCCCGGGCGCGATCGCGGTGCTCGCGGTCGCCGAGCGCGGCGCCATGTTCGACCCGTCGGCGGTGTTCTACATGGAGAAGATCGCGGTGGGCCCCGAGGCGGCCGACGTGATCGATCTGGCCGCCCCAATCTCGGAGAACCTGCGCCGGGTGGCCAAGGCCAAGGGCTCGTCGGTGTCCGACCTGACCGTCTGCATCCTGGACCGGCCGCGGCACACGCAGCTGATCAAGGACGTGCGCGAGGGCGGCGCCCGGGTGCGCCTGATCAACGACGGCGACGTGGCCGGCGCGATCGCCTGCGCCCGCCCCGATTCCGGCATCGACATGCTGATCGGCATCGGCGGCACCCCCGAGGGCATCATCGCGGCCGCGGCGATGCGCTGCATGGGCGGCGCGCTGCAGGGCCGCCTGGCCCCCACCGACGACGCGGAGCGCCAGAAGGCGCTGGACGCCGGGCACGACCTGGACCGCATCCTGTCCACCGAGGATCTGGTCGCGGGCGAGAACGTCTTCTTCTGCGCGACCGGCGTCACCGACGGCGACCTGCTGCGCGGCGTTCGCTACTACGGCGGCGGCGCATACACCCAGTCCATCGTGATGCGCTCCAAGTCCGGCACGGTCCGCATGATCGACGCCTACCACCGCCTGACGAAGCTGCGCGAGTACTCCTCGGTCGACTTCATCGGCGACGAACACGCGGTCCCGCCCCTGCCCTGAGGAAGACCCGAATTCGCCTGCCCGCCTTCGGCTTCCGAGGCGGGCAGGTGCGGTTCGATGACTCGGCGATGTGCACAGTGACGCATCGAGCGGCGCAGAAGCCGAGACGAACTGGAGAGCGAGATGTAGGGCGACGCCCTACACACACGGCAAACTCCCCGTAACGGCGTCGACGCCCGATACGACAGCTAAGACAAATCGTGTCGGGAATGTCCTGGAAGCGCAGGGATGATGTCAGCAAGATTCGCACGGGCCGCGGCGGTTGTCGCGGCGGCAATTGCGGTGGGTACGCCTACTGCCATGGCGGCCCCGACCACCACGGCGCCGCCCGTTCCGGGTGTGAACCTGGGCGGTAATCTCGGCGGCGGGCTCACCCTCGGCGGCGGCGTGGGGGCCGGTACGACCGGTGCGGTGACGCCGAGTGGCATTCCAGGGGCAAACCCCGGTGCCGGGATAGGTCTGAACGGCAATACCGGGGCGGGCATCAATACCAGCACCGGCGCGGGCATCAACGTCGACGGCGGCACCGGCGCGGGGATCAACACCGGCACAGGTGTGGGGGTCAATGGCAACGGCAATACCGGCATCGGCATCACTCCGAGTGCGGGCGCGGGCATCCTCGGCAATGGCCAGACGGGTATCGGCCTCAACGGCGGCACGGGCGCGGGCATCAACGGCAACGGGCAAACCGGCATCGGACTCAACGGCGGCACCGGCGCCGGTATCAACGGCAACGGCCAGACCGGCATCGGACTCAACGGCGGCACCGGCGCCGGTATCAACGGCAACGGCCAGACCGGCATCGGACTCAACGGCGGCGTCGGCGCGGGCGTGAATGGCAACGGCCAGACCGGGATCGGCCTCAACGGCGGTATCGGCGCGGGCGTCAACGGAAACGGCCAGACGGGTGTCGGTCTGACCGGCGCGGCGTTGGGCGGCGTCGACTTGGCCGGCGCCGGTGCGGCCGCGGCGGGACCGGACATCGCGTACGGCATGAGCATCCCGGCCGACGCGACCGTCGGTATCCCCGGCGGTGTGGCGGTCACCGACCAGGTCCCGCCCGGCGGATACGTGATTCCCAAGGGCGCACCGGACACCGGCGCCGGCGGCATGGCGCAGCAGGTGAGCGGGCAGTGAGCAGAATCAATTCCGGCGCAAGGCGTTTCGGCGCCGCCGGAGCGGCCGTGGCGATCGTCGCCGTGCTGGTCACCGGCTGCGGCTCGTCGAGCAGCACGCCGAGCGGCCACGCCGCGGCGACATCCACCGGCGTACAGACCGCACCGCCGATCAGCCGATCGACCCCGGTCTCGTTCAAGATCGCCTCGATCAATGCCTCGGGATCGCTGATCTCGGTTGGGCTCAACACCGATGGCTCGGTTCAGGTGCCCGCCAACTATCAGCAGGCCGGGTGGTACCAGAAGGGACCGGCCCCCGGCGAACAGGGATCGGCGGTGATTCTCGGTCACGTCGACTCGTACAAGGGCATCGGCGTGTTCTTCTCCCTGAAGCACGTCAAGTCCGGCGACACGATCGATGTGACCCGCGCCGACGGTAAGACCGCCCACTTCAAGGTCACCGATGTGCGGATGTACCTCAAGACGCAGTTCCCCGACCAGCTCGTGTTCGGCCCGCGCGGCGGGGCGACCCTGCAGGTGGTCACCTGCGGCGGCCAGTTCGATCAGGCGACGAAGAGCTACGAGTCCAACGTCGTGGTCTACTCGTCCCTCCAGTCGGTGACCTGACCCCTGTTCCCACTTCCGGCGCCGACCGGCTATTTCGTTCAAGAGTGGTTGGGGGAGAGGAAATTTGAGGCTCCCCCACCTCCTCGGGTAATCCTGGGCGTGCCCCGTAGTTCCGAACCGAGTTCTCTAATGATTCCCTAACGAATGCTCAACGAACACTGAAGATCCGCTTCCTACAGTCGTTTTCACCGATCAACTCCGATCGGCGCCCTCGGCGCGAAAGCGAGAAGACAATGACGGCACGCCTCGGACTCGGCAGGGTCCGTCACTAGTGTGGCCACATGACCGGAGAGCGGATCTTGATCGTGGACGACGAGGCTCGAGTGCTCGTGTCCCTGCGACGCGGGCTCGAACTCTCGGACTTCGACGTGATTACCGCGGGTAGCGGCGCGGAGGCCCTGAGCCTGGTCCGCACGGCGACACCCGACGCCATGGTGCTGGACGTGAACATGCCGGACCTGGACGGAGCGGGGGTCGTCACGGCGCTGCGGGCGATGGCCATCGACATTCCGATCTGCGTGCTCAGCGCCCGTACCGCGGTGACCGACCGCATCGCCTGCCTAGAGCGCGGTGCCGACGACTACCTCACCAAGCCCTTCGATCTCGGCGAACTCGTCGCCCGGCTGCGCGCCCTCCTGCGCCGCCGTCCGCTGATAGGGCAGCCGGTCGATTTGTGCCGGCTCGGGGAGGTGCGGATCGACCGCGCCGGACATCGGGTGCACGCGAGCGGAATTCCGGTCGAACTTACCAAGCGCGAATTCGAGGTGCTGGCCCTGCTGGCCGATCACGTCGGCATCGTGCTCAGCCGAGAGCAGATCCTGTCCGCGGTCTGGGGTTACGACTTCGCCACCGACACCAACGTGGTCGATGTGTTCGTCTCCTATCTGCGACGCAAGCTGGAGGCACACGGCGCGCCGCGAGTGATCCACACGGTGCGGGGCGTCGCAACACGCTGGCCATGCATGCCGGTTTGACGCGAGCGCTGGTCGCCGAATCAACCTTGCAGGGAGCGGGTGTGCCCGAGTTCGAACCACGGCTTCGCCTGATCATCAAAACGTATCTGGTGCATGCGCTGGGACAACTGTCCGAACAGGAACTGGAGACCAGGGCCTTCGTGATATCCAACGCCGGCCTCGCAATCTGCTACCGGCTCACCGCCGGCGACGCGATCGATACGGACTATGAGAATGTCATCACCGAAACCGCCGCAATGATCGGTGCCTGGCTCGTCCAGACGGCACGATCCTCCTCGCATCGCCACAGCCGAGTCGATGCGGGCGGGGCGGCGCTGCCACCGCCACCGCCGGCAACCTGATGCGCTTCCCTCACATTCGGCAGCAGGGTCTATAGGGGCCGTATGGCCCGGATGCCGAACTAGTTAGTCGAGGCGGGTGGCGGCCACGGCCCACACCGGTAGGTGCACCCGGTTGTTTTTCAGCAACGGCGCAATGACCTGGAGTTGTTCTTGCATCGGCTTCATCCGCTCAGCCCATCCCGAGTTGCCGCTCATCTCCTTGGTAAGCAGGGTGAATGTCTCCGGGCTGAAGGTGCCCTGGTAAGTGGTGGTTCCCAGGTAGTCGATGCGCCACCCGGCCGCGGGAAGCACCCGGCCGAAATTCTCCGCTGGCAAACCTTCGGGCGCAAGGCCGTTGACGTTGTGGCGCCCGATTTCGAACATAAACAGTCGCGCCCCCGGTTTAGTGGCCCGATGCAGGGCCTGCACGTACTGGGTCTGTGTTTGTTCGTCGTCGAGAAACACATGGTAGAACGCGCTGTCGACGACGGTGTCGAACCGATTCTCCAGGCCGTCGAGTCTGGTGGCATCGGCCACTTCGAAGTTCACCCTCACCCCGGCGCGCTCCGCGTTGCGCTTGGCCCGCTCGATCGCCGTCGGCGACGCGTCGATCCCGGTGGCCGAATAGCCCTTGGACGCGTAATGGATCGCGTGATGTCCCGGGCCGGTTCCGGGGTCCAGCACCTCACCCCGCACAGCGCCGTAGGCCACCAACTGCTGCACCACCGGCTGTGGGCCACCGATGTCCCAGGGGATCGATGCAGGAGAATCCTGCTCCGACGCCGCGTCACGGTACAGCGCTTCGAAGTCTGGCTGACCATCGTGGTTCGGTTCCGTGCTCATCACTCCTCCTTTGATTGCGGACGGGCCACACCTGAAGGGTCGTGCAAGAGATGAGACCAATGGTTCCGTAATTCGGTGGCAGACGCCACCAGACAGGCGGACACTCGAATTCATGGCCAAGCCGTATCGAGCATGGTGGGGCGTAAGGGCGTCCAACGCGTGGATGCGGATCGTGATACGCGCTGGATTGCCGATGTGGACTTTCCGTGTCCTCACGGTGCCCGGGCGTCGCACCGGCCGCGCGATCGAAACTCCGCTGGCGGTGTTCGAACAAGACGACCGGCGGTATCTGGTGGCGGCCTACGGAACGGTCAACTGGGTGCGCAACCTGCGTGCGGCACAAGGGAAGGCGGCGCTGCGCCACGGCAAACACGTCGAGACCGTAACGGCCGTGGAATTGCCCGCCGATCATGCGGCCAGAGTGTTGCGCGCGTCGCTGGTATCGGGACCGCCACGCGTTCCGAAACCCATTGTGGCGCTGTATCGACGGTTTTTCGTGCTGCCCTATCGTGTCGGCCTGACCGCCTTGGCCACTACATCCACCCCCCGGACGCGTCGACGGTAGCTCCGGTGATGTAGGACGCGTCCGGGGACAGTAGGAACGCGGCGACTGCGGCTATTTCGTCGGGTTCAGCCAGCCTGCCGACGGCGTTCATCGATCTGATGACTGCATCGGCGGCGACGTCGCGCAATGCGGGCGGGGTGTAGCGCGCGCCGGCTTCGGCGGCCATGTCGGTGGCGGTGCCCCCGGGTGCGATCGCATTGATTGCGATGCCGCGTTCGGCCAGCTCGGGCGCCAGGTTGAGCACCATCGCCGAGACAGCGGCCTTGCTTGCCGCATACAGGGTGTGCTGGTAGACGCCGATGCGGGCGCTGATCGAGGAGGTCAGCAGGATCCGCCCGCCGCCGGTCATCGCCTCCGCGGCAGCCTGGGTGGCGAACAGCTGCCCGGCGACATTGATGTGAAAGATTCGGTCGAAGTCGGACAGCGTGATGGATTGCAGTGCGCCGAAGTGCTCGACACCGGCGTTGCTGGCCAGGATGTCCAGGCCGCCGAACGCCCCCACCGCTCGCCCCACCAGGTCGTGAGTTTGGGCGGGATCGCTGATGTCGGCGCGAAATGCCGCGACCTGGTGACCTTTGCCGGTCAGCTCGGTGACAAGTTTATCGGCCGAGGACGCGTCGGCGACGTAGTTGACCGCGACCGCCGCGCCGTCGGCCGCCAGCCGCCGCGCGATCGCCGCACCGATACCCCTGCTGCCACCGGTGACCAGTGCCCGTTTGCCCACCAGCCGTGGTTGTTCAGTCATGACGCCCTCATTCACTATCGGACGAATTATTCCGCTCAACTTCGCTAAATCGGGCTGACAGGCTCTACGGTAACAGCAGACAGAATAATTCTTCGGGAGCTATAGCGGTCGCGTCGACACCTGCGGCATCGGCACCAACCTCGTGCTAAATCATTCGATGAGGAGAATCGGTGAACTGGTATTTGGTGCTTCGCCACGACCCGCACCCGATCGATGCCGACGACCCACTGCTCGAGCAGCACTTGAGCTGGATGCGCTCGCAGCACGATCACGGCACGGTCGTCATGTCCGGACCGGCGCGAGATCGCAGCACCGGCCTGTACGTGATGCGGGCGCACTCGCGAGACGACGCGGCCCGCGTCGCCGCCGAAGACCCCTTGGCGGCGCACCGGCAGGCCCGCATCGAGATCATCGAGTGGGAGGTGCACCAGATCCTGGGCACCGGTCCCTTCGACGTGGAGTCCCTGCGCGCCATGAGGCCTCGCGGCTAGTACTAGGCACCGATCGCCCTGAACCTCGCCCCATTTTCGTTATCCACTTGCCGAAACTGGACTACCGCGTCGTTAAGCGCGCTGGTGTGGCCGTTGAGATTCTCGACAAGCTGTGTCGAGTTCGCGTGAAAACCGGCATGAGCGTCCTTGAAATCATTCGATGCATTGCTTTGATATATGTCACTTATATCGTTTACGTGCCGCGAGAGCTGCCCCAGCGCTTCGTGCGTGCGACCGGTAGCATCGCGGGTCGCAGCGATATGCTGGTCGACCCCCTGGAAATTTACCCTCATAACCATGATGATTGCCTCCTTCTTCGTTATCTACAGTTAGATACCCGACAAATTGATACGTCCGCCGCCCGGCCCATCGATCGGGCCGCCGACCGGACCACCGCCCGGCCCGCCGACCAGGCCACCGCCCGGCTGGTTGACAATCATGGCCGCACCGCTCTGATCGACCTCAGCCATATTGACGCCGCTGCTCTGCAGCGTCTCGTAGATTTGCTGCAACGAGCCGTGCAACTGGTTCCACTGTCCTAGCACATTGTCGCCGTATTGTTGTCGGACTGCGCCCACATGCGGGGTCTGGATGTCCTCGGTCAACCTATTGTGTGCGTTCTGGAATTGCGACCTGAGTCCAACCAACTGATCGTGCAGCCCCCGAATTTTCACGGCGCCGTCCATCAGCTGCTGCGGATCACCTTGGTAGTATTCACTCATCTTCTTTTCCCTGAAGGCTGGTTCGTACAAGATATATGGTCGATGCTAGTAGTATCGAGGGCTCATCTTCTACTCGCTTTACCGGAGAGCCGCAATGTTCTGCGGTGCCTGCGACAATTGGAATCACGGCAGAACAAGGTGGGTTGAGCCTCGGACCACACGGGAACAATTGCTCACTTTTTCACCGAGCACCCGGCCGGCCGAGCACTACGGAGCTCGTTATTCCACCTCGGCCTGTGCGAAAGTCCTCACGCGCGGCGGACCCACACAGGTTCCGGCGGGCCTAGGCTCGGAACCATGAGCGACGACACGCAGTTCCGGATCGAACACGACACCATGGGCGAGGTCAAGGTTCCGGTGGACGCGCTGTGGCGGGCACAGACGCAGCGGGCGGTGGAAAACTTCCCGATCAGCGGGCGCGGGCTCGAGCGGGCGCAGATCCGGGCGCTGGGCCTGCTGAAGGCGGCCTGCGCGGCGGTGAACCGGGAGCTGGGGCTGCTCGATTCTGCCAAGGCCGAGGTGATCATCGCCGCCGCCGGGGAGATCGCGGACGGCAGGCACGACGAGCAGTTCCCGATCGACGTATTCCAGACCGGTTCGGGCACCAGCTCGAACATGAATGCCAACGAGGTGATCGCGAGCCTGGCCGCGGCCCGTGGGGTCACCGTGCACCCCAACGACGACGTCAATATGTCGCAGTCCTCGAACGATACCTTCCCCACCGCAACGCATCTGGCCGCCACCGAGGCCGTGGTGAAGGATCTGATTCCGGCCTTGGACCATCTGCGGCTCCGCCTGCTGGACAAGGCAACCGAGTGGCGCACGGTCGTGAAGTCCGGGCGCACCCACCTGATGGACGCGGTCCCGGTGACCCTCGGCCAGGAGTTCAGTGGTTACACCCGGCAGGTTGAGGCCGGAATCGACCGGCTCACAGCGACTTTGGTGCGCCTGGGCGAGCTGCCCATCGGTGGCACCGCGGTCGGCACCGGACTCAATGCTCCGGCCGGTTTCGGCACGAAGGTCGTTGCGGAACTGCAGCATTCGACCGGACTGGACGAATTGTCCGAGGCACGTAATCATTTCGAGGCGCAGGCCGCGCGCGACGGCCTGGTGGAGCTGTCGGGCGCGCTGCGCACGGTCGCGATCTCACTGACGAAGATCGCCAACGATATTCGCTGGATGGGCTCGGGCCCGCTGACGGGCCTGGCGGAGATCCAGCTGCCCGATCTGCAGCCGGGCTCGTCGATCATGCCCGGCAAGGTGAATCCCGTTCTGCCCGAAGCAGTTACGCAGGTCGCCGCGCAGGTCATCGGTAACGACGCCGCGGTCGCCTGGGGCGGCGGCAACGGCGCGTTCGAGCTGAACGTCTACATCCCGATGATGGCGCGCAACGTCCTGGAGTCGATTCGCCTGCTGGCCAATGTATCCCGGCTGTTCGCGGACAAGTGCATCAGCGGGCTGACCGCCGATACCGAGCGCCTGCGCCACCTGGCCGAATCCTCCCCGTCGATCGTCACGCCGTTGAACTCGGCGATCGGTTACGAGGAGGCGGCCGCGGTGGCGAAGCAGGCATTGAAGGAACACAAAACCATCCGCCAGACGGTCATCGACCGCGGATTGATCGGCGACGAACTCTCCCTCGCAGAGCTCGATCGCCGCCTGGACGTGCTGTCCATGGCGAAGGTGGAGGATTCCGAATAAAAATCTGATTTCCTGCCGCTTACACGGCGGCGGCCGCCAGCGCCGGGTAGTCCTTCAGGCCGGCATCCTTGGCCGCGTTGTCCGCGTACTTCGTCATCAGCGCGAAGGTTCGCGACTCCAGGAACCAGTTACGCATCGCGATGCCACGCGCGGTTCGTGGCGCCAGGAACCGCCCGGCATTGGAGTTCCCGGCGATCTTGGCGTTACGGCGCATGATCTCGTCGTAGCGAGTGAAGGCCCCGGCATGCTCGCCCCCGGCCGCCGCGAGCTCACCGGCCAGCACATAGGCGCCGACGACGGCCAGACCGGTTCCGAAGCCGCCCAGCGTATTTCCGTACGCGGAATCACCGATCAGCGCGATCCGGCCCTTCGTGTACCGACCCTTCATCCGGACCTGGCTGATCGAATCGAGGTAGAAGTCGTCCAGCCCGGGCAGTTCGGCGAGCATTGCCGGCACGGGACCGCCGACCTCGGAATAGGCGTCAGCGAGGATGCGCTGTTGCGCGGCAACGTCATCGCGGGGAATGTCGATTTCCGGGGAGGCGAAGATATAGTGCTGCGCAGCCTTGAAACCGCCACGCACCGCCAGCCGCCCCGGTTCGTTGTAGCCCTGCCCCCGCCTGCGCACGCGCGGCTCCTCGGGGTCGTATCCCCGTCCGGCGTCCCCGGCGATGACGTAGTAGTAGCCCAGGTGGTGGACGTAGTCCCGCTCGGGCCCGAATGCCAGGCGCCGCACCCGCGAGTGGATCCCGTCGGCGCCGAACACCAGATCGAAGGTGCGCGCCGGAGCGTGCTCGAACTCGACGTGCACGCCGTCGGCGGTCTCGGTGAGCGCGGCGACCGAATCGCCGAACAGGTAGGTGCAGGTCCCGGCGGTCTGCTCGTACAGGATCCGGGCCAGGTCGCCCCGCAGGATCTCGACATCACCGCCGAGGAAATCGCCTGACATCACGGCCAATTCGCGCCCCGCGTCGTCGGCGAACACCAGATCGGTCTTGCCGGTCTGCTGCCGCACGATCTCATCCCACACTCCCATCCGCTCGAGCACGGCGCGGTGCGTGGGCCCCTTGAAGTCGATGGCCTGGCCGCCGGGACGCAGCCGCGGCGCCCGCTCAACCACGGTGACATCGAAGCCGTAGCGGTGCAGCCAGTAGGCCAGGGCGGGGCCGGCGATGCTGGCGCCGGAGATGAGAACGGTCTTGTTACGCATGGTGAGCTCCGGTTTCTTAACTGTGTCTGTCGGACGCAATTTAGCGTACGATGGACACAGTTTGGCGTCAAGCCCGAATTCGGGAAGGATGGAGACATGACCGGACCGACCGCCCTCGAACTGCTCTGGGGCGCGCAGCGGCGGCCCAGGCGCGGGCCGAAGCCCTCGCTGTCGCTGGAGCGCATCGTCGCCGAGGCCATCGCGCTCGCGGATTCCGAAGGGCTGGACAGTCTTTCGATGCAGCGGCTGGCCGAACGGCTGGGCTGCACGAAGATGGCGCTGTATCGCTATGTGCCGGGCAAGGCCGAGCTGATCGCCCTGATGCTGGACGAAGCGATGGGCAATGCCCCGGATCTTGTTGCGACGGCGAAGAATTCGACCGAAGAACCGTGGCGGGCCCAGATGCGCGCCTGGACGGTGACCACCTTCGAATGGCAGCGCGCGCACCCGTGGACGCTCGAGGTCATCCTGCGCTCACGGCTGTTCGGCCCCAACGAGATCGGTTGGATGGAGGCGGCGCTGGCCGCCCTGGCACCGCTGGCCGAACGCGGCCTCACCGGCCCCGAGCGCCTCGACGCGCTGGTCCTGTTCGCCGGCCACGCCCGCTCCCTGGCCCAGGCGGCCATCGGCGGCAACACCGGCGACCTGGAGACCGAGATGGCCCGCCAGCTCACCGAGACCCTGGCGAGCCGGGCCGCAGACTTCCCGCACACCCTCGCCGCGTTCACCGAACCGGGCCCGCCCGAGACCCGCGACAACGCCCTGCACTTCGGCATCGACCGCATTCTCGACGGCCTGGCCGCCTTGATTGCACCGCAACCAGGCCATCATCCGCCGGCCCGACGAGCAACGCCAGTGGCAAGCAACGACACGCTGAAGGCGCGGGGAGGCGGGACCGTTTCCACCGTTTCGGACGCGTAGGCGGCTTAGAGTCGGAGCATGTCCGAGAAACCCGAGCTACGGCAAGATGCGATCACCACGGTGCGCGAGTTCTTCGCGGCGTTGGAGATGGGCGCGGTGGACGAGGCGCTCGATCTGCTCGACCCCGATATCGTCTGGAAAAACACCTCACTGCCCGATGTCCGCGGCCTGGGCCGCGTCGGCGGGCTGCTGCGCGGACTCAACCGGGATTCCTTCGGTTTCCGCGCCGACATCCATCACATCGCCATGGAATCGGACGGCCGCCCCGTCTCCGAGGGCGACACCGTCCTGACCGAGCGCACCGATTATCTGCGCGCCGGGCCCGTCGAGATCGCGTTCTGGGTGTGCGGAACATTCGAACTCGTCGACGGCCGCATCACCCTCTGGCACGACCATTTCAGCTGGGAGAATTTCGTGCGCGGCACCGCGGCAGGGCTCTGGAACGCTTTGCGCCGCCGCTGAGCCGGTATCGCCACACGCGACGTCGTCATCCACACACCTGCCCGAGGCCGGGTGTGCATTCCCGGCTGGGCCGGGATGCGGAGACAGGCACCCGCACCCCAGCAACCGTCTACCGGCGCAGGTGGGACAGCTCGGTGCGAGCCTTCTCCCCCTCCTCGCCGAAATCGGTGCGAGTGAAGACGTTCCAGCGGGCCAGGAGCGGCGCGAAGACCAGCTCGGGCTCGCGCGCGGGATCGTAGATGCCCCCCTCCGCCAGGACCGCCGTGCTGCTGCGGCCGTCGGCGAGGGTGAGCTCGGGCACCGCGAAGGCGGCCACCTGATCCGCGATCGCGCGCACGGCCTGATCCGGCGCCAGATCCAGGGCGGCGGACACCAGGTTGGCGAAGAACTCCGACTGCAGCTCGTCGTCGGCGGCGATGCGGTCGGCGATCGCGGTGACGATCAGGTTCTCCCCCAGCTCGGCGGTATTGCGGTGCCGCACCGCCGCGGCGCGCTCCTCGAAGGCGCAGGCGGCCAGCACATCCACCAGATGCAGCGCGGGGCGGCGGAATCCGGTGGTCATGTGCGCCATCCGCATCCGCTCGAGCTCCACCGGGTCCACCGCGCGGGTGACCATCAGGTAGTTGCGGATAATGATCTCGTGCCGGTTCTCCTCGGCCGTCCACCGGCCGATCCACCGCCACCAGGGACCGGTGCGCAGATACTTGGCGACCTCGCGGTGATACGAGGGCAGGTTGTCGGCGATCAGGACGCTGACGGTCAGCGCCACCTTCGCGACCTCACCGAGCTCGGATTGTTCCGGCTCCCAGTCGGTTCCGCCGAGGAACCCGAAGTTGCGGCCGTCGTCCCAGGGCACGTAGTCGTGCGGCTGCCAGCCGTCGGCGGCGTCGATGTGACGCCGAAGATTGTCCTCCACCGTCGGCGCAAGCGATTCCAGCAGCTCACGGTCGGTTAAAAGTGTTTGCACGCCGCTAACCTACAGATTGTTCTCAGAAAACGGGAGCGTACCCGATAACGGCCCGGGAACAGTGCGTTCCCGGGCCGCCTCGACGAGCTTTCGGTCACTTCGGGGTGACCGTGGTCTTCTCGTTCACCCAGCTGATGGTGCCGCCGCTGAAGTCGCTCACCTTGCCGCCGACGACGTCCTTCTCGTCGGTGGTCGGATAGCCGAGCTTGCCGTTGACGCCACCGTCGTTGTCCCACGCCTTGCGGATCTCGCCCCAGACCACGTGCGGCCCGGTCGGCTCGCTCCAGCAGATGGCGCCGCCGGTGAATTCCTGGCAGGAACCGCCGTTCGGGCCGCTGACCGAGTTGCCGGTCGGCGGGCCGAGCGGGCTGGACGCCCCGCCCGTCTCGTTGTACTTGGCCATCAGATGTCCGGTGATGGTGAACTCGCCGGTCGGCGTCTGAATCTTGGTCTCGGTCGGACCGGCGGCCGCGCCGCTCTGTGCGGCAGCGGCCGCAACGGTGGTCATGCTGGACGATGAGCTGGACGAGGAACCGTCGTTGTTGCTGCTGCAGGCGGTGAAGAAGAGGGTCGTCGCGGCGAGGGTCATGGTGGTCGCGGCCGTGCGTCGAGCGAGGTGGTGCATGTCCATCCTCTCGAGAGAGGCTGCCGGCGACGCCGTGTCGCCGACAACCCGAAGCCGGTGTTCGGCTAAATTTCGGCGAACCACTGAGGGCTCAGAGAAACCGTGCCGAACAGGTATCCCGGCGAAATATACTCGCCGCCTCCCGAGAATTACGAATGCTGCAGAGTTGCCATGTCCGGTGAACTCCCTCGCTCCCGATCGAGCCGATCAGGAGCGAGGGTGCGCCACTTTCCGGCTCCAAGTAGGTAGCCGGGCAACGGATCAGGCGTGCGGGCCGTACTCCTCCAGCATCTCCGTCACCAGTGCGGCGATCGGCGATCGCTCACTCCGGGTGAGTGTGACGTGCGCAAAGAGCGGATGCCCCTTGAGCTTTTCGATCACCGCCGCGACCCCGTCGTGCCGTCCGACACGCAGGTTGTCGCGCTGTGCGACGTCGTGAGTGAGCACGACCCGCGACCCACTGCCCAGCCGGCTCAGCACCGTGAGCAGGACATTGCGCTCGAGCGACTGCGCCTCGTCGACGATCACGAATGAATCGTGCAGCGATCGGCCGCGAATGTAGGTCAGCGGCAAGACTTCCAGCATCCCGCGGCTGAGCACCTCCTCCAACACCTCCGGACTGGCCAGCCCGTCGAGGGTGTCGAAGACCGCCTGGGCCCACGGCCCCATCTTCTCGCTCTCGGAGCCGGGCAGATAGCCGAGCTCCTGGCCGCCGACCGCGTACAGCGGGCGGAACACCACCACCTTGCGCTGAGATCGCCGCTCCAGCACCGCCTCCAGGCCGGCGGTCAGCGCCAGCGCGGACTTTCCGGTTCCGGCCTTGCCGCCGAGGGAGATGATGCCGACGCTCTCGTCCAGGAGCAGATCCAGCGCGATGCGCTGCTCGGCCGAGCGCCCGTGCAGCCCGAACGCCTCCCGATCGCCGCGCACCAGTTGGACCCGTTTGTCCGGCGTGACCCGTGCCAGTGCACTGCCATTCGCGCCCAGCAGCCGAATTCCGGTGTGGCAGGGAATGTCCCGGGCCTCGTCGAGGTCGATCACCGAGTCGGAGTACAGCCGGTCGACGGTCTCGGCGCTGACGTCCAACTCGGTCATGCCGGTCCATCCCGAGGTGATCACGTCCTGCGCGTGATACTCCTCGGCGTGCAGACCGACCGCACCGGCCTTGACCCGCAACGGAATATCCTTCGACACCAGCACCACCGTCTGGCCCTCGGCGGCGAGATTGAGCGCGCAGGCCAGGATGCGGGAATCGTTCGTGTCGGTACGGAATCCGACCGGCAGCACCTCCGGATCGGTGTGGTTGAGCTCGACGTGCAGGGTGCCGCCGACAGTCCCGATCGGGATCGGCTCGTCGAGGCGTCCGTGCTCGATGCGCAAATCGTCCAGCAGGCGCAGCGCCTCGCGGGCGAACCAGCCGAGCTCGTGATGATGCCGTTTGGCTTCCAGTTCGCTGATCACCACCAGCGGCAGCACCACCCGGTGCTCGCCGAAACGCGTGACGGCCCAGGGGTCCGACAGCAAAACGGAGGTGTCGATCACAAAGGTTTTCAATCCGGTGGCGCCGGATCCAGAGGTGTGGGCTCCCTTTCCGGAGCCGCCGCTCGTGGTGGAGCGGGCATTCGAGGGAGCGATGACGGAGCGTGCATCAGTCACGGTGGGCTCCTTTGTTGTCCGTACTACACCCGTACAGACCTATCTCGCTGGGCCGGTCCGCCCCGGGGTCATATGACCCGGAGGCCGGGTGCCGGCCCCCTCGCACTGAAGTTCTCAGTCACGATCAGGACCTCCCGTACGAGCCACACCTTCGCAGCCCGCACATCCGACGTTACTGCGGTTTCCCGATTGAGGCTCGCCGGTTTGTTCGCATGTTGGTGAAGATCCCGTTAACGCCTCGGGCTGGTCTACGGGCGGAGTGAGGTTTCGGCGGCGGAGATTTCGCAGGTCAGGCGGGTCCTCGAAGGGGACATCGAGGGTCTGTGATTTACGCGACACGCCGAGAATTAGCGGTGACTCGCCGCGCCGATGAGGAGTGCGTGCCGGACAGACCGGCTGGTCGGGAAGAACTGGGGCGGGGTGGATCTCGTGCAGGGCACGTCGGCGGGAGACAGCGCGGTCCAGCGCAGACGATCCATGCCTAGCCCGCCCCGTCACCGGGCAGCTGCGGCGGCGAGCGACCCTGCCGGATTGTGCTGGCGCCCTGCCGGTCTCGGCGGCCGATGGTTCGACTCGGCGGTAACCGCCACCGGCACCCTCGGATCCCTCACCGAGACATCCGATGTCATGAGAGCCGGCGCCGGTCGGATCGTTGCCGAGGCGCGCGCTGGAACGGCGCTACCGGCGGCCGCGCTGCCGGCGGCCGCGCTGTCCGCGACGCCAGCGATGTCTCCGGCCGCGATCCTCAGGCGCGAAGTTGCTCGAGTAGAACCGTCACATGGCTGTGGATCGGGTCTCGCACCGCGGTCACCAGCGTCACCGGCCCCGCCTCGCCCAGTTCCCGCAGGCGCGCCAGCGCCTCCTGGTGCTCATCGTCGGCAAGCTCGGCGCCGTACTTGCGCGCGAACTCGGCCGCCCGATGATCCGGATCCGCGTGGAACCACCGCCGCAGATCCTCCGAGGGCGTCACCGCCTTCATCCACTCATCGATCCGCGCCCGCTGTTTGCTGACCCCGCGCGGCCAGAGCCGGTCGACAAGCACCCGATACCCATCCTCCGGATCAGGCTCGTCATACACCCGCTTCACCCGAAAGCCCACCGCCGGTTGCTGCGCCATACCTCCATGGCAGCACGACTTCCCCCACAGCACGAGGACCCCGCGCCCGAAACCGATAGAGTCGTCTCATGCCCGAAGCTGCCGACCTGGAAAAGCTCTCCTCCAAAGACCTCCACGACCGCGCCGTCAAACACGCCGTCCGCCACGGCGACGTCCGCTTCCTCTGGAAGCTCCTGGAACAGATCCCCGCCGCCGAGGCAGCCATCGGCAACCTGAACGAAAGCGCAGCAGACATCAAATACGTCCTGCCCATGCTGGACGACTACCTGCACGCCGGAGACGGGGACATCGCCGAGGTCCTGCGACCGTTGTACGTGGAGTACCTCACCAAGCACGCTTGAGGTTCGCGCCGGCGTGAACTCATCTTCGGCCATCCGTAGAGGCGCTTGGGTGTGCGACGACCTCATTTCAACCCGATCCGAACAACAACACATGAGCTCGCCGCGTCGGTCAGATCGTCCTCTGCGATCGCCAAGCCTCGGACGAGATACTGTTACTTACCGAGACGGTGCCGGTGTGATATTCGGCGACCGGGTCGGCCATGTTCTGCGCAGCACTGACCACATTATCCGCGCCGGTGCGCAAGGTGCCGAAGTGATCCTGGATCAGTTGTAGATTGGTTTTGTCGTCCATTCCGTCGAATAGCTCTGAAATGGCCGATAGTCCTGCAGCCATACCTGAGTGCACAGGGCTGGTATGTCGGGTGGTTCATCGTCAAGACCAAGCGTCCGGCTGTAGGGAGTGCGCATCGCGGCGGGCTGAGCACATGGCCCCGACTGGAGATGGAGTGTTCGCCGCCCACGCCGAACTCGGAGAGCTGTATGGCGACAGGACTCTGTCGGACCGGCTACACCATGACATCGCTCGTGCGGGCGGACCCGAGCTGATCAACAATGATCCAGCCACCGCACCCTCCAAGCGGCTGCTGCGGTATCAGCCGGGGTACGTGAAGGTTACCGAGGGGCCGCTGGCGGTCGCCGAGCTGGGCATTGATGCGATTCGAGCCCAGTGCCCACATACGGATGCATGGCTGGCGAAACTGGTGGAGTGAGTCGGTCAGCCCAGGTCAGCAGTACCTTATGCACGTTCTGGGCGCGCACCCACCGCGCATGAAGCGGTGATTCGCTCACAGCGAACTTGGTTCGGTGGCGTTGACTTGGAGTGCACTCCAGGTCATAGCGTTGTCCGCATGACGAACGCACAGGGTTCCGGGACGGGTAAGCGGCGGATTCGGTTGGGGTATCAGATGCCGCATTTCAGTCATCCGGCGTCGGCTCGGGAGTTGTTCCCGTCGGTGATCGAGCAGGCTCGGGCAGCGGAGGTGGCGGGGTTCGATGCCGCGTTCGTGATGGATCACTTCTATCAGTTGCCGAATCTGGGGGCGCCTGATGAGCCGATGTTGGAGGCTTACACCGCGCTGGGGGCGTTGGCCACGGCGACCGAGCGGATTCAGTTGTCCACCTTGGTGACCGGTAATACCTATCGGAATCCGGCAATGCTGGCCAAGACCGTTACCACGCTGGATGTGGTGAGTGGTGGGCGTGCGGTGCTGGGGATCGGGGCGGGGTGGTTCGAGCTCGAGCACAACTCCTTCGGGTACGAGTTCGGTACCTTCACCGAGCGGTTCGAGCGGTTGGAGGAGGCGCTGCAGATCATTGCGCCGATGCTGCACGGTGAGCGGCCCACCTTCGACGGCAAGTGGTACCACACCCGCGAGGCGATCAACGAGCCGCGGATTCGCGACGATCTGCCGATCATGCTCGGTGGCGGCGGGGAGAAGAAGACCTTCTCCATGGCCGCTCGGTACGCGGATCATCTCAACATCATCTGCAACGCAAGCGAATTGCCGCGCAAGGTCGAGGCGCTGCACGCTCGCTGCGAGGAGAACGGGCGCGATCCCAAGACGCTGGAGACCAGCTTCCTGGCCTTCGCGATCATCGACGAGGACGGCGACCGCGCTCGCAAATTCCAGGCCGACCACCAGGCGAAGGCCTCGATGGACCTGTCCGACCGCCAGTTCGTCGGCACCCCGGACGATGTCGCCGAGCAGATTCAGCGCCGCGTCCTGGATCACGGCATCGACGGGGTCATCGTCAACATGATCGCCAACGGCCACGAGCCGGGCGTGCTGGAACTCGCCGGTAAGGCGCTGAGCCCGCTGGTGCACAAGGACTGAGGCCCGCCCCCGCCGCCCTGAGAGTAAGGGCGGCGGGGAACCCCGGTGAACCCCTGAGCAGACCTATCGAGTTCGGGTCTCCAGCTCGCCACATATGCGCTGAACGCGCAGGCCACAGTGGTTGCCCGAGCGGCCGTCCGAGCGCCGCCCCGGCTCGCCGACCATCGCCGCAGCCCGAAGCCCCCCTCCGCTGACAGCCTCGGGCCCCGGCGTGTAAAGACCGGGATTACGTTGCCCGCGAGCGCTATTCGGCGAGGTATGCGGCGGTCTCGCTGTCGGCGGGCAGGAACGTCTCCAGTGCGAGCTCGGAGACGGTGATGTCCATCGGTGTATTGAAAGTCGCGATCACCGAGATGAATGCCAGTACGCGCCCGTCGGATTCGAACAGCAGCGGCAGGGCGGGTGCGGCGGTGACAGGCGCCAGTTCCTCGCCGCAGTTGTGCGGTGGCGGGTAGCTCTCGACCTCCTCGTAGAGGTCGCGCAGGCGGTCCGAGCGGGTCAGGGCCAGCTGGCGGCGCATCTGGTGCAGGAGGTGGCCGCGCCATTGGGCGTAGTTGCGGATGCGGGGCGCCATGCCGCGCGGGTGCAGTGTCAGGCGCATGGCATTGGGGCGGTTCAGTAGCTCCGGTGCGACATCCGAAAGCATCAGCCCCACACTGCGATTGGCCGCGACGACGTCGTATGCGCCGTCCAGAATCAGGGCCGGGAACGGTTCGTGGGCCCTGGCCAGTTGCTCCAGGTTGGCGCGGACCTCGCGCATGTGCGGGTCGTCCAGGGAGTGCTCGGGGAAATGTGGGGCGTAGCCGGCGGCGACCAGCAGCGTATTGCGCTCGCGCACAGGCACATCCAGGTGGTCGGCCAGGCGCAGCACCATCTCGACGCTCGGCCGCGAGCGGCCGGTCTCGATGAAGCTGATGTGCCTGGCCGAGGAGTCGGCCGCGAGCGCGAGATCGAGCTGGCTCAACCGTCTGCGGTTGCGCCACTCGCGCAGTAGCGGGCCGACTCCCGGCGGGGCGGTGGTCATGAAATGACCGTACCGCGCGGCGAGGGTCATTCGATCACGCTGGGACGCGATCGAGGAAGCCGAGCACGGCGCGGATGCGGCCGTCCTCGTCCAGCTCGATAACGTCCGACCCAGCAACCGGCGCGGTGCCGTCGGGGGCGACCAGCTCCCAGCTGAAGCGCGCGGTGTCGTGGTGACCGTCCACCGCGCCGAGCGGTCGGAACACGAAGCCCGGGAACTGCTCGTGCACGCCGGCGATGGCCGCGGTCAGCTGCTCGTGGCCGCGCACGTCGGTCAGCGGGTCGACGTAGCTGCCCTCCTCGGTCCACGCCTTGGCGACCGCGTCGGCCAGCTCGGCGCCGGTCGCGTTCCACGCGGTGAAGTAGCGTTGGGCCGCGTCGTCGTACATGCTCATATCGGGTTCTCCCTCTTCGGATCTGTTGTGATCGGAACGTCACCAACAGTGCCCGGAAGAACGACGCCGCGCGATTACCCCGGAAGTAATGCAGCAGGCGCGCGCCCAACCCGGCGGCACCTCGGCGATCAGCATGTGCCCCGGCTCATCCGACTGCGTTCGACCGAACATGCTCCGGCGGCAGACCGACTCGAGGCTCACGGCGCCGTCGAGTCCGCGAGCCCTGGGGGAACGCAGATCCCTACGTGAGTTCGATCGGCCCTTGGAACTGACGTGCGGCGGCGGTGGCCCAGCCGAGGTCGTACTTCCCGCCCTCGCCCAGGAACTCTTCGCGCAGCTCGTACCAGCGCAGTCCCGGATGACGGTGGTGCACCCCGTGCAGGTTGAAACTCAGGGCGGCCTGCTCCAGCGCGCGGGGCAGGCGCAGGTTCAGCGCCTCCAGCGGCGCGTCCAGGTCGGTGCCGTAGTGGTAGGCGTTATCCGAGAGGGAGACGATGAACGAGCACCCGAGCCTGCACGATACGTTCGAAAAGAAGTCCCGCAACGGAATTCGGCTCGTCCACCCGTCGGCCCAGTGCACGCACCACCGGAACCGGCAGTAGGGCCAGCAGCAGTGCCGTGACCTCGAGCAGGTACAGACCACCGCACAGTCGCAGGTAATACCCCGGCGCCGTTCTCGCCCAGCTGGACGTCGCGGGGTCGTAGATCTCGGTGCGTTCCCGCGTCCGGCTGTATCGATGATGCAGCAGATGACCGATCTCGAGCATCGCGAACGGCGAGCCGTACAGCACCGCGAGCACCCGCCCGCAGGCGTCATTGACTGCCCGCCTGCGGATCAGGGTGCCGTGGATGGCCTCGTGGATGAGCGACCAGAACGGCGTGGTCAGCAGCACCGGAGCCACCAGCGCCCGCCCCCACGCCGCATCGCGTGGCAGCAGGATCAATGGCAGCACGAACAGCTGAAACGCCCCGAGCGCGACCGCCGACCCGATCAACCACGTATTGACCGCCCGCACCGGCCGCTCGCCGGACCTGTGCTTCGTGCGGCGAATCCCCACCTCGGTCATCGCTGTTGTCCCCATCCCCGGTCGAGCCTGCCATTCCGAGCTCATCGTGCCACTGCCCGGAGACATCGGCCCAGATCGAATGCGGTGCCTACCAAGAACTCCCGATATCGTCATCCATAGGTCGGGCGCGATTCACCTGCGAGGATCGTTCGATACCGATACGTAAGGTAGTCGGTGGGCGGGGCGCCTCGGCCGTCCTCGCGACTGAGCGGGATCAGTCATCCGCCAGGCGTATCGCCCCCGACGGGCACACGGCGACCGCCTCACGCAGCGCCGCCTGCTGTTCGGGAGACTCGGCCGTAGCCAATGGCCGCACCCTCCCGTCCTCCTCGTCCTGATCGAACAGCGCCGGGGCGGTCAGCACGCACATCCCGGCGCCGATGCAGATGTCGCGATTCACTATGAGCTTCATCGGATTTACTCCTTCTACCAGGTGACAGGCAGGCAGTGCACGCCATAGACGTCCCCATCCTCGCGCATGGGGACCTCGTCCGCGGCGACTGCGAGCCGCAGCGACGGGAAGCGAGCGAACAGGGCGGGGAGGGCGGCTCGCATCTCGACGCGGGCGAGCTGCTGGCCGAGGCATTGGTGGGCGCCGTGCCCGAAGCCCACGTGCCCGACGGCGTTGCGCAGGACGTCGAAGGTGTCCGGGTCGTCGAACTTCTCCGGATCGCGGTTCGCCGCCTGCAGCGAGATCGCCACCGTCTCACCGACTTTCACCGACCGCCCCGCCACCTCGACGTCCTCCAGCGCCGCCCGGGACGTGGTGTGAGCAATGGTCAGATAGCGCATCAGCTCCTCGATCACCCGGTCGGCGAGATCCGGATCCGCACGCAGCGCCGCGAGCTGGTCCGGATGCCGCAGCAGTGCAAATGTGCCGAGGGACAGCATGTTCGCCGTGGTGTCCAAGCCCGCGCCCAGCAGGAAGGTCCCGACTCCAGCCAGTTCCTCCTCGGTCAGATCGGACGCGGTCAGATCGCCGAGCAGATCGTCGGTGGGCTCGGCGCGTTTGGCCGCAACGAGTTCCGTCATGTAGTCCAGAATTCGCTGAAATGCCTCGTACCGCTCCTCAACGGTGCGGGCATTGTCGCTCACCGCCTCCGCATCGTCCTGGAACCGTCCGCGGTCGGCGTAGGGCACTCCGAGCAGTTCGCAGATGATCATGGCCGGAATCGGGCGTGCGAAGTGTTCGACGAGATCGACTGGGCCGCCGTGCTTTTCCATCGCATCGAGTCGTTCGGTGGTGAACTCCTCGACCCTCTCACCGAGCAGCCGCATCCGCCGGACGGTGAACTTGCCCGTCAGCAGCTCGCGAAAGCGGGCATGGTCGGCGCCGTCGAGGCCGAGGAAGTCGCCCGGCGGCGTCGGCGGCAGCTCGCCGAGATCCGCGAGCGGGTAGTGCATGAGCTCGTGCCGGGAGCTGAATCGCGGATCGGCCAGAACGGCGCGCGCGGCGGCATGGCCGGTCGCCAGCCAGCCCAGGTGCCCGTCCGGGAACCGCATGCGGATCAGCGGTCCCCGCTCGCGCAGCCGGGCGAAGCCGGCGGGCGGATCGAAGGGGCGGCCGACGGGGCGGGCGGTGGGCATGGCCACCGGATCGGACGACGAGGTCATGACGGTTACTCCTCACTGGAAACTTTCACTATGTGCCGAAAGCTATGGTTCACTCGCCGGAGTGCTCAATACCAAATCTGGATTCTGACCATCAAGTACCAGGTAGACGCCGAATCATCAGAGCAATGAACCTGCGGCAAAACGCAACGATTTTCCCGGTCGGTTGCAATGACCTGACGATGAACGCATACTTGTACGTATACGACTACGTAGGGAGTGCTCCGATGCCCGGAGGCAGGATGACCCTGACCGAACGCGAATGCATCGCGACCGGCCTGGCCGAGGGCATCGGCTATGCCGAGATCGCCCGGCAACTGGACCGGCCTACCTCGACCGTCAGCCGCGAGGTCGCCCGCAATGGCGGCCCGGGCCGCTACCGGGCCGAACGTGCCCACCGCGCAACACAATTACGCTCTCAACGCCGGAACAGATCGCAAATATCTTCCACCGCACCAGAATTCGGCGACAACTCAGGGCCGGTCGCGGACTTCACCGACGAACTGGCTGAGGTATTCATGCAGACCGGCATGCCCCGCATGACATCCCGGATCATGGCCTGCCTGTACGCCCGGGATTCCGGCAGCTGCACGGCCGCCGAACTCGTCCGGCGCCTACGAGTCAGCCCGGCCACGATATCGACCGCTGTGCGTTCGCTCGAGGAACAGGATCTCATTCGCCGCGAACGCGATACGGGCCGCCGCGACCGCTACGTCGTCGACGACCACGTCTGGCTCCGGGCGACGATCGCCAGCATCCGGGCCAACGACAGCCTGGTCGCGGCCGGTCGGCACGGCGCGGAAGTCCTCGGCGCACACACCCCGGCAGGCGCCCGCCTGGACGAGATGGCCCGCTTCCTCGACTACGTCAGCCGCGAACTGGCCGATGCCGTCGAACGCTGGCAGGAATTCTCGCGACAGGTGGACGTCGGATCGCCGCTGTGAGCGCAGCCGCCGGTCACGACCTTGTGCGATACTGCGGGTCTTCGGAGCCCACACCAATGGAGGGTCGGAAGTGGTCGACAGATTCATCGCTCGCGGCGTCGTCCTGGGCATCGGCCCCTTCACCGACCGGGGAAACATGGCGATCTTCACCACGCGCGCGGCGGCGGAGGAGTTCGCGCGGGAGGATCCCTTCATCCTCGAGGGCCTGGTGAAGTCCTTCCGGATTCGGGAATGGGACGACTCGCTGCTCCCCGGTTAGCGGCCGAGCTCGGCAGCCCGTAGCTCTCGGGACGGCTGGCCGGCATCCGCGCGGCCCCGTCGGCGAATACACTCCCGGTGTATGGCCGATAACCCCACCCCGGAGCTGGTTGTCTACCGCCGGCCGGGCTGCCCCTATTGCGCCCGGCTGCGGCGGGTCTTGAACCGGCACGGGATCGTTCACCGCGAGGTCGATATCTGGGGCGATCCCGAGGCCGCGGCCTTCGTGCGCTCGGTCGCCGACGGGAACGAGACGGTACCGACCGTGGTTCTGAAAACCACTGGATCCCAACGACATTGGGTGAATCCGGCACCGCGCAAGCTGATCGCGACGATCACCGCCGATGCGCCGGAACTCACCGGCGGCGCGCGTCGTTTGGTGCTCTGGTAGAGCTTCAGCCCAGCAGGCGCCAGTCCTCGAGGCCCTCGTACAGCGGGCGATCGGCGGCCAGCTTGCTCACCCGGGCGCGCAGTGCGTCCAGGTCCGTACCACCCGCGAGCGCGGTGGCGATGATGTCGGAGACCTCTGCGAACTCCGCGTCGCCGAAGCCACGGGTGGCCAGCGCGGCGGTGCCGATGCGCAGGCCGGAGGTGACCATCGGGGGACGCGGGTCGAACGGAACGGCGTTGCGGTTCACCGTGATTCCGATCTCGTGCAGCAGATCCTCGCCCTGCTGGCCGTCCAGCACCGAGTTGCGCAGGTCTACCAGGACCAAGTGCACGTCGGTACCGCCGGTGAGCACCGTGATGCCCTTGTCCTTGACGTCGGCGGCGGTCAGGCGCTCGGCGAGGATCTTCGCCCCGGCCAAGGTGCGCTCCTGACGCTGCTTGAACTCCTCGGTGCCCGCGATCTTGAACGCCACGGCCTTGCCGGCGATCGCGTGCATCAGCGGACCGCCCTGCTGGCCCGGGAACACCGCGCTGTTGAGCTTCTTCGCGAAGTCCTGCTTGGCCAGGATCAGGCCCGAGCGGGGACCGCCGAGGGTCTTGTGCACGGTGGAGGACACGACGTGGGCGTGCGGCACCGGCGAGGGGTGCAGCCCGGCGGCGACCAGCCCGGCGAAGTGCGCCATGTCGACCCACAGGTAGGCGCCGACCTCGTCGGCGATCTCGCGGAACGCGGCGAAATCCAGGTGCCGCGGGTAGGCCGACCAGCCGGCCACGATCACCTTCGGCCGCACCGCCAGCGCCTGCTTGCGCAGCTCGTCCATGTCGACCCGGTGATCCTCCTTGCTCACCTGGTAGGCATGCACCTCGTACAGCTTGCCCGAGAAGTTCAGCCGCATGCCGTGGGTGAGGTGACCGCCGTGCGCCAGGTCCATGCCGAGCAGCTTCTCGCCCGGGTTCATCAGCGACATCAGCACCGCGGCGTTGGCCTGCGCGCCCGAATGCGGCTGGACGTTGGCGAATTCGGCGCCGAACAGCGCCTTGACCCGCTCACGGGCCAGATTCTCCACGACGTCGACGTGCTCACAGCCGCCGTAGTAGCGGCGGCCGGGGTAGCCCTCGGCGTACTTGTTGGTCAGGACGCTGCCCTGGGCCTGCAGCACCGCCCGCGGCACGAAGTTCTCCGAGGCGATCATTTCGAGGGTGTCGCGCTCCCGGGCGAGCTCACCCGCCATCGCGGTAGCGAGCTCCGGATCGAGTTCGGCGAGTGATTGCGAGTTGACAGAGGCGGTCGTCTGGGTCACGACCACAGTGTATGTGGCGCCAATATCACGATCGAACGGGCTCCGGGCAAGTTTCGCCGCGGCACCGAACTCCGAGTCGGGATTTACCCCCACCCCTGCGTGCCCCATGAACTCAGGGGTACCGGACGGTCGTCTGTGCTCGGAGACTGAAACGCGGAACATCTCCAACGATCAAAGGAACCGTTTTGCAACCGATCTACATACCTTCGGACCCGTTTCAGGCCCTGCTGCTCGAGCTCTCACGCCTGTTCTGCTCGATTTCCTCGGGCGGACACTGCATCTCGCCGATGTGATCAGTGATGTCGCCTGCCGAACTGATTCGGTAGGTCACATTCGGCGGACCGCCCCGGGGGTCAGCGGTTCGTCGAGCAGGCGGCGGAAACGATCGGCGCGATCGTCCTCATCGACGGCACGATCCAGCCAGCCGCCGAGCAGCCGGTAACCCTCCACGTAGGTACTGATGTACGCCCGCCACAGCGGCGAGGACAGGAATCGCAGCGACTGCCGGGCCCGTTCCGGCGAGGCCAGGCTCCAGCGCTGCAGGAACTCGGCCACCTCGTCCGCATCGCGGCCGCGATCGTGCAGCAGCAGCGCCGCATCCTGGCGCACACCCAGCAGTTTCGCCGAGGCGGTCGAAAGCCGTTCCGCCCGTTCACCATCGAAGCGCAGCCCGAGATCGGCGTAGATCTCCTGGGCCCACCGCCCCCAGCCCGGGCCGACGATCGAGCGCAGCGCCAGATCCGCGAGCCCCTCCGCCATCAGGCACTGCGGGGTGTTGACCACGAACAACGTCTGCTCGTCCTGCCCGGCCCCGACGAGCCCGGCCTCCTTGCGGCAGTGCTCGGTGTGGTGCCCCGGATATGCCTCGTGCGCGATCAGCGCGGGCAGGTGCGCCATGTGCTGCTTCAGGTCGGAGTTGATCGCCACCCGCGAGCGGTAATTGCCCAGGTAGTAGTTGAATCCCGACCACGGCTTGTCCCCCACGACCTCGTATTCCACCCGCTCGTGATCGGGCAGCGGATAGCGCGCCCGCACCAGTTCGCGCAGCGCGCCGGAGAAGGCGTCCACGCATTCGCGCAGCCGCTCCGGGGGAATCTCGTCGGCCTTGCGGTGGGCGGTCACGCGGTCGTAGAGCGAACCTTGGCCCGCCAGCACCTCGTCCATCTGCCGGTGCGCGTCGCGGTAATCCTCGACCTCGCCCGGCGCGATATCCACATCGAAATACGCGCGCACCTCGTCGATGAACGAGATCTGCTCGCCGGCGAACTTGCGGCCCGAGCATTCCAGGGCGCGCAGGTGCACATCGAGGAATTCGATGCGCTCGTCCGGCAGATCGGACTCGGGCAACTCCTTGCGCAATGCCGCCGCGCGCGTTGCCAACTCGTGCGGCGCCGGGGCGGGCCCCTCCTGTAGCTCGCGGCGCAGCGCCGGATCGCCGGTGTAGGCGTCGACGAACCCGTCCTCGAGGCGATCGAAGGCCAGACCCAGCCGCAGATAGTCCGTCACGAGCGGGTGCGCATCCATGAGAGCCGACGATACCGCGACGGGGCAAGAGAGAAATGTCACTCCTAGTTACTGGCCAGTAGCTTACCCCCGCGTTCGAGGTGGCCCTGCCCTCGAGGACAATTCGGCTATGCGAGGACTGGCCACCGGACCTCACCGTGCCACCGAGGGCAATGGTGAGACTTCTTTCGCCACGCCGCGTGCACCTGCACCATCGTGTATGCCGAATCGAGAGTGTTAGATGGCACGGATGAGTGAGCCGAGTCCCTATGTGGAATTCGACCGCAAACAATGGCGCACCCTGCGAAAGTCGACGCCCCTGGTGCTGACCGAGGAAGAACTGATCGGGCTGCGCGGTCTGGGCGAGCAGATCGATCTCGAGGAGGTCGCGGAGGTTTATCTGCCGCTGGCCCGATTGATCCACCTGCAGGTCGCCGCGCGGCAGCGATTGTTCGCCGCCACCGCAACCTTTCTCGGTGAAACCCATCCCGATCATCAGGTGCCGTTCGTCATCGGCATCGCAGGCAGCGTCGCAGTCGGCAAATCGACGACCGCGCGCGTGCTGCAGGCACTGCTGGCCCGCTGGGACCATCACCCCCGGGTGGACCTGGTCACCACCGACGGATTCCTGTACCCGACCGCGGAGCTCACCCGCCGGGGCATCATGCACCGCAAGGGATTCCCGGAGAGCTACGACCGCCGCAAGCTGCTGCGCTTCGTCACCGAGGTGAAATCGGGGGCGGCGGAAGTCTGCGCGCCGATCTATTCGCACCTGGCCTACGACATCCTGCCGGATCAGTTCCACTGCGTGCGCCAGCCCGACATCCTGATCATGGAGGGCCTGAACGTACTGCAGACCGGGCCGCGGCTGATGGTCTCGGATCTGTTCGATTTCTCCGTGTACGTCGACGCGCGGATCGAGGATATCGAGAAGTGGTATGTGGATCGCTTTCTCTCCCTGCGCAAGACGGCGTTCGCCAATCCGAATTCACACTTCCACCACTACGCCGATTTCAACGACCAGGACGCCACGAGCGCGGCACAGGAAATCTGGTACGCCACCAACCGGCCGAATCTGGTGGAGAACATTCTGCCCACCCGCCCCCGCGCAACCCTGGTGCTGCGCAAGGATTCCGATCACAGCATCAATCGAATTCGCTTGCGCAAGCTGTAATTACTGGATCTTCCAGGCCGCATCCAGTCGAGTGGCGACATCGATCTCGCGGACCGCGGCGATGTGCGGTTTGCGGATCTCGCGGGCCACATAGCGGGCCACGAACCGGCGGATCTCGTGGTCGACGCTGGCCAGAATGCGCAGCAGCTGGCCGCGCCGAGTGGCGGTGGCGACGTTGATGCGCACATCGCTGGGCCGGGGCTCGGCGATGTCGATGATCACGCGCAGCGGCTCGGCGGTGCGGACCGTCAGGTGCACGTGTACCGCGCCGTCGACCCGGAAGCGATGCCGGTCGACGGCCAGATCCAGCAGCAGGTCCACGTTCAGCGGGATGGCGAGCTCGAAAGTGATGTGCCCGTCGGTGTTCCGCTGCAGCGTCGGCTCACCGAGCTGAACCTGCGCGCTCACCTTGGCAATTCGACCAGGCCCCACCCCGATCGGGCCGAAATCGAATGCAGCCCCCGTCAATTGGGCGAATGCGGCGGCGATCCGCTGCTCGGAGGCGGCGTATTCGAGAAAGCGCCGCCCGAATTCCTCATAGCTGATGTACGGCATGGCGGCGGCTACCTCGGCCGTACCGCGCCGCCCATCGGGGGCACCACGCGACTCCGCGGCGCTACCACGCTGCTGTTCTGCGATACCGCGCTGTCCATATTCCGCGCCACGCTGCCCGGACTCACTCATGTACTGGACGGTACGCGAGCCGGCCCTCGCACGCCCGCACTGCACGTCAGGAGCCCTGCCGAGGGGATCTTCATCATAATGAAGAATCTGTTGACATAGTGAAGCAGCTCACTTAGATTCATGACCACCTCGAAGCCCACCATGGAGGTTCCATTGGGTCAGAACAAGCCGGATCGCGGCGACAATACCGATCCCGCCTCGATGCTGAGCGACGTCGGCGCCCGCATCCGCACCCTCCGCAAGGAACGTGAACTGACCACCGAGCGGCTCGCGGAGATCGCCGGTGTCAGCGCCGGAGTGATCAGCCAGATCGAACGCGGGATGGGCAATCCATCCTTCACCACCCTCGTGCAGATCGCGCACGGCCTGCAACTTCCGGTGGGCCAACTCCTGACTCCGCTCGAATCCAAGGACGTCGTCGTCCGCAAGCACGAACGACGCCGTCTCGACGGACACGGCACGAGCAACGACGGAGGCCGCTATGAACTACTGACCCCGGATCTGAACGGTGCCCTCGAGGCCAATTGGGTTGTGACCCAACCCGGCCACGACACCAGCGACCACCCTTACCAGCATTCCGGAGAGGAATTCGGCATCGTCCTGTCGGGTACCAAGGACGTTTATCTCGACGGCGTGCGCCATCGACTCGAAGCGGGCGACTCGATCCGCTACCCCTCCACCATCCCGCACTGGTATGCCAATCCGTCCGCGGACGAGGAATGCGTCGCGATCTGGGTGAGCACGCCGCCCACCTGGTAGCGAAAAGCCAAGCCCCGCTTCATAACCGAAAACCAGCCCCCATCGAATTCAATCGAAAAAAAGGGGGCCGGCCGAGTGCGTCCTCGACCGGCCACCGTGCTCCGAGAGTTACCTGATGACCGATACACGAGATCCCGTCCCGATTGTCACAACCACCACTACTCCACCCCGTAAGGCCATGGCCGGCCTGGGGCTCGGAAACACCCTCGAATGGTACGACTGGCAGATCTTCGGTCTGCTGGCGGCCTATATCGGACCGTCGTTCTTCGCCGCCAAGGATCCGGTCTCCGCAGCTCTGGATGCGCTTGCGGTCTTCGCGGTCGGCTTCGTGGCCCGCCCGCTGGGCGGTGTGCTGCTGGGCACCGTCGCCGATCGGCTCGGCCGCCGCCGGGTCATGCTGTGGTCCGTCGGCACCATGGCCGTCACCATCGCCGTGATCGGGCTGTTGCCCACGCACGAATACCTCGGCGCCTGGGCCGGTGTCGCGCTGCTGATCTGCCGGATCCTGCAGGGCTTGTCCACCGGGGTCGAGGCGCCACTCTCGACGGCCTACGCCGTGGAGCTGATGCCGTCCGGGCAAGAGGGACGCGCGGCCGGTTACATCAGCTTCTTCGTCAACTTCGGCATCCTGATGGCCTCGCTCGTCAGCTTCCTCACCAGTTACACGATCGGCGGTCACGCGATGTCCACCTGGGGCTGGCGCATTCCGGTGCTGTTCGGGGCGGTGATGGGTTTCGTCGTGCTGTATCTGCGCCGGTCCCTGCCCGAATCGCTCGGCCCGCAGGAGGCCGAAGACAGTACCGGCGCGGTATGGGGCGGCGTGCGCAAACATTGGATCGGCGTGCTGGCGATCATCGTCGTGGTCGGAGCTGTCCAGGCCTACAGCTACGCATGGAATGTCGGCCTGCCCACCCTCGCCCGCGGCGCCTACGGCGCGAATCCCACCGAGATCTTCGCGGTGACAACGGTCCTGGGGCTGATCCTGCTCCTCGGATCGATCCTGACCGGGTGGTGGGCGGATCGGATCAGGCTGTCCCGCGCCTACCTCATCACCCGGATCATCGCGATCCCCACCGTATTTCTGAGCCTGCTGTACGTGGGGCACGGTCTGGGGATGTTCACCTTCGTCGTACTCGCCGGCGGCGTGGTGCTCGCTACCAATATGACCCTCTACAACGTCATTTCGTCGTCGTTGATGCCGAAGTACTGCCGCGCCACCGGCACCGGGATCGGTTATGGCCTCGGGGTTGCCGGATTCGGTGGTACTGCGTCCTATCTCGTGGTCTGGCTCAACCAGCATCACGCCGGGTGGTTGTTCCCACCCTACATCGCGGCACTGTCGGTGATCAGCGTTGTCGCTTACCTCATTGCTCGCAAGCGCAGCGGAATCTTCCTGGGGGAGTAAGGAAATCATGAAAAATCTAGCTGTAACCACCGATGATCTCGACGTTCCCATCGTGCGGAGATCCGACGTCATCGTCGTCGGCGGCGGCCCCGCCGGGGTCAGTGCGGCCGTCGCGGCCGCACGCGGCGGTGTCGATGTCACACTCGTGGAACGGTATTCCGCGCTGGGCGGACTCGCCTCCGGCGGCATGGTCCTTGTCCTGGATGACATGATCAACGGCGACGAGATCTCCGTTCAGGGCATCGTGAACGAATACGTCGAGCGCATGGCCAAGCAGGGGCTCGCGGTGTATCCACCTGTCGAGGAACGCGTTTCGTCGCGCGAGATGTGGAACAAGTGGGGGCGCTGGGGCACCTTCGACTTCCACAGCCACACCGACCCGAAGCCGATCTGCTACGCGGTCGCCTTCGATCCGGACGGATGGAAGACGACGTCGAACGCTCTGGTCCGCGAGTCCGGCGTCCACCTGCGCCTGCACAGCTGGTTCTCGCGGCCGATCGTGGACGATGGGGTCGTCAAGGGCGTTGTCGTGGAGACCAAGCAGGGGCCCCAGGCGATCCTCGGCAACGTCGTCATCGACACCACCGGCGATATCGACGTCGCCTCGCGAGCGGGGGCTCCGTATACCGCCGACAAGTATCTCGTCACGCTCGTATTCCGGCTCGGCGGGGTGGACACCGCCGCCGCCGAACGGTTCGAACAGGAGAATCCGCGCGAGGCGCGGGCCATCAACCGGAAGATCAAGCGCTCGCTCGGCGGCGCCTGGGATCTGTGGTGGCTCAAGACTCCGCTGCCGGGCGTTGTCTGGTGCAACACACCGCATCTGACGGGATTCGACGGCGCCGACCCGGAATCGCTGACGAACGCGGAGTTCGAGGCGCGCGATCGAATCGAGAGCTCGCTCGGCGAGATCCGTTCGAACCTGGCGGGTTTCGAGAACGCGTACATCGTCGACGTGGCCCAGCAGATCGGCGTGCGACAGACCCGCCTGCTGCAGGGCGAGTACGTGGTCACCAAGGACGATGTCGTGAACCGGCGGCACTTCGCCGACAGTGTGTCCCGCGGGCGTGACTACTACACGCCCTATCGCGCACTGCTCCCGCGCAACGTCGACCAGCTGCTGGTGGCCGGACGGCACTATTCGGCCACGCCCGACGCGCAGCGGATGTCTCGCGAGATCCCGCCGTGCATGGCGCAGGGGCAGGCCGCGGGTATCGCGGCCGCGCTGGCGATCACGGATTCGGTGACCGTGCGCGAGGTGCCCGCCGCCGCGATCCAACGCGGCATGCGCGCGCAGGGCGCCGACCCGGGAGACCGCCCGGCGCCGAACGCGACGATCGATCCCCCGGCCACCGACCGAACAGATATCGAGGAGAAATCACAGTGACCAGTACCGAGCAGAGCCTGGGAGCCTTGGACGGCATCGTCGTTCTCGATTTCACCCAGGTATATATGGGCCCCAGCGCAACTCAGATGCTCGCCGACTACGGCGCCGAGGTGATCAAGATCGAGCGGCCCGGGGCGGGTGACCTGAGCCGCAACTCGATCCCCGACGAGGACGGCCGCGAGAATCCCATCTTCATCTCGATCAACCGCAACAAGCGAAGCGTCACCGTCGACACCCGATCCGATCACGGGCGGCAGGTCGTGTTCGATCTGGTGCGCCGCGCCGACGTGGTCGTCAGCAATTTCCGCGCCGGCGTCATGGAGCGGCTGGGCTTCGGATACGACGACCTCACCGCGCTCAAGCCCGACCTGATCTGGGCATCCGGCACCGGATTCGGTGAACAGGGCCCCTACGCCCACAAGGGCGGGCAGGATGTCGTCGCCCAGGCATATACCGGTGTGATGTGGCGGCGAGCCGACGAATCGGTCCCCCTGTCCGTGTACCCGACGACGCTGTGCGACTACACCACCGGAATGCATCTGTGTCAGGGAATTCTGCTGGCGCTGCTGGCCAGGGCCCGCACGGGCCAGGGGCAGCAGGTCCGAGTCAACATGTACGACTCGATGCTGCACATGCAGATGCAGGAGGCGGCCATGCAACTCAACCGCGGAAACGAGGTGAACTGGGCGGCCATGCCGCTCTCGGGTGTCTTCCCGACCCAGGACGGCGCCGTGTGCATGGTCGGCGCGTTCAAGGAGAACCCGCTGGCCGACATCAGCGTGGCACTGGAGTTCGGTGAGGACCTCTCGCAGCGCCCGGGCCTGGGCACCCAGGAGGGCCAGGCCGAAAACCGGTCGCTGCTGCAGGCGCTGTTTCGTGACCGATTCGCCTCGAGCACAACCGAATACTGGCTGCAGCGCTTGGAGAAGCAGGATCTGCTGTGTGCCCCGGTGCGGTCGCTCGAGCAGGCGCTCGCCGATCCACAGACCGAGGTGAATCGGATGGTCATGGAGATGCCCGGTCCCCGCGGCTCCACAGTCCGGGTCCTGAACAGCCCGATCCGCATGTCCGGAACGCCCAACACCACCCGGCGTTCGGCGCCCCGCCTGGGTGAGCACAACGCCGAGGTGCTGCGCGAGCTCGGTTATTCCGAGGAGCGCATCGCGGAACTGCTGCAGGAAGGCGCGATTCGATGACCGACATCACCAGCGACGAGATCCGCTACGAGCTGGACGGCCACGTCGCCCGGATCACGATCGACCGGCCGCACGTGCTCAACGCGATCGACGAGAAATCTCACCGGCGGTGCAACGAGATCTGGACCGAGATCGAGAACGATGCCCGCGTGCGGGCGGTGGTGATCACCGGATCCGGGGAGCGCGCATTCTGCGTCGGCGCCGATATGTCGACATCCGGAGTGGGCAAGACCGGCGTAGCGTATTGGGCCGACCTGGACCCGAACGGCTTCGCGGGGCTGAGCCTGCGCCGCTCACTGGATGTGCCGGTGATCGCCCGGGTCAACGGATTCGCCCTGGGCGGTGGAATGGAGATCGTCCTGGGCGCCGATATCGTCGTCGCCGCCGACACCGCCCAGTTCGGGCTGACCGAACCCCGGGTCGGGCGGCTCCCCTTGGACGGCGGCATCGTCAACCTCGTCCGGCGCATCCCACACACGCAGGCGATGGCGATGTTGCTGACCGGGCGACGGACGACCGCGGCGGCGCTGCGCGACGCCGGGCTGGTCAACGAGGTCGTCCCGGCGGCGGAACTCGATGCGGCGGTGGACCGCTGGCTCGAGGACATCCTGGCCTGCGCACCGACCTCGCTGCGCGCGATCAAGCAGATCGTCAACCGCACCGAACACATGACCGCGGCCGATGCCCGCGCGACCCGGCTGCCCGCCCTGATCGAGGCGCTGGAGAGCCCGAACGCCACCGAGGGCGTGGCAGCCTTCCAGCAGAAGCGGCAGCCGGTCTGGAGCGATCGATGACCACGACCGTCCGGCCCGGTGTCTGGGGCGTCCTGGCGACGCCGTTCACGGGGTCGGCGCTCGATGTCGACAACACCGGCGTCGCCCGTCTGGCCGAGCATGCGCAGGCCGCGGGTGTCACGGGTCTGACCGTCCTGGGTGTCTTCGGCGAGGCGGCGCGACTGTCCTGGGCCGAACGCCGGATCGTCCTGGAGACAGTGCTCGACAGCACCGATCTTCCCCTGGTCGTCGGTTGTACGGCGCTGGCGACCGCGCCGGTCGTCGACGAGGCCCGGATGGCCGTCGAGGTGGCGGGCGATCGACTCGCCGGTGTCATGGTGCACGCGAACAGCGGTGATCGCGCCACCCTGGACGCTCATCTGAGCGCGGTTCACCGGGCCTCGGGTGCGCCCGTTGTCATTCAGGACTACCCGGCCGTGAGCGGCGTAGCCGTCTCTCCGTCGATGCTCGGCGATCTGGTCGCCGCCTGCGACTTCGTCGCGGCGGTCAAGGCCGAGTCGCCGCCGACACCGGTGGCCGTGGCCGAGGTGACCGCGCGGTGCGACGTTCCGGTGTTCGGCGGCCTCGGCGGCATCAATCTGCTCGACGAACTGGCCGCGGGCGCCGCCGGTGCGATGACCGGATTCTCATACCCCGAGGCCCTGATCGCATGCGTCCGTGCGTGGTCCGCGCAGGACCCGGCCAAGAGCCGCGCCGAACTGCTCGACTACCTGCCGCTGATCACCTTCGAGCAGCAAGCGGGGATCGCACTCGCGATCCGCAAGGAATGCCTGCGCCGGCGCGGCCTGATCGCCGAGTCCGCGGTCCGACCGCCGGCGCGTGCCCTGCCCGACGCGCTGCGCGGGATGCTGGCCGAACATCTCGCAATCATCGAGCGGGGGCGGTGACATGGACCTCGGGATCGACGGCCGCACCGCAATCGTGCTGGCCTCCACCGCGGGGCTCGGTGCCGCAACCGCCGCCGCCCTCGCGGCCGAGGGCGCGAATGTTGTTGTCACCGGACGAGATCCGTCCAGCACCCGACAGGTCGCGCAGGCACTGAAAGCGGCGATCGGCGTCGACTGCGACCTGACCGAGCCGGGAACTGCCGAGCGCATCCTCGATGCCACCCGCGAAACCTACGGGGAGCCGGACATTCTCGTCCTGAACGGCCCCGGCCCGTCCCCGGGCACGGCGGCGGCCCTCGATGCGGCCGGGGCGCGCACCGCGGTCGATGCGCTGCTGGCAACCCACATCGAGCTGGTGAACCTGGTCCTTCCGGGCATGCGTGCCCGCCGGTGGGGGCGGATCGTCGCGATCGGTTCGAGCGGCGTCGAGGCGCCGCTGCCGATGCTGGCGGCATCCAACCTCGGGCGTGCCGCGCTGGCCGCCTATCTCAAGACGCTCGCCGCGGAGGTCGCCGCCGACGGTGTCACGGTCAACATGGTGCTGCCCGGTCGCATCGGCACCGATCGCGTCGCATCGCTGGACGCGGCAGCGGCCCGGCGGATCGGGACATCCGTGGATGCCGTACGCACCGCCTCGCAGGCCAAGATCCCGATCGGCCGATACGGCGAACCACACGAATTCGGGGCGGTCGCCGCATTCCTCTGCGGGGCACTGGCGTCGTACGTGACCGGCAGCATGATCCGTTGCGACGGTGGCCTTCTCGCCAACCTCTGAGTCCAGAACGTATCCCAGGGAGAATCACCATGACCACGATCCAGAACCTCATCGGCGGTGAGCGGGTCGGCGACCCCGACATCGAGCGGCGCAACCCCGCCGATCCCTCCGACGTCGTCGCCCGCACCCCGGCATCGTCCGTCACTGATGTCACGGCCGCCGTCGAATCCGCGGCCCGCGCGCAAATGCGCTGGGCTGCAATGACTCCGGTCGCCCGCGGCGCGGTGCTGCTCGATGCCGCGGATCTGCTGCGGCAGCGGCACGAGGCCGTCGCGACCGACCTGACCCGGGAGGAGGGCAAGACGCTGGCCGAGGCGCGCGGAGAGGTCCGCCGCGCCATCGATGTGCTCCGTTTCTTCGGCGCCGGCGGCTGGCGCGCGACCGGCGAGGTCCTGCCCAGCGCCTTCCCCAGCACGACGGTGTATACCCGGGCCGAACCGCTGGGCGTCGTCGGGTTGATCACCCCGTGGAATTTTCCGATCGCCATCCCCGCCTGGAAGATGGCGCCCGCACTCATCTCCGGCAATGCCGTGGTGCTCAAGCCCGCGGAACTGACTCCGGTGTCGGTGTACCACCTGACCCAGGCCCTGCTGGATGCGGGCCTGCCGCCGGGTGTGCTGAATGTCGTGCACGGATCCGGCCGGATCGTCGGCGACGCGCTGGTCCGGCACCCGGACGTCGCGGCCGTCTCGTTCACCGGGTCGACCGCCGTCGGCAATCGCATCCGCGCCGCCGTGAACGACCGACACGCGCGGGTCCAGCTCGAAATGGGCGGGAAGAACGCCTACCTCATTCTGGACGACGCCGATCCCGAGCGGGCCGCGGCGATCGTGGCGGCGGGCGGATTCGGCCTGACCGGCCAGGCGTGCACCGCGACCTCGCGGGTGTATGTGACGCCCGGCGTGCGGGATGCCTTCGTCAAGGCTCTGCGCGAGCAGGCGGGCGCGCAGCGGGTCGGCAACGGGCTCGACCCGGATACGACGATCGGGGCGGTGGTTTCGGCAGAACAGCTCGAACAGGATAGGGCCGCGGTCGCCGAGGCCGATGCGGCGGGCTTCGACATCGGGTCCGGCAGTGCATCGATGGGCCAGTTCTTCGCGCCCGTGGTGGTGTCGAATGCCCCGCACGACAGCAGGATTGCGCGCGAGGAGATCTTCGGTCCGATTGTCGCGGTCGTCGACGTCGACGATTACGAGGACGGCCTGGCGAAGGTCAACGATTCGCCGTACGGGCTCACCGCGGGTATCTGCACCGAAAACCTGGGCGCGGCTCACGATTTCGCCGCCCGCGCCCGGGCCGGTGTGGTGAAGGTCAACAGGCCGACCACGGGCCTGGACCTGAACGTGCCGTTCGGCGGTGTCGGGGAATCCTCGACGAACACCTACCGCGAACAGGGTGCTCGCGCAGTCGATTTCTATACCTGGCCCAAGAGCGTGTACATGGGGCATGCGTAATGGCGCTCGACCTTGTCGCACTCCCCAAGGCCGAGTTGCACATTCACCTCGAGAGCGCCATATCACGCGACCTCGCAACCGATTTCGCCGACAGATACCAGCTTCCGACGCCTCCGCGGGGACCGTTCCCCAACCAGGCCGCCTTCGTGCGCGACTACGAGCGGGTGCGCGATCTGATCGGCAGCCTCGCGGATCTGCATACGGTGGCGAAGGACCTCGCCGAACGACAGCGCGCGATCGGGGTGCGGTGGACGGAGGTGCACTTCATTCCGGCAACCTACGGCGGCCGGTTGGGCAGTGCGGACGCGCTGGTGGATACCGTGGTCGACGGGCTGCGCAGCGGCGGCGGCCCGGACGCCGCCGGGATCGTGCTGGGGATCAATCGGGGGCTGTCCAGGACAGCGGCATGGCAGTCCCTGGAGTTCGCGAAGCGCTGGCACGGGCGCGGCGTGGTCGCGCTCGGGCTCGCCGGCGACGAGGCGGGACATCCCGCCGCAGGCTTCGAGGATCTCTTCGCCGCGGCCGCCGAGGCCGGGATCCCCGCGGTCCCGCATGCGGGCGAGGGCCGGGAACCATCCTGGGTCGCTGAGGGGATCGACCACCTCTGCCCCACACGCATCAGCCATGGACTCGCGGCAGCCGACGATGCCCTCACCCTCGCCCGGATCAAGGCGATGGGTATCTGCCTGGATCTGGCGCCGAGTTCGAACGTGCTGCTCGGACTGGCCCCGTCCTTACCGGAACACCCTCTGCCACAACTGTTTCGAGCCGGAATACCGGTCTCGCTCAGCACCGATATTCCGTACTTCCTGGGGTACGACCTCGTCGAGGAGTTGCGGCGATGCGCCCTGGCATGGGACCTGTCCGACGATGAAATCGTGCGTCTGAGCGCCGCGGCATGGGACTACGCGCTGTGCCCGGCCCAGGTGCGCTCGGCCGCTCTCGCAGATATGCCTCAGGCCCCGTAACGCCGATGCCGGGCGGCGTAGTCGCGCAGCGCACGCAGGAAATCGACCCGGCGGAATTCGGGCCAGTACGCCTCGGTGAACCAGATCTCCGAATACGCGCTCTGCCAGAGCAGAAATCCGGACAACCGCTGCTCACCGGACGTGCGAATGACCAGATCCGGATCCGGCTGTCCCGAGGTGTAGAGATGCTGGCCGATGGCATTGACGGTGATCGACTGGACCAGATCCTCGCCCGTCTCCCCCGCCACGATCTCCTGCCGGACCAGCGAGCGCACCGCGTCGGCGATCTCCTGACGACCGCCGTAGCCGATGGCGACGTTCACGTGCACGCCCCCGCGGCCGTGGCTCTCGTCGGCGGCCTTGCGCAGGCGGCGCGCGACGTCCTCGGGCAGGCCATCGAGGGAGCCGACAATTCGCACGCCCCAGTTCTTGTCGGGCGCCGAGAGCTCCTCCACGACGTCCGTGATCACCTCGAACAGCGTCTCGAGCTCCTCGGGATCGCGGTTGAGGTTCTCCGTGGACAGCAGGTAGACCGTCACCATCTCGATGTCCACGGCCTCGCACCAGCCGACCAGCTCGGCGATCTTCAGCGCGCCGACCCGGTGCCCATGGCTGACATCGGTGAAGCCGTTCTCCCGGGCCCATCGGCGGTTGCCGTCGCAGACGACCGCGACGTGGCGCGGATGCTGCCTGCCCGCGAGTTGTCTGGACAGCCGCGCCTCGTAGATGCGGTACGGCAGCTCACGCACCTGACTTGCAAGCCTCACGGCTGCCAACCCTACGCCCCGGGCGGTGCGGGGTGGGTATTCGCTCTGTGGCCACCCGGCGCGGAGGTGTCGGCACCGGTACAGTGACCACAGCCCTAACCTACGGAACCGTAGGTTACTCAGGAGGTAACTTATGTCCGACTCGGTCATGCCCGCCGACGCCGCACCGGCGGCTCTGGACCAGGCGGCGAGCGTCCCGCTCAAGCCCCGGATGCGCGGCTGGATACACACCTGGGCCGTCGGCGTCTCCGCGATCGCGGTCGTCGTGCTGGTCGCGGTCGCCGCCCGGGTGTCCGCGACCGCGGGCTGGTCGACGCTCGTCTACGGCCTGACCGTCTGCGGCGTCTTCGGCGTCAGCGCCACCTATCACCGGGTGACGTGGCCGAGCGTGCGGGCCCGCACCCATATGAAGCGGGCGGATCACTCGATGATCTTCCTGTTCATCGCCGGCACCTACACGCCGTTCGCGCTGCTGGGGCTGCCGCGCCACACCGGGACGACGCTGCTGATCGTGGTGTGGGCCGGGGCGCTGGCCGGGGTCGCGCTGAAGCTGCTGTGGCCGCGCGCCCCGCGCTGGGTTGGCGTCCCGCTCTATCTGGTGCTGGGCTGGGCGATCGTGCCGGTCGCGGCAGCGATGACGCACAACGTCGGCGTGGCCCCGATGGTGCTGCTGCTCATCGGCGGGCTGGCCTACAGCGGCGGCGCGATCCTCTACGCCACCAAATGGCCCAATCCCTGGCCCGCGGTCTTCGGACATCACGAATTCTTCCACGCCGCAACGGTTCTCGCGGCGCTGTGCCACTACATCGCGGTGTGGCTGGTGGTTGTGCGGTAATCCTGGCGGAAACGATCACCGCGAAACGGCAGGGGCCCGCGGCCCACGTTCTATGCTGCTCGTTCGTGCTCTTCGAACCGATCCGCCCCGGCATGCGCGGCCCCCGCCTGCCGACGCCGCGATGAACCGGCTGATCCTGTGGGCGCTTCGGGTCCGGTGGGGACTGTCGCTCATCGTGATGGTCTCCAACCTCGGCGGGCTCGCGGTCATCGTCACCGAGCTGTGGCTCAGCGGCTTTCTGGGCCGGCTCGGACCGGAGTGGATCACCGCGATGGGACGCACCGCGATCTATCCGACGATCGGGGCGGTGGCCGGCATCTGGCTGGCCGTGCGCGACCGGTCGCACTACTTCGGCTGGCTCGATGCCGGACGCAAACCCACCGAGGCGGAGGCGCGGCGGCTGCTGAACCTGCCGTTGGCGATCACGCTGCGAGCGCTGGCCATCTGGCTGCCCGGCGTCGTCATCGCCACGGTGATCTTCGCGAACGTCGTGCCGTCGCGGGCGATCGCGGTGGTCGCGGCGATGTTCGCGCTGGGCGCCTTCGAATCGGCCGGATTCACCCTGCTCATCGTGGATCGGCTGGTGCGCCCGGCGATACCGACCGTCGCCTCGGTGCTCGGCGGCACCATGCACTGGAGTTCCACGGTGCTCAACCGGGTCGTGGTGTCGTGGATCGTGTCCGGGGCGATGCCGCTGTTGATGCTGATCACGGTGCTCGCCGATCCGGTCGCCCACGCCGACGACCGGATCCGGACCGCGGTGTACATGTCGCTGGTGGGCCTGGGCGTCGGCGCCATCGCCACCGCCGCGCTGGCCCGCGCGGTCGCCGCGCCGCTGCTGGTGCTGCGCCGCGCCCTGGACCGCATCGCGCATGGCGACCTCGCGGTGCGGGTGCCGGTCGGCAGCGCGAGTGAGATCGGGCGGCTCGAGCATTCGGTGAACGAGCTGGCGGAGAACCTGTCCGAGCGCGAGCGGATGCGCGAGGTGTTCGGCCGCCACGTCGGTGCCGAGGTGGCCGAACGGGCGCTGGCGGGTGGGGTGGATCTGACCGGCGATGTGCGGGTGGTGACGGCGCTGTTCGTCGACGTCATCGGGTCGGTGGGAATGTCCATGGGCCTGGCGCCGCGCGAGTTCGTGGCCAAGCTGAACCGGCTGCTGTCGATCGTGGTGTCGGCGACGGAGGACAACGGCGGGCTGGTGAACAAGTTCGAGGGCGATGCCGCGCTGTGCATCTTCGGTGCGCCGATCGCCCTGCGCGACAACGCGACTCCCGCCCTGCGCGCGGCCCGCCGCATCCGCGACGAGGTGGCCGCGGGCGGTGAACTCGATATCGGCATCGGGGTCGCGCGGGGCTCGGTCTTCGCCGGGGACGTCGGCACCGACACCCGGCTGGAGTTCACCGTGATCGGCGACGCGGTCAACGAGGCGTCCCGGCTGACCACCGAGGCCAAGCACGTGCCGCGGCGAATCCTGGTGAGCCAGGCGGTGATCGAGGCGGCCTCGGGCAACGAGAGCACCGGCTGGGAGCACTACGAGACGATCGCGCTGCGCGGGCGCACGGATCCTACGGACTGCTGGACCGATATCGCGCCGGTCTCGGAAGTCCCTGCCGGGCAGCCCGATTCGGCCTCCGAGGTCACCTCACGGACCTGATGCGCGAGTCGGCGCCGGGCTGTCGTTCCGGCACAATGGCCGGATGCACTGACGCACATGCCGATCCGGCGCCCGGTCAGCCCGTCCTGCGCCTCTCAGGACTGGACCAGATCGCCGTCGCTCCAGCGTGCTGCCGCCCGGAATCCACTGACGCGCAGACGGATCAAGGTCTGCTCCGGCCAGCGCACACCGGGTCGACGAATCACGGATGCCAGGTGATGGTACCGCCCTGGAAGTCCTGGGCCTTGCCGTTCTCATCGTCGTATTCGTCGCTGGTCGGGTAGCCGTAGTGGCCCTTCTCCGCGCCGTTGCCCTGCCAGACGCCCGCGATGTTGCCCCACACCGCGTGCGCGCCGGTCTCCTGGGACCAGTAGATGACCCCGCCCGGGAACAGGTTGTAGCGGCCCTGGCCGTCGGTACCGGCCGGGGATTCGTCCGACACCGGGAAGCCCAGCGGGCTCTTCTCCCAGCCCAGCGATGCGTACTTGTCGCGAATCAGGCCGCAGACGTCGTGCGCGTCGGTGCCGACGGACCAGTAGATCGAGCAGCCGCGCTCGAACACCTGGAACTTGCCGCCCTGCGCCGCCGACTCGGGGGTGGTCGGGTTGCCGAAGAAGGCCTGGCCGCCGCCGCGGACGTAGGCCTTGTCGATCGCGCCGCCGACGTCGAAGGCGCCGATGTGCTCGGCCGCGGCCGGTCCCGCGCCGCTCACGGTGGTCAACGCCACCACGGCGACACCGGCGGCGAGCGCCAGTGCGCCACGCCCGGACCGGGCGGAAACACGGTTCCAACGACTTGGCAACCTCACGTGAACTCCCTGGATAAGCGGCTGATCGAAGGCCTGGCGGACACCGCCGCCCAGGCCATAGTCCCGGGAGCCGTCGCGGTAAGCAAGCCCGCCGGCCTAGCGGGGCCGCGGCCATACGGTTTCGCTATTAACGGCCGCTGCCAGGGAGTTCTCGAGAACCGTGGGTGAGCGGGCAATATTTCGGCGATGCGGGCGGGCGTTCGCCGGTCGACCGTCGTTCGTTACCGCTCTCTTTGTCTCATGGACGCCAGCCGGAACTGCCCGGTACTTCGGATCCCACCGCTGCTCACCACCGGCAGGACACGCCTGCCCGCACGGCCACGGGTCCCGGTCGTTCCTCCTCGGCCCGAGGATGACATCCGACGCCGCGGTCAGTAATGCGACGCGCGGCTGTACGGCGACTCCTCGGCGCCGTCCGGTCCCTTCGACCGCGCCAGTGGAATCGGGCTGCGAGACTCCCAACCAGCGGGACCCAGTGCGGAGGGCCGGCGGTTGCGCCTCACCCACCTTCTCGAGCGGCCGGAACTTCCCGTGCTCGGCGGACGGACCCGCCGTTGCGGTCTCGCGGCTGCAGCCCTGCCGGTACCGGCCGACGCGGGCTTGGCTGCGCGCTACCAATTACACAGGCGCGTCGAACGTGGTGCGGGTCGAGCATTTCCGCAAGCGCGTCACCCGCTACGGGTGGTGCTGCTTCCAGCGAGCCACCAGCCGCGGGCGGCGCTACCTCCAGCAACTCACCAGCCGCCGGGCGGCGCTGCCTGCCGCGAGTCACCAACCGCGGGGCGGCGCTACCTCCAGCAAGTCACCAACCGCGGGGCGGCGCTACCTCCAGCAAGTCACCAACCGCGGGCGGCGCTACTTCCAGCGGGTCACTAGTCGCGGGTGGCGCTGATTCCGAGGGCGGCGTGCAGATCGGTTGCGTGGGTGACCGGAAGGTCGCATACCGAGCCGCGGCAGACGTAGGCCGCCGCGACACCGCGCACCGGCGGATGATCGGCGAGCAGCGGCGCCGAATTCGGCGGGCCCGCAACGACTACCGCGCCGCCGGGGGCGTATCTGCGTGCGGCGGTGACCAATTCGTCTGTCACGGAATCCTCGGGCAGGGAGACCGCGATCTGCAACGGTCCCGCCGCGGCCGCTTCGGCGACGGTGAGCCAGTGACCGCCCGAGCGGGGTGCGCGGGCCAGCACGACCGCGCTGCGGGACAGGGTGGCGTCGGCCAGTTCGCGGTAGCGGATCGCGGGGTCCGGGCGGCTCAGCGCGGAGGCCGTCAGCAGGGCCTCGGCGAAGGCGGACGCGCCGGACGGGGTGGCGCCATCGAGCGGGTCGCGCGGTCGCGAGATCAGCGATTCGGCATCGGCGGCGGTGTCGAACCAGCTGCCCGGCGCAGCCGGGTCGTCGAAATGGGTGATCGCGATGTCGAGTAAGCGCTGGGCGTTTTCGAGCCAGTCCAGGTCGCCGGTCGCCTGATGCAGGGCCAGCAGGCCGGTGCTCAGCCAGGCGTAATCCTCGAGCACGCCGGGGGCCGCGCCGGCGACACCGCCGAGTGAGGCGCGACTCAGGCGACCGTCGATTACATGCTGCGACAACAGCATTCGGGCGCACCGAGCCGCCGCGGCGACCCACTCGGCGCGGCCGTGTGCGGCACCGGCCTCGGCCAGGGCTGTAATCGCCATGCCGTTCCAGGCGGTGACCACCTTGTCGTCGCGCGCGGGCTGCGGGCGCTCGACCCTGGCCTGCCGCAACAAATTCCGCACCCGCTCGAAGCGTTCGGGTTCGGGCGGACCGGACAGGCCGGCGCCCGGCAGCGTGAGCACCGAGGCGCCGTGTTCGAAGTTGCCCTCGGCCGTCACCCCGAAAACCGTTGCCGCCCAGGTGCCGTCGTCCGGACCGAGGACCTCGGTGAACTGCTCCGGCGTCCAGACGTAGGTCGCGCCCTCGACGCCGGGGCCGTCCGGATCGATGTGCGTGTCCGCGTCCAGCGCCGAGGCGAAGCCGCCCTCTGCGGTACCCAGGTCGTCGATGATGAACTGGGCGGTCTCCGCCGTTACGCGCAGCGGAAGAGGTTCGGCGGTGGCGTCATCGGATCCGGTACGCGCCAGATGCGCATAGACGCGCAGCAATTGGGCGTTGTCGTACAGCATCTTCTCGAAATGCGGTACCACCCAACCCGCATCGACCGAATAGCGGGCGAATCCGCCCCGCAGCTGGTCGTAGATGCCCCCGCGGGCCATCGCGACCGCCGTGTCCACGACCGCAGGCCGCGCGGCGTCGTCCCCCGTGCGCTCGACGTGCCGCAGCAGCCCCTCCAACAGCGCCGACGGCGGAAACTTCGGCGCCCCACCGAATCCCGCATGCCGGGGATCCACATCGCGCAGCACCACGGCGACCGCGTGGTCGAGCAGATCCGGCCCCACCGCCTGCCCGCTGTCCGGCAGACCGGCGTACTGCTCCCGCAGCGCCGCGGCCACCTGCTCCGCCGCCTGATCCACATCGGCGCGACGCGTGCGCCAGGTATCGGCCACCGCGGCAAGCAGCTGCGTGAACGAGGGCATCCCACCTCGCGGCGTCCGCGGATAATAGGTACCGCAGTAGAACGGCTCGCCCGCGGGAGTCAGGAAACAGGTCATCGGCCACCCGCCCTGCCCCGTCATCGCGACCGTCGCCGACATATAGATCGCGTCGATATCGGGCCGCTCCTCCCGATCCACCTTCACGCACACGAAATCGGCGTTCATCACCGCCGCGACCGCCTCGTCCTCGAAGGACTCGTGTGCCATCACGTGACACCAGTGGCAACTCGCATATCCCACCGACAGCAGGATCGGCACGTCCCGCGCCGCCGCCTCCGCCAAAGCCTCGGCGTCCCACTCGCGCCAATCCACCGGGTTGTCGGCATGCTGGCGCAGATAAGGCGATGTCGCGCTGCTGAGGCGGTTCATGTCCCCAGCCTCCCACACCCGGTCGGCACGGTGCGCCCATAGCACTGCAGCGCAGGCAGCCGCTCAGATCGTCGAAGGGATGGATGCCGATGCGATGCTCGAGGAACCGCCAGTGCCCGCCGAAGCGAGCGTTACCAGCCGACAGCAACGGTGTGCAGGTACTGGTCAGGCGGTGCAGCCCATGCGGCCCTGGATCGGCGCGCCCGTCACGACACCATGACGAGCGTAGGGTCGAGCCGTGAAACGTACCCACCGCGCCCGACATCAACGAGGCGGAGGAAATTCGCTGGGTATCGCTCGAGGACGCAGCGACAATGATCGATCGGGGCGAAATCGTCGGCGCGGCTACCGTCGTCGCGATCTATCGCGGTCTCAGTCTCGAGGTGTAGTCAGCTCGCGTACACCCACGGCGTGCGTACTCACGCAGAGATGGGAGCAATTCTGGGCGTGGATCGAACGTTGATCTCGAAGTATCTCAGTGGGGCACGGCAATGTTCCGATATTTCGCAGTTGCGCCGGTTTGCCGACCTATTGGGAGTTCCGTACGAGACCTTCGGTCTTTCCGCGGTCGCCGCGACCGATGCATCGGTCGATATCACGCAATGGCGCCTCGCGCGGCGGGCGCTCAACCAGAATCGCCACGCTCTCACCGCGCTGGCTGCCGACCTGTATTGGGAACCGCAGCGGGTCGAGGCCACACAGTGCCTGACGATTCCCGGCTGGCTGCCGTCGATGCCTGTCGAACTCGGCGAGGTCGAACTCGGGTGGCGGGATGCGGCTCGTCCACCGGTTATCGGCACCGAAAGCTGTGCCGCACAGTTCATCCCGGAGCTCAGTGCCACGACACCGGGTCCGCGTTACAGCCAGGCAATCAAGGCGTACGCGCGACCGGCTCTATTCGAGAACAGAATCTCGTATCGGCTACTGGATTTAGGGTGGGCCGAAGGATCGGGCCGGATGTGGTTCGGGATGACCACATACTTCGACATGATCGATGTCTGCGAGCTGCTGGCTCATGAGATCGCCGCCGCCTGGCTCGTCGATCGGCGTGTAGCGATGCGCGAGTTGCCCTTTCGCACGCATGTCGGTAATTTGTTCGACCTCCAGCGGCGAGTAGTGCTGCCCAGCGTAAACACCCTGACGATCCGGCGAAGTCCCGGGGGTGACCGGTTCTTCCTTCATCGCCGCGCCGCCGCCAGTGTGACCACCGCAGCCGGGCTGTCGCATGTCATCCCCGCGGGTGTTTTCCAGCCCTCGGGGATCGGACCGGAGAATGTGTCGCAGGACTTCGACCTGTGGCGAAGCATACTGCGCGAATACTCCGAGGAGATGCTCGGCAATATCGAACATGACGGCAGCACAAGCGATCCCGTTGACTACAACACCGAGCCCTTCCGAACTCTCAACGAGGCCCGGTCCGATGGCCGCGTCCGAGCCTGGTGCCTGGGAGTCGGGATCGACCCACTGACACCAGCGGGCGAGATCCTCACCGTCGTCACCATCGACGCAGACGTCTTCGACGCGGCGTTCGCGAAGTTGGTGCAACACAACGCAGAAGGCGACCTGTATCCCTCTGCCCTCGGCTTGCCCTGGGACCCCGCCACCGTTCGACGAGTCATGACACAGGAACCGCTGGCCTGCGCCGCCGCAGCATGCATCGCACTGACGTGGAAGCACCGAAAGCAGCTGCTGCCGTGAGCGGGCGGACCCGAGTGATCGTCACGGGAGCAAACGGCTATGTGGGTGCCGAAGTGGCAGCAGCGATGCACGCCAACGGATTCGAGGTCATAGCGCTAGCCCATCACGATAAATCCCGCATCCCGCGATCGATACCGATCCGTTTCGGTGACCTGCACGATGTCGACTCGCTCCGTGATGCAGTCGAAGGCATCGATGTCGTCTGCCATTTGGCCGGACTGACGCGGGCGCGTGAATCAGTTGCCCTGCCGCTGAATCGACCGGATTGTCAGCGTGCTGACGCAGGTAAGGCGATGTCGCACTGGTCAATTGGTTCACGGTTCCGACCTCCTACGCCTGGCGAGCACACAGTGTGACCGACGCATGAGGGGTAACACCGCTTCACCTGAATCTGGTGATTGCCCCTTGCCCAACCAGAAAGTGCCCATCCGATCGCCTACTGCCTCGCGGTCGGTGGTATGGCGAATACCGGCAGCGCTCAACGGCTGTTGCGCAAGCGAAAGCCGGTGCCAGTCGGCTAGCTTCCCGGTAGTCCGGCGTCGGCGGCGAGGACCGTGAGCGCTTCCTGCAAGGCGCTGAGCTGGGCCTCGGTGAGGCGTGCAGTGAGGGCGCGGTCGACCTGCTCGGCGGCGGCGGTGGCCTGCGCGAGGAGATCCCGGCCCTCGTCGGTTAGGGTCAGGATCTGGCGGCGGCGGTCGGCGGGGTCACGGTCACGGCGAAGGGCCCCGCGCAGTTCCAGTTGATCGGCGAGTGCGACGACGAGGCTGGGGACCACGCCGAGACGGGCCGCGAGTTCCTGCTGGGAGGCAGCGACTCCGTAATCGAGGGCGGCAAGTAGGCCCACCTGCTTGGGCTTGAGGTTCAGCGATTCGATCTCCGCCGAGAAGCGGTCCGCCGCAATGGTTCCCAGGATGCCGAGCCGGTAGGCCACGGTGCTCGGGATCGCCGTCTTCTTGTTGACTCTGGACACGGTACCGAGTATATATCTACTCGAATGATTCATTGTACGAACGATTCGAGATGAGAAGTAAATGCCGACTGCGATCGCCACCCTGAACGCGCTGGTAGCCGTGGTGTCGGGGGTGTCCTGCCTGGTAGGTCTGCTGCGTCCACGCTTGGCGCTGCCCGCGGGCGAGTCCGTCACGCCGGGCATCACGTTTCTCCTCGGCGCCTATGCCGCCCGTGCCCTGCCGCTGTGCGGCGTGACCCTCGCCGTGCTGGCGACCGGGAACCGGACCGCGGTGGCCCCGGTCCTGATCGTGGCCGGCCTGGCCCAGATCGGTGATGCCGTGCTGGGTCTGCGGCTGCGCAACTACCCGATGGCCGCCACGTGCGTCGGGCTCGCCGCCGTACATCTGGGCACCGCCGCCTGGCTCGCCCTGTCCTGATCAATCGAAAACAGCTGTCGCAGAGGAACTGTCATGACATTCACCCGCCGCATCGTTGCCGTCGCCGGACTCGTCTACCTGCTCGCCTGGATCATCGGGCTGTCCGTCTGGCCCACGAATCCTTCCGTGCGAGCGACCGGCCCGCAGATCCTCGCCGCCCTGCACGGACACGTTCCGGTCGCGATCGCCCAGTACGTCTGCACCCAAGGAATCGCGGGAGTCGCACTCGCCGTGGTCGTTTCGACGTTCACCGGCTGGTCGCGCATCACCGGCCTACTGGCCGCCGCGGTCTCGCTGACCCAGTGCGCGCTGGGCGTGCACCTGTCGGGATGGTTGTCCACGGGTCCCGCCGACTCCTCGCACACCTTCTTCGCCCTGGTGAATCGACTGGACGGCATGAAGATGCTGCTACTCGCCGCCACCGCCCTGCTCGTGTCGGTTCCCGCCCTGCGCGACCACATCGGCCGTGCCTGGGTACACCGGACGGGTATCGCTCTGGCCGTGACCATTTCGGTCTCCGGCATCGGATACCTGCTGCTCAGTACCACTCTCGCACCGGCCGCCTACATCTCCGGGATCGTCCTGCTGAACTGGGTTCCAGCTATTGCGTGGACGAGCCGGGACATCACCGAGTCCGCAGTGGAAACACAGCTCGGTAGTCCTTGATCCACACCTCGGTCGAGGACGCGATCAATGCGCGGTGACGGCAAAGCGCTGCCGGTATCGATCGGGGGTGGTGGACAGCCGCCGCGCGATAACCCGGTGCAGTGTCTTGCCGTGCTTGTAGCCGACCGTGCGAGCGATCGCGTCGACGGTGAGGTCGGTGCTTTCCAGCAATCTACGAGCCGCCTCGAGCCGCAGTGTCTCGATGAATTGCGCAGGGGTGGTACCGGTCTCGGCGCGGAACGTCCGCGCGAAGGTGCGTTCGCTCATCCCCGCTCGAGCGGCCAGCGCCGCGATTCGCAGATCCCCGTTCAGATGCTCGGGCAGCCAGTGCTGCACAGCGCGGATCGACGGCGTCCGGGCGGGCTGGCTTCGCAGCGCCGCACTGTACTGCTCCTGTCCCCCCGCCCGCCGGACGAATATGACCAGTTGCCGGGCGATGAGCTGGGCGACCTCGGTGCCCAGGTCGGCGTCCACCAGGGCCAGTGCCATATCGATGCCGGCGGTGACCCCAGCCGATGTCCACCGATTGCGATCGTGCACGAAAATCCGGTCCGTCTCCACCTCCACCAGCGGAAATGCCTGGGCCATATGATCGCAGGCACCCCAGTGTGTGGTGGCTCGGTACCCGTCCAGCAGCCCCGCGGCGGCCAGCACCAACGCACCCGCGCACACCGAGGTGATCCGCTGGGATCTGCGCGCGAGTGCGGGCAACTGCTGCGCCACCTCGGACGACGTCTTCGGCACGAAGGCCCCCGCACCCCCGACCACCAGCAGAGTGTCGATCATCTCGGTGCCGGCTGCCACTTCCTCCAGCGATCGGTCAACAGCGAAACGCGCCCCGCCCGCGAGTTCGATTGTCCGGCCGCCCGGCGACACCGTGATCAGCCGATAGGCCGGAGCACCGACTGCGTGATTGGCCGCGGCCAGCACGTCTTGCGGACCTGCCAGGTCGAGCAGCTGGAAACCGTCGTAGACAACGAGCACGACCGTACGAGTTAACACGCCGACATTATTGTCACGATCATTGTCACCGTCCGACACGTGCTGATACCACGGCGAATGGCGGGCACCCCCCTGACCGGCGGCACGCCTGCGCATGAGCAGCAAAAACGACGTGGTCATCCGGTCAACCGATCCGATGTTCGGATGCCAGAGTTGTGAGGAACCGGACAATGAGATCCGCTGTGGCATCGGGCTTTTCCGCATGCAGGTAATGGCCGCCCGTGAGGGTCGCGAGCTGTCCGATACCCGGCGGCATCGCGGAGACGACCGCCTCGCCCTCAGCAACCGGATCGACGAAATCCGGATCCAATGTGCCCATCAGCACCAGGGCCGGGCAGGCGACATTGGGCAATTGCGCCTGCGCGTCGGCCGGCGTGGACTTACCGGTCTTCATGAATTCCGCCATCCGCCCCGGCTCCCGCAAGGTGGCCGCTAACGCCGCCATGTACGCGATGTAGTCGGCCGGCTTGCTCGGGTAGGCGAGGTCGAGGTAGCGAAGCCACCACCGCAGGCTTCCCGTTGTGGTCATGCCGAGCCGCAGCATCCCCTGCCGATACCGGCGCACCCGGCAGAATCCCGCCACATCGAACTTCTGGACCAGTGTGAACGGGTTGATCTCCACCACGCCCGCGACCAACTCCGGTGCGATGGCAGCGGCAATCGTCGCCGCGCCCCCGGAGATCGAGTGTCCGACGAGCACGGCCGGACCGCCGAAGTGCCGGATCACCCCGACCATGTCCCCCGCCACATCAGTCCGGCTGATGGCCGCCCGCCCGGTCTCCGACGCCCAGTCCATGGACGACTCGCCGTGGCCTCGGATGTCCATATTGACGACCCGATAGCCCGCCGCCGCCAGCCGCGGCGCGACAGCCCGGTATGCCTGGCGGTGGTCGCCGATACCGTGCGCCAGCAGCACCAGTGGGCCCTCGCCGAGCACGTCGTACGCGATCCGGCCACCGGTCAATTCCACAAAGTCGGTCACTTCGCTGCCTTTCCTCGAATCCCCGCGGATCAGGGACTCACTGCGACCGAATTGAACGGGAGCACGGGGCCGGGGGCGAGGACGGCGGCAGACCCGGTCACCGAAGCGGCAGAGATCGTCACCCGCCGCGGCTCGAGGCTCTCGCAACGCCGCCGATAACGTGAAATCGCGACAAATCAGTCGCGACAACACGTGTCGAAAGCGAGCAATACATGGATGCGCAGGCCCTGGACGAGGTGCTCGAGGCACCTTCGGCCGATCCCCACGACATGCCCCCGCGCGGCACTACCGCCCTGGTTCGCAAGTCATGATCGTCGGAGCTCGCCAGCCGAGTACTACGACCATGCGTGCGGCGCTACACGAGCACTGGGGATCGCCACTGGAGATCGCCGACGTCGCGCGGCCGGAGCCCGCCGCCGGGGAAGTGCGCATCGCGGTGCAGGCGACCAGCGTGAACCCGATCGACATGCACACCGGCCGGAATTCCGGCTATGAGCCGTCCATGCGGCTGCCCTGCATCCCCGGCTGGGACGTCGCGGGTGTGGTCGATGCGGTCGGCTACGGAGTGACTCGCCATGCCGTGGGCGACCGCGTCTACGGTCTGGCCTGGTTTCCCTACCCTGCGGGCACGTACGCCGAATACTCGACCGTTCCCGCATATCACTTGGTGCCCATGCCGAAATCGGCGTCCTTCACGGAGGCGGCCTGCTTGCCGATGGCCGCGCTGACGGCGTGGCAGATGCTCGACGCCGTCAGGGCACGGACCGGTCAGCACGTGCTGATCAGTGGGGCCTCCGGCGGCGTGGGTCACGTCGCGGTGCAACTGGCGGCCGCACGCGGCGCCACGGTCACGGCGTTGTCGCGGCCCGATCACCATGCCACACTGCGCGAATTGGGCGCGCACACCTGCGTGGACTACACCGATCCGGATGCGGTCACGGCGATCGGGAAGGTCGACGCGGCGCTGGATCTGGTGGGGTTCGACTTCGGCGCCGCCCTGTTCGACCGCGTGATGCCCGGCGGGGCGATCGCCTTGTCGACCGCCTGGTCGATCAACGGATACCGAGACGTTGCGGCGGAGCGGGGTATCCGCGTGGCCTCATGCTTGGTCGAACCCGATCCGGTGGCACTCGCGGCGGTCGCGGAGCTGGTTGATGCAGGCGCGGTCCGGGCCGTTGTGGGTGCCGAGTTCGAGCTTTCTGACGCCGCCGAGGCCCAGCGCTGGGTCGAGAATCGGCGCGGCTTCGGCAAGGCCGCGATCATCGTGAACGCGCCCGAGACCCATCGGCATGCGAGTGCGTCACATGCACCCGGCGTTGAAGACCGGTCATAAGCCGAACCCGAGGCAGTGAATGCGGTCCGGTCCGGCTACACCGCCGCGACCTGCCGCAGAACCCATCGACCCGGGAGGGCTTCACCGCGGTTCCGCACGTGGTGGTCTCCCGCCGCCGGCTGCGCACCCCGGCAGCCGAAACCCTCACCGCCACAGGCACAGAACAGACAGGGACAGGCCGAGGCGGTCGGCGGCGTGGGTGATTCAGAGGGTGGTGATCATGCCGCCGTCGATGATGAAGTCCGGCTCGGACCCGCGCGGCGTCAGGCGCGCACGGCCGTGAGGGCCTCGACGTAGATCTCCTCGAGGGTGCCCTCGCCGTTGCGCTTGGCCCAGATCTCCATGGCGGTGTCCAGGCAGGCGAGGCAGGCACCGACGAGCGCGTGGGCGCGGGGGTCGGGCACGGGCCCGGGTTGTAGGCCCATGCGCCGCTCGATCTCGGGAACGAGCAATTGCTGCCAGCGCAGGTGTTTTTCGAGGTGGCGGGCGCGCAGGCCGGGGTTTGCGGTGGTGAGGAGTGCGATTTCCAGTGCGCGGCGGGGATTTCCGGCGGTTTCGGCCAACGCGGCCAGCGCGGCGCTCAACGCGTCCCACGGGCCTTCCTCGGCCGGCCGGGCCACCAATGCCGCGCGCACCACCTCGCCCAAGGCCATCAGGTCGCCGACCACGATGTCCTCTTTGGTGGCGTAGTAGCGGAAGAAGGTGCGCGTCGAGATGCCGACCGCGGTCGCGATCTGCTCGATGGTGGTCTGCTCGCAACCAGACCACCCTCCTGACCGGCGCGAGCGCGGGAATCGGCGTCGAATTCGCGCATCAGCTCGCCGCACGCGGGTCCAACCTCGTCCTCGTCGCGCGACGCGCGGAACGGCTCGAGAAGCTCGCCGCCGAACTCGAGGCCGCGCACGGCATCCGGGCCGCGGCCTGCCCGGCGGATCTGAGCCTGCCCGGCGCGGGAACCGCTGTGGCCCAACAGGTCCGGAGCCAGGAGTGGCGGCCGACCAGCCTGATCAACTGCGCCGGCTTCGGCACCTTCGGCCCCTTCCACACCGAGGACCCGCAGCGACTGACCGCCGAACTCGGCGTCGATATCGGCGCGGTGGTCGACCTGACCCGCGCCTTCATCGGCGACCTGCGCGCGGCGGGCCGCGGCGTCCTGATCAATGTGGCGAGCATGGCCGCCTACCAGGCGACACCCAATATGGCCGTCTACGGTGCGGCGAAAGCCTTCGTTCTCTCCTTCACCGAAGCCCTCTGGCAGAAGTCGCTCGGCACCGGGCTCCGCGTGCTGGCACTGTCACCCGGCGCGACGGATACCGAATTCTTCGACGTCATCGGCACGGCCGACGCCGCGGGCGGCACCCGGCCGCGATCCCCGCGCGAGGTCGTGGACACCGCCCTGCGGACACTGGACCGGCGCAACCCGCCGCCGAGCATCGCCGTCGGCCGCCTGAACAGGGCGGCGCTGATCGGACAGCGTTTGGTGACCAGGCGCCGAACCATCCTCACCTTGGCGGCCATGACCACATCGGGCGCGACGAATTGAGTGGCGGCCGGGGATACGGCCGGGCTCATCGTGGGCACGGCGTCGCCGAGCGGCGTGACCGCGCTGGTCAGCAGTCGCGGTCGGCGGCGGCGAGGACGCCGGCGATCAGGCCCGGGTAGCGCTGGTCGAGTTCGGTTCGCAGGGAGACGAAACAGCGGGTGCCTTCCGGGCGACTGAACACCACGCCGGCCTCGCGGAGGGTTTTCATGTGATGGCTGAGGGTGGATTGTCCGCAGGGGACGTCGAAGTCGGGGCGCAGGTGTTCGTGGCCGTCGGAGCGTGCGCCTGGACCGGGAGGTGCTGCCGGGCATGATTTCTCGCGACAGCAAAGGCTTGGCCACCGCGCGAAGGGAATTCGCCGAAACCTTCAGGATTCCCGCCGGCCGCCCGGGCGCGGCCGAGGACGTGGCCGAACTCGTCGTCTTCCTCGCCTCCGATCGTGCCCGCTATATCACCGGCACGGTGCAGGTCATCGACGGCGGTGTGCTGCCGACACTGTGAGCGGCGGCCGCGGGCCTAGAGCCCGAGCAGGGTCGTCAGGGTGGTGACCGCCAGCTCCTCCGGCGGCGCGTCCAATCCGAATCGCTTGTTCGGTTGGCGCAGCATGAGTTCGGCGATGCCGTGCAGCGCGGCCCAGATCGATCGGGCCATCAGCTCGGCGGAGGCGTTGGCGGACAGCACCTTCGCGCGCTGAGCAGAGGCGACGGCGGTGACGAGCAGTCCCATGTCGGACTTGCCAAGACCTACGCCGTCCGACCCTGGCCGATCCAGGTGGCGTTCTACTTCCACATCGTCTTCGCCGGTTTGGCACTGGCCCTGGGGCCCTGGCAGTTCGCGCGGCGAATTCGACTGCGGCACATCACCGTTAATCGCACGATCGGCCGCGCCTACCTGCTCTGCGTCCTGCTCGGCGGCATCGCGGCCCTGGTCATGGCACCCTTCAATCCCGTTGGCCTGCTGGACTTCTTCGGATTCGCCATGCTCGCCACGCTCTGGCTCTGGACCGGATGGCGAGCCTACCGCGCCGTCCGCGAGCGCGACATCGCCGCTCATCAGGCGTGGATGATCCGCTGCTTCGCCCTCACCTACGCCGCGGTCACCCTGCGCCTGGAATTCGGCGCGCTCATCCTCGTACAACTGCCGTTCGTTCACGCGGGCACCGGCATGTCGGCGATCACCGCGAATGCCTATGCGCCGCTGCCGTTCCTGTGCCGGCTGCCGAATCTGGCCGTGGCCGAGCTCATGATCCGCCGTCGCGGCCTTCCTGCCGCGTTGCCGAGTAGATGACCAGGGTGTACCAGCTGCGTCATACGCAGGGCCGTTTCCCTCACAGCAAACGGAAAGGTTCAGGCGCGCGGCAGCACGCCCAGGAGCGCCGCGGTGAAGGAGTACCGCAGGGCATCGCGCAGCTCCAGGTGGAACACGCCGAGGGCGGGCTCGTCCGCGTAGGCAGCGAGGAGGCTGGGCGGCGGCGGGACGTACGCCGACAGGGCACCCGCCGAGACCAGGCTCATCAGGCAGAACAGCTGCGCGCCGTCGCCGAGCTCAGGCAGGTGACGGCGCACGAGATCGGCCATGACCGCGAGCCTCGTGAGGGAGGAACGCTTGTGCCGCTTGACCACCTCGACCGAGACGTTGCGCTCGAGGACGCCACCCTGCCCGCCCAAGAGGTCGCAGAGCACCACCCGCTCCGCCAGCGACCGGCTGAGGATCTCGGCCAGCTGACCCGCCCGCACTTCCGGCGCCGCCTGCGCCTCGACGCCCGCGGCCAGCTCGTCCGCCAGATCGGCGAGCCAGCTCCCCAGGAAGACGTCCAGCAGTTCGAGCAGCACCGCCTCGCGCGACTCGAAATACCGCAGGACGTTCGACTTGGCCAGGCCCACCCGCCGGCTGAGATCGTTGAGGCTCACCTCGGCCACGGGCATCTCGTCGAGCATCGCCGCCGCCGTGTCCAGGATCGCCCGGCGGCGGATCTCCCGCTGCTCCTCGCTGCGCGCCCGCTGAAATGTCACGCCCTCACTTTAGCTTAAAGACCACCGGTCCCTTGACAGAAGACCGGCGGTCTTTTATGTTGGTTCTCATAAAAGACCGATGGTTCTTAATGAGGAGTACGTCATGAGCAGCAACTGGACCGAGCAACACATCCCCGACCAGCACGGCCGGGTGGCGATCGTGACCGGCGCCAACACCGGGCTAGGTTTCGAGACCGCCCGGATGCTCGCCGCACGCGGGGCGGCGGTGGTCCTGGCCGTCCGCAACATCGAGAAGGGCAAGCAGGCAGCCGCCCGCATCACCGGCGACGTCACCGTCCAGGCCCTCGACCTGACCTCCCTGGACTCGATCCGGTCCGCGGCGGCCGACCTGCGCGCCGCCCACCCGCGCATCGACCTCCTCATCAACAACGCCGGCGTGATGTACACCCCGAAGCAGACCACGGCCGACGGCTTCGAGCTGCAGTTCGGCACCAACCATCTCGGCCACTTCGCCCTGACCGGCCTGCTGCTGGACCGGCTCCTGCCCGTTCCCGGCTCCCGCGTCGTGACGGTCAGCAGCACCGGCCACCGCATCCGGGCCGCCATCCACTTCGACGACCTGCAGTGGGAGCGCTCGTACGGCCGCGCCGCCGCCTACGGCCAGTCCAAACTCGCCAACCTGATGTTCACCTACGAACTACAGCGCCGGCTCGCCCCGCACAGCACCACGATCGCGGTGGCCGCCCATCCCGGCGTGTCCAACACCGAACTCATCCGCAACACGCCCGCCGCGCTGCGGGTGCCCATTACCTGGCTCGCGCCGCTGCTCACCCAGAAGGCCGAGATGGGAGCCCTGCCCAGCCTGCGCGCCGCCACCGATCCGGCCGTCACCGGCGGCCAGTACTACGGCCCCGGCAACCGCGGCGAGATCCGCGGCTACCCGAAGCTGGTCACCTCCAGCCCCGACTCCCACAACCAGGCCACCCAGCAGCGCCTGTGGGCCATCTCCGAGGAGCTCACCGGGGTAACATTTCCCGTGCGGTAAAGCGGTGACTCCAGCGGCGGGATTTCCCTGAGGCCGCAACAGGATTCGAACCGGTGTACACCACTTGGCAGGCGGTTCCCTCACCACTCGGGCATACGACCAGGCCGTCCGGGACGACGGGCGTAGCTCCGATGCCCGGACCTGCCCGGTCGCTGAACCCATTCTGGCCGTGGCCGAGCTCATGATCCGCCGTCGCGGCCTTCCTACCGCGTTGCCGAGTAGATGACCAGGGTGTGGTCCGGATGTTCGGCGAGGTGGAAGGCCGTGTACGCGTACTCGACCACCTCGCCGCTCCTGCGCCGCAGGCGCTTTCGCCCGCCTTGGCGGGACTGCACGTCGTAGCGGGGCCACCAGGCGCGCATCTCCGGACTGCCAGCGTTCAGGTCGTCGATGAGCCGGTCGAACCGCGGGTCGGAGGCGTGCCGCGCGGCGACGGCACGCAGTCGCGCCAGTAGTCCTCGCGCCTCGGATTCCCAGTCGACGAGTACGCGACGGGCCTCCGGCTCCAGAAAGACCCAGCGCACGAAATTGACCGGATCTTCCTGCCGGGACACGAGATTCGGAAACAGCTCCTCGGCCGCCTCGTTGTGGGCGAGCACCTCGTAGGTGGCGTCGATGATGTAGGCGGGATGCGGCTGCAACAGGCCGGGTACGGCCGCCGCCTCGGCCGGAAGTCGTTCGCCCGCATCGATATCGGCCGCGCCGACCCGGCCCGCGAGACGGAAGAGATGATTCGATTCCTGATCGTTCAAGCGCAGCGCCCCCGCCAGCGCCGTGAGCACCTGATCGGATACCCCAATGTCGCGGCCCTGTTCGAGGTAGGTGTACCAGGTCGCGCTGATGCCGATCGGATACTATTTAGATAATACTAGTTGACCTGCGGGAACGCAGCAACCCATGCTGTACGGGGGTGTTCCCTGATCGGATCGGGGCCAATTCGCCAGCAATCGGCACGTAAGCGATGACGGTCGGCGATCGGGCTGCTGTCCTTCTTCTTCTCGGACAAGGTGATCACCTTGATGGATGATTCCCACGACGAGACTGCTCGGTGATGAGTTCTCGCCCGCTCGCGCACAAGAGACGAAAGTCCCTGACGTACATATGAACTCGGCCCC